>DATLXK010000001.1:0-25060 GCA_035575925.1 Sphingobacteriaceae bacterium
ACACATCATACAACCAAGCAATCGCCCAATAACAGATACGCGGAATCTCTATCCAAAATCGCAGCATAATGAAAGAAAATCATCACAAATTATTAACTTAACAAACCGAACTTTTGGTCTCGATATTGGGGAGTGTTATAAATGGCTTAAGGTCGGAGAGATTATCTTCAGGAGACAATGTCTTAAGGGGAATAACTTTGCTATTAAGTGCCGAGATTAGATTAGACTGAGCAAAAAGTGATGTTGAAAAGAATATAGATATCAAAAAAGGAAAGACGTTTCTTAGAGTAAATTTCATGATATATTATTAAAATATGGCCATAAATTAACAAAACACTAGCGCTATACCAATAATAAAGCACCAAACTACCAAGTAATAATTACATAGATTACTTTAGGGGGCTAGTACACACAAAGCAAAGTATTATAATGCATTGTGCTTTTAATTATTGGGAGGGGCTATCAGCGCAAATGCTGTCTTATAAACCGCACGAACCGATTAATAAGAGTTCCTTTACGCGTTTTTAAGAATTGCTTGATGGCCTCATGAGCGCTTGGGTCTTCTGCTATAACAACAGGAAACCGGGTTATCGGTTTAGGATTAATAACTACGTTGTAAATATCATTAATGCCGGAGTGGATACCTGTTCCGTCATGGCCGATGTTATTTACAAGTGACTGTGAAGGATTAAGGGTTAGGCCATGTTTCAAAAAGATAGAAGCGTACCATCTTATTGCCCATGAATTATTTTTTCCTGATTTATATTGCCGCATCTGCCGCCAAAAGTCCATTGTTCTGTTAACAGAAAACTCAGAGATCATTTTTGAATCAAACTGGCGCATCAACACATTTACATCAGGCTCGAACTCTTTCCATGCACGCTTCCAGGTAGCCCATCCCCAGCTGGTTGCAACACGGTAAAAGAAACTTTCGGGTAAGTCCTGGGGGTTTAACGGATACATATAAGCACCAATATGCATTACTCTTTCTTCGTCAGCAAACCTGGTTAATGCATCATTGAAATACTGAAGAGTATATGGTGAAGTAATAAGGTCATCCTCAAACACAATCACTTTATCATACTCATTTACTAATTTCGAAACACCATCAATAATTGATGCAGCAAGTCCGAAGTTTGTTTGACGTTCAAAAATCTCAACACTTTTAAAGCCGTCAGCAGTTTTTATGATCTCCCTTACTTCTTTTACTTTTTCCTGCTGATCTGTATGCCGGGCTCCGTCAGAAAAAATAAACAGCCGCGATTCTTCTGCAAGAAGATTCTCTTTCAAAAATTTAAGGGTTCTGCGTGTATGTTCCGGCCGGTTATAAACAAACAAAGCGATAGGGGCAAATTGCTGCATGGGCTAACTCTTTATAGAATGGCTCAACTTAAACTCCCAAACAATTATTTGGTTTGTAAAATACGGAAGTTGCTTTATATATAAATACTCCGGGGGATATTCCGGTAAACGTTAATTCTTTAAAGCCGTTTTCTAATAGAAAATCTATCCCTTCTTTGTATAAAGGCCGCTCTGAGTCGTCAAGAATTACAACACCGTCATCCATAAGTGCCGGGAGACATTGCTTGCAGCAATTCACTCGATCCCTTCCGTCTACAATAATAAGATGAAATTTTTCAGAATAATGCTGTGGCATTCTGCAGTATTTCCCATCAATGGTTAATTCACAAAAAACCAGTTCAGAATTTTTCGGTTTTTGTTGATCTATTTTCTCCATCCAAAGCTTATCGTGCTCAACAGATACTACTTTGGAAGCATGTTTAGCATAGAAATAAGTGGAATTTCCACTTCCGAATTCAAATATAAGATGAGTGCTATTAATTCTGGTTTTAATGAAATCGATAAATGAGTAAGTTACCCATGGTATGGGAGCCCCATTCTGGTCAACAGGCATTTTTGAATGAAAACTATTGAACCAGCCTATGTCATTCAGATAACCTTTAATGCCAAATGATAAAATCATTTTCAACTTTGCCGGTTTCAATAAGCTTAAAAGTGAGTTTGGTTTATTCACGGCTTTATGGCGTCAACTATTAATGAAGTATAATTTAACTCCCCGTTTTGATTTCTCGGGTCATGCTCTTTAGATCTCCATACCATGCCATCTTTTTTATCCCACGGCACATTATTAAATTTTCCGTGCTCATCAAAAAACTCAAGCAGTTTAACATTAAACCCTGCACGCTGCAGCATTTCCGTCATGGATTGATAATTATATAATAGTTTATGATCATCTGCTCCTGCACCGCTTCCGCCCGGTTTTACATAACTTAAATACTCCTGTTTTGGATTAAACCCGTCCGGCACGGCGATACGCAAATGTCCCGCGGACTTTAAATACTTAAAACAATTGGTGGCTGCTAACAGGCCTTGTTCGGGTGTTAAATGTTCCCAAACATGTTCTGCAATTATCGAATCAACGGAATTTTGCTTAAAAAAATTCTCCCAGTCGCTGATTTTAAGCATATTAAGGAAATCAATCTCAGTTGGAATCCATCCTTTCTGATAAATATCGCTTGAGCCCACAACGATCTTTAAGTTAGGTTTGCCTGCTGCCCTCTTTAACCTGGATATAGAATATTGCCTTTTTAAGGGAAGATAAATGGATTTAACAAGCGATTTTAATATGTTCATTATGTTGTTACTTGTGGTGAATACGCATTAAAACTATACATTTTTACTGCCATTTCTTTTTTTCAGATATGCTGATAACGTTGCAATAATATTACCTAGAAATAGCGATCTGAACATCATGATTCCATGTTTCCTTGTATGAGGAAATAATAATATAAAGAAAGTAGCAATAAAATAGGCGATAAGGGTTGCTATTGCCGCACCTAATACTCCATATATTGGAATTAGAAAAATATTTAAGGCAACATTTATTACAGCACCCATGGAAGTTCGCAGAAATGTAATAAACGTATATCCTTCGGCCAAAAGATACTGGCTGCTGGCACTGCCGTAAAAAACAAAAATTCCGGACCAAATGTGGATGGATAGTATAGTTCCCGCACCATGGTACTGATCTCCGTAGATTAATGTTATGAGATCTTGTGCCCAAAAACTGATCAATATTGCAACTGGCAAACTAATGCCAATAAGAAGATCATAAAGGTTTTGAAGCCGCTTGTGATATCGATCAATATCATTCTTTCGGGCATGGATTATTGCCGGAAAAACGGAAGTAATAATGGCTACCGGTATAAAATACCAGGATTCGCTGATCTTTGCAGCTGCATAATAAATTCCCACCTGCTTGCTGCCGAGTTGTTTTAGCATAACCAGATCAATCTTTAGGTAGATGGATACCATAACTGCAGAGACAATCAGGGGCCATGATTGAGATATGAGGGTTTTTGCTCTCTTCCGGCTAAAACTCCAAGCCAACAGGTTTTGTTGTTTTCTATGATAAATTAACATGAGCCCTGAGGCAAGCATCAAACCATCTAAAACTAGCGCTAAAGCGAAATAAATTAACGGGAGTTTTAGTAAAACAAGTGTGGTTTTAACCAACGCAGAAATGAGTAAGCAAATATTTTGGATGTGAACTACATATTTTGATTGCACCTGCGACTGAAAATAAGAATCAATTACATTAAACGACTTAAAAAATGAAGCAATGGAGAGCAACGACACTATTAAAGTTAAATCGGTGCCGGGGATTGTAGAAAGATTGTGATAAAACAGGTATATAAGAATTGATAGGGGTACAAGAATAATATTTATACCAATACGTAACCAAAAGGAAGTTCCTAATATTTCGTGGCGGTTGCCCGGATCATGGATAATTTCCCTGATAATGAAGCTGTCTAAGCCAAGTGTTCCGATTGCAGCAATAATAGCAGTTAAAGCTTCAGCAAAGCCCAGATCCCCAAAAGAAACCGGACCCAAATGACGGGCAATAAGAAACCCGACGATCATGCTCAGGATTTTGCCCAGCATAAGCCATCCGGTATTTTTAAAATATTTCTGAAAAGCTTCCGGATCAAATCCCGGAATAGCGGGCACTCTCATTACAGGCAAACTTAGATAAAATTTGCTTTTAAGTTTAGTACGCTTCGTCATTTCGGCATCGGGAGAAATCTATTCCTGGGAGTGGGGCTTTAAATTGGGATTTAAAGCCTTAGCAAAAGGCAAGACCTCTCATTCGCCGAGGTGACAAAACTGGTAAGGGATGTGCGTTTTTATCATTTCGACCTTGGGGAGAAATCTGGCCTGAAGAGCGGTCGGTTACAGACCAAGACAGAAATTTGGCATTCCACGTGGCGATACCTCTCCTTCGTCGAGGTGACAAAATTTAATAAGCACTTGTCAATATGCTATATGAGTCTTTACAACGAGATTACAGGTTTTGATATCCGTAAGTATTTAAAACTTAAAGTATAAAAAAAAGGCTCAGAATAGTTGAGCCCTTAGCGAATATATAGTATGAATATTATTGATTTACAAACTTCTTTGAATTAATCTTTCGTTCATTTTCTGACAGGTAGATTTTACGTAAACGCATGCTTTTAGGTGTGATCTCGATATATTCATCAGCTTGGATATATTCCATTGCTTCTTCTAATGAAAATTTAAGAGCCGGAGCAATACGTGTATTATCATCTGTACCAGATGCCCGCATATTGGTTAAAGCTTTTCCCTTTACCAGATTAATAACCAAGTCATTATCACGGATATGTTCGCCCATAATCTGCCCTTCATACACATCCACACCCGGATCTACAAAAAAACGACCTCTATCCTGTAATTTATCAATTGAATAAGCCGTTGTTTGTCCCTTTTCCATGGATACCAGTACGCCATTGGTCCTTCCGGGAATAGTACCTTTCCAAGGCTCATATGACTTAAAACGATGGGCCATAATAGCTTCTCCGGCCGTAGCAGTTAACACATTGTTTCTTAAACCAATAATTCCACGTGCAGGAATTTCAAACTCAAGATGTTGCAAATCCCCTTTTGGCTCCATCACAAGAAGGTCGCCTTTACGTTGTGTAACTAATTCGATTACTTTTCCAGATACCTCACCAGGAACATCGACAATTAAAGTTTCCACCGGTTCACATTTTTCGCCGTCAATTTCTTTTACAATAACCTGAGGTTGGCCTACCTGCAATTCATATCCTTCACGACGCATGGTTTCAATTAATACAGATAAGTGAAGGATACCACGACCATATACCAGATAAGAATCAGGAGATTCGGTCTCTAAAACCTTTAGCGCAAGATTTTTCTCCATCTCTTTGAATAAACGCTCGCGCAGACGCTGAGAAGTAACAAACTTTCCTTCTTTACCAAAGAAGGGAGAATTGTTAATTGTGAAAAGCATATTCATGGTAGGCTCATCAATATGAATTACCTCTAATTGCTCAGGTTTCTCAAAATCTGCAATTGTATCGCCTATGTCAAAACCTTCAATGCCTACTACTGCACAAATATCTCCGGAGCTAACTTCCTGAACTTTTACTTTTCCTAATCCTTCAAAGGTGTAAAGCTCTTTAATACGTGATTTTTGAATTTTACCATCACGCTTAACCAATGAAACTGGCATGTTTTCTTTTATAACACCACGTGCTACCCTTCCGATAGCGATACGTCCGACAAAAGAAGAATAGTCCAATGAAGTAATCTGCATTTGAAGTGTTCCTTCACTTACAGGTGCCGGAGGGATATTGGCAAGAATTGCATCCATTAAAGGAAAAATGTCCTGGGTCGGTGTCTTCCAGTCAGTACTCATCCATCCCTGTTTGGAAGAACCATATATCACTTCAAAATCAAGTTGATCTTCTGTAGCTCCCAGGTTAAAGAATAATTCAAAGATCTGCTCATAAACCTCTTCAGGACGGCAATTCTCTTTGTCTACCTTATTTACAACAACAATGGGTTTTAAGCCTAATGCGAGCGCTTTTTGCGTTACAAAACGTGTTTGAGGCATCGCACCTTCAAAAGCATCGCAAAGTAAAAGTACTCCATCTGCCATTTTAAGAACCCGCTCTACCTCGCCGCCAAAATCCGCGTGACCCGGTGTGTCAATAATATTGATCTTTACATCTTTATATTGTACCGAAACATTTTTAGAAACAATGGTTATCCCACGCTCCCGTTCTAGGTCGTTATTATCCAGAATAAGTTCACCGGTTTCCTGATTATCCCGAAAAATAGAACAACTGTGTAAAATTTTGTCTACCAGCGTGGTTTTACCATGGTCAACGTGTGCGATAATCGCAATATTTCTTATTTTTTGCATTAAAAATAGGCTTAGAAATTTTTTGCAAAGGTACGCCTTTTTTGTATCAAACAGTTCCTATGCTGAAATTTACCTGAAATTTATACGTTAAATATTTTTACCTTTGAATAAATGGGATTACAGGAAATTTTATTGATTGTTATATTCCTGCTGGCATTAATTTATGTTTCACGGATTTTTTATAGACATGTTAAGCCTAAAGCAGGTTGTGGACAGGGTTGTAAGTGTGGAATTGATTTCTCTGAAATAAAGCATTAAAACAAATAAGGGCATTCGAGTGCCCTTATTCTAATTGATATATTACTTCGATTTTCTGGGAGCTCTGGACTTAGGCTGTTTAAATTGAGGTTTTCCTTTACTGCTAATCTCTGGAGCACCAACTAAGGTCATAGCGCAACGAAACCCTATTTCTGCTGTCGATTCATCCTGTTGCAAATAGCGCCTGGTAGCTGGGTTTAACCAGTAAGCCCTGTCATTCCAGGATCCGCCTTTAAATACACGTGAGCGATCATTTACCAAAGTTGTAACTCCATATAAATTAGCATTTACCGTATCCAGATGACCACGGAAATCCGGATTATAAGGTTTTCCGGCTATCGCAGAATTAGCTTTTACACTATCTACCTGTCCTTGCTGTAATTCGGCCCAGGTTTGTTTTTTTCCGGATGGGGCTTTCTCTTTTACAGAACGACCATACTTATCTTTAGAGTATTTTCCTGTAGTCTTATCTGCTAATTGCTTATTAACATATTCATTTCCACGGAAGGGATTAAAGTCTTCAAAATCTTCAAATGTCAGCTTCCTGTACACATCCGCCGTCCATTCATTTACATTACCTCCCATATTATACAAGCCAAAATCATTAGGCAGATAACTAACAACCGGGGCAGTTATATCCGCCTTGTCATTCAGGTATCCTCCAGTACCCATGTTATCACCTTCACCACGTTTAAAGTTACCCAGAATCATGCCTTGGTTGCGTTTTTTTGCCGACCGGACTCCAAGACCATTCCATGGATAAATCTTGCCATCTGAAATATTCTCATATTCAGTATTGCCTATCAGGGATAACGACGCGTATTCCCATTCCGCTTCTGTAGGTAACCGGTAGGGCTGCTTTAAAACCCCGTCTTCCATTCTAACTGGTCGACGTGCTTTTCCATTGGCAGATACCGCTTCACTGGTTGGATTAGGATTTAAATCTTTAGGCATTTTCTTGCCGCCTTCACCTGCATATTGCCCATTTAAATAGATATCAGTATTAAAAGGGTCGGTTGAAGTAGTAGTTGTTGTAGCTGCAGTTCCATTACCACCGCCGGCAACCTGCTTATAACTGGCAAGAACTCCTCTGCTACGTAGAATTTCTTCATTTACACGATCTGTACGCCATTCAGCATATTGATTGGCTTGTTCCCAGGTGACGCCTACTACGGGGTAATCTTTAAATGCAGGGTGCCGCAGGTAGTTATTTACATACGGTTCATTGTAAGATAAAGGACGACGCCATACCAGGGTATCAGGTAGTGCCTCATAATAATATTGATAATCGGTTGGAAAGCTACGTCTAATCCAATACAGGTATTCCAACCAATCTACGTTTGAAATTTCAGTTTCATCCATATAAAATGACGCAACAGTTACTCTTCTGCGAACATTGTCATATTCATAAGCCAGATCCTGGTTCAGGCTTCCACCCATTACAAAGGTTCCTCCCTCAATAGCAATAAGGCCTGGTCCGGGGCCCATCTTTGGCTTTTTTGCTACTTCAAAGCCACCATTATATTTATCGTTATAAAGCATGGCAGTTTTTGAAGACCTTTGTTTCTTACAGGCTGTACCTAATATGCCCAGTGCTAATAAGCAAAATGTAAATATTAGTGATATTCTTTTCATTCGATGTTATAAATGATCATTTTTTGCTAAAACTACTATATTTCTTATAATATGACAACCTGTTTTGTATGTCAAACGATGTTGAATTCTAACTGTTAAAACGAAAAAGGATTAAAAGAGTTACAAACAGTTTAGATTTTAAAATCCCAAACCTGAAAAACGCCGTGATTTTTATTTTATTGCAATGTTTTGATATATAAAAATATTTTTTTTAAGCCCGACATTACCAGTTCATTACCTGTGGTATAGATAATTATTTGAAACCACATATTTAGACATTAAAACTTTGATAAAAACAATTTATCCTTTGGCACAAGAATTTTTATTCGTTAGAAAATAGTTGTTGTTTTAACAATAATAAGTGTAATTTTAACATTTAAGTTTATTATCATCTTATGAGGCTTAATAAATTATTTCTGTATTATCTTACCTTAGGAGTATTTATCTGCTCACAGGGATATGGTCAAACTGTTGCTCCAGGTACGCAAACAGACGGCAAACGATCAAATAATATTAATTCAGCTGTACCTTTTTTGCTGGTTTCGCCAGATGCCCGTTCTGCCGCTATGGGTGATGCAGGCGCTGCAACTTCGCCGGATATTAATTCTATTCATTGGAATCCTGCCAAGTTAGCTTATTTAGAAAACACTACAGGCGCAGCCATATCGTATACACCGTGGTTAAGAAGGGTATTTTCGGACGTGGATCTGGCTTATTTAACAGGTTATTACCGATTGGATTCGCGTAACACGGTAGGTGCCTCCCTGCGCTATTTCTCTTATGGAGATATTCAACTTGTAGACGCAAACCAAACCGATCTGGGAACGTACAATCCTAATGAATTTGCTATTGATGGAACTTTCTCCAGAAAATTCGGCGAAAATTTTTCTCTTGGAACAGCTGTGCGATATATCCGCTCGAGCCTTAGCAGCGGACAATTTTTCAGCGGACAAGACAGGAAGCCCGCGACAGCACTTGCTGCTGATATCTCAGGGTATGTAAAAAATCAAACAGTATTATTTGGAAAAGACGCTGAAGTAGCCTTTGGTGCTAATATTTCAAATATCGGTACAAAAATGAGTTATGCTCAGGGAGGCCAGAAATATTTTCTTCCAACCAATATGAAAATTGGCGGTGCAACCACGTTAATGATTGATGATCTCAGTCAGTTTACTGTTGCATTGGATATTAATAAACTTCTGGTTCCCACTTCTCCTGAACGGGATGCAAGTGGAAAAATAATAGATGGAAAAGATCCTGATCGTTCTGTGCCAGCAGGTATTTTTGGTTCGTTTGCTGATGCTCCCGGTGGATTTAGTGAGGAATTTCATGAGGTAAACTATTCATTAGGAGCTGAATATGTATATAATAAACAATTTGCATTACGCAGCGGATATTTTTATGAGCATCCTACCAAAGGAAATCGTCAGTATCTTTCAGTAGGACTGGGTTTAAAATACAATATATTCAATCTTGATTTTGCTTATCTGATGGCAAATCAGCAAAAAAGCCCTTTAGCAAATACATTGCGCTTCTCGCTTGTATTTAATTTCCCCAACAGTAAACCTAAGTGAAAATAAAAGTAGGCTTTGGGTTTGATGTTCATGAATTTAGAGAGAACCATCCGTTTATAATGGGAGGCGTAAAGCTTGATTATCATGCCGGAGCTTACGGTCATTCAGATGCAGATGTTCTGGTACATGCTGTGTGCGACGCTCTTTTAGGAGCTGCAAATCTTCGCGATATTGGCTATCATTTTTCAAACACGGATTCCCGATGGAAGGGTATCAGCAGCCTTATACTTCTGAAAGAATGTATAAAACTACTTAAAGAAAAAGGCTGGCAGCCTGGCAATATTGATGCAATGATCTGTCTTGAAGCACCTAAAATTAATCCTCACGTGCCTCAAATGAAACAAAATATTGCTCTTGCTGCAAGTATGGATGTGGAAGATATTTCTATAAAAGCCACGACGAATGAAAAAATGGGTTTTATAGGAAGGGAAGAGGGAGTAGCAGCTTATGCTGTTTGTCTTATTGAGAAACTCTAGATTTATTTAAATCGTTCTTCCATCACTTTTTCAAGGGCAAACATTTCATCCCTTAATTTAGCTGCGGCTAAAAAGTCCATGTCCTTTGCTGCTGCCACCATGTCTTTCTTGGTTTTATCAATGGATTTCTGGAGCTCTGGTTTGGTCATATACTGCACAATCGGATCAGCTGCCAAAGAATCAATCATTTCTTTTTCAACATAAGCTTTTTGTACGCCGCCTTTAAAATCCATAACAGATGTTTGCTCTATGATGGCTTCCCTGCTCTTGCCAATAGTTTTTGGTATAATTCCGTGTTCTTGGTTATAGGCCATTTGTTTATCTCTGCGGCGGTCTGTCTCCTCTATGGTGATGCGCATGCTTTCGGTAATTTTATCAGCATACATAATAACCCTTCCTCGATCATTTCTGGCAGCACGGCCAATAGTTTGAATGAGAGATCTTTCTGAGCGTAAAAATCCTTCCTTATCGGCATCCAAAATAGCAACCAGTGATACTTCAGGGAGATCGAGCCCTTCCCTTAGCAGATTGATACCCACAAGTACATCAAATTCACCTAATCTAAGCCCCCGTAATATTTCAACCCTTTCCAGGGTTTTAACCTCAGAATGTATATAGCGGACTTTAATTCCCAACCTGTCCATATATTTGGTAAGCTCTTCGGACATGCGTTTAGTTAATGTAGTAACTAATACCCGATCGCCCATTTTTACGGTTTTGTCTATTTCATCAAGAAGATCATCAACCTGGTTTATAACGGGACGTATATCGATTACAGGATCCAAAAGCCCCGTGGGTCTTATAACCTGTTCAACTACAACGCCTTCGGTTTGTTCCAGCTCATAATCCCCGGGAGTGGCGCTTACATAAATAGTTTGAGGAGCTAGTTTTTCAAATTCATTAAAATTCAATGGCCGATTATCTAATGCGGCGGGTAAACGGAATCCGTAATCAACCAAAGCAAGTTTGCGTGAGCGATCGCCTCCATACATAGCCCTGATTTGGGGCACCGTTGCATGACTTTCATCAATTACCATCAAATAATCTTTAGGGAAGTAATCCAGGAGACAGAATGGCCTCATTCCGGGACTCCGCCCATCAAAAAATCGCGAATAATTTTCTATTCCACTACAATAACCCAATTCCCTCATCATCTCCAGGTCATAGTTCACCCTTTCTTCTAACCTCTTTGCTTCCAAAAATCTTTGATCTCCTACAAACTGCTCCTTCCTGGCTTCCAGCTCTTCTTGTATGGACCAGACAGACTGGTTAAAACGTTCTTTTGGTGTAACAAACAAGTTGGCCGGGAAAATGGCCATGTGAGTCATTTTCTCCATGGTTTTTCCTGTTGCCGGATCAATGGTTGTCAGTTCTTCAATATCATCCCCAAAAAAAGATACACGATAAGCATAATCCATATATGCAGGATAAATATCCACAGTATCTCCCTTTACACGAAATGTTCCCCTTCTAAAATCCGCTGTAGTCCGGGAGTAAAGAATCTCTACCAGCCGGTGTAAAAACGCATTTCTGCTGATACGTGTTCCAATAGCAAAACGGAATATTGAATTAGAAAAATCTTCGGGGTTTCCCATACCATAAATACAAGAAATGGAAGAAACAACGATCACATCTCTTCTGCCTGACATTAAAGAGGAAGTAGTGCGCAGGCGAAGTTTTTCAATCTCTTCATTGATCTGCAGATCTTTTTCTATATAAGTATTTGTTGTAGGAAGGTATGCTTCGGGCTGATAATAATCATAATAGGAAACAAAATAGTTTACAGCATTTTCGGGGAAGAACTGCTTAAATTCACCATACAGCTGCGCAGCAAGTGTTTTATTATGACTGAGTATTAAAGTAGGTTTTTGTGTTTGCTGAATAACATTTGCAATGGTAAATGTTTTTCCTGACCCTGTAACGCCGAGTAAGGTTTGATAATGCTCATCTCTAAGCACTCCTTCAGTAAGTTGTTTTATGGCCTCCGGTTGATCACCGGTAGGTTGATATTCAGATGTTAATTTGAATTCCATGAAGAGTGTAAAGATAATAACTCAGGGAGGAAACATTCACGTAAACAAATAAAAAACAAGAGGGACCAACCCGTGGCCCCTCCGAATCAAACCTTATTTAAATAAACATTAAAAAACAAATGTTCCTTAATAAGACGTTTAAACATATAATTTATTATGGTTATGTTAATTTATTTTAATCTGCAGGGAAGCATATTAATTTATGGCCTCAGATTATTGAGAGAGGTCTTTTCAAAATATTCAGAAGAACTTACATTGCAGAGCAGCTATTTTCTTCTGTAATAACTTACACAGAGTTTTAATTAAATTTGGGATAACTTTAACTCTTGAATAATATTAAAGCAACAATTATTTTGTTGATGGACAGTATTATTGATGAAAAATGATGACCAAAGCGTAAATTGTACCAGTTTAGGAGATGCCGGCGATCTTACATTTGAGAAAAATGTTGAATACAAGAATAAAACCACTTAGATCAATTATTGAAAAACTTAATTAGTGGATGAAAAATCGCTTTAGGCATATTTTTTTTGATCTTGACCATACCATTTGGGATTTTGATAGAAATGCCGAGGAAACTTTGCATGAATTATTTCATTCTTATAAGCTACAGGCTTTTGGACTTCATTCTCCAGATCATTTTATTGAAACCTACACCACAAATAATCACAGCCTTTGGGCAGATTATCATTTGGGAAAAATCTCTAAAGATTATCTGAGGCAGGCGCGGTTCAAAAAAACCTTTACGGATCTGGGAATAGATCCTGAACTGATACCTTTAAATTTCGAGGATGATTATGTTCGTATTTGTCCTACCAAAACAAACTTGTTTCCACAAGTACACGAAACGTTAACTTATTTATATGAAAAATATCAGTTACATTTAATTTCTAACGGATTTAAAGAATCAACAGAAATGAAGGTTAAGCTTACTAACCTGAGCCTGTATTTTAAAAATGTTGTTATATCAGAAGTAGTGGGAGTGCATAAACCTGATAAAGCTATTTTTGAGCACGCATTACACATTGCAAAGGCGAGAAAGGATCATAGCCTGATGATAGGAGATAGTATTGAAGCCGATATCCGTGGTGCTTTAAATTTTGGAATTGAAGCGATATACTTCAATCCGCTAAATAAAGAAAAACCTCAGGACATAGTACACCAGGTCTTGAATTTTGAACAGTTAATGACTATTTTATGAGTTTGAGGGGAATTGTTCTGTCTGTACAGAAAGGTTTGTCTGTTTATAAAAACCTGTTAAAGGAAGTTTCGGATGAGGATTTTCAAAAAGTGCCAATTTATGGCGGGTGGTCTTATGCTCAATTATACTCTCACATTATCGATGTAAATAAACTTTCACTCATATCAATTGAAAAATGCATAAATGGTACAGCCAAATTAGATAGTCGCCGGTTACACTGGAAGGTATGGCTTATTATGCTGGCAGGGAGATTTCCCCCCGGACGATTAATAGCCCCAGAGCGTATTGCTTCTATGGTAAACCACATTTCCAGGGAAGAGGCTAAAAATCAGATGATAAGATTTTCTGAACGATTTGATGAGATCTGTCGGAAAATACAAAACGCATCACCTGATCGGAAGATTTCTCATCCGCGTTTAGGCCCTCTGAATGCCCGCCATTGGCTGAGGTTTATAGACATTCATACACGTCATCATATCCACCAGTTAAACAGGATCAGATCAGGGATATCAGCCTGATTATCAAACATTACATAACTTTAATGTTTACGTAACATTCTGAATCTATTTTCGTCTAAGAGAAAAGCATGGTGGTATGTTAATATATATTCTATTTCTTTTGCTGGTAACCGTTATACTGGGCTTTATTTGGTTTGGACCGTATGAACTGACCGTGGAAGAGGAAGAAGATTGACCGGCATAAGCTTCTCCTTTAGAGACTCATGCAAAAAAGAGAGGTAGAAATTGTTGTTGTTTCTGATATACATCTTGGCACTTACGGCTGCCATGCAAAGGAACTCCTCCGTTATTTAAAAAGCATAAAACCCCAAATTCTAATACTGAACGGTGATATTATTGATATCTGGCAGTTCAGCAAAAGCTACTGGCCCGAAAGCCACATGAAAGTTGTTCGTCGTATTTTAAAATTTAGCACAGAGGGAGTGCCTGTATATTATATTACAGGTAATCATGATGAAATGCTCAGAAAATTTGCTGATTTTAACATGGGTTCATTAAAGTTATTGAACAAACTGGTATTACCTGTAGATGAGAAGAAAGCATGGATATTTCATGGGGATATTTTTGACGTTACCATGCAGCATTCCAAGTGGCTGGCCAAACTTGGAGCCACCGGATATGACACTTTAATTCTTTTAAACAGATTTATTAACTGGTGTATGCAGCTGATTGGGAAAGAGAAGATGAGCTTTTCTAAAAAGATAAAAGCACGGTTTAAAGATGCTGTAAAATTTATCAATAAATTTGAACTTACGGCGGCTGAGCTGGCGGCTGAAAAGGGCTATGAATATGTGATTTGCGGACACATCCACCAACCTGAAATACGAATAATAGAAACCGGGAATGGCTCAGTGACTTATTTAAACTCAGGTGATTGGGTGGAAAATCTTACGTCCCTGGAATATAATCACGGACAATGGAGCATTTATCAGCACGTTATTGATGATAGCGTAAATACGGAAGATGAAGATATCGATCTTAATGAAATGCTGAATGTGAAATTTCTGTTCGATCATATGAAAACAGAAACGGCTTAAAAAGATTTATTAAGTTTAAAAACTAGATATTCGTCGAATGAAACCTAAAAATCAGAATACTCACAGCTTTTTTAAATGAGAATTTTGTATGCCATACAGGGTACGGGTAACGGGCACATCAGCAGGGCCAGGGAAATAGTCCCTTTGCTACAGCAATATGGAGAGCTGGACCTGGTTATGAGTGGTACTCAGGCTGATGTTAATATAACCCAGCCTATAGCGTATCGATTTCATGGGTTTAGCTTTATTTTCGGAAAAAAAGGCTCAGTAGATCATTGGAAAACATACAAAGTGATGGACCTGCGGAGATTACGCAAGGATATTAAAACCCTCCCGTTAAAGAAATACGATCTGATTATTAACGATTTTGAACCGGTTACCGCATGGGCTTGCAAACTCAGTAATATTCCCAGCGTTTCGCTAAGTCACCAGGCTTCATTTCTATCTAAGAATACTCCAAGGCCGGCAGAATCTTTTCACTGGGCTGAGTGGATTTTTAAACATTATGCTCCTTCTACTCATCATATAGGTTTTCATTTTGACAGATATGATGATTTTATTCATACGCCGGTAATACGAAGTGAGATCAGAATGCTGCATCCCCAGGACTTCGGGCATATTACCGTATATCTTCCTGCTTACGATGATCGCTTATTATTAAGTTATTTTAAGAAACTTCCTGAAGTTAAGTTTGAAGTATTTTCTAAGCATGCGAAACAATGTTACACCGATACCAATGTGAAAGTGAGCCCGATAAATAATGAGCAATATAATACCAGTCTGGCAAATTGCCATGGTGTGTTAACGGGGGGTGGATTTGAAGGACCATCTGAGGCTCTTTATTTGGGTAAGAAAGTATTTGTTATCCCGATGAAATATCAGTATGAGCAACTTTGTAATGCAGAAGCTATAAAAAGATTAGGAGTTCCGGTGCTTTATAATTTGGATAATACACTTATACCCGGACTTCGTAAATGGCTAAATGATCCGTTTACCGTTAAAGCTGTATTTCCTGATGAAACTTCTGCTATTGTGGATGGTCTGATCAAACGGTTTGCTAATTAATTAGCAGCATTTTAGAATCATAGTATTCCAGGGCAGGCCTTAGACTTGCATAGCGACAGAGAACTATTCAGTTACATCAATTTTCCTGATCAAACCTTTTATCTTATTATTGTTTAATAATCGGCTAAAGGTAATATGATCAATTTTTTCAGAACACTTAATCCTTTAAATCTCTTCCTGCTGGTTATAGTTGCCATGATCCTGAGGATAGGTGTTTTTATAGAGTTGCCTGCGAACCTTAGTTTTGAGTTTATTGAGCCTTTTGCAAAGCTTCTTATTGCCATTCCTTTAGAAAATTCATTTACAACGGAGGAGAATATTCTGATAGCCTTCGTAATAAGCGTTATTCAGGCCATGTTGTTTAACCGGATAATTAACAAGCATAATTTATTAGGTAAGCCTACATTTTTACCAGGGCTGATGTACATCACATCATCCTGCCTACTGGTACCATTTTTAGTATTAAGCCCTGCTCTTATTTGTAATTTTTTATTGATCTGGATGATAGATCTCTTCCTGGGGATTTATAAACAGGGTTATGCTATGTCTATCATGTATGACTGTGGTATAATAATAGGTGTCGGAACTATTATATATTTTCCGTTTATAGCCATGCTGTTAACTCTTTGGATATGCTTGCTGATCTTTAGAGCATTTAATTGGCGGGAGTGGGTAGCGGGAATATTAGGATTCGCTACCGTATTCTTTTTTATTGCCGTGTTTTATTACTGGAATAATTCGTTAACCAAATTTTATAATATCTGGCTACCCCTTACCAGTCGGTTCCCAACAAAATTTGATATTAATATTTATGATTACCTGGTTCTGATACCCATTATACCCATAGTTATATTAGGTGTTTATCATCTCAGAGGGAAGTTTTTTAGAAGCTTTGTTCAGGTGCGTAAGTCATTTCAGTTATTGTTTTTCATCTTCCTGATCGCTGTAGTTTCGTTTTATCTAAAAAGCGATCATCCGATATATCACTTTCTGCTGTGTATTCCATCGGGAGCTGTATTAATGGCATATTATTTTCTTAATGCGAGTAAAAGATGGTTTTATGAAGGATTGTTTGTTATTCTAACCGGGTCAATAATTTATTTTCAAGTGTATTAAATCCTCTTTAACCTTTTTTAACAGTTAACATTCCCGGTACATCTAAAAAATAAATAGCTTTGTCTCAATAAATTGTTCCGAATGGCAGCTGTAATTAGCATGGGACTTTGTAAGCCAGCCGGTTATTGATTATAGAAAAACAAAATTATTCGATGAAATTTGGAGTTGTAATTTTCCCCGGATCTAACTGCGATGAAGACATTATCTATACGTTAGAAAAGATAATGAGTCAGGAAGTTGTACGTCTATGGCATAAAGATCATGACTTGGAAGGGGCAGATTTTATTGTATTGCCCGGCGGATTTTCTTTTGGTGATTACCTGAGGTCCGGTGCAATTGCCCGTTTTTCTCCCATTATGCAGGAAATTATTCGTTTTGCAGGAAGCGGAGGCAATGTATTAGGTATTTGTAATGGCTTCCAGATACTTGCTGAAGCGGGGCTTGTGCCAGGGGCTCTTTTGCATAATCCCAACCGAAAATTTATATGTAAAAATATTCACCTTAAACCTGATACAACTAACTCGTTACTTACGTCGTCATTGTTACCTGATCAAGTTCTTAAAATTCCTATTGCCCATGGTGAAGGAAATTATTTTGCTGATCCGGACACATTAAAAAATTTGGAGGATAATGATCAGATCTTATTCAGGTATTGTGATGAGAATGGTAATATAACTGCAGAAGCCTGCCCAAATGGCTCGCTTCTAAATATAGCAGGTGTATGTAATAAAAACCGGAACGTATTTGGAATGATGCCACATCCAGAGCGTGCAGCAGATGCAATACTTGGCAACCAGGATGGTCTGGCGATCTTTGAATCAATCTTAAATACTGTGAATGCCTGATGTCTAACTTGGTAATAGACATGGGGAATAGCAGGACAAAAATCGCTGTTTTTCGCGATCGCCAGCTAATATACCACGAAGCTGTACAGCTTACCGAAAAAAGGATTTACGAACTGATAAAAGAATTTCATATTACTACCAGTATTCTATCTTCAGTTACAAAAAATGAGGAATTTTTGAAATTACTCGAAAGAGATACCACGTTAATCCAATTTTCACATCGCTATCCGGCATCAGTTAAAATTAATTATAAAACGCCCGAAACCCTTGGATTAGACCGGCTTGCAGGCGTAATAGGTGCTATGCAGTTTTATAAAAATAAAAATGTACTGGTAATAGATTGCGGCACCTGCATTACAATGGATGCAATTACAGGGGGAGGACAATATTCAGGAGGAAGCATTTCACCGGGCTTAAATATGCGGCTAAAGGCTCTTCATACTTTTACAGATAGGCTGCCGTTAGTGAATTTAAATAATGATTTTACAGGCTGGCAGGGTGCCGATACCGTAAATTCAATATTATCAGGAGTTCTTGAAGGTGCTTTTCAGGAAGTATTAGGATTTATAAATAAGTATGTCGCGGCTTATCCAGGCCTGCAGGTTTTACTTTGCGGTGGTGATGCTAATTTTTTTGATACACGGTTGAAAAATAGCATCTTTGCCCCCATTGTAGAAACCGAACCTGCTTTAGTTCTTATTGGTTTAAACGAAGTTATACATCATTATAATGATTAAATTTTTCAGACTTTTCTTCTTTGCTTTCATAATTCTTACCAGCCTTAACGGGATGGCACAAACCACTACCAGCTCTCCGTATTCGCAATTTGGGTTAGGAGATTTAAAGCAGGCTATATTGCCGCACAGCAGGGCAATGGGAGGTATTTCAATGGGATTACGCAAGCCTGGTGCTTATACAAATATAAATGTGTCTAATCCTGCTTCATACTCTGCAGTGCAGATAACTACATTTGAAATCGGCCAGTCGCTTAATCTTCGCCAGCTTTCCAATAACAGTATTTCAGAAACAGGCTTTAATTCTTCCATCAGTCATATTGCTTTCGCGGTTCCTGTTAGTGCAAAATCCGGGTTAAGCTTTGGGCTTTTACCATATAGTGAGCTGGGCTACAAATACAGGATTCCAACTAAAATTGACACCACTGACGTGGATTATATTTATGGGGGAGACGGCGGACTTTCAAAGGCTCATCTTGGATATGGATACCAGTTGGGAAAGCATATTAGTGTAGGAGCAAATTTGAGCTACCTTTTTGGTAAACTTAAACAAGATAGATCAACCGAGTTTCCTGACGATTTTTCTGCCCTGTATTCAAGGGTAGAAAATAGTACCAGCGTAGGCGGGCTAACATATGATTTCGGTATTCAATACTTTACAAACCTTTCTTCAAAAAACAAATTAGTAATCGGGTATTCAGGTAATTCCGGAAGTAAGGTAAATTCTACAAACTCTACTGTTGCCACAAATTACCGGGTAATTCCTGGCAGTAAGGAAGAGACCGGTGCTCTTGATACTATCTTTTTATCACAAGGGGTTGAAAGGAAACTAAACCTGCCCATGACCCATTCATTTGGGTTTGTTGTTGAAAGAAGCAGCTATTGGCTGTTTGGTGCAGATTTTAACTATGCTAACTGGTCAAGCTTTCGCGATGGAGTTAATAATTCTGGTTTAAATAATAGTTATGGCGTCGCTGTAGGTGGCCAGTTTACACCTGATCCGACTGATGTAACAAACTACTTTAAATTAATTGAGTACAGGCTGGGCGTTAAATATGATAAAACACCCATTCAAGTAAAAAATAATAATATTAATCAGTATGCCTTAACTTTTGGTTTTGGATTTCCGCTTCAGGCTACACGTGCTTCTTTTTATCAAATCAACCTTTCAGCAGAAGCGGGACAGCGGGGAACACAAAACAATAACCTGATTCGGGAACGTTATATGAATTTCCATATTGGATTTACGCTGAATGACAAAAGGGTTGTACGACCTAAGTATGACTAATGCTTGCCCGAATATATAACACCCTGTTACTTCTCTTAGTTGTTTTAGTTTCAGCCTGTGAAAACGACCTCAAAGATGTTGAAAAAATAACTTCGAAAAGCGTAGTCGATTCTGTTGATAAATCTACCGGAGTAGAAATTATTTATAGCGACTCAGCTAACGTAAAAGCCAAATTAATTACTCCCGAGCTGTTAAATTACAAAACTGTTAAGCCCTATTATGAAATGAAAAAGGGCGTTACCGTAATTATGTATGATGATTTGCTTCAGGAAACTACACGGATTACATCAGACAACGCTATTCAGCGGCAAAATGAAAAGGTTGTGGAACTTAGAAAAAATGTGGTGGTTAAAACCACTAAAGGTGAAACATTTAAATCAGAGGAACTGATATGGGATCAAAACACCAGAAGGTGTTACAGTAACAAGCTGGTGTCTATCATTACGAATAATCAAACTATTTATGGTTCAAGTTTTTGGGCAAAAGAAGATTTCAGTTATTATGAAATCACTCAATCTACCGGCAACTTTGATATATCCTCGGGAAAATAGACCATAAATAACTTTTATGAGCAACAATTTTCATTATTAATTTTCTAAAAACTGTATCTTGCGCCTCCTTTTGAGAAAGAGGTTATTAGGAGTAGGCTAAGATGATAATATTAAGTATTAACTCAAATAATATAAGTTAGAATACATATGGGAATAATGAGTTTTTTGCGAAACCGTGCAGGATTTATCCTTATTGGAGCTATTGGTTTGGCAATTGTGGCATTTTTAGTTACTGATGTAGTTAGTTCAGGTGGCCCTTTGTGGCAACAGAGTCAAAATGTGGTCGGTGAAGTTGCGGGAGAAAAAATTTCTATTGATGAGTTTAATATCAAAGTAGAGCAGAATACCAATAACCTTAAACAACAAACGGGTCAGTCTGATCTGAATGCTCAAATGAATTCGTATGTGATTGAAAATTCCTGGAACCAGTCAGTTTCCGAGATACTCATGGGTAAAGAATTTAAGCGTCTTGGTATGGAGATCAGTAAGAACGAACTGAACGATATGATTACCGGTAAGAACCCGCACCCGCAGGTAGCTCAGGCATTTGGAAATCCGCAGACCGGCGCAATTGACAGGGCTCAGCTAAATGCTTTCCTTGCAAGTGTTGATACGCAGGATCCAGCAAGTCCGGGACGTCAGCAGTGGGGAGCTTTCCTGATTTCTTTACGTCAGGATCGCCTTTCTCAGAAATATAATAACCTAATAAAAAATAGTGTTTACGTAACTTCTCTTGAAGCCCGCGAAGATTATACTCAGCGTAATAAGCTGGCCAGTTTCAAATATATTGCATTGCCTTATTCATCTGTTAATGATGCTCAGGTAAAGCTAGGTGATGAAGATTATAATGATTATTACAACGAAAATCAATTCCGGTTTAAAAACCTGGAAGAAACCCGATCATTTGAATTTGTTGTTTTTGATGCAAAGCCATCCACTGCCGATTCTGCTGAGATGAAAACCCGGGTGGATAAACTTGCGAATGAATTTAGAATTACAAAAACAGACTCTCTTTTTGTAAGCATCAATGCCGATACCAAAACACCTGTTGCTTATGTAAAGAAAGGCCAGTTAGATCCTTCGCTCGACTCTATGGTGTTTAACGCCCCTTCCGGTTCATTCATAGGTCCGTTATTTACAAGCGGCGGATACAAAATGGCCAAGGTGCTGGATGTGAAAATGAGTCCCGACTCCGTAAAAGCAAGCCATATCTTAATTAACCCAACAACTGAAGGTGGTACAGACAAAGCCAAAATCAAGGCTGATTCCATCGCCGGACTTATAAGAAATGGTGCCAGTTTTGCAGAGCTTGCAACTAAATACGGAACAGATGCAAGTAAAGATAAAGGTGGAGATCTGGGAACATTTGCACGGGGAGCAATGATCCCTGCTTTTGAAGACGCTGTTTTTAATGGAAGAACAGGCGAACTAAAAGTGGTAACAACCCAGTTTGGAGTCCATGTAATTAAGATTGTAGCTCAGATGGGCTCTTCGAAAGTCGTTAAAGTTGCTGTGGTTGATAAAACATTAGGGAGCAGCAGCAGAACTCAACAGGATGCCTATGCTAAAGCCACTTCGTTTTTAAGCACTGTAGATAATGACAAAGAGTTTAGTGCCGAGGTATCTAAATTAAAACTAAATAAGTTACTGGCAGAGAATATTACTGCTTCGCAAGGAACGGTTAGTGGTTTAGAGAGCCCACGGGAAGTTATAAGATGGGCATACCAGGCCGATGAGGGAGATATATCTGATAAAGTGTTTGAAGCAGGAGATAAATTTATTATTGCCAGGCTGACTGATATTCGCGAGAAAGGCGTACTTCCCATGGAAAAGATCAAAAAGCAGATAGAGCCCATGGTTCGAAACAGAGTAAAGGCCGAAATGCTGATTCAAAAGATTCAGAAAGCAAATGCCTCAAACATTAGTCAACTGGCTCAAAAACTCGGTAGCTCTCCAGTGACGGCCCAAAATATTGTTTTTGCCAATCCAATTCTGCCAGGATCATCTCAGGAGAATAAAGTGGTAGGAGCAGTATTTGGCTCACAACCGGGCAAGCTGTCAAAACCTGTTGAAGGAGAGCAGGGTGTATATGTATTTGTAGTCGATGGCTTTAGCAATCCTGCTCCGTTAACCAATGCATTTAAACAAAAGGAGCAAATTATGCAAGGTCTTTCCCAGCGTGCAGCAGGAGAAGCTTTTCGGGTGCTACGCGATAAAGCGGAAGTTAAAGATAATCGCGTAAAATTCTTTTAGAACATATTTAAGTAAATTTGCATCCGGGAAAGTCATCTTTTCCGGATTTTTTCGTTTTATTTAAAACAGGCCTTTCTTTTGCCTTTAATACCTTCGCTTAAAGATGAACATTCAGGAAAATATAGTTAATAAGGTTGCTCAGAGTGGATTAGTCAGTTTGGATCTGGTAGATATCTATCCGCATGGGGAGCGTGTTTTATATGATATAAAGGATAACCTTTTTCATGGATTAATGCTTCGGGAAAAGGATTTCAGGGAGTTTGTTAAACAGCATGACTGGCAGCAATATGCGGGTAAACACGTAGCTATAACCTGTTCTGCTGACGCGATTGTGCCTACATGGGCTTTTATGTTATTGGCGAGCAGAATGGCACCTTACGCTTTAAATGTTGTTTTTGGAGATATAGAGCATCTGGAAATACTGCTTTTTCAAAAAGCCATAGCAGATTATGATCTTGAACCTTTTCGTAATCAGCGTATTGTGATCAAGGGGTGCGGGGATATTAAAATTCCAATAACTGCATTCGTAGAACTTACAGCCAGGTTAACGGGTATTGCTAAAAGTATTATGTATGGTGAACCATGCTCAACAGTACCGGTTTTTAAACGCAAAGATTAAGTTCTATAAGGTTTTAATGAACGGGAAATGAAGCGATTGATCGGTTGTGCATTATTAATATTGTTAACATCATCTGTATTCTCACAAGAACTTCCGAACTTGCAGCAACCTGTTTTTAAAACAGGCGAGGTACTTCGCTATCGGGTTAGATATGGATTAATAACGGCGGGAGACGCATCACTTAAAGTTGAGAATAGTGATGTAAAATTTACCAACCGCCCCGTCTACAGATTGGTCGCACAGGGAAAAACCTCCGGGCCTTTTGACCTTTTCAAAAAGATCCGTAATCGCTATGATTCTTACATCGACAGGAAAAACCTTACCCCATATTTATATACCGAGAATGTGCGGGAAGGTAACTATATCCGTAATGATAAAGCCAGATTTTACCAGGATGAACGGAAAGTAGTATCAAACGAAGGTACTTATAAAGGGAATATGCAAACCTTTGATATAGTGTCTGCTTATTATTTTGCCAGAAATCTGGATCTTTCAGGAATAAAACCCGGTAAGATTTTCACCTTGAGCTATTTTCTTAATGACGGGGTGTCAGAGTTAGGGATTCAATACATTGGAAAAGAGCGAATAAAAACATCTTCAGGATTTGTTAATTGCCTGAAATTTAGTCCTGCTATAAAACCTGGAAGGATATTTCGTAAAGACAGCAAACTTTATTTGTGGATTACCGATGATAACAACCGTGTGCCGGTAAAGGCTCTGGCCGAGTTGAGGGTCGGATCAGCCACCATGGAATTAATATCTGCTAAAGGATTAAAAGAGCCGGCTATATATGCAAAAAATTAATGAATGCTGACTGCTCTAACATTCACCGCATTCGATGCGTTAATTAATTTGTAAAGACTATTAAGCGAAAATTGTAAATGATTGAAGTAAAGCACACATTAGTGCATGAGGATATTATAAGCGAGAATTTTGTATGCAATCTCGATAAATGTAAAGGAGCGTGCTGTGTGGAAGGGGATTCCGGTGCACCGCTCGAAAGAAGTGAACTTGCTGTACTCGATGAGATTTATGCTGATGTCAAACCTTATCTGACCGAAGAAGGAATCCGTGCTATCGAAGAAAATGGTACCTGGGTGAAAGATTTTGAAGGTGACTATACTACTCCCTGTGTAGATATTAATAAGGAATGCGCCTATGTAATCTGGCAAAATGGCATTACTAAATGCGCCATTGAAAAAGCATATGAAGATGGAAAAATATCCTGGAAAAAACCCATTTCCTGTCATTTGTATCCAATCCGCATAACTAAATACCCGGAATTTGATATTTTGAATTATGATCGGTGGCATATTTGTAAACCAGCTTGCTCTTTCGGTAATGAATTAAAAGTTTCTGTACATCAATTCCTCAAAGAGCCATTAATACGAAAGTATGGCGAAGAGTGGTATCAGGAACTGGAGGAAAAGGCTCTAGATTCTTAGTAACCTGAGTTCGATTATAAAAACAAGCTAACCTGCGAAGTTTGCTCTACCTGAAACTTGATAGCAGGCTTTTTGGGAAAGAAACTGTAGGCGATTAACCCGGAAAGCATGTTGGTGATGAAGTTTCCAAAAGAACGATGT
>DATLXK010000002.1:0-13766 GCA_035575925.1 Sphingobacteriaceae bacterium
ATCGTTCTTTTGGAAACTTCATCACCAACATGCTTTCCGGGTTAATCGCCTACAGTTTCTTTCCCAAAAAGCCTGCTATCAAGTTTCAGGTAGAGCAAACTTCGCAGGTTAGCTTGTTTTTATAATCGAACTCAGGTTATTAAGGAACATGGAGGCGATATATAGCAGTTCCTGTCATCAAGGCTAAGTTTTATTGCAGGCAGGGTAAGGTCCTGCTGGTGAAAGGCGTTGTTAGGAAAACGTTGAATTTGCGCCATCTTTTTGTACGTTCGGGTTGTTCCAATGATTACCTACTACAACCCAATATTCATTGGCACTGCCTGATTTTTTCTGGTAAGCAATACTCACCGGCCGGGTACCGCCCGAACTGATGTTATTTTTCAAGGTAATATCACCCGTTGGCCTATCAAGCGAAAAAACGGAGACCTGGTTGCCACCGGCGTTAACATTCAACAAATAATTACCAATGATCTGTACCGCCCCCTGGGCATCAAGGTCGCCATGGGCGTCGCCGCCTGCAGCAACATTGGCCCCGCCGTTACTATTTGTAGCGAAGCTTTTTTCTTCCGTTAGCCTTAGAAATGTCTGGATATGGTAGAGAAACTCTCGGCACTATTGGTTTGCAGGCATGCGCAAACGCCCAAAACCAATATATGCCACAGATCCTGCCTGTCCGGTCAGGCGGGCAGGGATCTTCTGCCTGTTTTCTTTTTATCAACGCATATCTTGTTCTCTAGCAAAACAAGGACTTTTTCGTTTAATTCCGGGCTAACCCTGAGGTGCTAAAGGAGTTTCCGCCAAGCCATCTGATTATCCAAGTAGCCCATTTAAGTTAAGTTTGTTTACACAAATTAGATTGCTTTTGTTTTTCCGGATAGTTTACATTCAGATCATTAAGACCGGTCCACCTTCTACTTTTTGTACCGTAGCCGCCAAATAGTACCACCCGCATCGTCGGCAATAAGCATGGAGCCGTCGGCGCCTTGCACGAGCGAGAGGGGGCGCCCAAAAACCTGGGGTACCCCGTTTTGACCGGGGTTGACGTGCCAGCCCGTCACGAAGTTTTCGTAGCCGCCCACCGGGGTGCCCTGCGCGTTCATGCGCACCCGCACCACCTTGTAGCCAACCCCGATTTTGCGGTTCCAGGAGCCCCGGATGGCCACGAAGGCGTCGTTGCGGTATTCGGCGGGGAAGGTCGTGCCGCGATAAAACAGGACTCCGATGGCCGTTTCGTGGGCCTTAAACAGCACCGACGGGGTGAGGGTAGTAGCCGTGAGCGGGCTGGTCTGTTTCACGCGCGGGTCTAGTAGGTTGGGGGCCAGATAGGCGAAAGGGTAGCCGTAGAAGCCGCCCGGGCGTACGGCCGTGAGGTAGTCTGGTACCAGCTCGTCGCCCAGGCCGTCGCGCTCGATACAGGTAGACCACAGCTCATTCGTCACCGGGCTAATGGCCAGGCCCTGCGGGTTACGAATGCCGGCCGCGTAGGTGACCCGACCCGTGCCGTCTAGGTTATATTCTTCAATCGTGGCCCGGCGGGGGTTGTCTTCCGGGCCAATGTTGGTGGCCGAGCCGATCCCGACGTAGAGCTTGTTGGTGCCGATGACCAGCGCGCGGGCCGCATGCTGCCCGCCCCCTAACAGCGGGGCCACCACAGTAGGGGCGCCGCTGGCTTTAGTCTGGCCCGACGTATACGGGTAGCGCAAAATGGCATTGGTCGACGTGACGTAGAAGAAATTGTCTTTGAAAGCCATACCGTAGGGCACGAAGAGCATCCCACCCACATCCCAAACAAACGTTTCGTCGACGGCGCCGTCGTTGTTTGTGTCGCGCAGGACGCTAATCTGATTCATGCCGCTTTGGGCCACGAATAGGTCGCCATTCGGGGCCACAGCCAGCAAACGGGCATTGGGGACTTTCGCGAATAGGTTGATGGCAAATCCCTGGGGCACCTGAAAGCGAGCCCCGGCCGGCTGCTCCATGAGCACCTGCGGCCAGTTGACGGCCGAGGCGTTGGTATCAGCCGCAGGCAGGTCGCTCACCCGAACGAGAATGTTTGGAGCGACTATTACATCAGTGGGCTGGTCCGCTGTGTTCAACTTGTCTGCGGGTACTTCGTTGTCGTTTTTATCGCAGGCTGCCAGGCTTAGCAGTAAAATGGCGAAAATCCAGTTTCGCATAGTTGTTAAATGGTTTGATAATGATTTCATGGCTTTTATATTTTTAATTATGCCGTAATACGTAAATAGTTGATTATCTTTTTAGCTTCTTTGCCTGTTCAGGATGCATGACTACGTGGACCACGGGTTTCAGTAAATGTTTTTAAACGTCGATCTAAGTCGTTTTTAAAAGTTTACTGACAATCATACTTAATCGTTATCAGTTACGTCAGGCAAGGCCTGCTGGTGAAAGGCGTTGTTGGGATAACGTTGAATATTTGCGCCATCTTTCTGTATGTTCGTAATTTAATTAGTAGCCGAACATGAACACCTCACCATAAGGTAAAGAATTTTTCACCCAGTTCTTTCTGAAAGTCGATTACATTGCCAAATTTTGATAGGTCTTTTGAATTGTAATTATTCTAGCTCATATTTTATAGATATTACAATTGTAATTATGCCACAAAAACCGTGGCATAACTATAATTAAGATACTGATTTACATTTTTTCTTTCATTTCCATCTTCATTTTCATCTTGGCTTTCATGATTTTTTCCAAAACCTCTTTACTAACTGAGTTTTTGTCGGTAAAACCTGTTTCTCCTTTAGATGCAGTAAACTGGAAAGATTTCATGTAGGGAGATGTCTTTTTATCTAATACAAATTCTTTAATGGTTCTTGTATAAAAATCCCGGGCACCTTGCACTGTTTTTTTACCTGTGATAATATCATGGGCAAGATTTAAAGCCAGGAAATTTGCTCCTTCAAAGTCGCATTTAGCTGATATTTCACCATCCGTTCTATGTACACTCACACTACCATCATACTCTGCTAAAGCGCTAAATTTATTTGCCGGAACTTTATGGTCAATTACCTGTTCCATTACATCGGTGTGATCTACAGGGAAAATATGCTTGGTTTCCACGTTATAGATAGTGGTTTTTTTCCATGGACCGTTATTGTACCAAACCAGCATACTAGGTGTAGTTTCATTTGGCTTACCATATTTATCCATCATTTCTTTGGCTGCCATTTGTGATGCTTCCGGCCAGCTTTTTATATTCGGCATCATATTATTCTGTGCTTTGGCCGGGGAATATACAAGACCCGTTGCCGCTATCATAATTGACAGCATGATTTTTTTGCTTTTCATTTTCGAATTTTTAAATTGTTTACAATTAGAATATCAATTGGTAGTCGTATAATTCTATTCAACCTGACAAGCTATTGCGATTTTTTTCATTCCTGTCCGGGCTCTGAATTAACTACAATCAGGCTGGCGGAAGGTTTACATTAATTGAATCCAAATACTTTCGGTAGGTATTAATATTTTTTAAATTGAGAAGGAGTTTGCCCGGTTACCTTTTTAAACTGGGTGGATAAATGTTGAACACTGCTCACGCCTTGGTTCGTGTTCAGGAACCATTATATCTCTCTTTTGTTTCGTGACACACGAACACTAGTCAGAGGCGTGTTCAGGCAAATATGGGCAGACAGATCGCCTTTCATTGTTCCGGACACTTTTACATCAGGGACTTATATTGCTATTAAGACAACTAAAGTAAACTCCGAAAACTAACTTTATCCTGTTAAAGGCTGATTAAGATCACTTGCGTGATGAACTATGACTGACCATAATTTTCCATTGCCCCTTAATTTTCTTTAATACAGAAGTAGCCACACCCTTACGCTTTATTTCAAGATTATCTTTGGCAACAACAATAGCATAGTTATAGGTTTCGGTGGTAAAGGCATAATTCCCGTCGATCTGTACATCTACTTTGTAATCACTAAAAGTAAAAGACTTAAACACTTTGAATTCAGGAGCAAGATGGTGTTCTAAATAATGTGTATACGTGCCTTCAATACTGCCTGATTCATAAATTCTGGAATCCGTGGTAAAAAGTTGCTCTGTACCAGTCGCATCTAATTTTTGAATGGCACTCTTGTACTTGTCGAGCACTGCTTTTACTTCTTCTGTATCATTTGCTTGAGCGTGGACCATAACAGACAGGAGTAGTACAAATACCATTGAGCTTATCTTTTTCATGTGTTTTAATTTTAATATTGTCAATCAGTTAGTAAATAATGGTTAACCAAATCCCATATCCGTTCCTATAGCACAGGCAAAGTCTAGTATGGTATTCAGAAGAAATACGATAGTTAAAAAGGTAGCTTTAAATTGGACGAATTTTCATTTAATAAAAAAAACTATTATTCTCTAGTTGTGTGCTGCAGGTAAAGATAGCCGAACGCCTGTCCCAAAATTTACAAAATTTTTTGTAAAAACATACAAAATTCTTACCCGTCATAAATTGACAGGTAAGAATTTTTCAGATTGATCTAAACTGCGGTCGCCATTTGCTCACAAGCCTCAGCACATTCACGGCAAGCTTTAGCACATTCTTTGCAATGTTCCATACCCATTGCAGCATGTTTCTCGCATTCATCGGCGCAGGCATTACAAACATCAGCGCAAATACGGCATAAGTGGTTACTGTACTCGCTTCCTAAGCTCATCAGCTCTGCTGCCGAACGGCAGATAGCTGCACATTCTAAATCAAGCTGAATACAGCTTTTCAAATGCTGAACATTTTCTTCTTTTAAACATTCGGTAGCACAATGGCTACAGGCTACTGCACAAGCTACACAAGCATCAATGCAATCTTGAAATCTTTGATGTGACATAATATTCTGTTTTAATTATTAGATATGATTAATTATTCTTAGAAAATTTAGTTGCTGCTATTCTGCCATTTTTTAAACTCTTCTATCTCTTTATTCTGATCTGTTACCATCTTTTTAGCCATGATTAAAAGCTTTGCATCTTTTCCATACTGTATAAAACCCTCAGCCATATAAACAGCGCTTTGATGATGGGGTATCATCATACTTACAAACTGCTGGTCAGTAGAAGTATTGGCATCCATTTTAGGCATATCCATCATCATCATGCTTTTATCCATCACTTTAGCAAAGCCCTGGTCTTTTTTTTCAGTGGCGTAGTTTTTTGACGGATTTGAATGATCCGCAAGGAAAGCGTCTAACATTTGCATCTCTGCTTTTTGGCTGTCGATAATTTTTTGAGCCATTTGTTTTAACATATCATCCTGACCAGATTGTAGTTCTGCCTGAGCCATGTCAACGGCTCCCTGGTGGTGGCCCTTCATCATCATTGCAAAATCATTATCCACGTTTCCGCTCATTTGCATTTGATGCATTTCGGTCATCATTTTATCCATAGAGCTGCTAATAGCAGTTTGGTTATGAGCGGTGGAATCCATGGGCATCGACATACTATCATGGTTCATACCAGATTGTTGATCAATATTTTTTGTATTCGAATTACAAGCAGTTAACCCTATTATAAGAGCAACTGCAGACATAGGAAAGATTACGTGTTTCATATTGTGTTTGTATTTTGATAAATGAGAATTTGAATGAAAATCACAAAGCATAATAAATTAGAAAGCGACAGATTTGAATGTACCTGTGCATGGCTGTTTCGATGTTATATTTTGCTCGCCAGGTATTGAGTACTGCAATGAAGGATGCAAACAAACATACCCGTTGTAAATAACAGGTAAAAACTTGTCATCACTACTATTGCGATTCTTTTCACTCCTGGCCGGGCATCTGAATTAACTACAGTCGGGCTGGCGGAAGGTTTACATTAATTGAATCTAAATTGAATCCAAATACTTTCGGAAGGTATTGGAATTTCTTAAGTTTTAAATTGAGAAGGAGTTTGCCTGGTTACCTTTTTAAGCTGGGTGGATAAATGCTGAACACTACTATAACCCAATAAAAATGCAATTTCGCTAAGGTTCTTTTCATCATAAGAAATGAATCCCTTAACTTTTTCTACCTTCTGACTGATTGAGGGGAGCAGCTTAATATTCATTTCTATTATCATAGAGATCCAAGGCAGAGAAGTTAATAAGAAGTGTAATCGAAGACGATAAAGGTGTAGCTTTTAAGATTAACTCCATGTCTAAAAGGTTGTAATAATCTTTGGACATTCTGCGATTGTTATGTAAATAATTTTCGCAAATGAAACTGAACAAACGCATCCATTGAATCCCTGCGTTTTCCATTATTATTAAAGTTTAACGGCTTTATAACGTAACCGGAAACTCCTAACTGGTCAGCCGCCTTTCTGTCTGCCTCTTCCCCTGAAGTAGTCATAACAAAGACATTAAGATGTTTCAGTTGCTCATTGTTCCTAAGTTCCTTCAAAAATTCAATACCGTTCATCTTCGGCATATTCAAGTCCAAAAGTATAACCTCGGGCAACGGTTCATTTGTCTGCAATTTTTCTCTTAGAAGTGTTAGTCCCTCTATGCCATTAAATGCCGTAAACAGCTCATATTCCATTTCCAATTTGCTAAGTGATCGTTCTACGCTGATAACATCCAACTGGTCATCTTCTATGAGTAAAATAATATTCTTTTTCATGATCATATTAATTTTTAGGCCAAGTAAAAACAAATGAAGAGCCCTCGCCGAGGCTAGATTTAACTCTAATATTGCCGTTATATTCTTCGAGAATCTTTTTCACAATTGATAAACCGATTCCGGTACTTTCAACCGAATGCTTGTCCCTCAATGTTTGAAAGATAACAAATATCTTTTCGTGAAATTGGGGGTCTATGCCTATTCCATCATCGCGTACCTCAAATTCATATTTGTCGGCAGATTCCCGACAAGTGACTTTGATTTTTCCTGTGTTACTTTTACTGTATTTTACAGAATTACTAATTAAATTACTAAAAACCTGTTCCAGCCTTATTTTTTCAGTTGAAAAGGTTGGCAGGTTTTCAACAGATACATCATAATTCCTCGGAACTATGGAATCAACTATAGTTTCTACTAATTCTTGAACATTAACTATCTCCTTCAATGGCTTATCCCTGCTGATTCTTGTATAATCAAGCAATCCATTAATCAGATTTTCCATTCGGGCAATCCTTTCGGGAATAATATTCAAATACTTTCGCAACTGTTCTGACAGGGTGCTGCCAAGATCTTCCTCAATCCAACTAATAACATTATGAATTCCTCTTAAGGGAGCTTTCAAATCATGAGACACTACAGAAGCAAATTGGTTAAGTTCCATATTTCTGCTTTCCAATTCACGTATATTTCTCTGAAGATTAACAGACATAATATTTAATGACGCCGACAAACTGGATAATTCATCGCTTTTCTCGTCCTCTACCTGATAAAACCGGCCTTGAGCAATGTTTCCTGCCATTTCTACCATAAAGCTGATTCTCTTAGCTATGGACCGCACAATAAGTACTGTACTTATAATACAGATCAGAATCGTGAGTGAAATAGATGTTAAAGAAATAATGTGGGTTCGTTCTATAGATGCTTGTAACATTTCTCTCCGGCTCTGCCTCACTTTATATTCGTAGGTGTTGAACTCTTTAAATTTAGTTGAAATCTTATCATTAAGCTTTTTGCCAACCTTTTGCCTCAATGTTTGATTGAACAGATCTTGATATGATCTAAGCTTCACAATAGATTCGACACTTTTCTTTTTTGCTTCTACAAGAGAGTTAGAATAACTCATCCATTGATGATGCAAGGCTACGATTGTATCTAAAAGCTCGATTTGCGAGTTATTGATTAACTTTCTTTCTTCCAAAATTAATTGTGGAACCATTATTATTCCTTCTTTATACGAATCCAGGAAACTTTCATCCTCGGTTAACAGAAAGCCTCTGAAAGCCGTTTGCATTTCCAGAATTTGATTATGGAGCCTGCTTGAGTTTCTTATGATACCCTCTGAGTTAGCAAGGAATTCTGTGTTAATATTTACCTTTTTAGAAAGCAAATAGTTAGTATAGGAACCTAGGGCCGAAAGTGCTATCACTAAGGCTGAACCTAAAAATATTTTAGTTGATAATTTCATAACCTTAGTTTGATTAATAAAACGTTTAAATAATATCTATGATAAATAATTTGGGCGTTTTAACACGTGACAAAGTCATCTCTTTGGGACTGTCCGCTGTATCTTTTTGGCCCCAAAAGGCCAAAAAAGCCTGCCCGATCTTGGCGGGGACACCGCATTTAAGTGGTTGGTGTCTCCACCAACCACGGATAACCCGAAACTGGTGTCCCCACCAGCACCTTTGAATGTCTTTAACTTAATGACATTGTGCCCACCTGCCACTGCAAAAAAATGTCTGGCAGTTTTTAGTATCCAACAACTATTAATGGAACTCAGGTTCATAAATAACAAAACTACTAATGGCAATATTAGACAATGTAATTCAGAACTTGTGATTACCCTCTTTTTCCGGGTTTAGCGAAAAGCCTTATTAATGAATTCCCTAAACGAGTTATTGCACCTTTTTCGGCTGAAACATTTCCTAAAAGCGAAGAATCACTTTTAAGAATATCTTCCAAGTTAGGGTTCCGGTCCAGCTGTTTTGGATACACAATCAAAAAACTGTTATCTTTAAAATAGCTGCTCAGGTAATGGGGCAGCTTTTCAAGATGATTATTATAGGAAACATGATCTTTACGCGAACTAATAATTACAAACAGATCGTTAGGTTTCAATTCACGGCTAAAAATTAAGAAGTCCTCCCAGTCGTCGAAAAAGTGAAACATCATTTTAGGGCCGTTTAAAATTCGTGAGCCTGCATTCTTAAGTTCTGTTATTGTATCAACGGCTGCATAAAAATAAAGCGGCATACCGGCCGCTTTTGCAACCGTCGTCAGTTTTTCAAACCAGTGTATAAAGCCTGGTTCGAGCTCTGCCTTTGATGGCACGAGAACCACCATTCTTTTTAACGTATTGAATGGCTGGAAAGGCTTATAAATGTAAATGGTATCAAGTACGCTTTTAAATATCTGCTCAGCAGTAGGGCCGAAAAAAACCTGTTGATCTGCATTTTGATGGAGGCCGATCAGAACATCGGTTATATTGTGTTCTTTGATGGTGTAAATAATACCATGGCTGATATTGATATCGAAACGACTAATCGGAATGAGAGCATCTCCTGTAGCACTGGCATGTTTTACAGCTTTTTCCAGTATTTTTTTTCCGTTTGACCGGGCGTTCTCCTCCGGCTTTCCATCAAGAGTTACATGCAGCGCATACACCGGAACCGCACTTTTATGAGGCTTAAGAATTAGTCCTATATCTACCAATTCAGAAACCGTTTCTGGATAAGCAAGAGATATCAATATTTTTTCATCAGTCTCACTGTTTGAACCATGCTGCGCATCCTCCTGTAAAGCAATTACCTGCGATGCTTTCTCTGTTACAAATGAACTTATAGTACAGGTAACCAGGATCATTAAAATGGTACCATTAAGCACATCTTCACTTAACAGCCTTATGGGTTCACCGCTGTTGGTTTCTGCTAATATGATGTTATATCCGATAAGTACGATAGCAAGTGTTGCCCCTACCCTTGCATTACTCAGCCCGAAAATTAAACGCCGCTCATCCTTAGAAAGTTTAAACGTTTTTTGGGTGGCAACGGCTGCGATGTATTTGGATAATACTGCTACAGTGATCATTACCGCTGCAACCGTAATGGCACCGAATCCCTTAAATAACACGCTTATATCTACAAGCATACCCACACCGATTAGAAAGAATGGTATAAAGAATGCATTTCCGACAAACTCAATCCGATTCATAAGTGGTGAAACATGAGGTATAAAGCGATTTAGCGCCAACCCTGCCAAAAATGCACCGATAATGGCTTCTAATCCGGCAACTTCCGCAAGAAAAGAACCCAGAAACACCATAGCAAGCACAAAGATATACTGCGAAATATGGTCATCGAATCGCTTGAAGAACCAACGTGCAATAATTGGAAAGACATAAAAGATTATACCGGCGAATATTACGAAACCAATAGCAAGGCGAATCCAGAACGCAGGTCCGATGTCTCCTCGTGTCATTCCTGTTACTGCTGCCAGCACCAAAAGAGAAAGGATATCGGTTACTATGGTTCCACCAATGGTCAGAGTTACTGCCCGTATCCTGGCAATACCGTATTTGCTCACAATAGGGTAAGCCAGCAACGTGTGTGTTGACAACATACTTCCAAACAGCAAAGCCGGAAAAATGCTAAAATTCAAAAGATGATAAGCCGCCAGACTGCCTAACAATAAAGGAATACTGAATGTAAACAGCCCGAACACCAGGCTCTTGAGGCGATTCTTCTTAAACTCCTCCATGTCTATCTCTAAACCTGCGGTAAACATGATATACAACAGGCCTACCGTACCAAACAATACAATACTGCTATCGCGAAGCAAGAGATTTAAGCCATAAGGACCAATTACAACACCCGCTATAATTAAGCCGATGATATGGGGTATTTTAACTTTGTTAAATAGAATTGGTGCGAAGAGGATAATAAACAGAACCAGCGAAAAGATGATCACCGGGTTCTTTAAAGGCAGCGAGAAGTCTAAAGCAGATAATAACACCATACCCATACCGCGATTATTGCTTTTCAGCTTTAAGGGTAAATACAACCCTGCAATTGCCCCCTCTGTTAATCACCCTCGATCCTTCCATAAGATTTTCGGTTGTGGGATGCGGATTTAATACTACATCCATCTTGGTTTCTGCATCGGGAGGCGGTTGAGCAGTAAGTTCTAACGTATTTTCTCTAAACAGACCGGTATAAGACCGCACCAGCTTTTTATTTGCGGAAGCCTTTACAATTACCCGCGAATTTTGGTAAGAGATGTTCCATTGCTCCGTTTTTGTATCCCCAACAGCATAGCCTTCACAGGTTGTTTCCGTACATTGCATGGTTACTGTCCAATTACCTATAAGCTTTGCGTTGTAAGTCCCGGTGGTATCTGCCTGCCTTCGCAAACTGTCAATTAGCTGTTCGCGTTTCAATAATTCGCGTTCCCGCAGATTTAACTGTTGCTCATAGCTAAGTAGTTGTTGTTCCTTTTGTTTAAGTTTTTGCTCCGTTAATTGGAGATCTTTTTTGTCACTATTATTACCACAGCTCGAGATGAGTCCGGAAAGAATGATAAGTAGTAGTATATCGGATAGCTTTAAAGACATCAAGGGCTTACTATATTAATGAAGTATTGGCGTTAGCCTATATATATATCATAACGAAGTTAGTGAGAAATGTTTTCCTGCATTTTCTTTAATCACTATTTTAAGGATATTTTAACAACCCCAATTACCACATATGCTAATTCGTATAGAAATATCCGGCTGGAGTATACAGAGTGTTGTAGCGGATTTTTTATAAATTCTGAGATCAAGCCAAGTATTCAGACATACTTTATAATAGGTAAAGAGAGATTAAGCTGGAATTATGTGGTTTATATCTGCAAGTAAATCTAAAATTAAGGAAATCTAAAGTCAGGCTTCGGGGATTCCACTTTGAATTTCAACTTTGTCTTTTCCTTTTGTTGGTTTTCAGCGTTAAACTTTAAAAGTACAACCAATGATGGTTAACATTAGTTGTTTTTTTGATTTTCAGCCAACCTGTTAATCATCTGTTTTAGCTCACCAATTTCAAGTTTAAGCGCTTCAATGTCCTTCGAACCAGCAATGGGAGCTTTATCAGACTGTGCATCTCTGCCCACAAAAAAAGAAGCGAGGGTAGCAGTTATATAACCGAACACCGCGAAGCCGTACAAGGATAACAGGGTACATAAAATCCTCCCTTCTACAGAATGCGGCCAGAAATCCGTTCCTACGGTTATCACTAACATAGTTGTCCACCATAATGATGCGCCATATGAACTGAATCCCTCTTCTTCAAAGGCATACATACCGGCAGCACCTGCTAGTATCACTACTACAGTAAGTGCCATAACATATCCAAATCCCCGGCGACCCATAGTTGCGTGGAGACTTTTCATCCCCCGGTTTAGGCTGGCGATAACCTTAATAAGCCTTGTTCCTCTGAAAATGCGGAGTAAACGGATAAAACGGAATATCCTAAATAGCCTAAGTGCAGGAATTACCAGAGAAATTGCTGTTAAAATATTTTTTTGAAGAAACAGGAGTTTCTTAGGGGCCAGTATGAATTTAATAACAAAATCGCAGATAAAAATTATCCAGATTACTGTGCTGATGGTTTCAAGAATGCTGTTAAAGCCGTTGATAAACTCTATAATTAAGAGCACCAGCCACACAAAGCCCAAAAAGATCATGGGGCCTTCTAATATCTTTTCGATTTTTATCAATAAACGATTTCTTGCAACGGCCTGTCTTTTATTCTCTTCCATTCTAAAGTATAACATCGTTTACGGTGAACAGTTCAAAACATCTTGCTGAAGATAGTCAGTATACTTTTCAATTAATGAAACTTAACACCGGGAAGGCCTTATTATAAATATAAGATCTACGTTATGGAAAATCAGTCTTCTAATCGCCAACGGAGGACTAGGAGCAAATTATTCTAATTTCCTTAACGAATAAATTGGGAGTTAACGCTGGTGCGTTCCATCTTAAATATTCAATTGCTTTGGATAATTATGGCTTGATTGCCATTTCTTCCTTATAGTTAAATGGCATATCTTTAGAGGTACCTTTATCATCAGCTAATATTTCCCTTATGGGGACTATGTACACCTGAGATAGTTTGGCTCAACATGAAATACTCAAGATGAGGATTTCACATTATTGAATAAGTATTTGTCGACTCCAATCGATAACAAATCTATCGGCTCCAAGCAGATAGTCGCTAATAAACCTGGCCAGGGATAAGTAATCTATAATCATAAATTACTACCCCCACCCCAGGCTAAAATCAGATTATTTATTTAACTGAGACTACAGATCAAAACCCATCAAACCAAGGAAGTTATATTTACCAACGATACCTTTTCCAGCAGCGGTTGTACTTAAAACAGTTTGCGAGCGATATTTTGTACCTGAACCATTTACATCAAAAGTATTGATGGAAAAGGACTGGAACGATCCAAGATTGTACAGGTATTTGTTATCCGGAGAAAGCCATACGTCCTTAGAATCGCCTTTCGGAGCCAGATCAGCCCTGGCTTCTGATGAACCAAAGGTCAATGCACCTCCACTCACATTAAAAGTGGATACCAGGTTCGTTTGAAAGCTGGCCACATATAACTTATCGCCGATACTGTTTAAAACAGTCCAGCAAGCCTCATTGATAGCAGAAGCACTGGTAACACCGAAATTGGCCGCTTTGCTAAGCACCGTGCCGGTATCACTTAATACGGTTACACTGTTTTCCGTTTTAGTGGGTATCAGATTAAAATTGGATACATACATCTTACTGCTACCTGAGTTCGATTAATAATTAGGTATAAAAAGGCAAAAAACATAAAAAAAAAGGAGAGTAAAAAAGGTAATATTCAGTCTTATTTCATATATTTAAGTATCTGAAATTCAAATATATAGATAAATAAAACATGAATATTACCACTGATAAAGTTACAGAAATTTTCTATCTTACTGATGAGTTTTGCAAAGAATTTAAATGCGTTATAAGCGCTTCTATGCTAGGTAATGCGCCTAAACGGAAGCCCCGTATGTCTGAGAGCGAAGTAATTACCCTGATGACCCTCTTTCATTCAAGCGGTTTTAGAAATATGAAGCATTTTTATCAG
>DATLXK010000003.1:0-38207 GCA_035575925.1 Sphingobacteriaceae bacterium
TTCTTTACATTTATCATCGTTTGGAAATCGGGCCTGAAACTCGAATAAGGATAAACTTTTAAATCTTTTCTCCATACAAATGCTCATTTTCTTAGCAATTTAAGCATAATTATAATATTAAAAAAGTGCCTAATTCAATAAACATAATAACAAGAAAGACTTATGAAGAAATTTTTACTTTTTACGTGTGCTGTATTACTGGCTTCGTTTAGCTTATATGCACAGGTTACAACCAGTACTTTAACCGGTGAAGTAAGAGATGAGACCGAAACGCTTATCGGAGCTACTGTTAAAGCTACTCATGTTCCTACCGGTACCAGTTATGGGGCTTCTACCAATGCAGAGGGTCGATTTAACATTCCCAACATGCGTGTTGGAGGACCGTATTCCATTGAAGTTAGTTATGTAGGCTTGAATGCGGTTAAACTGGATGGAATAATCTTAAAATTAGGAATTCCCTATGTTTTAGATGTAATTATGGAACAAGGGGCCAGAACTTTAAATGAGGTTATTGTTACAGCTCCAGATGAAAATTCTATCTTAAATTCTTCAAGGATGGGCACTTCAACCAATATTAATTCCATGCAATTAGCTACTCTTCCAACAATTAACCGAAGTATTACTGATTTTATAAGAACCACTCCGCAAGCTAGTGGAAATGGCTTTGCAGGAAGAGATGGCAGATATAATAATTTACAGGTTGACGGTGCTAATTTGAATAACAATTTTGGGTTAAGCAGCGATCCGCTTCCTGGTGGTGGAGCACAGCCTATTTCTTTAGATGCTTATGAAGAGATTTCTGTAAATATTGCTCCTTATGATGTAAGGCAATCTGGATTTACGGGCGCTGGTATTAATGCTGTTACTAAGAGTGGAACAAATTCTTTTCATGGAACTGCTTACACATATTTCAGAAACCAAGATTTTATAGGTACTAAAGTTGGGGATAATAGTATAAAAAGTCAGATTCAAGATTCAAAAAGTAATATTTATGGGTTTAGCTTAGGTGGGCCAATTATTAAAAATAAATTATTCTTTTTTGTAAATGCTGAATCAGAGAAAAATATTGTTCCCGGCATCAGTTTTACACCTACTAACGGTTCTGGCAGTGGCAATGTTTCTACAACAACCACTTCGGATTTGCAAAGAGTTTCTGATTACCTGAGTCAGAAATTTGGATATACTACCGGTGTGTTTGACAATTTTCCAAATTTTGAGAATAAAAACACTAAAATTTTAGCAAAATTAGATTGGAATATCAATCATGTTCATAAAGTAACATTAAAATACAGTGATTTAAATGGTACTGATGATCAAGCATTAAACGGATCAAGTGTTCCAAATGGAGGCGGATTTAATGTTACCGGAAGATCTAATATTTCCCGGCTTCCATTTAACCGTTTCAGTAACAATTCCATGTCTTATAGCAATTCCAACTATTTCTTCCAAAACGGGGTAAAGACGGGGACATTTGATTTGAAAAGTAATTTTAATTCACAGTTTTCAAATCAATTCTTAGTTACTTATAGTAAAATAAATGCAACCAGACAGGTAAATTCATCTTTTTTTCCCACTGTTGATGTTTTCAATGGAACTGGCGATAATTTACTCACATTTGGTACAGATCCTTTTACTGCTAAAAATGATGTAATTAATGATGTTTACAGCATCACTAATAATTTTACCTATTATAGGGGTAAACATACATTTACTGCAGGCGGAACTTATGAATATCAGTTAGTTGGTAATCAGTTTATGCCCGCAGCCAAAGGATATTATGCATTTAACTCTATTGATGATCTGATAAATGACAAGGCTCCAGTGTATTTTGCTTACACGTACTCTCTTGTTCCGGATAAGCCGGCTCCTTATGCTGCTGAACTAAAGGTTGGACAATTAGGGATTTATTTGCAAGATGAGATAGATTTCGATAATGGATTTAGATTAACTGCCGGATTAAGAGCTGATCGCCCTATATATTTGGAAGAACCGATAGAAAACCAGGCAATTACGGCATTGCAATTGTTTGATCAAAATGGTAATCTGAAAAACTATAAAAATTCAGATTATCCTAAAGGAAATTTTATTCTTTCCCCCAGAGCGGGTTTCAGATGGGATATCAATCAGGACAAATCCTCAATTGTAAGGGGAGGAACCGGGATTTTTACAGGACGTATTCCATTCGTTTTCTTAACAAATTCACCTCAAAACTCAGGTGTTATACAATTTGGAGCCAGACTCAGAAACTCTAATGCGACAGAAGCAGCAAGTCTTGCGAAGATAAGACTAAATCCTAATCCGCAGGAATATGCTAATTTATTTCCAACTACGGCAGGTACGTCGGTTCCGGGAAATATAGTATTAATTGATCCTGACTTTAAATTCCCAACTATATTCCGATCGAATTTAGCTTTTGATAAAAAATTGGGAAATGGGTTATCTTTTAGCTTAGAAGGATTGTTCTCTAAAGATATCAATACTGTAAGAATGCGTAATGCTAATAATAAAGCTCCTAATGGAATAATCAACGACAGCCCCGAAAATTCCAGGCCAAGATATACTTCTACAGCTAATAGAGATTTGAATTCCGCAGTTACTACCGCTATTGTTCTTGAGAATACTAATAAGGGATATTCCGGGGCTTTAACAGCCTTGCTTACTAAAGATTTCTCATCGAATTTCTACGGATCAATTGCTTATACATATACCAATTCTAAAGAAGTAACTGCAAATCCAGGGTCACAAGCAGCTTCTGTTTGGAATGGAAATCCTGTTGTCGGCACTTTAAATGATTTAGAATTAACAAATTCTCAATATGTAACTCCTCATAGAGTTGTAGCCAATGCATCTTATAGTTTAAAATATCTTAAGAACTTCGGTACTACCTTCTCTTTATTTTATCAAGGCGGTAGACAAGGTAATTTTAACTATGTTATAAACGGAGATTTAAATTTAGATGGCGGTAGTACAACAGATTTAATGTATATCCCTAAAAATAGTTCCGAAATTAATTTCGAACCATACACAGCAACAGTATCTGGATTACCTGTTCTGTTTACAACTTTGCAGCAACAAGAAGCTTTTGAGACATTTATTAACAACTCTCCATATTTGAAAAAGAACAGAGGAAGTTATGCGGAAAGATATGGTGCTTCATTGCCTTGGTATAATGAGATAGATTTTAGATTATTACAAGATATTTTTGTAAATCAAAAAACAATCAAGCATAATTTGCAATTGAGTGTTGATATATTAAACTTACCAAATATGTTAAGTAAGGATTGGGGTACACGAAACAGAACAATAACTACTAACCCGTTAGTTTTCAGAAGTATTAATGCAGCTAATCAGCCAGTTTATCGTTTGCAAAATAATAGTGGGATTTTGGTTACTGATCCAATTCAAGATAATTTAAGTACTTCAAGTACCTGGAGAATGCAGATAGGGTTACGATATAAGTTTTAATATAATATTTAAAAATGTGAAGAGGGTGTCTCAAAAAGGGACACCCTCTTTTTATTCAAAAAATAAAATACACAATTTTTAAGCTTCGATGTTATCTTTATTATTCATTTAAAAGTAACATGAAAAGAACGAAAATTTTATCCCTGCTTTTGTTGTCCTGTTTAGTTTTTACAAATAATTTGGTAAAAGCTGATGAAGGAATGTGGTTACCTATGCTCATAGGGAAAAATTATGAGCAAATGAAAAAGCAGGGTTTTAAATTAACTCCCGAAGATTTATATAGCGTAAACAAAGCCAGCATTAAAGACGCAATTGTGTCCTTTGGTGGGTTTTGTACTGGCGAAATGGTATCTAAAAACGGCTTGATCTTTACTAACCATCATTGTGGATATGACGCTATAGCATCTAATTCCACTCCTGAAAATAACATTCTGGATAATGGATGGTACGCTAAATCATATTCGGAAGAAAAACCAATACCGGGCTTATTTGTGCGTTACCTGATACGAATGGAGGATGTTACCCCTCAGATTACAAACGCGCTAAAAGGTGTTTCGGAAGCGGACAAAGCAGTTCGTATTGCAGAATTAACCAGGCAGATCGCAGCAAGTGCAACTACAGGAACGTATGAAGGAGAGGTGAGAGACATTTACAAAGCCAATCAGTTCCTGCTATTTGTTTACGAAAGGTATAATGATGTGCGTTTAGTTGGTACCCCTCCTCAATCAATAGGTAAATTTGGTGGTGATACCGATAACTGGGAATGGCCAAGACATACCGGAGATTTCTCTATTTTTCGTGTCTATGCAAATACAGACAACAAACCCGCACAATATGCGGCTTCTAATAAGCCGTATACTCCCAAAAAATTCTTACCGGTTTCAATAAAAGGAGTTAAAAACGGTGATTTTGCTATGGTTTATGGATTCCCGGGTCGGACTGACCGGTACCTTACCTCTTTCGGGGTAACTTCTGCTACTGAGAGAACAAATCCGGCTATAGTAAAGTTGCGCGATATCCGTCTTAAAGCATGGAAAGAAGAGATGGATAAAAGCGTGGATACCCGTTTAAAGTTATCATCAGAGTATGCAAATATTGCGAACTACTGGAAATATTATATCGGGCAAACCGAACAATTAAAGCGCTTAAAAATTGCAGAACAAAAGCAACAGGAAGAAGCTGCTTTTATAAGATGGGCTGCAAATAAACCCGAATATGCTTCATTAATTAAGGATTATGAAACGGTATATAAATCGTATGAGCCGTATGCCGCGCATTCCATTTATGCTGGTAGTAATGGGTTATTGGCAACTGCCTGGGTACGAAATACCAATGCGTTTATGGGTGCTTTAACCGCTATGGAGGCACGGAAAGATGATCAGGCTTATATTGCCCGTGTGAATGGAAACATAACCGCAGCAGTAGATGATTATGAAACAACTTTTAATGATATTGCAGATAAAAAGATATTTGCTCAGATTTTAACTGCATTTTATAATGATATTCCCAAAGCTCAGCACCCCAGGTTTTTAACTTTGATAAGTGAGACTTATTGGGATCGTACCCCTGAGGCTACCTTTAAAAAGTATGCCGATTTTCTTTGGGAAAAAAGCGCTTTTATAAGACCAAATACTATCCGTGAGTTCTGGAAAAAGCCTAACCGCGATGTTTTGGAAAAAGATCCCGGCTACTTGTTTGCAAAGAACCTGGTTTCTGCAGATTATATAAAAGCCAATTTTGGAACGACTTTAACAGATTTTGAAACAACAAAATCCCGCCTGGATAACCTGTATCTGAAAGCGTTGATGGAGCAAAATAAGGATAAGGCATTTTTTCCTGATGCTAATTCTACCATGCGTATTTCTTATGGTCAGGTTCAGGGCTATTCGCCCAAAGATGGTGTTGCATATAACATTCAAACTACTATAGACGGAATGATTGCCAAATATCAACCCGGCGATGATGAATTCGATCTTCCTCAAAATCTTTTAGATGCTTATAAAAGGAAAGACTTTCGCGAATATGGCTCTAATGGAACTCTTGGAGTTGGATTTATTTCTAATAACGATATAACAGGCGGTAATTCAGGTTCTCCTGTAATCAACGGAAACGGTGAATTAATTGGTTTGGCCTTTGACGGAAACTGGGAAGCGATGAGCGGTGATATTGCTTTTGATAAAAACTATAAACGTACTATTTCTGTTGATGTGCGTTTTGTTTTATGGTGTATTGATGTTCTTGGAGGAGCAAAAAACCTGATCAACGAATTGGATATCCGGAGACCTGTTACAACTACGGCAAGAAAATAATTAAAACTCAAGACCTATAAGGTTTTTAAAACCTTATAGGTCTTTTTAATTATAAATAAACTCACCCGCTTCCGATCGAATAGTAACCTGTTTTTTACTGCCCTCTTCAACTCTTCCTATAATTTTCGCATCTATATTAAAGCTTTTTGAAATAGCTATAATATTTAACGCAATTTCCGCGGATATATATAATTCCATTCTGTGGCCCATATTAAATACTTTATACATTTCCTGCCATGATGTTTGTGATTCCTCATGTATGAGTTGAAAAAGAGGTGGGATTGGGAACAGGTCATCTTTTACAATGTGAAGATTATCTATAAAGTGAAGCACTTTGGTCTGTGCTCCACCACTGCAGTGGATCATGCCATGAATTTGAGGCCTGAAAGCATCCAGTATTTTTTTTATAACAGGAGCATACGTTCTGGTAGGTGACAGAACCAACTTTCCGATTGTAGTGCTTAGCGAAGGATCTATCTGAATTTCATCGATTAACTGCTTATTACCTGAATAAACCAGTTCGTTTGGTACTTTCTGGTCATAACTTTCAGGAAATTTTGTTGCCAGAGATTTATTAAATACATCATGCCGGGCAGAAGTAAGGCCATTTGAGCCCATTCCACCATTATATTCCTTCTCATACGTAGCTTGCCCGTAAGACGAAAATCCGACTATAACATCACCAGCCCTGATCTTTTCATTTGTGATAACATCATCACGCTTTATCCTGCAGGTTACTGTAGAATCCACAATAATGGTACGAACAAGATCTCCAACATCAGCAGTTTCCCCACCTGTAGAATGTATTCCGATGCCAAGCTCCCTCAGATCTGCAAGTATTTCTTCCGTACCGTTAATGATCTCACCAAGCACTTCTCCCGGTATCAGGTTTTTATTTCTTCCAATGGTAGATGATAACAATATATTATCAGTAGCGCCTACACAGATCAAATCGTCCAGGTTCATGACTATGGCATCCTGGGCAATTCCTTTCCATACAGAAATATCTCCAGTTTCTTTCCAGTAAGTATATGCAAGAGAAGATTTAGTTCCCGCCCCGTCGGCGTGCATAATATTACACCAGTCTTTATCCCCACCTAATATATCAGGAATAATTTTGCAGAAGGCTTTGGGAAACAACCCTTTATCTATCTTTTTTATAGCATTATGAACATCTTCTTTTCCGGCAGAAACACCGCGTTGGTTGTATTTTAGATCTGACATAGCCTCACCTAATCCTCTTCTTAGAGAGGATTTTTTTGTGTACAAAAGTAACTTTTAGATTTATATATGAAAGGAAGATATCCATCTCGTGCTCATAAACAAAAAAAGCCCCAATCAATATTGGAGCTTTAAAGTCCCTCTCAAATATGGAGAGGGATTTAGGGTGAGGCTTTATTTAATAAACAGCAACTCTCTGAATTTAGGAAGAGGCCATTTCGCATCATCAACCAAAACTTCAAGTTTGTCTACATGATAACGGATCGGTTCAAAATATGATTTTACATTTTCATCATAAGCTATCGATTTTTCGCGTATTTCCTCAATAGCGTTGGCTTTTTTACGAGCTTCAACCATAGCTTCCACATTAGTTTTTATAAAGTTAACGTGTTCGGAAATTTTGGTAATAATTGATAACTGGGCTTCGTAAGAAGCTTCTTTCAGGCCTAGTTCTTTTAAGCCCCTCACGTTATTAATCAGTTCGGTTTGATAGTAAATAGCGGTCGGGATTACAATATTTGTAACCAAATCGCCCATAACCCGGGCTTCAATCTGCAGTTTTTTATAATAGCTTTCTAAAAGTATTTCATGACGTGCATGAGCCTCACGTTTGCTGTAAACCTGCGTATCTGCAAAAAGCTTAGCGGTCTTATCAGAAATTAATGCATCAAGAGCTTTAGGCGTAGTTTTAATATTAGCCAAACCACGTGCTGCTGCTTCATCTTCCCATTCCTGACTGTAACCATTGCCTTCGAAACGAATTGATTTTGATTCTTTAATATACTTCTTAATAACCGTCATTAAAGCCACATCTTTCTTGTCGCCTTTTTTAATCAGCTTATCAACCTCCCCCTTAAATTTAGTTAACTGCTCAGCAACTATCAGGTTAAGTACAGTCATTGGATCTGCGGAATTTGCAGAAGATCCTACCGCCCTGAGTTCGAATTTGTTACCTGTAAAAGCAAAAGGAGATGTCCGGTTACGATCTGTATTGTCAAGAAGAATTTGCGGTACTTTTGGAATACTGGTCCAAAGTGCTGTTTCCGCTTTCATCTTTGAGGTTACTCGTGAGGTCTCAATTTCATCCAGAATATCATTTAACTGGCTTCCTAAAAATATCGAGATGATTGCCGGAGGTGCTTCGTTAGCCCCCAAACGGTGGTCATTGCTTACAGATGCAATAGACGCACGCAAAAGGTCTGCATGTTCATACACTGCTTTGATAGTATTTACAAAGAAGGTAAGGAACATTAAGTTGTTTTTCGGGGTTTTTCCCGGCGATAGTAAATTTTTACCCGTATTGGTTATTAACGACCAGTTATTATGCTTACCTGAGCCGTTTATTCCCGCATACGGTTTTTCGTGCAATAAAACTTTAAAGTGATGTCTGCGTGCAATTTTATCCATCAGGTCCATCAATAACTGGTTGTGATCTATCGCCAGATTGATTTCTTCATAAATAGGGGCGCACTCAAACTGAGATGGTGCAACCTCATTGTGACGTGTTTTTAAAGGTATTCCGAGTTTGATAGCTTCATTTTCAAAATCCTGCATAAAAGCTTGCACCCGTTCAGGGATAGATCCGAAATAATGATCGTCCAGTTGCTGGTTTTTAGCGGATAAATGGCCAAATAACGCTCTTCCAGTTAAATATAGATCCGGACGTGCGTTAAAAAGTGCCAAATCCACCAGAAAATACTCCTGCTCAATACCTAAAGATGCTGTAACCTTCTCAATACCTTTATCAAAGTATTGGGCCACTTCAACTGCAGCTTTGTCGAGCACACTTAACGCTTTTAGCAGCGGAGCTTTATAATCAAGTGCTTCTCCTGTATAAGATATAAAAACGGTAGGGATGCACAATGTTTTCCCCATCAAAAATGCAGGGGATGAGGGATCCCATGCAGTATATCCGCGTGCTTCAAATGTACTTCTGATACCCCCGTTAGGAAAGCTGGATGCATCAGGCTCTTGCTGTGCAAGGGCTTCGCCTGAAAATTTTTCCATCGCCCCGCCATCAGATGTGGGTTCAAAAAATGAATCGTGTTTTTCGGCAGTTGAACCAGTTAATGGTTGAAACCAATGGGTGTAATGGGTAGCACCCTTGCTCATAGCCCATGATTTCATGGCTGCAGCCACTTGTTCTGCAATATCCCTATCCATAGGAGTGCCCATGTTTATGGAACCGTTAATACTTTCAAATGCTTCCTTTGACAAATAGTCTTTCATTTTCTTTTTATCGAAAACATTTATTGCATAAATTTCTGAAAGTTTACTTACAGGTTGTTTTACCTCAGGAATTGTTCTGGATAATACAGCATTTAATGCTTGAAAGCGAAGATTTGACATATATTTTATGTTGTAGGGGTTAAATTTGTTCAAAAATAGATTAATTGATTAAAAAAATAACATTTATTGAAAATATTTTAGGGATTTAGGTAAAAATATATAAAGTGTCAAAAATATAAGAAACAAGAATAGTTATGGATTATTCGATTTTGTTGCTTTGGATTATGAAATATAAACCAATAATGGGCGGTAAGTTTCTATTCAAGAACTTACTTGCCACGGATGTTTTCACCAGGTATCATAATCTTAAAGTAATCTCTTATTAGCTATTTTATCCAAAAATAATTTTGGTGGGGGTTTTGCGTTTTAATCTCACTATAGATAAATCCAGTTACTTAGGGAATGTATTTTAAACGCTTCACTGCCTTTTTTCTTCTGGCTTGTTCTCTTATTTTCTTTTCTTCAAAGCATGCTGTTGCTCAAAATATTTCTAATGAGGGAACAGAATTCTGGACTGTTTTTCCAACCCATGTTGCAGCTGTTTTACAGGGTGGATTTCGGCCACCGGCTAATTATTCCGTTTTTATAACAGGTAAACAGGCTTCATCCGGCGTGGTTAGTGTAGGGAATTTTTCTCAAGCGTTTAATCTGCCACAACCTAATACGGTAATTGAAATTCAGATTCCGCGCACGGCTGCATATATTAACGATTTTGAAGCTAATAGAGTGGTTGCAAACCGGGCGATCAGGATACAGGTAGATCCCGGCAAACCTAAAGTGGTTGTGTACGGACACATTTTTGCCGGTGCCCGTTCTGCTGCTTCTTTAATATTGCCAAAAGAGGCTTTAGGTCAGCAATACTTCAGTATGAATTATACGCAGCGATCTTCCCAGGACGGGAAAAACTATGTTTTAATTGTTGCAACAGAACCCGCTACCAAAGTATTCCTGAAACGAAATAATGTAAATGTTGTTCCTGGCGGTATACTTTTGAATAATGTTGGTGATGTATATGAATACCTGGTGGATGATGATTTAACAGGTACCGAAGTATCAGTAGACCCGTTAACATCAAGCTGTAAGCGTTTTGCTGTATTTTCAGGAAGTTCAACCACATCAATAACCACTGTTGGTTGTTCAGGAAATATATCTTCAGATCCATTATATCAGCAAAATTACCCGGTTGAGAGTTGGGGCTCTACATACGGTTTTATTCCTTTTTCTTCCAAAACCCCAACAGGCATTTCCGTTCGTACTAATGGAAGCTATTTTCGTATCCTTGCTAAGGATAATGCAACTGAAGTAAAAATTAATGGCGCGATAGTAGCAGTTCTGAATTCCGGTCAATTTTATCAAACACCCAATCCCACAACCCAATCCGCTTTTATTACTGCTAATAAACCAATTGCAGTTGCACAATATGCTTTAACCCAAGTTTGTGCAGGAGGAGGGTTAAGCGATCCGGACATGGTTATTCTTAACCCGGTTGAGTATAATATTAAAAATATTACGGTGTACTCTTCCACAAAAGAGGCCATTACGCAGCAATACGTTAATATATTAATTAAGACGGCCTCTGCTTCTACTTTCAGGGTGAATGGATTAATTCCAAAAGAACCTTTTACACCTTTAACCGGGGCACCAGAATATTCTTTTCTGCAACTGTCGTTAAATCAGTATTCTACAAATAATTTTAATTTATCTGCTGATGATGGTTTTAATGCAATTGCTTATGGATTTGGTGATGTGGAGTCTTACGCCTATTCTGCGGGAACAAATCTTGCTTCTAATAAATTTATTGGTGCAGTAGACAAGTTAACGCGGGTGGATATTCCCAATGCATGCCGGGATGAAGAGTTTGATTTTAAGCTTACATTGCCTTATATTACTGAAAAACTAATCTGGAAGCTGGATGTAAATGATGCAGAAATAACGCAGGTTGATCCGGCATATACAACGATCCAGGTTAACGGTGAAACATTATACGTTTACTTATTTCCAACGAATAAAATTTATCGCACCAGCGGAATTAAAACGATTAAAATAATTGCCGATCTGCCCTTAACGCAGGGCGGTTGTGGAAACGGGAGTGAAGAACTGATTTTCAATTTCGAAGTTTTTGATCCGCCGACTTCCCTTTTTGAGGTTAACAGTTCAGTGTGTATGAACACGCCTCTTACCTTCACTGACAAAAGCTCAACTGTTGAAAAAGGTATTACCGGGTGGTTGTGGGATTTCGGGGACAACCAAACTTCTAACCTTCAAAATCCAACTCACACCTATACTTCTTCAGGAAAATTTACTGTAAAGTTAATTGTAACTGCGCCATCGGGTTGTAAATCCTTCTCTGAGAAAATGGTCACGGTAATTCCTTCGGCTAAAGCTCTGTTTGATAAGACTGCATTAAACTGTGAAGGCGGGGAGATTTCTTTTACAGACAAATCTACTTCTGCAGAGGGCGCTATTATTAAATGGATCTGGGATTTTGGAGATGGAAACAATTCAACCGAAAAAGATCCCAGACATACCTTTGCCGTCGCCGGAACTTACAATGTTAAGTTAATTGTTGAAACAGACAGAGGATGTGTAAGTGAACCTTATAGTCTGCCTCTGAAAATAAATCCGTTGCCTATTGTAGATTTTGAAATGCCGGACTTCTGTTTAACAGATGCATCGGCAAAATTCACCAATAAATCCAGTATTGCAGATGGGTCTGAGAGCCAGTTTACTTATCTATGGAATTTTGGTGATCCTGGTTCCGGCGCTCTAAATACGTCTGCCGGCAAAGACCCTTCGCATTTTTATACAGCAATAGGAATCTACAAGGTAACATTAACTGTGACCTCCAGGGATGGCTGTAAAGCAGTAAGTTCAAAAGACTTTACAGTTAACGGCAGCATTCCCAAAGCGGAATTTACCGTTTTAAATGACACTAAATTATGCAGCGATCAGGAAGTCATTTTTGAAGATCACTCTACGGTAGATTTCGGGGAACTTACTAAAATTGAATTTTATTTCGATAATGATGCGGTTGCGGGCATAACAGACGACGATCCGGCGAAGAGGAGTGAACCCGCCAGGCTTTACAAACATTTATTTCCGGTTCTGAGATTTCCTGCCACACGCATGGTGCAGGTAAAAATGTTAGCTTATTCTGGAGGAAAGTGTGTGAGTGAAAAACTGACCACAATTACACTACAGGCAATTCCGGAGGTTGTATTTAATGTAATCCCTGATGTCTGCCTTGAGGTAAATCCCTTCCCGATCTCTCAGGCCTCCCAACTACATTCAGCAATGCCAGGTACAGGCACTTTTTCAGGCACAGGAATCACTGCTGCAGGTATGTTCGATCCTGCAAAAGCTGGTATTGGAACTCATACATTAACTTACACCTATGTTTATGATAATGGATGCTCTGATTTTAAAACTCAAACTATTACAGTAAATAAAACCCCAATTGTTGATGCCGGTGCCGATCTGACTGTTCTTGAAGGGGTGTCTGTAAAGCTTCCCGCTACGGCTACGGGTTCAAATCTTACATTCAAATGGTCACCTTCTACAGGTTTGGATCGCGATGATATTTTAAACCCGATAGCTTCGCCAGCAGATGATATAATTTACTCCCTCACGGTAACTTCTGATCAGGGTTGTGTGGCCATGGATAATATTTCGGTTCTGGTTTTAAGAGAACCTAAAATGCCTAATACATTTACCCCGAATAATGACGGTGTTAATGATGTTTGGAACATAGAGAACTTGGCAAAGTATCCCGGTGCAACGCTAAATATATTCAACCGGTACGGAGTAAAATTATACAGTTCTGTAGGATATGACACTCCATGGGATGGAAGATATCAGGGAGAAGATCTTCCTGTTGCTACATATTTTTATATAATTGACACAAAAATTGGTAAAAAACCTATTTCGGGATCGATTACAATACTGCGCTAATATTCCATTTAATTAGGACGTGGTTTGTAAATCTTTTTGTTAACTTTAAACTCACATTATCCTATTGATTAAACATTTACGCTCTCTTCTTAACGTTACTTTCCTCGCGATTTTTTTGTGCCTGGGTAATATAGGCCACACTAACGCTCAGGGCACTTCCAATAAAGGGACGGATTTTTGGCTTGCTTATGGGAATCATGTAGCAGGGTATAGCCCCGTTATTGGTATGGACATGGTTGTTTATATCACTTCCGATGTAAACACTACAGGAATAATGAATGTAGGAGGTGTTGATTATCCCTTTACGGTATTAGCAAATTCTATCTCGAATGTTAAAGTTCCTCAAAACGCTTATATTGGTAATTCGGAAGGAATAATCAAAAATAAAGGCATTCACATTACGTCAGCAAATCCAATTGTTGTTTACGCTCATATCTATGATTCCTCAGTTTCAGGGGCTACATTGGTTTTACCGACTAACACGCTCGGCAAAGAATATTTTTCAATTAATTACACTCAGGAATCAAATCAAGCCAATTCAAATTCATTCTTTTTTGTTGTAGCTGTAGAAGATAATACCCAGATAGTTATAACACCTTCCGTTAACACACTTGGAGGATTACAAGCGGGAGTTCAGTCAACTCCTATTTCATTAAATAAAGGAGAAGTTTATCAGGTTTTTGGAACTAGGACATCAACAACCAATCCATTCAAGGGTACAGATTTAACCGGGACTATAATTAAATCTGTCTCTTCATCAAGTGAACCCTGTAAAAAAATAGCTGTCTTTTCAGGCAGCGGAAAAATATCGATTGGGTGTTTGAATGCACCTACTGTTACTTTTCCTAACGGTACAGCAGGTTCTGCAGATAATTTATTTCAACAAGTATACCCAACTGCAACCTGGGGAAAAACATTTATTACGGTCCCCTCTAAAAACCGAAACTACGATGTTTACAGAATCTTTAAAAGCGACCTAAATGCTGTTGTGAAGCTTAATGGCAATGTTATACCTCCTTCTAATTTTACAAATAACTTATATTATGATTTCCCAAGTCAGGCAGTTAATTACATAGAATCGGATAAAGCTATACAAGCTATACAATATGCAGTAACTCAGGGTAAATCTATAAACTGTGCCCCGATAAGTGGTGATGTTGGTGATCCTGAAATGATTTTTCTAAATCCGCTGGAACAAACATTGACCAAAATAACCATGTATTCCACCCCGCTTAATTTAATTTTAAAGCATTACATTAACGTCGTTATACCAACCAGTGCAGTATCTACGTTTACACTTGACGGAATTTCTCAGGCTATCAATTTTAAACCCGTTACTACTTCTCCTGATTTTTCGTATGCGCAATTAGATGTGGTCGCTGGCACACATAATTTACAGGCTAATGCCGGTTTTAATGCTATTGCGTATGGTTTTGGTAGTGCAGAGTCTTATGGTTATGCTGCCGGAGCCAGCCTGGTTTCTGCTGGTTTACAGGCACGGGGTGTCTCCAGCAAACAAATTAAAACTACAGGGTGCCTGAATGAGGCATACAGCCTGGAAATACCTTTAACCTATCAGCCTACAAAATTCACTCTTGATCTGGATAACGGGCAGCCACCGGCACAACTTCCAATTAAACTGATTAAAACAGAAGTTATTGATGCTAAGACGACCAATTATACATACCAGGTAATTGATAATGTTTTGTTTAATACTGTAAAAAGATATGCCATAAAGCTTTTTATAGAAAAATCAGCTACAGATGGCTGCGGTTCTGTTGATGAAATTAACCTGGACCTTGATATTTTAAATGCTCCGCAATCATCATTCACAGCAGATAAACAACAGACTTGTATAGGTTCTCCAGTTACTTTTACGGATACAAGTATTCCGAATTCTTCCACCATTACTAAATGGATTTGGAATTTTGGCGATGGTAGTCCTATAGAAACCAGAACCTCTGCCGTCCCTTTTCAGCATAGTTATTCTGCCAGCGGAGATTATCCGGTAACATTAATTGTTGAAAATGATGCCGGTTGTCAGTCATCACCTATTGCACCCTTAATTATTCATGTAAATAAAACTCCTGATGCAAAGTTTGCTTTTTCTGCACTCAGATGCGTAACACGACCCATTCAATTTACAGATAAATCCGTTGCTAATGAAGGAGTAATAACAAAATGGACCTGGAATTTTGGTGATGGAACAACATCAGCAGAGCAAAACCCTTCGTATGCTTTTGCAGCAGCGGGCAAATATATGGTGAAACTAACTGTAGAAACAGATAAAGGGTGTATTAGCTCTGTTGACTCTATGGAAGTTGCCGTAAATCCATTGCCTAAGGTTGATTTTGAAGCCCCTGATTTTTGCCTGGCCGATGGCTCAGCGCAATTTACTAACACAACTACCATTTCAGATAAAACCGAAGCTCAGCTTTCTTATTTATGGGATTTTGGCGATGCCCTGGCAAATACCACGCGACCAAACACATCCACATTAAAGGATGCCTCACACAGGTATACGAAAGCCGGAAGATACACAGTAAAGCTGACTGTAAAGTCGGCTAACGGATGTGAAGAAACTAGTACTAAACCATTTGTTGTTAACGGAAGCAAACCTAAAGCTGAATTTACAATTAAATCCCCCAACTTGTTATGCAGCGATAAGCCGGTTGAGTTTGAGGATAATGTAAAGGTGGATTTAGATGAAGAAGTAACCAAGATTGAATGGATTTATGACTTTGAAAATAAACCGTTAGAGAAATTTATAGATAATATACCTGCACCGCGTGCTTCTTCAGCCCGTATCTACACGCATAAATATCCAACATTTACCTCTCCGGCTTCAAAAACCTATACAGTAAAAATGATTGCCTACACCGGCGGAACGTGTATAAATGAAATAACTAAAAGTATTACTGTATTTGCTGTGCCGGCTGTTGATTTTGATTTGCCGGCAACATGTTTAACTGATGGAATAGCTATTTTTAAAGATAAGTCGATGATTGCAGGCACTACTGGTCCGTTTACTTATCTGTGGGATTTTGGTGATAAAAATGCAACTCCTCAGAAACCAAACACTTCAAAAGATAAAGATCCGCAGCATAATTATTCTGAAGCAGGTGATTATGTAGTTACCTTAACGGTTACATCATCGGCAGGCTGCTCTACTACATTATCCAAAACATTAACTGTTGCAGGAAGCATACCAAAAGCCGCTTTTACTGTTCTTACTCCTGATAAATTATGCAGCGATGCAAAGGTTACCTTTGAAGATCGCACTACGGTGAATTTTGGTGAGATCACAAAAATTGAGTGGTTTTATGATTATGGAAATGACCCATTACTAAAAATTACAGATGACAGTACTGCAAAGCGAACAGATGCGCCAAAGCAATATTCATACACTTATCCGGTTTTCTATACTCCTGCCACCAAAACCGTTATAGTGAGGATGGTGGCATATTCAGGGATTACATGTATGGATGATGAATTAATCCCGGTTACACTACTGGCGGTGCCGAGGGTGCAATTTGATAGTATTCCTGATTTATGTTCTGATTCTGACGTAATACAATTAACCCAGGCAAAAGAAATGCATGGAGTTTTAACCGGGACAGGAACCTACACCGGGAAAGGTGTTACACCCGGCGGTATGTTTAACCAGGCCGTAGCGGGCATTGGTACCCATACCTTAACCTATACTTTTGTGGCCGATAATGGATGCAGCGATTTTAAAACGCAAACAGTAACTGTCAATGAAATTCCAACGGTAACTTTAGGGGCTGATTTGTTTGTATTAGACGGCGGCCGCATTAAATTGAATGCAGTAACGACAGGTTCAAATCTAACTTATAAATGGACCCCGTCAACCTATCTGGATCAGGATGATATTTTAAACCCTGTAACTACTCCAACCGAAGATATAACGTATACATTAACCGTTACAACAGATAAGGGATGTATAGCCTCTGATGAAATATTTATTAAGGTGTTAAAATTCCCGGAAGTGCCCAATACATTTACACCCAATAGCGATGGTATTAATGATACCTGGAATATAAAGTATCTGGAAAGTTATCCCGGTGCAACAGTTGAGATATTTAACCGTTATGGAGAAAGGCTTTTCCAATCTGTAAACTACCCTACCGCGTGGGATGGGTCAAGAAATGGATCAGAGTTACCGGTTGGGACGTATTATTATATCATAAATCCCAAAAACGGACGTAAGGTTATTTCAGGGTCGGTTACTATATTACGATGAGGATAAAAAAGGTAATTTCAATTTTTATATTTTTATTAGTCGGAATGCAGGTTTTTGCACAGCAACGCCCGCAATACACACAATATATCTTTAATAATTACCTGCTGAATCCGGCTATCAGCGGAATAGAAAATTATATTGATGTAAAGGCAGGATATCGAAACCAATGGGTGGGTTTATCAGATGCCCCGGTTACCTCTACGCTTTCGTTTCATGCACCGCTAGGAAAGAGATTTCTTTATGGAAATGCCACATCTTTTGGCGGCCAGGGGAATAATCCGATGAGTCGGAGTTATGTTCAAACATACCAGGCGGCCGAACCTCACCATGGCGTAGGATTTAATATCATTTCGGATAAAACAGGGCCAATTGCAAGAACGGATGTAAATGCTACGTATGCTTATCATCTGGGATTATCGGAAACATTAAATATTTCGGTAGGAGTGGCCGCTGGAGTTTCACGAACCGGTCTAGATCTTTCCAGGATAACCCTGGAAAATAGTGCAGACCCTGCCATTAGCGGAGATTATAATAGAATGCAGCCAGACCTGGGTATGGGCGTATGGTTATATGGCCCCCGTTACTTTTTTGGAGTATCGGCACAGCAGCTGCTTGGCCGCCCGATAACTTTTACCAATGATGCAACTTATACACAAGGTAAACAAGTGCCACATTATTTTGCAACAGCCGGATATAAATTCTTTCTAAGTGATGATATTGCTGCTATTCCTTCCGTTATGGTTAAACAAGTTTCACCGGTACCGCTATCTATGGATGCTAATATGAAAATTGCTTTCCAGGATAAGTTCTGGCTTGGCGGAAGTTACCGAAGAAATGACTCTTTTTCGGCAATGGCCGGGTTTAATTTAGGCTATCTTTTTAACCTGAGCTACGCTTATGATTTTACAAGTTCTGATCTCAGATCTGTTAGTTCAGGCAGTCATGAAGTGATATTGGGGCTCTTATTAAATAACAAGTACAAAGTGACGTGCCCTCAAAAGAACTGGTAGGTTTTACCCTACAACCCTTTATCCCTAAACCTTTACCCTTTCAACCCTTTTACCTTATTAAAGTTCTTTCCTTAATCTTGCAACCGGAATATTCATTGCTTCCCTGTATTTTGCAACTGTACGGCGGGCTATGTTATAACCTTTTTCTTTAAGAATATCGGTTAGTTTCTCATCAGCTAGCGGCCTGCGTTTATCTTCTTTCCCAATACATTCTTCCAGGATCTTTTTCACCTCTTTATTAGATACTTCTTCGCCGCTATCCATTTGTATGGCCTCAGAAAAGAAAGATTTAAGCAGGAATGTGCCAAACTCTGTTTGTACATATTTTGAATTGGCCACACGGGATACGGTTGAAATATCCATACCAATCCTATCGGCAATATCCTTTAAGATCATTGGCCTTAAATTACGTTCATCACCTGAAAGAAAATAGTCGTACTGGTAGTGCATAATGGCATTCATGGTTTTAAGGAGGGTTTGTTGCCTTTGTTTTATAGCATCTATAAACCATTTTGCCGAATCAAGCTTTTGTTTTACAAATTGAACCGCCTCTTTAAGCTTTTTATCTTTAGTTGAAGCTTTATCATAATGTTCAAACATTTCCTGATAATTACGGCTCACACGTAACTCAGGAGCATTCTTGGAATTTAGCGATAAAAATAATACGCTATCGGTATTAGATATATGAAAATCCGGGATAACCTGTAACTGTTTGGTTGTCTGCTCAGCAGAGTCCCCCGGTTTAGGGTTAAGTTTCAGAATTTCATTAACAACCTCCCTGAGCTCTTCCGAATCCATATTTAAGATCCGCTCGAGCTTATCGTAATGCTTCTTGGTAAACTCATCCAGATACTCTTCAACTATCACTATAGCCTTTTGAGTCACCAGATTATTCGGTTCCTTCTTTTTTAATTGTATAAGGAGGCATTCCTGCAAATCGCGTGCTCCAACACCCGCAGGATCAAAGCCTTGTATTACTTTCAGCATTTCCTCTACTTCTTCTTCTTCGGCAAATACGTTCTGAGAAAATGCCAGGTCGTCTATTAATGAAGTAAGAGGCCTGCGTAAATAACCATCATCATCCAGACTGCCTATAATCTGCAGGCCTATCTGAAAATCTTTGTCCGGCAGGGGCAGGAGGTCCAGCTGTAACTGAAGGTTCTCAAAAAAAGAATTTTGTATCGCTATGGGGATTTCTTTACGCTCTTCTTCATCATCTCCGTTTTGATCATAGCGTGAGCCGAAATCACTTACATTATCATCCTGCAGATAGTCATCTACATTAAAATCTTCAAATTCATTACTGTTTTCATCACCTGTAAAAGTTTCGTCAGGATCTTTATCAGGATATTCTTCTTCAGGCTCATTCATATTTGTTAAACTGAGATCTTCTAAAGCAGGGTTTTCCTCTAACTCTTCCTTTATACGGGTATCCAGGGATACTGTAGGCACCTGCAGGAGTTTTATGAATTGAATCTGTTGCGGAGAAAGTTTCTGAAGTAGCTTTTGCTGAAGGTTCTGTTTTAACATATGCTATAAAGTACCCGCAAAAATACATTAAATAAAGTTTTTCTTTCTTAATGATATGTTTGCTTTTAATATTGCGTAACACAGCTTTTGAAAAAAAGATTTTTATGTGCTATATTTAATTTTAAGTTGATATAATAATTATGGGGTTAGTAAAGGAATTTAAAGAATTTGCAATTAAAGGAAACGTTATTGATCTTGCCGTTGGCCTTGTTATTGGCGTAGCATTTGGTAAAATTGTAACTTCATTTGTTGACGATATTATAATGCCTGTAATAGGTTATTTAATGAATGGTGCTGATTTTTCCCAAAAAAGAATACTCCTGAGGGCTGCTGACGAACAAAACAAAATAACTGAAGTCGCTATCAGATACGGGAACTTTATTAATATCATTATCCAGTTTGTAATAGTCGCGTTTTGCGTTTTTTTGCTCGTAAAAATAATTAACAAAGTGCGGCGAAAAGAACAGGCAGATCCATCAGTAATTCCGGCCCCGACACGTGAGGAAGACCTGCTTACAGAGATAAGAGATCTTTTAAAAGGCGGGCATAAAGAATAATTTAAATCTCTGTTTGATTTTAGAAAAATCTGAGGTATATTTGCGCTCTCGTTTTTAGAGAACAATTTATACGTCATGAAAAGAACATTCCAACCTTCTCAAAGAAAAAGAAGAAATAAACACGGGTTCAGGGAAAGGATGAGCACGGCAAACGGCAGAAGGGTTTTAGCATCAAGAAGAGCTAAAGGCAGAAGAAGAATATCAGTATCCGACGAGCGTCGTCATAAAGCATAATTTTGATTGCAAACCCGTAACTTCTACGGGAAATGCAGATCATAATCTGCACCTTAACAGGCTGAGCAATCAAAATGTACACTTTTAAAAAGGAAGAACGGCTATGCAGCAAAAAGCTTTTAGAAAAGCTTTTTAATAGTGGTTCTTCTTTTCTAGTATATCCTTTTCGTATAACCTGGCTCATTTCTGAGTTGCCTGCAGATGTACCTGCACAGGTGGTTATAAACGTATCTAAACGGAAGTTTAAAAAAGCTGTAACCCGTAATCTTCTAAAACGCCGCATACGCGAAATTTACCGCTTAAATAAGACAGATTTATTTTATTCATATCTGGGTAAAACGTCCATGGCATTAGGCATTAATTATGTAGGTAATGAAATACATGATTATCATCTGATGGAAAAAAAAATAATGTTAGCTTTTCAAAAGCTTGAAAAACTCCACAAAGAGCAACATGCTTAATAGTATTAAATCCATAATTGGCCAGTTACTGCTCTTTATAATTAAGTTATACCAATATTTAATATCCCCGCTTTTGGGCGCATCGTGCAGATTTACTCCAACCTGCTCAGCATATGGAAGTGAGGCTATTAAGAAACACGGACCGTTTAAAGGAGGATGGCTTACTATTAAAAGAATTGGCCGCTGTCATCCCTGGGGCGGACATGGCCCTGATCCCGTACCTTAATTTATGTTCTTTTTTTAACTTCGCATTATGGATTACGGAACACTCCTCCTATTATTCGCTGGCGGATGTGCAGGAGGTTTACTGGCCGGCTTATTAGGCGTGGGGGGCGGGCTGGTATTTGTACCCATTTTTACTAATTACCTGGTAGCTTTAGGAATTGTAGATGATAAAATAGCCCAGATTATTATTGCCAACTCCATGTTCGCTATTTTTTTTGCCGGTATATCAGGAAGTATAAAACATTATCTAAGCGGCCATCTTTATTTTAAGCCAGTAATCATTAGTGGTGTGATGGCCTCAATAACCTCAATTGGTGCCACATATCTTATTAATCATACTTCCTGGTATAATAAACAGGTGTTCGCAGTAATATTTATTTCTATTGCAGCTTATGTGGCATATAGTATTTTCTCAGGAAAATCAGATAAGAAACAGATGGTTGAAGAGGATTTTTCATCTAATAAATTTTTGCAAATAGGGGGCTTAGGGGGATTATTAGCAGCGTTGTCCGGAGTTGGGGGCGGTATAATTATGGTTCCTATGCTGGTGAAGATGCTTAAGATGAATATAAAGAAGGCGACAGCAATTTCTCTTGGAATAATTACCATTATGGCTTTGGCATCTTCGATCTATTCTATGTCAATTAAGCTTAATACTATTACAAATATCCCATATACTCATGGTTTAATTATTTTCCCCATGGTTGTACCGGTTATAATTGGCTGCATTATTTGTTCCCCGTTTGGAGTGGTTCTTTCAAAGAAAATACCTGAAAAAACAATTCAACTTATGTTTGCCGCATTTCTTGTATTAGTTATACTGAATATGATTTATAATTTATGGCTGTGATTTTACAGATCGAAACCTCAACCTCTGCCTGTTCTGTAGCCTTATCTGATAATGGCCGGGTAATTTCTGCTAAAGAGAAAACTGAACCCAACATTCATGCAGGTTTTATTACGTTGTTTATTGATGAAATAATGAAAACCACTGGTACAGCTTATTCTGAATTGGATGCTGTAGCAGTAAGTAAGGGTCCCGGCTCATATACCGGACTGAGGATTGGCGTTTCTACCGCGAAGGGATTATGTTATGCCCTGGATATTCCGTTATTAGCTATTGATACCTTGCATGCTATGGCGGCAGGGTTTTTAAAATTCATAAACCCGGAAATAACTGAAAATACTTTACTCTGTCCCATGATAGATGCCCGCAGAATGGAAGTTTACATGTCGGTATTTGATAATAAATTATCAACAGTAGAACCTGTACAAGCTAAAATTTTAGAAGAAGGTTGTTTTGATGGTTATTTACTAACTAAAAGAATGGTTTTTTTTGGTGATGGAGCTTTTAAGGTTAATGCCATTTATCCGGGAAATGAAAATGTTTCTTTTACAGCGTTTGATAACTCGGCAACTCATTTATCCGAGCTGGCTTTTAATAAGTTTAAGCTTCAACAATTTGAAGACCTTGCTTATTTTGAGCCATATTACCTGAAAGATTTCGTAGCCGGGAAGGCCAAAGTATAGTTTTATTTTTTCTTTGAAAATAATCTTTTTAAAAAGCCTTGCTTTTCACCTCTGCTTTCAAAGCCGGGAATTACGGTTGCATTGGGTTGATGCTCCAGAACAGTCCCAAATTTTAGAGCAAAACCAAAATAAAAAGACGCGGCGGTATGTGCTTTTCCGGCTGTTTCATTCCGTATAAAATTTTTGGCCGTATGGTAAGTTTTAGAAAACTGGTCTGTACCTGCAAACAATTCAAAGTTTGGCGATTTGATCATCACCTGGCCACCCAGCTGAAAAAAGTTATTAAAATTATAAGCGCTCAAGAGTGTTAAAACCAGATTTCGGTATTTATAATTATTAACCAGGGCAATATCACCACCGGGATAGAATAAATTTTTAGACAAAATCAGATTAGGTTGATACTGCCCAAAATCTTTATTGATTAGTATTTCAGCTTTTGCATTTGTAAGTGTAAAGAAACCGGTTTGTTCTTCAACATCGCCAATTTGATTGCTGAGGCTATCGACTAATGCTCTATTAGAGTTAGAACCCGAATTTTTTACACTATCAGTTCCATTAAAATTATATTCATATGAGTCTTTATTCCATTTAATAAAACCCAGATCTTTAACATTACCAAGTGCAAACCACCCTCCACGGAATTTATGGTTCACACTTAAACTTATCGAAGCGCCAGGATTTTTAAAAGATGGGTAGAAATCTTTTTTCCCGGGTTCATTCGGTCCGAAATTTGAACGGTATCTGCCTTTTAACTCTAATGCGGCTTCATTTATAGTGGTATCGAAAGCTAGGGACGAACTGTCTATTTAAAGCTGATTGTAAGCGGAACCGCTTAAAAAACTGATTTTTGCACCTAATCCTGTGCGCCGGTTATAGTCTGCCCTGTAAGTAAAGCCCAACTGATGATATAATTGATTATATCCTTCATTATTAAAAATATCTGTATAGGCCGGATTAGTAAATTTACTCAAGTCGCTGAAAACAGCAAAGGTTTCATTACTTGCCCTGATGTACGTGTCATTCCGAAGCTGCCATGAAAACCCCATTTCCTGGTTGTATTTTACCGCTTTAAGAACCCGGAACATAAAGAGATAGTTATTAGTGTGGGCAACCAGTTTATTATCTTTTTCACCAAATGGAGCGTCAGGACTGATTTTTGAATTAAAAGCTAATAACCTGATGGATTCCTGTGCAGGTCCCACAAATGTGGCATTTGCAGTTAAGGTGGGTATAAAAAAATTAAAAGCAAATCTGCGGCTGGTATCTACCTGATACGCTCTTTGTGCAGGATTCTCAAAAGTATCAAAAAGGGTTCGGCTATTGTATAGTGAATATTGCTGTGCTGTACAAAAAGAAGAAAAGTGCAATAACGAGCATATTAAACCAATTTTCCTCATAACAAATAATTAATTCAAATAATAGTTTAACGAACGTTATAGTCAGTTGCAATGGTGTCGGTCGAGCCGATGATAGAAAGTTTTTTCAGATCGTCCTTACCCCCAATGTATAGATTTGTAAAAAAATGCCGGTCTTCACCACTTAGTTGAAAGGAGAGGCCGTAAAAATCTTGCAGGCCATAATTTGAATTGGTAAAAGTATTTGCAAAATTAGTTCTTAATCCGGTTCTGATGGTTGATTTAGAATTGTTGTTATGTACAAACAAAGTTATGTTGCTTTGATTTGCAACAAGTTGTTCAAAATGTATAAACTGTTCGGTTTTGTATAAAAAACGTTCAGTAGCATACTGGCTATTAAAACGTTGCAGGGCAGTTAAGGAATTGGCTATGAAAATAACATTATCGGTTATAAAATAATAAGGCCGCCTGAAAGCTTGCAAAGGATCACCAAAATAAAAATAAAATAAATCAGTATAGTTCAATTGTCTTATTTCTCCAGCTGCAGTACTGCTTAAAGGCTCAAGTAAAAATTTGAGCTGACTTCCATTTTCAATCTTGATTGCAGCAAATTTTTCGCGGCTATCTAATTGAAAAGTGATAAATTCTTTTCCCCATAGGCTTTTAATATCACGTTCAGGATTTATACCATTTTCGTTGGCGATAGTCTGGATTTGTGCGGCAAGTTTATCAAGCTGTTTACGTTTTTTAAGGAGTTTTTTTAAATCAATGTTAAATTGCTGATAATTAGATAACCCAAAAAGCATATAATCAGATGTGTTTTCAGGAACAACTCGCATTAATGTATTTCTTACAGGATTTTGATGTAAAAATAGATTCAGATAATTGATTGAGACGCTATCTGGTTTAGTTATACCGTTAAACATCAAAGCATCACTTTTAAAATTCATATTTAAAGTTGACACCCCTTTTACGTCTTTCAATAATGTAAAGTTTCCACCTTCGCTATCTTTAAAATAATTAGCTAAGTATTTCTGAAGGGTTTCCAGATTTAAATACAGGTTAATCAGTGAATTATCATTTTTAATACCTTGATTACTGATTTCTTCAATGAAACTCTCCCCAATTTTAACCTCCCGCTTGTTTAGTGTTTTTAGTAACAGTTTCTTCGAAAAACTTCCTAGTACAATGGATTTGTCAATAAAAATAAAAAATGGTTTATCCAGATCGGGTAATGTTATACTAAAAAATTGATTCTTGGTATTGTGAGTATTATCTGGAAGTATTTTAAATTTATGAGCAGCATCTTCTTGGAAATCAACTGCCTCCATGTTATTATTTAACATACTTATCCATAAAAAGGATACTGAATCCTGTTCTGTATGGAATGATAAAAATAGTTTTTGCTGATCAATAAGCTCTGCTACCTGAGGGTGATTAAGGAAAGCGGATTTTAAAGCGCGCAGTTCATTTTCTCTTACATTTCCGTTTATGCGATTAAACAACTGGTAATTATCAAATATCTCATAAAAACTATCGTCGTTTGTGAATTGCAGAATCAGTGCTGCATCCGCAGGAATATATCCCAAAACTTTGTTACTGTTACGATCATCCCTGAATAAATTAGAAAAGTACAAGCCGGCTAAAGCTATAGCAGTGATTAATAAAAAGACAGTAAGTATAATAATCTTCTTCATCTGCCAGTGATATAAACAAGTTATATTTACACGAAGTTGAATTAAATAACCAGTTTGCTAATTTAGCCATTTTAAGGCCTTTTCATGCAGAAAAAAATTATTCTAACCGCATCAGTATTTGGTATATTATCAGTTATTTTTGGCGCATTTGGAGCACATGCTTTAAAATCTTTTTTAAGTGACGTTAATCTGAACGTATGGCGCACTGCTGTAGATTATCAATTCTATCATACATTTGCTATTTTGTTTCTCTCAACGCTATTAACACATAAAAGTGTGCTGATAAATGCTGCATATTATTGCTTTACCTCCGGAATTGTTTTATTTTCAGGATCGCTGTATATTTTGTCTACAAGAGAAATACATCTTCTTAGCTGGACTTCTTTCATAGGTCCATTAACTCCTGTTGGAGGATTTTTATTTATTGCAGGATGGATTTGTTTATTCATTTCAGCATTAAAAAACAAATATGCTGGAGTTTAATGAAACTTTGTCGCCTGAACGACAAACCCTGTTCATTGAGGTAATATTACCGCTTGCTATATCTAAAACGTACACATACAGGGTGCCTTATGAGTTAAATAGTTCGGTAAAAATAGGAAAACGGGTTGTTGTTCAGTTTGGTAAGAGTAAATTGTATACTGCAATTATCTACCAGGTTTCTCAAACTCCCCCTCAATTATACGATGCAAAATATATATTGGATATTCTGGATGAGGAGCCTATAGTTACGAAAGAGCAATTACAGCTATGGGCGTGGATGGCGGAATATTATTTATGCAGTATGGGCGAAGTGATGCAGGCCGCTTTACCTGCAGCATTGAAGCTGGCCAGCGAAACAAGAATCATATTAAGTCCTGATCATAGTTTTGATAAATCCTCCCTTTCTGATAAAGAATACCTGATTATTGATGCACTCGAAATACAATCTGAGCTTCGTGTTAGTGATATAAATAAATTACTTGGTCAAAAAACAGTTTTTCCTATACTCAAGGGGATGTTTGAAAAAGGCTTTATAAATATCCTGGAAGAAATTTCAGAGAAATACAAGCCACGAACAAAAGCCTTTATAAAGCTTTTTGATGACTTTAATTCATCAGATAATTTAAAAGCGTTATTCGATATTTTAAACCGGGCACCTAAACAGCAAGATGCACTACTGGCCTATATTAAATTAAAAAAAAACCAGCCTGAAATAAGCAAAGCAGAACTTTTAGAACAGAGTGCATGCGGAGAGTCGGCATTAAAAGGACTTATCGATAAAAAGGTGTTTATCATTTATAATAAAGAGCTAAGTCGTTTATCGACAGCGAACGAAGATGATCTGCAGGAGTTTAATTTAAGTGCCGAACAACAAAAAGCACTCGTTCAAATTGAAGAGCACTTTAAAACCAAAAGTGTAGTGCTTTTACATGGGATCACATCTTCAGGGAAGACCCAGTTGTATGTTCGCCATATTGAAAAAATTTTAGAAAAGGGGGGACAGGTTTTATACCTGTTGCCTGAAATTGCATTAACTACACAAATTATTGAACGGCTGCGTAAATACTTTGGCAATAAAATAGGTGTATATCATTCGAAATTTAATGACAATGAGCGTGCTGAGGTATGGAAAAAAGTTCTTACCGGAGATTATGATATCATTCTTGGCGCAAGGTCGTCTATATTTCTTCCATTTAATTCTTTAGGGCTTATTATCGTAGACGAGGAGCATGAAACATCGTTTAAGCAATTTGATCCTGCTCCCAGGTATCATGCACGTGATACAGCTATTTATTTAGCCAGAACTTTTGGAGCTAATGTTTTACTTGGTTCGGCAACTCCAAGTCTGGAGAGTTATTACAATACTAAAATTGGCAAATACGGGTTAGTAGAACTAAAAGAGCGGTTTGGAGGGGTAAAAATGCCTGAAATTAAAGTAGTTAGCATCACGGAAGAGACCAAAAAGCAAACTATGCAATCTCATTTTACCACGGTGTTAATTGATGAGATAAGAGCCGCATTAATGCGTAAGGAGCAAATTATATTATTTCAGAATCGAAGAGGATATACTCCTTTTATATTGTGCGCAACCTGTGGATTTTCGCCTAAATGTATTAATTGTGATGTTAGTCTTACTTACCATAAAACCACCGGCAAACTACATTGTCATTATTGCGGGTACCGTAATGAGGTACTGCACGAATGTCCAGCATGCGGATCTGCACGAATAGAACAGAAAGGATTTGGTACGGAAAAGATTGAAGATGAACTTAAACTGATCTTTCCGGATATAAAAGTAGCGCGGATGGATCTAGATTCAACACGTTCAAGAAACAGCTTCCAGCAGCTTATTAATGATTTTGAAGACAACAAAATTGATGTGATGGTAGGCACTCAGATGGTTGCAAAGGGTTTGGACTTCAGTAACGTAAGCACCATAGGAGTTATTAGTGCAGATAGCATGCTTAATTACCCTGATTTTAGAGCTTACGAACGCAGTTTTCAATTGTTGTTGCAGGTTGCAGGCAGGGCGGGGCGAAGAGATAAGCAGGGAAAGGTAATTCTACAGGCCTACGACATTAATAACCGTGTATTAAACCAGGTTATCAACCATGATTTTAACGGCCTTTTTTCCACTGAAATTACGGAGCGTAAGAGTTTTAATTACCCTCCATTTTTTAGATTAATTCAGCTGGATATTAAACATAAGGATGTAAACAGGTTAGAGGGTATCGTGCAGGACCTTGCTAAAATACTTAAAAAGCAATTTGGCGATCGTATTCTTGGACCAGAGACACCACTGGTAGGAAGGATCAGAACCTACTATATCAAAACAATCTTAATTAAAGCAGAGAAGGAAGGTGTTTCTATAAATAAAATTAAAAATGCTTTATCAGGAATTTTAAGATCGTTTGAGTCAGATCCAATTAATAAAGGTGTTTATATACAGATTGATGTGGACCCTTATTGATTAATTATTTAATCCAAAATTATATTGAAGAGAAAACATTGCCAGAGGTTTAGTAAGAAAGTCCATGCGGTTTTTTGTTTGGACAGTCTTTGTCCGGTTTAAATCACTAAATGTTTTTTCCTGTCTTTCATGGCTATAAAATACATCAAAACCCAATTCTGAACTGATAGTTAAATGATCTATTAAATTGAATCTCAGTCCTGCAAGGGGACCCACTATAAAGCCGCTTTTTTCAGCAACAACATCATACGGAGTTACCGTATAACTACTGCCGGCAGCTTTTGAACTGCCTTTAAATTTATTGTTTCTATAGCCTATTGAAGCTCCAAAATAAGGTTGAAGCCTGGTATATAATATGCTTTTTTCAAATCCTGTTCTAAACTGATAATCACTCAATTTACCCTCCGTATCCTCACAATCATTACATTCGTTTTTAAAACGGATAGATTCTTTTATCAAGCTGCCAGAAAAACGATAACTTATCTGGTTGTCATTATATTTAAAAAGTAATCCGTTCAAGTAAGAAGTGTGCAGATCGCTACTATTTGTCTGATTTAAAATTTTAGGATATTGTTCAATTCCAAAACCTTTTAATGCGATAGTATAAGAGAAGCTATTTTGAATTTGTATATTTCCTTTTTTCTTGGGGAAAATAATATGATCCATATTAACGGTGTCTATACGTGTAACCTGCGATATTGCCTGAAATGCCACAAGAGCAAGAAACAGTGTAATAAAAGATTTTTTCATGTGCATATTGATTGGCGCAAATGTAGAAAAAATTCGTAAAAGAACTGTTAATAGGGTTTGACAAGTTCAAAGTTGAATTAATATTAATTGTTTCCTATTTTTGATTTGCAAATGGCCTTTAAGTATATTGATAATTACCGGGAGAAGGGTGGGAGGAAAAAACTCGTAGAAATTTTAAAGGAAAAAGGTATAGATGATAATCGTGTACTGCAGGCAATAAGTAAAGTGCCACGGCATTATTTCTTTGACGAAACGTTCTGGAACCAGGCTTATAAAGATATTGCTTTTCCAATTGGTGAAGGGCAAACCATATCTCAGCCTTACACTGTAGCCTACCAAACCCAGCTTTTACATATAACATCCGGAGAAAAAGTATTGGAAATAGGAACCGGATCTGGATATCAAACTTGTATTTTACATGAGCTTGGTGCAATAGTGTATACGATAGAGCGGCAGGAAAAGCTTTATGAACGAGCTAAGACATTCTTATCCAGGATGGGATATGATTGTAAACACTTTTTAGGTGACGGGTCAAAGGGTATTCCTAAATATGCGCCTTATGATAAAATAATTGTTACTGCAGGGGCTCCTCTAGTTCCGGAAGTGCTTTTAAAACAATTAAAAATAGGTGGTTTGATTGTTATACCAGTAGGAAATGAACATTTACAGAAAATGGTAACTGTATTACGGGTAAGTGAAAATGATTATGAAAAAATAGAACTTGATACTTTTCGGTTTGTGCCGCTGGTAGGCGATCAGGCCTGGTAGGTTTGTGTAAGTTACAAGTTGTACTTTGTGAGTTATAATTTGAGTAAGCCTCTAAACTATCTTTTAAGTGCCCTGTCCATTTCAATTTGCGAATCACGTTCTTTTAAAGTGTCCCGTTTATCATAAATCTTTTTACCTTGAGCAAGCCCAATTTTAAGTTTTGCAAAACCCCGCTCACTAATAAAAAGATGGAGTGGGATAATGGTATACCCTTTTTCCTCACCTTTTTCCCTTAATTTTTTTAATTCTTTTTTATTAAGTAGCAGAATACGGTCGCGTTTTGACTCATGATTATAAAATGAACCATGAGAATATTCTGCGATATGCATGTTACGGATATATAACTGGTTAGCAATAAATGTGCAGAAGGCATCATTTATATTTACTTTTCCCTCCCTGATCGATTTTATTTCTGTGCCCAAAAGTTTAATGCCTGATGTATACTCTTCCAGTATATGATACTCAAAATAGGCCTTTTTATTTTTAATATGAAGCTCACTTGCCATTCGGGCTAATATCTGAAAGATTAATGAGAACGATTTATATTTTATCGATTATATCAAACTATTAAAAATAAAATCCGTTATATATTTTTTAGATTAATCTAAATTGTTAATTTTGTTCATCTAATTTTTAATCATGAAATATAACTTTTACTTTTTAGGCTTGTTAATATTTGCATTTAACACAGTTACAGCACAAAATAATTCCATTAGCGGTACAATAAGATCAGAAGAAGGGCCATTACCATTTGCCAGTATTTCCGTACAAAAATCTTCATTGGGCGCATCAACAGATACTTCAGGCAACTTTAAAATCAAAAATATACCCTCGGGGCAATATACAATTAAGGCATCAGCAATAGGGTATAAGCCTGCATTCAAGTCCGTTAATCTGGCTGATAGTCAATCCGTTAATCTGGATTTTATTCTAATATCCAGTGCCAGTGCTCTTGGTGAAGTTGTAATTAGCGGAACACTTAAGGAAGTGAGCCGATTGGATAGCCCGGTGCCTGTGGAAGTATATACCCCGGCATTTTTTAGAAAAAATCCGACACCATCTATTTTTGATGCCCTGCAAAATATTAACGGGGTTAGGCCGCAGCTTAATTGTAACGTGTGTAATACAGGAGATATACACATCAATGGGTTAGAAGGGCCGTATACTATGATTCTGATTGACGGAATGCCAATAGTTAGCGGGTTGTCTTCGGTTTACGGCCTTTCAGGCATTCCTAATGCTTTAATTGAACGTGTAGAAATAGTAAAAGGGCCCGCATCCTCGCTTTACGGATCAGAAGCTGTAGGGGGGTTGATTAATATAATTACAAAAAAGCCTCAAAATGCTCCTCTGTTCACTGGAGATGTTTTTGCAACATCCTGGCAAGAGGTAAATACCGACCTTGGTTTTAAATTCAATGCAGGTAAAAAAGCAACAGTACTTACGGGTGTTAATTATTTTAAATATGGAAACCGAATAGATAATAATAAGGATAATTTTACTGATGTAACCCAGCAGGACAGGATTTCGGTGTTTCAGAAATGGAATTTTGCAAGACAAGAGAATCGGGTGTTTTCTATTGCAGGGCGTTATAATTATGAGGATCGGTGGGGTGGCGATATATCCTGGAACAAATCATTTCGTGGCGGAAGCGAGCGCTATGCAGAGAGTATATATACTAAAAGATGGGAATTAATAGGAAATTATCAGCTTCCTGTAAAAGAAAAAATGATGCTGGCGTTCTCCATTAATGATCATGACCAGAATTCAGTATATGGAAATACTATATACATGGCAAAACAAAAGATAGCTTTTTCTCAGCTTACATGGGATAAAAAGATCAATAAGCATGACTTGTTGGCTGGTGGGGCTTTACGCTATTCTTTTTATGATGATAACACCCCGGCAACTGCATCAGCAAGCGGTTCAGTAAACACCCCGGACCTGATTTATCTCCCCGGTATTTTTATACAGGATGAAATTACATTAACAGATAAACATAAATTGTTATTAGGGTTCAGATATGATTATAACTCCATACATGGAAATATATTAACTCCAAGGTTAGCTTATAAGTGGACTATAAATGATAAAAATACGATCAGGCTAAATGCCGGAACCGGCTTTAGAGTAGTAAGCTTATTTACCGAGGAACATGCGGCACTTACTGGTGCACGTGACGTTGTAATTGCTGAAAGATTGCAGCCCGAAAAGAGTTATAATGCTAACCTTAACTATATAAAAAAAGTATTTCTAACTAACGGCGGTATTGTAGGGTTAGATGCATCTGCATGGTATACCCGTTTTAATAACCAGATCATCCCGGATTATGAAACCGATCCAAACAAAATTATATATAGTAATTTATCGGGTTTTGCAATATCCCGGGGATTAAGCGCTAATCTGGACATAGCGTTACCTGGCGGTTTAAAAGTTCTTGCAGGTGGATCTTTATTGGATGTGTTTTCGAAAAACAAGATTGAGAATGATAAAAAACGTCAGTTACTTACAGAAAAATGGACCGGCACGTGGTCAGTTTCGTATCAGGTTAAAAAACTAAATCTGGGAATAGATTATACCGGGAATATTTACGGCCCCATGCGGTTACCCAGGTTAGGAGAAACCGACCCGCGAAGTGAATTTTCACCAGTTTGGAGTTTGCAAAATGTTCAGTTAACTTTTAATGGAAATAAGAAGTACGAAATTTATGCCGGAGTTAAAAACCTGCTAAACTGGACACCGGGCAGGAGAGATCCTTTTTTGATAGCAAGAAGTCATGATCCGTTTGATAAAAATGTACAGTTTGATGCTAGCGGTAATGTTGTAGCAACCGTTGATAACCCTTATGCACTTACATTTGATCCGAGTTTTGTTTATGCACCTAACCAGGGCATACGTGGGTTTTTAGGTGTTAGAATGAATATTAAATAATATGCTTCGTATCATTTTTGTTTGTCTCTTACTAGTAAACTATGTTCATGCACAAGTAAGACCTGTTCAATTCGAAGAATTAAAGACCTTGCAAGAAAAGGAACAGAAGCTGGTTATGGTATTAATTGAAACGGACTGGTGTAAGTATTGCCAGGCTATGAAACACGCTATTTCTAAAAATAAGCAAGTTTCTGCCACATTAAATAAAAGTTTTTATACTCTTTTTTTAAATGCAGAGCATAAACAAACTATAAATTTTGCCGGTAAACGTTTTATCTATAAACCTAATGGGATAAATACAGGGAGCCATCAGCTTGCGAACCATTTAGGTACTATTGAAGGGCAGTTATGGTTTCCGTCCATTTGTTTTTTAAATGCAAAAAATGAAATTGTCTACCAGCACGGAGGGTTTTTAGATTCCTCTTCCATGCTAAAACTTTTGAATGCGTTAGTTCATATCAGGAAGGATATTTAGAAATTAAGCTAAACATAGAAAATCTGCCTAAATCAGAGCAATTAAGGCTTTGATCTGGTGGGTGGCTTTCCACCTTCAGGTACAAATAGTAAGGCATCAGAATTTAAACAGTAACGTTTTCCTGTAGGCTCAGGGCCATCATCAAATACATGCCCTAAATGAGAACCGCTTTTACTATCAACTACTTCCCAACGATCAGTGCCCATGCTGCTGTCTTTCACTAAACGAACGGCATCCGGATTAACAGGGGCATAGAAACTTGGCCAGCCTGTGCCGGAGTCAAATTTAGCCTTAGAACTGAATATAGGTTGTAAAGTAGCTGCCGAGTAATAGGTACCCTTCTTATAAAAATGGTCATATTTTCCACTCCCTGGACGTTCCGTTCCTTCCTGTCTTAAAATATAATATTGAGCCCGTGTTAACCTTTTCTTCCATTCCGCATCGGTATACTTTATTGGATAATTAGCTTTATGATTAACAGTAGGCGGGTTAGGATATTTTGAATTGGTAGGTTGAGAAAATCCGCAACTGCCGCTAAGAATTGAAAAAAAAATCAGTAAATAAGAAAATAAAGTTTTCATGGTTGTTTCTTTTAATACATATACGATGTGTGTTAAAAAAACGATTTTTGGATATTTTAATTGCAAAATTGACCACTTGTTAAGTGAATGATCAGCTTTACATTTTTTGTGCTCTTGTTCAGCTCGTCGGGATTTAAATCTATAAGAGAAAGATTTAAAATTTTAAGCTATATGCTTCCGGATTACAAATCCGGAAGAGCTAACAATAATAAAGGCATGAGACTTCCGAAGTTTTAAAAACTTCGGAAGTCGTTGTTGTTTTGCCAACAGCTTTGTAAGATGAAGATTAGCTGCTATTTAATAATCAGGATCGGGATATTTACATTATGACGTACGCTATCCACGGTTGTACCGAATATTAAATCGCTTATACCTTTATGTCCGTGGGCGCCCATAACCAATAACTCAATTCCTTCATTCTTAACGGTATTTGAAATTGCTTTAGTTACTGATCCATACCCAATTACAACTTCAGCATTATAGCCCAGACTGTTTAGATTTGCCTTATATTTTTCCAGGTTTTTTGTATCTGTATTAGTCTCCAGATCGAGGGCTGAGCTTCCATGGTACTGCGCTGCAGCAGTTTCTACAATGTGTATCAGGTAGTAAGTAGCATCTTTACCACCCTGGATTAATGCATGCCGGATGGTATTTCTGTCATTATTAGAAAAGTCTACTGTGATGGCAATTTTAGTGTAATTAATTTCTTCCACATCAGTAATCTCAAGCGCATCGCCGTGCGGAACATCGCTCAGGCTTCTGGATTGTTTTTTTACAAACGGACTGATGAAAACATATAGCAGTAATGCCGTTACACCAAGAGTTAGGGGCAATACGATGAAATATATCCACCAGCCATTTCCCTGTGACTCGGCTATCCAGCCGCTTATTTCTCCGATAACCAGCTTAACGTTTAAACCAACAATGATCAGGGCACTTAACCATGCAAGAATTTTTACCCAGGTTTTTATAGTGTATTCCTTCATCTTAGTACGATCCGAATTGAAATGGATCAGTGGAATGATGGCAAAGCCCAATTGAAGACTTAAAACTACCTGGCTTAATACCAGAAGATCGCCTAATGCATTTTCCCCAAAATAAAGGATAGTAAAAAAAGCCGGAACAATAGCCAGCAAACGTGTCAGAAATCTTCTTAACCAGGGCTGAATCCTTAGATTTAAATGTCCTTCCATTACTATCTGTCCGGCAAGTGTACCTGTAATAGTTGAACTCTGCCCGGAGGCTATTAAAGCGATGGCAAAGAGGGTAGGAGCCAATGATCCGAAAATATTATTAAGCAATTTGTGAGCATCCTGTATCTCGGCCACTTCGAAAAATCCGTTCTTGTAAAACGCTGAAGCTGCAAGTATTAGAATAGCGGCATTAACAAAAAAAGCAAGATTTAACGCTATAGTGGTATCTATAAAGTTAAATTTTAATGCGTCTTTTATTCCTTTTGGTGTTTGTTCAATCTTACGGGTTTGTACCAAAGATGAATGCAGATAAAGATTATGGGGCATAACCGTTGCACCGATAATTCCGATCGCAATATATAAAGCGCCATCTCCCAGCGCCGAAGGTTTTAGTCCTGCTACCACTTCACCCAGGTTGGGAGCAACTATAAACATCTCGGTTAAAAATGATATACCTACTATAAACACCATGGAAACTATAAAACCTTCCATGGCGCGCATTCCCTTATTCAGAAGGAAAAGAAGCAGGAACGTATCCAATATAGTGATGGAAATCCCCCAGATCATAGGCAATCCAAATAGCAACTGTAACCCGATGGCCATACCAATGATCTCCGCCAGGTCGCAGGCAATAATTGCTACCTGAGCAAGAATATATAGGGGAAAATTTATATAAGCAGGATAGGCCCTTCGGGATGCCTGGGCAAGATCAAGTCCGGTTATAATTCCAAGCCTTGCACTCAGTGTTTGTAGTAGTAAAGCAATCAGGTTTGACATTAATAAAACCCAAAGAAGCTTATATCCAAACTGACTACCTCCGGCAATATCGGTAGCCCAGTTTCCCGGATCCATATACCCCACACTAACCAGATAGGCAGGACCTATAAAAGCAAATAATTTTCGCCAGCCTTTTTTATCTGCTGTTTTAACTGTGGAGTGTACCTCACTTAGCGACTCGCTGTATTGTTTCATAACTGGATTAGTATATTTTTTGCAACTTTACTACTTACAGTAATTTCTTTCTTATCTATTAGCAGGCTTACCGAGCCATCATACTCAAGGGATTCTTTCATTTTGATTTTCTTACCCAGGGTGAGGCCTGTTTTTTCAAGGTATTGCAGAAATGCAGGGGAGTGTTCACTAACCCCCGATATTTTTCCTTCCTGTCCAATAAGGAGCTCAGCCAGTTTTATTAATTCTTTTTTATGAAACACACCGTCTTTGTCTGGAATGGGATCACCATGTGGGTCAGATTTAGGGTTTCCCAAAAATTCTGCTAGCCTGTCAATTAATTGTTCTGAGTTTATATGCTCCAGCTCTTCGGCAATACTGTGAACCTCATCCCATTTAAAACCTAATTTTTCTACCAGAAATACTTCCCATAGCCGGTGCTTACGAACTATATTTATTGCGGTACGTTTTCCTTTGGCGGTTAATGTAACCCCTTGATACTTTATATAATTTATAAGTTCTTTATCCGCCAGTTTTTTAAGCATATCAGTAACTGATGCCGCTTTTGTACTGGTAAGTTCTGCAATCCTATTCGTGTTTACAGCTGTATTGCCGGCACCACCTAAATGATAAATTGCTTTTAAATAATTTTCCTCTGTAAATGAATTCATATAAATAGAATTACACAAACCTAATTATAAATTTAGACTTACCTAAAAATATTTGCACAATTTTAAATGTTTTATTAAAATTTATTGAATTAGGCTATTGACTAATAATCATTTTATATGTAAAAGGTGGTTTGGCTACCATCCGTCCCATCAGGTTCTCGAATATCCCTTCTTTCATTTTATGTCTGTTAAAGCGGTAGGTATACTCGTCAATGTAGGCCTGTAAATAAGTTACAGAGTGGTGCATTCCTCTCAACCAGGCTTTGAACATCATTATAGTTCGGTGCAATTGAGGGAAGTTCTTCCCTTTCTTCTCCGATTTTTCACGCCTTATAGTGGGGAAATCTTTGTCCAATCCCTTATATCCCGCCCATCTATCTGTACGTATATAGGCCTGGGGATGAATATTATCGATCATAAACGGTTTGAGATTCTTCTTGTGAGCGGTTTCAATTACTTTTCCATACATGCGGGAAACACCCTTTCCTTTTTTCTCGATACCTATGACCACGAGTTTTTTCTTTCCTTCGTTACGTCCCAGGGCCTCCTCGTCCTGGCCACCAACGTAAGTTTCATCTACCTCTACTTTTCCATCCATTGGGAAATGGTGACTGCTTTCCATGGCTTTCATCACCTTTTGTTTAAACAGCCAGCAGGTCTTTTGACGTAACTCCAGTTTTCTACTGAGTTCAGTGCTGCTAATCCCTTTTTTGCTTGTGGCTACATAATAAACGATGTAAAAGGCTTTCAGTAAGGGGAATTTGCATAAGTGGAACAAGGTACCGGCAGTGGCCGACTCGATAGAACGGCACCTGGTACATTGCCTGCCATATGAA
>DATLXK010000004.1:0-21383 GCA_035575925.1 Sphingobacteriaceae bacterium
AGAACAGGATGCAGTACCAATATCGGCAATCAAAAATAATCAGGATGCAGAATATTCAAATGAAAAATTACAGCTAAATTCGAACGATTACTACACAACTAATTCACAACTTTTGTCCAACTAATAAGGGGTCGGTACAGATGGTGCTGCAGCATCTGAACAGGAATAATGTACTGGTGCAACAGCTTTGTCAAAGCAAAACACAAGAAGGCTGCGAAACGGTTTTAAGCAGCGAGTCTGCACAGCTGACACCCTGGCTCAGCATGGCAGAGGCTGGATTTGCATATTTTGCAGGACTTACTTTAACATTAATAGTATTCGACAGACACTCAGCAATTTACCTGCTTCCGCTTCTTGCACCTGTATTTTCTTTATATGCCATATACCTGCAGGCGTTTGTAATCAAACAATGGTGCAGGTTATGTATGGCTGTACATGCAGTGATCTTTCTTTCATTTGCAGCAGCTGTTTTTATTCATTGGAGACAGACTTTTACTTTTCCATCTTTAGCTGAGTTAATCGCTTTCATGCTGCCTGCCTTGATTTGGTTTTTTATTAAACCGTATATCACACAGCTTAAAAAGGCTAACCAATATCACACCGAATACGCACGCTTAAAGTATAGTCCTGAGGTTTTTCTCGCCCTGATAAAGAGTCAAACCAAGATAAGTATCCCTCAAGAGCTTAAAGTATTTGCCTTTGGAAACAAGGAGGCAGTACATGAACTAACATTTGTTTCTAATCCTTTCTGCGGGCCTTGTGCCAAAGCGCACTTAGTGATTGAAGAGTGGTTAAAGCAGGAACTTGATTTTAAGATAAGCATCGTCTTTATTCATTCTGCAAATAAAGATGACCGGAAACGTGTTTTTGTGGAGCATATAGGCGGTATTAGTGATCAGGAGCTGCTTAAAGAGGCGCTTCATGGATGGTTCACTTCGGAAGTAAAAGATATCACGAAATGGGCAGAACAGTATAAATTGCAGAGTACATCTGTGCCCTATGATGAAATGCATTTGCAGCAATGGGTTGAAATAGCAGATGTTGACGCAACGCCGACCTTCTTTGTGAATGGATATCGCCTCCCCAAGACATATAGGGTAGCTGATATCAGGTATTTGATTACGGAAGTCCCACTCCATTATCCGGGTACAAACTCTCCCATCACATTGTCATCAGAAGGGATGATTTCATCATAGCAAAAAATTGTTTGGCCAACAATAAAGTTGCCTGTCTTCAGAAAAACAGGATAGGGAAAGCCGTAACCCGATAATAGAGGCAAAATTAACAATAAAGTTAAATGAAAAAGCTTAATTTTAAATTAGGCGGCATTGGAGAAATGCTGACTAAAGAACAAATGAAAAAAGTTGTAGGTGGTGATTACGGAGGAAAAAAAGGCTATCAATGCTGTCCTGGTCCGGGTGATGGTGGCATTGACTGCAGTGATTGTGTGGAAGTTAAACCGGGCGAGACTGCAACATGTACGCAGGGGAACAAAACAGCTTGTACACCTTAAATTAGTTAAACGGTTAGCGTATTTTTAGAAATACGCTAACTAACCTATAACCAGCAAAGTCTAACAGAATTTCGTAAAGAGATGTTAATAAGTTGTCTGTCTTCGATAAAATAGGATAGGGAGAGCCGCAACCCGATAATAGAGGCAAAATTAACAATAAAGTTAAATGAAAAAGCTTAATTTTAAATTAGGAGGCATTGGAGAAATGCTGACTAAAGAACAAATGAAAAAAGTTGTTGGTGGTTATGAAGGGGCTGGCCGTTGTAGTACGGGATCATGTACTATCAACGTATCGGGACACGGAGAACAACCTGGAGGATGTGAAAGTAATTCTGCGAACAAATGTGTTTGTAAGGCTTTAGATTATTCTGCAAGTGCACTAGATGAGGGCTGTGTAAAATAGTAAATAAAGGGTCCTTTTATAAGGATCCTTTATTAATAAATATTATCATATAATACTTAAAAGGATAATCAAAATAGTTATAGAAGTGTGAGATTAGAAAACAGATTAATTAATTGAAGATATTGTTGATCAATGTAGTATTAAAATCATTGAAATGAAGTATTTACTTATCCCAATATTGTTATTACTTACCTATCCGAGTTATAGTCAATATAACTATCATTTAAAAGCTTTTGCACCTAAAGAGTTAAATAATGCTAAAGCATATCTTAGAGTATGGGATTATTATTCAGATAATGTATACAAAATACTTGATTCCGTATTTATAGACCAACGCGGCTATTTCACATTTACAGGTCAAATAAGAAAACCTTGCGAAAAAGCTATACTCTATATTAAAAAGGATGGGATAGAGAAATTTTATTTACAATTTGTAATTGATTCAGGGTTAAATAATATGGTAATTAATAAAATAAATACCGATTACTATCAGAATAAATTCCAAAACGTCAAATTTATTAACTCCAGATCCAATCTAATTGATATAAGGCTTGATAGTTTGCGTGAAGCTTTTGTACGATTACACGGCGTAATTAGGAGGGACAGCTCAAAATACATTTCTAAAGAAAAATCTGATGAATTGAAGAGATTACAAATAGAGATTCTACGTAAGTATCCAAATGATTATTATAGTTTAATTATCTTACGTGTGTTCCTTGGAGCAGCTGGTCACAGTCTGACTCCAATTTTCGAAGCTTTTAATACCTTAAATGATAAAATTAAATTATCAGAATTAGGTATAGAACTTAATACTATTGTATTGAATGAATTAAAAGCAATCCATTCTTCAAAAATGGGAAATAGTGTTCCTGTGTTTTCTGTAAAAACAGATAAAGAAATTTATTTTAATAATAAAACTATAGAAGGAAGGCCATATATTATAGCATTTTCTGCAACATGGTGTATCCCTTGCAAGATTTATGAGGAAAAACTTAAATCTCTCTATGAAAAATATCGTCCCAATGGACTAGAAATAGTATATTTTAATTTGGATGATAATGTGCAAAAATGGAAAAATCATATTGTTCGAAATAACCTCACATGGATAAATGTTTCAGAACAAACGAAATTTGAAAAGAGTGAAATCGCTAAGAAATTTCATGTTCAAAGTCTCCCTTTATATATTTTAGTTGATAAAAAAGGAACCATTACTTATAACGCAGATGAAATTAAAGACATGGACTACATACATCTGGAAAAATACATACAAGGAGCAATACAGTAATAAACAATCTGCTTACAAGTATAGCTTCTACAAATTTGTTAATAGGATGAGATTTATGGTAAGATGCCCACAAGGTCTTAAATTTAGTTTGATCTCTATAATACAAATGTTTGTCAGTGCTTGATACTATTATATCTTTTGGGTATAACATTTTCTATACTTATAAATAAAATCTATTTATTGGTTCAATGGCTACACCTCTAATATGAAGCTCTCTTATTATAAGCAACGAGATCAAATGGATTGTGGTCCTACTTGCTTGCGCATGGCAGGGAAGTATTATGGCAGAAATCTGAATATTCAACAGCTCAGGGAACTTTGCCAGATCAATAAAGAGGGAGTAAATCTTTTAGGTATCAGCGAAGCAGCAGAAAAAGTTGGTTTTCGTTCTTCAGGGGTTAAAGTTAGCTTAGGGCAATTGAAAGAAGCTGAACTGCCCTGCATTTTGCACTGGCGGCAAAACCATTTTGTGGTTCTTTATAAAGTCAAAAAAGGAAGATATCATATAGCTGATCCTGCAAAAGGTCAGATCGTTTATACAGAGAAAGAGTTTAAGCAAAATTGGTTGAATACCAAAGAGCTGTATGATGGCATAGCGCTTTTTCTTAGTCCATCCCCCCTATTTTATGAACAACAAGATGGGAAAAGCAATGAAGTAAGCTGGTCATTTTTGCTGCGGTACCTGATTACTTACCGCAAGCTGATCATCCAGTTATTTTTCGGATTGGCGGTAGGAAGCCTGCTACAGCTGATCACGCCTTTCCTTACACAATCTATTGTTGATACCGGAATTAATACCCGTAACCTGAGTTTTGTTTATATCATACTGATCGCCCAAATCATGCTGTTTTTAGGCAGTACCAGTGTAAATTTCATACGTTCCTGGATACTGCTGCATATCAGTACACGGATGAATGTTTCTATCCTGACCGATTTTTTGGTTAAGATGATGAAGCTGCCGATGAGCTTTTTCGACACCCGAATGACAGGCGATATCATGCAGCGCATGAATGACCAGCAGCGTATAGAAAGCTTTCTGACCGGCTCGACCTTAAGCACTGTATTTTCCCTGTTCAATTTAGTGATCTTTACAATCGTGCTCGCCTATTATAATACTGGTATTTTGTTTGTATTTGCTGTCAGTACTGTTTTATATACGCTCTGGATCGTTGCTTTCCTCAAACGACGCCGTGAGCTGGATTTTAAGCGGTTTGATATTTCCTCCAGGAATCAGAGCAGCCTGGTACAGCTGGTTGGCGGTATGCAGGAGATCAAGCTGAATAACTGCGAAAAACAAAAGCGCTGGGAATGGGAACGTATTCAGGCAAATTTATTCCATTTCAGCGTAAAGAGCCTTTCCTTAAGTCAATACCAGTCTGGCGGCTCTATGTTCATCAACCAGGGGAAAAACATCGTGATCACCTTCCTGAGTGCTAAAGCAGTAATTGATGGTGATCTGACCTTGGGGGGAATGATGGCTATCCAGTATATTGTCGGTCAGTTAAACAGCCCCATAGAACAGCTGCTGGGTTTTATACAGAGTTTTCAGGATGCAAAGATAAGCCTGGAGCGGTTAAATGAAATTCACCAGATGGATGATGAAGAGCCTGTGGATAGATCTTTTAATCATACCCTTCCTTCAGATAAAAGCATTGCTATAAAGCAGCTTACCTTTCGCTATCCAGGCGCCGGCAATGAGCCCGTACTTAAAGATATTGACCTGTATATCCCGGAAGGAAAAACGACTGCAATAGTAGGCATGAGCGGAAGCGGGAAAACAACCATTCTAAAATTGCTTCTGCGCTTCTACCAGCCTGAAAAAGGGGAGATGAAGGTGGGGGATATTAAACTGGATCAAATAAGCTATAAAGTATGGCGCAGCCGCTGCGGCGTGGTGATGCAGGATGGCTTCATATTCTCAGATAATATAACTAATAATATTGCTGTAGGGGATGAGTTTCCGGATCAGAAGAAATTACAGCATGCCATAAAGATGGCTAATATTCATGAATTTATTGAAGGGTTGCCCCTTGGATTAAATACAAAGATAGGTTCGGGAGGAAATGGAATAAGCCAGGGACAGAAGCAGCGCCTTCTGATTGCCCGGGCAGTTTATAAGGATCCGGAATACATTTTTTTTGATGAAGCCACGAATGCGCTTGATGCTAAAAATGAACGGGTAATTATGGATAATCTTGAAGAATTTTTTAAAGGAAAAACGGTTGTGGTTGTTGCACACCGCTTAAGTACGGTAAGCAATGCAGATAATATTATTGTACTGGATAAAGGCCGGATCATAGAACAGGGTACCCATTATGAACTTGCAGGCCTCAGGGGGGAATATTACGGGCTGGTTAAAAACCAGCTGGAGTTAGGAGTTTGATGCCATAGCTTATTATTAATAGAAATTATATAAAATTATTATGCCAGCAATTTATCAGCAGCCTGAGCAGCATACCGAGGAAATGCAGGATATTATCACTGCACCGCCTGCATGGCTGCTGCAGTGGGGAATCACTTTATTCTTCGCTGTTCTGTTACTGATGCTGGGGATGTCGGCCATGATCCGGTACCCGGATATTGTAAAAACCCAATTAAAGATCAACTCGGCTAACGCTCCGAAACCGGTTATGGCAAAAAGATCAGGTAAGATGATTAAGCTACTGGTTCATGAAGGCCAGGATATTACGGATGGGCAGCCCCTGGCTTATCTTGAGAGTACCGCAAAGCATGAACAAGTTCTTAACCTTTTAAAAACTCTTAAGAATTTGCAGGAGCAACTGTATAAAGATAATCCCACCAGCTTTGAGCTGTTCAATACTCCCCGTGATTTACAGTTAGGTGAAGTGCAGGGCTCTTATCAGAGTTTCTTTCAATCGTATCTAACTTACAAGGCTTCGGTTTCAGGAGGGTTTTACCTGAAAAAGCGAATGTATCTGCAAAAAGATCTGGAAGCTATAAAAAAGCAGAAAAACCAATTGGTGTCTCAGAAACAATTGCAGGAGAAGGAATATGCCCTTGCGAATCAGGAATATACCGTTCACCAGAAGCTTGCCGAACAAAGAGTTATAGCGCAAATGGAATTAAAGAGGGAAGAAAGTAAACTATTAACAAAAAAACTTCCTTTGCAGCAGACTGAATCTGCTTTTATTACCAATTCTACATTGTATTCTGCCAAGGAAAAGGAAGTTCTGGAATTGGACAACCAGATCCAGGAGGAAAAGTCAAAATTTATACAGGCGCTCAACAGTCTGCTGAGCGAGATGGAGAACTGGAAAAGTAATTATGTTTTGAGTGCTTCGCAGGCCGGTAAGCTGGCTTTTTCAGGAATTATTCAGCAAAACCAGTTTATAGATACAGGGCAGGAAATATTTTATATAAACCCGGAAAATACTGATTTTTTCGGGGAGATGAATATTCCTCAATATAATATGGGTAAGGTAATGGTGGGTCAGAAAGTTCTGATTAAACTAAGGAGCTTCCCCTATGAGGAATACGGCATGATCAGGGGAAGCATTGCATATATCGCCGATGTGCCTTACCATGACAGCATATTCGTTTCAAAAGTAAGTTTAAATGATGGGGCCTTTTCTGAGTTAAAACGGTCTTTAAATCTGAAAAACGGAATGACTGCAGATGCTGAAATTATTACGCAGGATGCTACGCTGTTAAATCGGCTGTTCAGAAGCTTTAGTAAAATGATTGACATTAATAAATAGCAAGCACAACAATTTTTAGCTATGAGAGTATTATTTGCTCCGACTCTGACCAGTTTCTCTGACCAGTCACAAATGCGTATGAGAAAGATGATAAATGCCCTGAAGGTTCCTGGTAACACCATCGGTATTCTTAATAGTGAAGATCATAATATAAAGAACCAGCAGGGAGTAATATACCTTAACGCTATTTCTGAAATTAATGAAGCCGACTGGGATATTATTCTGGTACAGAATAATTTAAATCTCCGGCGTGTTGGCAGACAGGTACGAAAGAAGCCCATCTTATTTATTTCTGATAATAGCCGAAAAAAGGATCAGATTATCAATTTGCCTAACTTATATCAGGTTATATCCACTGGGAAGGATGCGGATGCTTCTAACCGAGGAATATCATCAGAACTTATGGTATGTCTCAATATACCGGTATATAAGCCATCTAAAATATCTTATACAAACTCAGCGGAAAACAAACAGTATACACTGGTGTATTTTGTTAATGAAAACGACGAAAACCTGAAAACAAGCAGGGCAGTAATAAAAGCTGTAAATTATATTCCCTATTCAACTTTAACAGTGGTAACCTCCCGTGAGAATATTGCTATTCTCAAAGAGGTAGCTAATCATAATATTACCTTTCTTTCAGATAAAGGTTCGCCCGGCAAACACTTCAGTAAGTATGATGTAGTGGTTGCCAATGAAGAAGTAGCGGTGGCGGCTTTGTTAAGTAAAAAGCCTGTAATTATAGTTGGAATTAACGGCCTGGGCGGACTTGTTTGCTCTGATAATCTGAATGACTTTATGCGGACGGGCTTTAAGGGCCGGATAGGAGGAACCCATGATGAAGATATACCTGTGGGATTGCTGGATTATGAAATACGGTATGCAGTAGGTATAGAGGAAGAAAAAAATACACCATTTATTGATGAAACGGGGTATATAGCTTTAAAAAGTTATTATGGAAATGCCTGGCGAAAAAGGTTTATGCAGGTACTTAATACAAACCTTTGTATGTATCAGTATCTAACTAACAAGAAAATGCTTATAAAATTAATACCAGGGCTTTCTGAGAATATTTTTTTACAACATCTTAAAGAGAATAGTGAAGTGGCAATAATTAATAAGTTGTCAGGTAAACTGGTTGGCTCTATAGGAAAAGAAGAAGCATTAATAATTAATTCATGCAACAGGCTGCTAACTATTGAGGCCATTATCGAGAAACATAAAGAATATCCCGCCAAAGATATAATTGATTTTATAGTGCAATTATGGCAAAATAAAGTGCTTATGCTTCGTTTACCTTAAAAGAAATGCGCTATCCGGCTAACCATTCGATATATAATGACTTTGATACGAGTATCATTCTGCCGTTTTATAAAAAGTTAGATGATTTTAAGGTTATCATTCGTGCTAACGCACCTTATTTCCAACGAAATGGGATAGAAGTGATTATAGTTATGGATGAGGATAGCGAGCAGCAAGGGGTATTAGAGCTGATTAAGCAGTCTCCTTTAATCAATTGGCGGGTAATTGTTAACAGCAAAGTACATGGATGGAGAAATCCCTGTAAAACCATCAACGTAGGTATTAAAGCAGCAGCCAAAAGTTATGTGATGGTTTGTAGCCCGGAAAGTGAATTTCATACTGATGCGATATTCCGATTAAGGTATATGGCTGAACATTATTCTCCTTGTTTTACTGTAGGAAAAGTATTTTTTGGAAAACATGATAACCGTGGTACGTTTGGCCGGGCACTTCCTTATGGGAGCATCATGGTAAAAAAAGAATATCTGGAAAAGATTGGAGGGTATTCAGAGTTCTTTGACCGGTGGGGTGGAGAAGATAATAATTTTCGGGCCAAGCTGGAGTATGCAGGTATAAAAAAAGTATATGTTGATGATGCGATACTAATTCATTACGAAGAAGAGCAGGAAGGCCATACTAAGAGAGATGAAAAATCAGCGGAACTATCTGAGAATATAGTTAAAAGGGCTTTCTATCCTGAAAAAGAAGATTTTACCGATGAGAATTGGGGTAAAGATTTTGAAGGCATAGTATATGACTATCGTCATAATGAATATGCAGAAGAGCTGTGTAGAACCTATTTAAGTGTTTTTAAAAAGTTTGAAATATGCCGGCCAGATGCTTTTACAAAACAGTTTAAAGTTATAGCTCTTGTACAGACCTATAATGAAAAGGCCCATATTCCCGAAGCATTAATCCACCTGGATGGTATCTGTGATGGGATCATTTTACTGGATGATGAAAGTACCGATGGAACATATGAGCTTGCCAAAAGTGAAAAGCTATTGCTTAAGGTGCAGAAAAAACGGAAAGAATTTGATGACCTGGAAAACAGAAATTTGTTACTGGACATCGCATCGTTTATCAAATCTGAGTGGTTGTTTTTTATTGATGCAGATGAAAGACTGATGCTATGGGATTCCAAACTGGAGGATCTATGCTCCGTAAATGTTAATGCCTATTGTTTTTACCTCGTCCATTTATGGGATTCTGAAACAACATACCGGACTGATATACCTGAACAAAGCCCGGTTGGAATACCAGGTGTGTTACATAGGTGGAGGATGTTTAAACATACAGGCCGTTCTCAGATAGTTAATAACAATAAGCTCCATTTTGAAGGATCTCCGTACCTTCCGGATAAAAAAGTAATAATACCGGTTTTGATTGTGCATTATGGAATGCTGAACCAACAGATCAGGGAACGCAAGTATCATAATTATATCAAAGAAGATTCTGCTGAAAGGCATAAAAATTACAGATATTTTTTGGATGAAGATGTATGCCTGGAGCGGTTGGAAGGCCTCCCAAGGCTTACCCTAAGGCAATTCACTCAGAAAATCCTTTAAATTATGCGTTATCCTGCCTATCATTCAATACTTACGAACTTCGATACGAGTATTATCCTGCCTTTTTATAAGAAACTGGGTGACTTTAAACGTATACTTCCGATTAATGCGCATTATTTTCAGCGGAACGGAATAGAGGTGATTATTGTTATGGATGAGCCGTCAGAGCAAGAGGCGGTAATTGATTTTATAAAAAAATATCCTTTAATTAATTGGATAGTTATTGTAAATGATCAGCCGCATGATTGGAGAAACCCCTGTAAAGCAATGAATGTGGGCGTAAAGGTTGCAACAAAAAATTACATTATGGTATGCAGCCCGGAAAGTGAATTTTATACGGATGTTATCTTTCGCTTGAGGTATTTAGCAGATAGTTTTGAGCCCTGCTTTGCTATAGGAAAAGTAATTTTCGGAAAATATAATATTGATAATAATCCTGAATCTGGCAGAACGCTTCCTTACGGCAGCTTGTTAGTAAAAAAGAAACACGCAGAACAGGTGGCTGGTTACTCGGAGTACTTTGATCAGTGGGGCGGTGAAGATGATAATTTTCGGGCCAAGCTGGAGTATCACGGGATAAAAAAAGTATATGTTGATGATGCGGTACTAATTCATTATGAAGAAGAGAAAGATGGTTTTAATCAACGGGCTGAAAAGTCAAACGAGCTACTCGAAGAGATTGTCCGTCGTTCTTACTACCCGGCTAAAGATGACTTTATCAATTCAGGCTGGGGTACTGATTTCTCAAAGATTATTTATGATTACAGAGATTATCCATTTACAGAAGAATTATGCAAGTCTCATCTGAATGCCTTCAAAAGATATGAAATATGCAGGAAAGATGTTTTTAATAAAAAATACCGGATCATAGCGCTCATCCAAACCTATAATGAAAAACAGCACATGCCAGAGGTATTGTTACATTTGGATACTGTTTGCGATGGGATTATTTTGTTAGATGATGATAGCACAGACGGAACCTATGAACTGGCTAAGAGTGAGAAGTTATTATTAAAGGTCCAAAAATCCCGGAAAGAATTTGATGACCTGAAAAACCGAAACCTGTTATTGGACATCGCGTCGTTTATCAAATCTGAGTGGGCCTTTTTTATCGATGCGGATGAACGGTTTGACAGCCGGTTCCAGGATCTTGAAAAGGTTATTGACCATACAAAAAGTAATGTAGTAAGTTTCTGGTTAGTAAATACCTGGGATTCATCGGGCATGTATCGTACTGACATTACTGATTCCGGAAACTATTCAGCAAATGGTATACTTTCCAGAGCCAGGATGTTTAAGAATGATAGAGGTCGGGTACAGATTGTTATAAAAGATACACGTAAGCTCCACTTTCCGGTGGTCCCGTGTACTTCTCACCCTTATCCAAGTGGAATTTTACTTATTCATTATGGATTACAGGATAAAGAAAAAAGGAGAGAAAAGTGCAGGTTCTATAAGATTGAAGATGATTACCAGAAGCGGGAACTTGATGAATTTTATAATTATATGCTTGATGATAATCCATGTTTATCACAAATAGATAGCATTTCATTGTAATTCTCGTTTTTATATTAACTATTTATATCCCAACCCCATATTAAACAGTAAAAAAGACCATTTATCCGCCTGTTCCTCAATAATCTTGCTGGTAGGCTTTCCTGCACCATGTCCGGCATTGGTTTCAATGCGGATTAGCACAGGAGCTGCACCCCGATGAGTTTCCTGTAAATTTGCCGCAAATTTAAATGAATGAGCAGGTACCACGCGATCGTCATGATCTGCTGTTGTTACCAGTGTGGCAGGATATTTTACACCGGGCTTTAGGGCATGGTACGGAGAATATTTATACAGGTATTCGAACATTTCTTTGGAATCTTCGGCAGTACCATAGTCATATGCCCAGCCAGCTCCCGCTGTGAATTTATTATAACGCAGCATGTCCAAAACTCCAACAGCAGGCAATGCTACCTTAAAAAGATCAGGGCGTTGGGTTATAGCAGCACCTACCAGCAAGCCACCATTTGACCCTCCGGAAATTGACAGATAGTCTTTTGAAGTATATTTATTGCTGATGAGATATTCAGCCGCTGAAATAAAATCATCAAATACATTCTGTTTCTTCATTTTGGTGCCTGCAAGATGCCATTTTTCACCATACTCGCCACCGCCACGAAGATTCGGGACTGCAAAAATTCCACCCTGCTCTAAAAATATAATATTTGATGTGCTGAATGCGGGTGTCAGGCTTACGTTAAAGCCTCCGTAGCCATAAAGCAGAGTTGGATTTTTTCCGTTGAGCGATATTTCCTTTCTATGTGTAATGATCATGGGGACTTTTGTTCCATCTTTGGAAGTAAAGAACACCTGCCTTGATTCGTACAATGCAGGATTAAATTGTACCCCTGATTTTTTATAAAGCGTTGATTTTCCTGTAACTGGATTATATTTAAAAATAGTTGACGGGTAGATGTATGATGTAAACGTATAGTAAATAGCCTTATCCGTCTTTTTCCCGTTAAATCCCGAGGCCGACCCTACTCCCGGTAGCGTTATAGTCTGTTCCAGCTTGCCGTTAAGATTGTACTGCAGTACAAGTGAGGTTGCATCTTTCAGGTAATTTGCAAATATTTTGCCTCCCGCAGTAGAAGGGGATAGCACATTCTCTGTTTCGGGGATAAGATCTTTCCAGTTTTGAGGTGCTGGATTTGCTGCATCTACAGTAACAATCCGGGAATTAGGAGCATTTAAATTAGTGAAAATATATAATTTACTTCCTGCATTTTCAATAACGGTATGCTCGTTATTCATATCAGTTACTACAGGAATTATCTGAGAATTTGGGATGGTAAGGTTACGGATGTACAATTCGTTGCCGGTAGTAGAGTTAGCAGCAGTAATTACCAGGTAACGGTTATCTTCCGTTACATATCCGCTAATGTACCTGCGCGGCGTTTCCTCGCCGCCAAAAATAAGCTGGTCGTCAGCTTGTTTTGTACCGAGTTTATGATAAAAAAGCTTATGATGCTGGGTCATTCCGGAAAGCTGGCTGCCTTCTTTGGGTTTATCATAACTGCTGTAATAAAACCCTTCGTTACCTTTCCAGGAAAGGCCTGAAAATTTAACATCAGTAAGTGTGTCGCCAACTAATGATTTGTCAGCAGTATTCAATACTACCACTTTCCGCCAGTCAGAACCGCCTTCAGATAACTGATAAGCAGCAAGTTTGCCATCCTTTGTAAATGTTATATCAGCCAGGGATGTAGTACCTTCTTTTGAAAATTTGTTCGGATCAAGAAAAATTTCTGCCTGTCCATCCGCTTTCTGCCGGTATAAAACGCTTTGGTTTTGTAAACCATTATTTTTATAAAAATAGGTAAAGCTACCTTCTGTAAACGGGGCCGAAAACTTTTCATAATTCCACAAATCTGACAGGCGGCTTTTTATTTGATTCCGGAAGGGTATATTTTCAAGATAAGCTTGTGTAACCTTATTCTGTGCCTCCACCCATAATTTTGTTTCTGCAGAACGATCATCTTCAAGCCACCGGTAAGGATCCGTTACAGTTGTGCCGAAGTAAGTATCTTTTACACTGATTTTTTTTGTTTTTGGATAAGACATAGATGGCTTGGATTGAGTAGTACTGTGCTGTGCGATTCCTGAAAATGGAAGGAATAGTATAAACAGCAGGTTAAAATAATTTGATGATTTCATAATCGGCTATATTTTCACAGGACTTTAAAATTAATAAATTAATGTGCAAGCGATTAACCTTTAGAGCCTCATCTTTAAATTTTACTTATTTTTGATGACATGCCCAGGGGTAAAAAAATATATTTCGCTTCCGACTTCCATCTTGGAGTGCCTGATTATCCCGCAACCCGCCTGAGAGAAGCCCATATTGTAAGCTGGCTAAACTTTATTAAAGATGATGCAGCAGAAATTTATCTGGTAGGAGATATTTTTGATTTTTGGTTTGAATATGCTACGGTAGTTCCCAAAGGGTTCATCAGGTTGCAGGGAAAACTTGCAGAACTTTCAGATGCCGGAGTGAAAATCACCTTTTTTAAGGGAAATCATGATATGTGGATGTTTGATTACTTTAAAAATGAATTAGGAGCTGATGTCATTTCGGATTCGCTGATTATTGAGAGGGACGCCAAAAAAATATACCTGCATCACGGTGACGGGCTTGGCCCCGGAGAAGGTAAATATAAAATTTTGAAGAAGTTCTTCAGAAGCAATATATGCCAGTGGCTTTTTGCGCGCTTGCATCCTAATTTGGGTATTAGCATTGCACAAAGGTGGTCCAAAAAAAGCCGTATTGCGAACAATAAAAAGGAAGAGTTTAAAGGTGAATCAGAATATTTGGTATCTTATTGCAAGGAAGTGCTTAAATACGAACATTACGATTATATGATTTTCGGGCACCGCCATTTACCTTTGGATATATCTTTAAAACCAAACTGCCGCTACATTAATCTGGGGGAGTGGATAAACTATTTTTCTTATGCTGAATTTGAAAACGGTAACCTGGAACTAAAATACTTTATCAAAAACACTTGATTGGTTGTGTTAACCTGTAATGCTAAGCTATATCAGATAAAAATCTTTGTTACTTTTGCATTTGGAGCACTGCAGGAAGTTATATAAACCCGATTGAAGCGGTACGATAGTATAGCATAAAGCGGGGCAATCTTTAACAGGAGCACTACTTTTGCTTTTCAAAAATATATGTTAGAAAAATTAGAGGCTATTAAATTACGCTGGGAAGAAGTGGAACGTGAGCTTAGCAGTCCGCAGGCGATGACGGATATGAAGCGGTATGCCCAGTTAAATAAAGAATATAAGGATCTGGGTAAAATTGTTGATGAATACAAAATTTATCAGAATACCATTTCTAACATAGATGCTAATAAAAACATACTGGCCACCGAGAAAGATGATGAGATGCGTGAAATGGCAAAAATGGATTTGGACGAGCTTCTGGAGCTAAAAGAGAATACAGAGGAAAAGGTGCGGTTAATGCTTATACCTAAAGATCCGGAGGACGAAAAAAATGCGATGCTGGAGATAAGGGGCGGAACCGGCGGAGATGAGGCCGCCATATTTGCGGGTGACCTTTACAGGATGTATACGCGTTTCTGTGAAAAGCGTGGCTGGAGGATCGAGGTGATTGATGTAACTGAAGGTACGGCAGGGGGATATAAGGAGGTAATATTAAAAGTAAGCGGCGAAGATGTTTACGGACAGTTAAAGTACGAATCGGGAGTGCATCGTGTACAGCGGGTTCCTGATACAGAAACCCAGGGCCGCGTGCATACTTCAGCGGCATCGGTAGCGGTGCTTCCTGAAGCTGAAGAAGTTGATGTATACTTAAATCCTGCTGATATTGAGCTGCAAACATCCAGATCTGGCGGTGCAGGCGGACAGAATGTAAATAAGGTAGAGACTAAAGTACAGTTAACCCATAAACCTTCTGGTATTGTAGTAGTATGCCAGATAGAACGCTCGCAATTAGGCAACAGGGAACGGGCTATGGAAATGTTACGAAGTAAGCTTTACGATAGGGAACTGACTAAGCATAACGCAGCTATTGCCAGCAAAAGGAAGACCATGGTTTCCTCCGGTGATCGTTCTGCAAAAGTGCGAACCTATAATTATCCGCAGGGAAGGGTTACCGAACACCGCATTGGGATGACCCTTTATAATCTCCCGGCGATTATGGATGGCGATATCCAGGAAATTATTGATGCCCTTCAGTTTGCCGAAAATGCAGAAAAGATGAAAGAAGGTGCAACAGAATCATAATAGAAGGCGCTTTTCAGTTGAGTATTAGGCGGTTAAACAGGGTATAAAATTTAGTTTTTTATATTTGCAGTGTAGGGAAGATAAGCCTATATTTGCCTCACTTTTTCGGAAAAGCACTATTTTGAAAAAGGAGTTCTAAAATAAGGATGATTCCGTAGCTCAGCTGGTAGAGCATTACACTTTTAATGTAGTGGTCCTGGGTTCGAATCCCAGCGGGATCACAAAAAAAATATGTATCTTTCCTGAATAATCAGGATGTGCTGAAAAGCAGATATAACAATAAAACGGACCGGTAGTTCAGCTGGTTAGAATGCCGCCCTGTCACGGCGGAGGTCGCGGGTTCGAGTCCCGTCCGGTCCGCTTTTTTAATGTTAATGACACAAAAACCCTCAAATGATATGATTTGAGGGTTTTTTGTTTAATGGGATCACTATAAAATTATTAATCCTACCTGGGCTTTTTAAGTCAAGCTTATTTTCTGTTAACTTAAGAAAAGAGTAGAAGTATTTTATCAGCAATAGATTTTATATTTAAATTTCTCAACTATTTCTATGTGGTTAGCAATATATATTGCAATATTGAATGTAATATTTGAATTTCAAAGATGAACAATTCAACATTTAAAATAGGTGTATTTGCAATAGGCTTAGATGCTTACTGGGAGCAGTTTGAAGGATTAAAAAACAGGTTGGAAGGGAATCTTCAAATTGTAGCGGATAAGTTAGCCGACATACACCCGGTAGTTGTAAATGGTGGCTTAGTGGATACAGTTGATAAAGCTTTTGAAGCAGGGAGAAAATTTAAAACGGAAGATGTTGATATTATTTTTCTCTACGTTTCCACTTATGCTTTATCCTCAACAGTTTTGCCTGTAGTGCAACGGGCAAAGGCTCCGGTAATAATTTTAAATATAACTCCAGCCCCTTCTATCAATTATGCATCATTTAACTCTTTAAATGACAGAATAAAAATGACTGGTGAATGGCTTGCATTTTGTTCGCCATGCCCCGTTCCTGAAATAGCCAATGTCTTTAAGCGTACGGGAATAAAGTTTCAACAGGTTACTGGTATGCTACATGATGATGAAGAATGCTGGAGTCAAATAAAGGAATGGGTAGAAGCAGCACGGGTAGCTAATACCATGTTCTACAATCGGATGGGATGCATGGGAAATTATTATTCAGGCATGTTAGATATTTACACAGACCTCACCTTGCAAATAAAATATTTTGGAGGTCATTTTGAAATGATTGAAGTAGATGAACTTGCATCAATAAGAAAGAATATTCCAGAGGATCAAATTCAAAAACGGGTGGATGAGTTTACCCAAACATTTAACATAGACAATGAATGTGATCAAATAGAATTAGAACTGGCCGCAAGAACTTCGTTAGCATTAGACATACTGGTAACAAAGTACAAATTAGGTTCTATAGCTTATTACTATAAGGGTTCTGGCAATAAAGAAAATGAGGAGACAATCAGTTCTATAATTCTTGGTAATTCATTATTAACAGCACAAGGAATACCTGTTGCCGGTGAATATGAAATTAAGAATGCACAGGCCATGAAAATCATGAACGGCTTTGGCGCAGGCGGCTCGTTTACTGAATATTATGCTATGGATTATAATGATAACGTGATTTTAATGGGGCATGACGGGCCTGCACATATTGCTATTGCAGAAGGTAAGATAAAAGTTCGTCCATTGAAAGTATATCATGGAAAAGTAGGAAAGGGATTGTCAGTTGAAATGGCGATTAAACATGGTGCTATAACGTGTTTATCAGTTGTTGAAAATGGTAAAGGTGAGCTTTTTTTACTAATAGCAGAAGGAGAATCGGTGGAAGGGCCTATCTTGGAAATTGGTAACACAAACAGCCGGTATAAATTTTCAATAGATTCCCGACAATTTATGAATGATTGGAATAGTCATGGACCAGCTCATCACTGCGCTGTTGGAATCGGGCACATTGCTTCAAAAATTAAAAAATTGGGTGAATTATTAAATATGGAAGTTGTACAAGTTTGTTAATAATTTAAAATAGTTTTCCGTTTGCAATAATTTAAAAATTATCCATTAACTCCTCCTGAGAATCTAATTCCCTTTTTTACAAGGGAATTAGCTGGTCGTTTAACTATAGGAAATTTTGTTTTAATACCCGGGATTTTGAATTAAATTTGGTGATTTACTTATTTCAGTTTGTGAGATAGGATAGAGATAATTTCTATTGGCGAAAACCCTGTTTTCAACTATAAAAGGCGTATAGATAAATGTGGTGCCACTCTTTATAATTTTCATTCCCCGTACCGGGCCATTTAAAATGGTTTCGCCTAAGTTCCATCTACGTACATCAAAAAAACGATGCTCTTCAAAACATAATTCAACACGACGCTCATTACGTATTAAATCACGCATTTGAACCTGTGTTAATCCTACAGGCAGCACTGGCATGCCCGATCTGGTTCTTATTTGGTTAACAGCACTATAAACCTCAGCAGTAGCACCAATGGCTTCATTTAGTGCTTCAGCATAATTCAATAAGGTTTCTGCATATCTGAAAAGCACCCATGGTCGTCTTATAGATGCCGGAGACGGAATATTGAACGTCGCAGAAGTGCTTAAAAATTTTCTTAAATAATACCCCGTTTTAGTAGAGTTAAGGTTAGATTGTACATTATCTAAACCCCCGTCAAAAGTTTCTACTGCCCTAGAGAGTGTACCTGTACTAAATGTAGAACCGTTAAATACAATAAACTGATTTAAACGAGGATCTCTGTTAACATAGGGATTGTTTACATTATAACCTGATGTTGGATCAGAAATTGGCTTTCCATTGCTCATTTCAAATGCATCGACTAAATTCTGAGTTGGATTAGTTCTGCCCAAAGCAGAATTAAAACCTACAGGTGCATTACTCTCTTCTATATTATTCGTAAGTACTGCGGTTGTGGCAAAAATTACCTCTCTGTTATATTGTGTTGAAGCAAGATTATAATTCCAAAGGTTAGGAAATTCTGTCGGGCTCAATAGAGAATGCTTGTTTAAATCAATTAAAGCTTTTGCCGCATTTGCCGCATTTCGCCATCTTGAAATATCATTACTTGTATTGTACAAAGGGCTCGCTAAATATAATAATACTCTAGCTTTTAAAGCTAATGCTGCAGCCTTAGTAGCTCTTCCTCTGTTGTTTGGGTCATAACCACTATCATACGGCACTCCTGCTCCTGTTCCTGTCCAGACGGCAGGTATCAAGGAAACTGCAGAATCGCAATCCATTACAATATGCTGAACTACCTCTTCCACAGTATTACGCGGAAGGTTTAAGTCCTCGCCGGAAGTGAATGATCTTTTAGCCAGAACAATTTTACCGTACCTTTTGAACAGTTCAAAATGAAACATTCCTCTCAGAAAAAAAGCTTCACCCCTTAAGCCCGGAATATCAGTTGTTGGGAAAATACGACTTGTTGGAGATTCCTGTAAAAATATATTTGCTGAGCGAAGGGAACTGTAAAGATTGGTATATTGATCATCAAAAGTATTAACAGCAGCCCAGGTTCCATTATTAATTATATTAACCCGATTATTTAAACTAGAATTTACAGATTCATCTGATGCACTTGCCATTAAAGCTCCATCACCTAAATCATATCTGGCTAATAACCCCCGATAAGTGTAATTCAGGAAGCCTCGTGCATTTCTATCTGAACCCCAAACATTTTCTTCTGAAACCGGACCTTCGGTAAAATCAAAGCTTAAAAAATCTTTTTTACAACCGGTAACTAAAAAGGCCAGTATAGCAAAAGCACATAATGTATATATTAATTTCTTCATTTTATTTAAATAGATGCTTAGAATTGAACATTTAATCCTAAAGAATAGGTTTTTAAATTTGGATAAGCCGATCCATAACCTGCATAAGGCATCTCTGGATCTACATCAATATCCAATTTTTTAAACGACACCAGGTTATATCCTGTTAAGTAAAATTTTGCTTTTTGAACTTTAAGTCTGTTTATCAAATTGTTAGGTACAGAAAGACTAAGTTCAACTGATCTTAATTTCAGATAATCACCGGATCGTAACCAAAAATCCGAGTTTAAGTTGTTGTTAATCCTATCAGCAACAGCTAATCTGGGAAATTTTGCAGTAGAGGCAGTATTAGGTGTCCAGCGATCTAAACTTAACTCATTAAAACCAAGAGGGCCAGAATTTACAATAGTTCTGATTTGAATAGTTCTTCCTGCGATACCCTGAAACTGAGCATTTAATTGTAACAGCTTATATGTACTATTAAAACCAAAGCCATAATAAGACTTAGGAATATCAGTATAATTAGTGTTGACCGCATCAAAGGCATCAATCACTCCATCGTTGTTTATATCTTTGTATTTTATATCACCAGGTTTAATTACCCCGGCCGCACCTTGGCTTGGACTATTATCAACCTGAGACTGATTTTGGAATAATCCATCAGAAACATAAAAGCGTTTCGTATTCACTAAAGAAACATTTCCTGTATTTAAGCCAATTACTGACTGATAACCAAGTATTCCCTGATCTTCATTGAAAGAAGTCACTTCGTTTTTGGCATATGTGTAGTTTCCGTTAAGCGAAATATTAAATTGCCCTATTTTCATATCGTAATTAGCAGATCCTTCTACCCCTTTGCTGGTTACTTCACCTTCATTAACTCCGGTTAGTGTAATACCTAAAATACTTGGCACCCGCGGCGTTGTTAATATATCACTTCGTGTATCATTAAAATAATCAACTCCCAGCGTTAGGCTTTTTCTTAAAAGTTGCACATCTGTACCAATATTAAAACGTTTTAATTTTTCCCAGGTAATAAGTGGGTTACCTGCCGGATTAATTTCATCCGCACTTACTGTAGCTGCGAAAGCTGTCCCGAATGGATATCCAAAGCCGGCAGGAGCTCTGAATAATGATCTGAAGGGCAAGCGGGCTCCGCCGATATCACCATTACCCATAATTCCGTAAGAAACTCTTAACTTAAGGTAATCAATTGCATTATTATTTTTCAGGAATGATTCGTCAGAGATAACCCAACCTGCAGAAACCGCTGGGAAAAAACCATACCGTCTGTCTGGTGCAAAATTTTCTGAGCCGGCATAACTACCTGTAAAGCCAAGGAAATATTTGTCTTTAAACCCATAATCTATTCTGGAGGAAATTTGCTGACTTCTAAAATCAAGCCGCTCTACTGCATTATCTACAGAACGTAATAAACGCAGAGATGAGTTTATTTTATGATCTCCACTAAAAAGACGTTCATAATCAAGTCCTACCCATATTTCGTTTCTACGGTTGTTAGCACTAAAACTGCTACTTAAATAGTTTAATGGTGAAGCTGTTCTATATGTAATTGGTGTAGAAGTGGTAAAGTCTGTAACCTCATAATTTTGTGTTAACCCTGATTGATAACTTCCCTGTGTATCATAGGATACAAGAAAATTTGCTGATAAGCCCTGGGTAAGGAAATCCATTTTATATTTTACATTTCCGTTTACAGTTAAAGCTCTGGTTAAATTTCTAACATAGCCTCTGCCTTGTAATCTTCCTAGTGGATTATTTTGGTAAATTGAAGTTCCTCCAAAAGAGCCATTTTTATTTACAATAGGAAAAGTGTACCGACCCCTTATTAGTTGGACAAAAGTTGTGAATTAGTTGTGTAGTAATCGTTCGAATTTAGCTGTAATTTTTCATTTGAATATTCTGCATCCTGATTATTTTTGATTGCCGATATTGGTACTGCATCCTGTT
>DATLXK010000005.1:0-3229 GCA_035575925.1 Sphingobacteriaceae bacterium
CAAACATTATCAAGCCACCCGTGATAATGCCCTTCAAAACGAAGGAATTTTGGCTTGCCCGTTTTGGCTCTGGCCACGCGGATTGCAGTGTGAACCGCTTCAGAACCATCGAGACAAAACCGCATTAATTCCGCCGAAGGAATAAGGGAGCTAAGCTTTTCAGCCAATTCAATTTCCCTGATATGCTGACCCGCAAAAAGTTGTCCCTTTTTTGAATAATCATTTATTGCTTTTAATACTTTTGGATGTGAGTGACCCAGGATTAAAGGTCCCTGGCTAAGCGTAAAATCAAGATATTCGTTTCCATCAACATCTTGTATCCTGCTTCCCTTACCCTCCTTATAAAAAATAGCATGCGGGTGATTATATTTTCGAAATTCGGAAGACACGCCACCTGCTAAAACTTTTTTTGCTCTCTCCAGCAACGATGCAGATGTTTGGTAGCGTTTATTTTCCATTCAAAAATTGTTTAGCATATAAGTGTTAGGATAAAATTTTAAGCTTTGAGGATGATGATTTCCAACTTTCAAGCCTGTAGCCCCATGTAGAAAAAAGCAGCACTACCAAATAACATGGTATTAGTAATAGAACAGCATTTTGTGGATTTATGGGATTGACATCAATTAATTTACCAAAGATCAGTGGAAATATGCCTCCTCCTACTACTGACATTAGTAACATAGCTGAACCTGTTTTCGTGTGTGTGCCCAACTCTCTTATGGATAATCCCCAGATGGTTCCCCACATTACCGCTGCACCAAATCCAGTTAAGATTAAAAAATATATGGAAACTATTCCTGTATGGGCGTAAGATGCTATTGTGAATAAAAGTCCTAAAATAGAGCACCATTGTAAAGCCTTATGCTGAGAAAGATATTTAGGAATAAGTACGGTACTGGCAAGGTAGCCAAGTAGCATTGCATATAATGTATATTGAGTAAAATGCCTTGCTTCTTCGATTGGTATGCCCAATGATCTGCTGTATAAAATTATTCCATCAATCGGGATCCCTTCACAAGCTGCAGATAGAAAGAGGCTTATTACTCCAAATAAAAGATAAGGATAATGAAAAATACTTTGTTTGTGAACAACACCACCGGACTTTTCCTCTCCATTCTCTTTCTGCGTTTCATTAATTTCAGGCAATCGGGAGAAGTAAATAAACAGGGCTAGTAATACAAGAACAATTGTTATTACCAGATAAGGATTTACAATTTTCAATGCATACGCATCTAATATTCTGGATCGCTCTATTGTACCTGCTTTTTTAACGTCCGCAATTATATTATCTGCATTAAATAAAAATATCGACCCTAATAGTGCAGTGCTTATTATACCTGCAATTTTATTGGCAAGGCCCATAAAACCTATTCGTTGCGCTGTACTTTCAATAGGCCCGATAATTGCCACATAAGGATTGACCGCAGTTTGCAATAATGTTACACCGGCACCTGTAATAAATAAACCAGTTAAGAATATAGAATAGGTACGGGCATACGCAGCCGGTATGAATACTATTGTTCCCGCAACCATCATTACCAACCCTACAGCCATCCCTTTTTTATAACCAGTGTATTTAAGAATCCACGCAGATGGTAAGGCCATTACGAAATAAGCAATATAAGAAGCAAAGGCTACCAGCGATGCCTGTGCGTTTGTCAACTGTAGGCAGATTTGAAAATAAGGAATAAGTATTCCATTGATCCAGGTTAAAAATCCAAAAACAAAAAATAGAATGCCTATTATGGTAAGAGGATAGATATATGATTTAAACCCTGGCATTTTGGTATTATAATTATTTAATCTTCTATTGTTACTTTTTCAGGTGGGACAAACGATGCATTAGTATCTGCTGAAGGGTACAATGCTGCCAATTGATACATATCTTCATTAAATAAAGCAAAAGCTTTCTCCAGTTTTTCTGCTTCAAGATTACTGTAGTTATAAAGCCCTTTTAAACTTTGTGTCCCCCTTAATTTCTTATCAACAATTTCCTGCATCAATGCAGGAACATTCTTATCGTTGCACAAAACAGGAAAAGTATTTTTGAATATTTCTTCATAATCTTTCAAACCAAGAAAATCCATTCTTCTAAATATACCCATCAGCGTCATCCACGAACCGGCATCGTAATGGAAGGCTTTATCAATATCTTTAAGTGTGGCTTCTCCCTTTTCTGCCAGATTCAATCCCTCTCTATATACCGCATACATCAAACGATTGGTAACAAACCCTCTTATATCTTTTCTAAGTACAGTAGGCTCTTTTCCCCAGTGGTTTGCTAATTGAAATATCCAGTCTGCATATTCATTCACCGTCTTATTACCACAGGTAATTTCCATGAACCTGGTTAAATAAGAAGGCTCTGCCCAATGTATTCCAAGAAACCGTTCAGGACGTTCAACAAGTTTTTGTAAATCGCTAATAGGTATAGCAGATGTATTGCTGGCAATTACAGAAGTAGGCTTTACTATAGCCTCTATTTTTTCATATACCAATGCTTTGATCTCTTGTATTTCTATTACGCATTCCAACACCAGATTGCAGGATATTAGTTCGTTATAATCTTCGGATAGTGTGAGTTGATCCAGGTATGTATCCAGGGGTTGAAATAATAAGCCCGATTTTTCACAATGCTCCAGGTGTTTTCTGATACGCCCCGGCGCCAGCGACATATCCTCGGGAAGGGGTGCAATGCCTGTCACTTTATGCCCTGCAATCAATAGAGACACAATGATACTGGTTCCCATTAATCCCAATCCTACAACGCCTGCTGTAATGTTGCAAGGGTGAATGTTATTATTCTGCATAAGGTGATCAATCAAATCAATTTTACAATACAGTCTATCTCTACTTTAATTCCTTCAGCTAATACTGATTGTACTGTAGTTCTAACCGGTTTTATTCCGGGAAAATATTCTGCATATACTTTGTTGTAACGATCAAATTCATTAATGTCCGCCAGGTGCACAGTACATTTTATTACATGTTCCATCGAAGCACCGGCAGCTTCAATAATTGCTTGTATATTCTTAAGTGTTCTATGTGTTTCTTCTTCTATCGTTCCTAAAACAAACTTCGATGTGGTAAAATCAACAGCCGCCTGACCGCTCACAAAAAGAAATCCATCTACTACCAGGCCGTCAGAATAAGCACCAGTTACAAATGAAGGATCTCTGTCAGGATGATTAATGATTGTTTTGTTCATATAATAAATGCTGTTTTAATA
>DATLXK010000006.1:0-26011 GCA_035575925.1 Sphingobacteriaceae bacterium
CTTGTTTTTCCACCGGGCGTATAACGATGGTGCCAGATTATACTTCCGGCAGGTAACTGTTGAGCCTTCACGATCGCCTTCCTGAAGGAGAGCCAGACGATCTTCAGGACTGAAGGATCTTCTTTCTTTTTTCATAATTCCCTAATTTAATGGTTCTAAATTGTTTTTATAATTTAGTCCAGCCTTTTAGGGGGTTAATACACTAAAATTGTTCCTATTGCACCGAAATATGCTCCGAGACTTAGATGCTTAGGAGAATCAATAGTTTTATAAAAATCACACAGACTATCGTAATCATCTTTTTCTTTTAACACTTCTCCTAGAATGTTTTTCCAATATCTATAGTAAATGGGGTACTGATTCGGATTTTGGCAATGCTTAACAATTGAAAATAAATGTGCTATAAAAGAGTTTAAGTTTTTATTTAAGTCAAAGTTTAAGTCTGATAATTTATCTGTTTTCTTTATAGCATTAAACAATTCAAAAAGATGAAGTTGTTTGCCATTATCTAATTGGGCTCCCTCTTTAAAATTATTGATTCGATTTGCAATTCTAATGATCCCATTAATCTGACTTACAAAAATTGAGAGTTGAGGTGTGTCATTGCCTGTAAATTGGTAGTCGGGAATTTTGAGTTTTGAAATAACAAAGTCGATGTCGGATTTAACATCGTCACTAAGCCTATAGGTTTTGTCCTCTAAGTTATTTAGCCAGCCCTTTTCACGGTTGAATACAAAATCATATTCAGTCTTATAATTTTGTTTAATGTCATCGAATGAAATTTTACACTCATCTATTATTTCCTTAAGGTCTTTCATTCTTTCTTTTTAATATTGGTTCTAAAACGTAGTCAGGATGATAAATTTGACTCAAACCCACTAATCCGGCGAAATTGGACCAGCCTTGTCATCCTTGATTAAATATGCTAATTATTAATTCGATAATCAAATGACCAATTTTATAGATCACTTCAATCCTTCATCTGCAAACTATGATGATTGTTATTTGGAGCATGATTTTAACTTTTTTAGGTGAATTGAATAAAGATGCGAGACGTCTGCGAGTTGAGCTAAAGGTCTAAGCAAAAAAGTCCGTCAGGACGCTGCTTAGTATGTATTTACACAAGAACTTTAAAATAAGATGGGGGATTAAGCGTAGGATTTAAAGTTTGAAGCCATTAGCGATAAGTAGGCGAGCAAAACTAGAAAAGCGCCTGGATTTAATGTGTAGGGTATTAGTAGGGGATAAAATACAGAGACAGCTTTTATGTAAACCGATTTTGCTTAAAAATAAAAGTATGACAGAATAAGTGTTGGGTAAGAGGCTGGAATTCTGGCGTAGCTTTTAGTACAAAGCTTATGAGGTTGGAATGCCTTATTTCCTGCTGGGCAGGTGTGTTGGGTAATTTTTGGCAGTACCAAGAGTTTAAAAGCACTACAGGTGCCATATGCAGTCAGTTAAGACCAAGACTCACCTTATCCCTTCTTAAGCCCCACCTCAGAGGGTAAGGTGAAGGATTGGGATTTTAATATCTATACCATTATAGAGTAATATTTATAAAACAGATACTTCCCGGCTATTTTATAGCAGATCAAATTCATCTTTTCTGAAACAGCATCTACCTGAAATATCTTGCCATCAACGTCCTTAACAGCAAACGGACAATGTATCCTGATTAATTTATTCTTAGGTGTAATTACCAGTATACTTTTATCATCAATGTACTTGTAAAATTTATTTTCATCCATATAATATATCCTACTTAGAAAAATAAAGCCCACCCTTCATCAGAGCAGGCTTGTAATGACTTAATTGCTGGTTACCCTAACACAGCAGCTTCAACGCTTTGAGCTTCATTTACAGAACTATATTCATATCTGTAATCCAATAGGATAGTCTCTCCTGTAGAAGGAACTGTGTACTCATAAGGCTCATCAGCTTCCACCTTTTGAATAGATCCAGGCATTTGCTTACCAATAAGCGTTTTACATACCGCTTCATCAAAGGTGGAGGGAATTAAGCACTTCCTAGCTGTTGCATACATTTTACCTGAAGATTTGGAGATAGACATTTCCATATCTCCTGTTACTTCCAGAGAAAAGAATTCCTTTCCTTCTGAACTTGTTTTTTTAACATAATTAGTTACTGTAACCATGATTAATTGATTTTAATTTAAGTAAGAAAATTGGGTTGATTAAAAATCCGGATGGGGTAGTATCCATATCAGAATTTAGTAAGGGGCTTGGGTATGGGGGTAGATTGTAAAAGCAGCTACAGAAATTTTTAAAAAAGTAAGGAGGCCATTAAGACCTCCTTTAATTATGCTGCTACTGCTGTATCATCCTTTGGTGGTTTTAACACCTCTACTGAAACCGCTGGCTGAAAACCAACCTTTTCTGTTATATAGTCCAGCATTATGTTTTTCATTTTTAGTGTTTTACTTATAGGTACAACCACACTGTCATGTATTGTTAAAAGTGGGCTGTCAGGATCTTCCTGCATAAAGCTTTTTACAACACCTTCTATCACTATTTGGCTCTCAATGGCTTGTAAAAGTGTTGCCAGAAGGTTATGGTGCTTTTTCTTTATCAGACAAAACAGCTTATAAACTGATGGAAACAACTCCTTAAAAATTTTTGCTGTTTTGGATGTCCTTAAATGAAAGTTTTTGGAAAAGAATACCTTGTAAACTTCCTCTTTAGCAGCTTTTCTATTAAAACACTTTATACCATCTGATCGAAACTCATCAAGCAGAAATTCATATAAATAACCACTTAATACCAAATTCTTATATTTAAAAATATCCACATTATCTTCAACAGATTTGGTGAACATAATGAGTGTTTGTATAGCGTCTGTTTCTTGTAATAATTTGATAATTTTTGGTTTAATATCATCTATATTAAGCGTTTCAACTGATCCAGCTGAGCTTCCTTCCCAAAATGAACTTTTCAGCAACAGGGTAGTAAGGAATGGCTGGCAATTTTTAATATCTATGGAAACCAGTTCTTCCCCTGTATTGGTGGTTAGGTAGTTCCTGTACTCCTTTTTAAGATTTACAAAATTGGTGTGAAGCCTCCCATAATCATCCTGAGTTGCAAAAAATTCTTTATTGTTTATTTTCTCTAATGAAATGCCAGCACTGTTATATTCAGTTGTAGTGATCAAATTGTGCTGATAGGCCGTTTTTAAACTATTCATGCTGCTATCATAATCCAGCTGTACTTTATCTAGATTTTCTATTAATGCTGTAACTGTGGAGGTATAATAATTTAAAACCAACGAGCTTGTGTTGTTCTGGTTTTCAGTTACCTGCTTGCCATCCTTATAATTAAGATATTTTTTATAAGGCTGATTTGCATAGGCCTCTGTAAATCTATACCCTTTACAGCTGCTCCCGGTGCTGTAGGAATCATCACATTCCAAAATATCTCCTTCAATAAGCAATTTAATGTATTTTCTATATTGCTTGTCTACCCTATACATGATTTTTGAAGATAGCGAGATAAATGACTCTGGATTATCCTTTATCTCATCCCTAAATACTTTATTATATACTGGTATAGTATATATAGGGCTAATCAATGTTGCACAAACATCTTTACTGAATTTTGTAAACCCATATAGCTTTTGATTTGCTGCCCATTCTTCCAGATTTAGGTTATCTGGGATATAATTAATTTTTGGTTTTAGATAGGTTAAAACTTCCTCTTCTCTTTTCTCTCTCACAATATCTCCCTCTTAGCTTAATCATTACCAATTTGTCTATTTCTCCTTAAAATCTGGATAATTTCCAGATAATCATACAAAATCACACCTCCAAGCTTAGTAAAGGGCAATACTCCTTCCCTCCTCAGCTTTTGAAGTGTTGACTCTGATAACCCAAAAAGTTTTTTGACTTGATTGCTCTTAAGCCATCTTCCCGCAGGTTCCTCTTCTCTAACTCCTTCTTCTAAAGCTTTTTTAACTACATTTTTAGACTTATTCATTTTTTCAATGCGTGGATAGTTTATAAACTTCTCCATTGAAATTGATTGTCCACGCTTTAAATTAGTAGTTATAAAGCCTTAAAAAAATTAATCAACTTAATAAAAGCGAATTAATGCAAATGTTAATAAAATAATCGACATTTACAAATTTTTTAGCAATTATTTTTCGTAAAAATAAGCCTTTACCCAATTATTATAGTTGATTTGCTAAAATTATAATCTTTTTTTGTTTAATTAAGTAAAAATATTAGCATAAGTAAAGCCTTTTTTCTTTAATTCTACAGCAATTTGGGTAACCTTTGCTTTTTATCATCTGATTTCGATATTTTTCTGGAAGACTTAGTGTCATTAAAGGGAATACGCTTGTTTATATAACTAAAATTGAGATTTTAATCAAGCGTTAAGACATAACTTTCAGTTTTCTCTTTTTTAGCTACGTAATTTCCTTTTACAATACATAAATGTCGCCAGAAACAGGAGAAAAACCTACAATTGATTATTCTATTACATAACATATTCGCTGATTTACCTCATCAATAACCTCCTGATCAAAATCATCCAGATAAATATTAGTAATCTTATTCCCATACTCATGTCCCATAGCTTCAGCTATCTTTTCATTTGAGTAGCCTAGCTTTTTGGCTGTAGTAGCCCATGTATGACGTGCTACATAGGTTGTTAAGGGGCTTTCTAAGCCACAATCGTTACCTAGGCGCTTCAGATACTTGTTTGTTGTTTTAATCCATTGGTGAATTAGCTTCTTAGCTTCAATACTATCTTCTTCTTCTACTTTAGATAACACAGGGAGTAGATAGGTATCATTTCTGCCCTTGTAATAGGCTAAAATAGCTATCGCCTGATCAGTAAGCTTTATACTGTATCGCTTATGGGTTTTTCTGCGGATAAATATTACCCTCCCTTTCACGATGTTCTGAGGCTTCAAATAAGCCAGATCCGTAAATGATATTCCTATCAGGAAGAAACTTAGTACGAAGAAGCACCTTGCATGAAATGGAGGTGTACCTTCTTTAAGACCAATTGAGCAAACACTAGTTAAATCGTTTATAGTAATCGCCCTCTTAGCTGTTCTTTCCTGTTTTATGCTCATCTCACTGAAGGGATATTGCGATCTGTCTGCAATTCTAGCTTTGATTGCCTTGTTGTAGATTGCCCTAATACTTCTCAAGTAATTGCCAATTGTGTTTGCCCGAGCACCTTCAATCGTAAGTTTATGCCTAAACTTGTCCAAAAGGGTGAAAGTTATCTCTTGAAAAGTTAAGTTTTTATTTCCATAGAAATTTACAAGTCTGTTTACTCCAGTCTGATAGACAATTGCATTTCCTGATCTCTTAACTTCGTGCATTTCATCTATTAGGAGTTTCGAAAACTCATAAAAATTTATTTGAGGAGCTTTAGGCTTCTCACTTAGCTGAATTTTTAAAGCTTCAAATGAAAATTCATCGTTTTGGATAAGGTGATGTATCTGTTTCTGTACTTTCAGATAAAACTCTGATATGGTTTTATTGAGTAATTGAAAGTTTCCATGGGATTTAGTAACCAATTGAGAAGCGGCCTCCCACTGATTTGTTTTTACCCTAACACCTGTGTTTAATGTGGTATTGTTCTTGTTGTAGGTGATTCTTATTACTATAGGATACACATCGTTGCTGTTGACCCTTTTATTCAGTAAAATTAGTTTGTAATAGACCATAATTTAGTTAGGTTATGGTCACCTGTTTGTACTATCTATGTACTATCCTAGTAAGATAAAATCGAGTAAAACAGCTTGATTAGAAATTAAAAAAGCCACTCAAATTTCTTTAAGTGGCTAATTTTCAAGCTCCCGAGACTGGGCTCGAACCAGTGACCCTCTGATTAACAGTCAGATGCTCTAACCAGCTGAGCTACTCGGGAATTCTGGTTATTTAAGATCCCAAAACCGCTTTCCGGTTTGGGAATGCAATATTCGCCATTTTAAATTATTAATGCAATATTTGCGGACAAAATTTTTAAAATAGTTTATGAGCTTAGTTGTTATCGGAACAGTGGCTTTTGATGCCATTGAAACTCCTTTTGGTAAAACAGATAAAATTGTTGGTGGTGCAGCTACTTATGCAGCTTTAGCCGCATCCTATTTTTATGATAAAGTAAAAATTGTAGCTGTGGTTGGTGACGATTTCCATCAGGAGGATATCAGCGAAATAAAAGCTCACGGCATAGATGTAGAAGGTTTGCAAATTAAGAAGGGGGAAAAATCTTTCTTTTGGTCCGGTAAATACCATAATGATATGAACAGCCGCGATACGTTAGTTACTGAACTTAATGTATTGGCTGATTTCGACCCGGTTATTCCTGAATCTTACCAGGATTGCCAGTATCTTCTTTTAGGCAACCTCACTCCTCAGGTTCAGCAAACCACCATCACACGTTTTAAGAATCGTCCAAAACTTATTGTTTTAGACACGATGAACTTCTGGATGGACATCGCACTGGAAGATCTTTTAAAAACGATCACAATGGTGGATGTTCTAACCATCAATGATGCAGAAGCACGCCAGCTTTCCGGAGAATATTCCCTGGTAAAAGCGTCAAAGAAAATCCTTCAAATGGGTCCAAAATACCTGATCATTAAAAAAGGTGAGCACGGTGCCCTGTTATTTCATGAAGATAAGATATTCTCTGCTCCCGCCCTTCCGTTAGCCGAAGTGTTTGACCCTACCGGAGCAGGAGATACGTTTGCAGGCGGCTTTATAGGTTATCTTGCAAAGGTTGGAACAATTAACTTTAACAACATGAAAAATGCGATTATATACGGATCAGCATTAGCTTCTTTTTGTGTTGAAAAATTCGGCACTGAAAAAATTAAAAACCTGACAGAACAAGAAGTTACAGGGCGGATTCGTGAATTTGTGAACCTGAGCAGCTTTGTTATTGAGTAGGGTTGTGCGTTGTGGGTTCTGAGTTAAAGGGTGGGTTAGACGTTAGTTGGCCAACAGCTTTAAATTTTTCAAAGACGGTTTGGGTGTGCGGTGCATCTTTTAGCTCATCAGTCAGATCTTGTCCTGCCCAATGCTCGTAATGTTTGCCATTATGCCACAACCTGCTTTCTGATACATCATATATCAATCCTTTATAAGCAACCCATATTTCAGGCTTGTCCTGCCCGTTACGTAAAGCAAGTTGAGATCTGGTAAATAGTGGTAGATTAATCATTCATGAATAACAACTAAGATAATATATCTGACTGAAATGTGATGATGTATTTAAAAGTAGCCACATCGTCCCTAAAGAGTGTATTAAATAACAGAAATCATTATATATAAACTATTATAAGGCTAATTGAGATTATCGAACTGAGTTCTAATCCAAGGCGTTTAAATACGAAAAATGTTTTGATTGCATATTAAAAAAAGCCATATAAAGTAAAAGAGCGTTGGTGGGCACCGAACGCTCTTTTTGTTATGATGAGTTTAGAAAAGGGGCTATTTAATCAAGCTCTGCGAATATTGGTTTTTTAACACCGTTATCATAGGGCTTCAAGCTTTTCTTTAGCAGTTTTCGTGCCACATGTATACGGGTTTTTACTGTTCCAATAGGAATTACTAAATGATCCGCAATTTCATGGTATTTATGTCCTTCAAAATACATAGTAAAAGGCACATAATACTCTTTTGGCAATTTTGCTAAAGCTGTTTTTATATCATCCATAATAAACTTCGACTCTCCCTGGTTTTTTGTAGAACTGAAAACCAGATTAGCTGAAGATATATCATCGGACTTGGTAACGAATGAACTGATCTTTACAAAACGACGGTAATTATTAATGAATGTATTTTTCATGATAGTATATAACCAGCCTTTAAGATTTGTACCTTCTTTAAACTTGTTATAATAAGTAATGGCTTTTACCATTGTATCCTGAACTAAGTCATTTGCATCATCTGCGTCATGAGTAAAATGAAGTGCATACATTTTCAGAGAACTAGCCTGACGCATTACCATGGTGTTGAATTCGATCTTTGTCATTGTGTTTAGGTTATGATTAACAAACTCTTTAATTATCGGCCGAAGCCAGTATTGTGATTTGTATATCCTTGACAAATGGTATGCCCGTATTATAAAATTTAACCCGGCATTCTATAAAAAGAAGAATTTTATTGAAAAATGAAGAAAAATTAATCTTAAATTAAGATTTAGATAATATTAACCTCGCGTTCTAAAAGGATATTAAAACGACTTTTAACACTGGAAATAATTTCTTCAGAGAATGAAAAAACTTCCTTTCCGGTTGCTCCACCATGATTTACTAAAACAAGTGCCTGGTTAATCCAGGTTCCTGTATGGCCTGCTACTTTCCCTTTCCAACCGCATTGCTCAATCAACCACCCGGCAGCAAGCTTCACCTGATCATCAGGTAATAAAAAGTGTACAATGTCTGGAAAAGTAGACTGCAACTGTCTGAATTTTGTGAAACTGATTATTGGATTTTTAAAAAAGCTGCCGGCATTCCCTATTGTAGAAGGATCAGGAAGCTTAGAGACCCGGATATTAGCAACTACATCAGAGATATCTTTAAGAGAAGGATTGGAAATACCCCGTTTTTGCAGTTCCTGTTCAATTGCACCGTAACTTGTATTAAAATCAGTAATTCGTGATAGTTTAAATGTAACCTCAGTAATAATGTATTGCCCCTTCACAGCCGTCTTAAATAGGCTATCGCGATAACCAAACTTGCATTCTTCCTGATCAAATACCCGCATCTTGCCAGTACTGATTTCAAAAGCCCTGCAGCTATAAAAAGTATCTTTTAGTTCAACGCCATACGCTCCTATGTTCTGAATTGGAGATGCACCTACCGAACCCGGTATCAGGCTTAAATTCTCCAGGCCCGCAAAGCCCTGTTCAACACAGTACATAACCAGATTATGCCATATTTCTCCTGCACCTGCCTGTACTAATATATTTTCATTGGTTTCCTTGTAATTAATGCCCCGGATATTCATTTTAATAACCAGGCCATCAAAATCCCGTGTAAATAGCATATTACTGCCACCGCCCAAAACAAGTTTATTACCCAACTTCCACTTTTCATCAGCAAAAAGATCAGAAAGTTCCTGCTCCGTATTAATCTCAGTATACCATGTGGAAAAAGCTTCAACACCAAAAGTATTGAGGTTTTTCAGCGAAAAGTTTTTATGGATCTGTGGCATACCAAAAAGATTGAGATGCCCGAATTTTGGGCATGGTTAGTTGTCCGTGTGAATCCATATTTCAATCACTAAACAAATTATAATTTAAATATGCAAAGCCCTATTATCTGTTGCGGCAAGCGCTGCTTCTTTAAATGCTTCAGTATACGTAGGGTGGGCATGTGAAATACGGCCTATATCTTCTGCAGATGCACGAAACTCCATAGCCACCACGGCTTCGGCGATCATGTCAGCAGCCCTCGGGCCTATCATGTGTACACCTAAAATCTCATCTGTAGATGCATCAGCCAGCACTTTTACCAATCCATCCAGATCCATACTTGCGCGGGCACGTCCACTGGCTTTGAAGGGAAACGACCCGGTTTTATACTTTTTGCCTTGCTCTTTAAGCTGTTCCTCGGTGTATCCCACACTGGCAACTTCAGGCCAGGTATAAACTACTCCCGGAATCAGGTTGTAATTAATATGCGGTTTTTGTCCCATTATCCGCTCAGCCACATAAACACCTTCTTCTTCGGCTTTATGAGCAAGCATGGCACCTTTTATCACATCGCCTATGGCATATACGCCGGGAACTGTTGTCTCCAGGTGATCGTTCACCGGAATTTTTTTGCCGCGCTCATCCGGTTTTATCCCGATTTTTTCCAGGCCTAATCCTTCGGTATATGCCGTGCGACCAACAGCAACAATACAATAGTCGCCCTCTAATGTTACTTTTTCTCCTTTTGGGCTATCAGCAGTTACCGTTACTTTTTTTCCTTTCACAACTGCACCGGTAACCTTATGGCCTAAAAGAAACTCAAACCCAATTTTTGCAAGCGACTTTTGAAGCTCCTTACCTAAGGTTTTATCCATAGTACCAATTATAGAATCCATAAATTCAACTACAGTAACCTTAGCACCCAAACGGGCATAAACAGAGCCCAATTCCAGACCAATAACCCCGCCTCCAATAACTATCAGATGTTTAGGCACTTCTGGCAGGTTTAACGCCTCTGTTGAAGTGATGATCCGTTTCTTATCAACCGGTAAAAATGGTAAAACCGAAGGCTTTGAACCCGTAGCTATAATAACATTTTTGCTGGTGATGGTTTCCACTTTGCCATCCGTGTTTTTTATATTAATGGTATTTTTATCGGCGAAAGATCCTATGCCATTATACGTAGTGATCTTATTTTTTTTCATTAAGAATGTTATCCCTGAAGTATTCTCCTGTACTACAGTATTTTTCCGGGCTATCATTTGCGGGAGGTCAACCTCCAGGTTTTTCAGCTTAATACCATGAGTGGAAAACGTATGCGCTGCATTATAAAAATGCTCTGAAGAATCTAATAAAGCTTTGGAAGGGATGCAGCCCACATTAAGGCAAGTGCCGCCAAATGTATTATACTTTTCAATAATGGCGGTCTTAAGGCCTAATTGTGCACATCGGATCGCGGCTACATAACCGCCGGGCCCGCTGCCTATAATGGTAACATCGTATTGCATGGATCGGATTTTATGGGGCAAAGTTAAGGATTATCCCCTCCTTAAAAAAGAAAGCCGGTAATTCCATTATTTTTATGATCGTTCTTAATAATCAGGCGTCCTTGTGTGTACCTTAGTGGAACCCATATCAATCATAACCATGACAAGTTTAAAATCACTGTTGCTATTAACCGGAATTCTGCTGTCTGTAAAGGCCGCAGATGCACAATTGCTGTCAGGAAAAGATCACCATACAAAGGCTGATACCCTTCGCGGGATGCTTACATCCCTCAGGACGTGTTATAATATTGATTATTACCACCTTGATGTTAAGGTAAATATAGATAAGAAATTTATCAGCGGCTCTAATCTGTTCCGGTTTACTGCCACGCAGGATTTTAAAAGACTCCAGTTTGATCTGTATCAAAATCTAAAGATTGAGAAAGTAGAATATAAAGGGAAAATGCTTAAATATTCGCGGCTTCATAATGCGGTGTTTGTTGATTTTCCATCCACTATTAAATCAGGCGCCAGGGATGCATTTACAGTATTTTATAGCGGATATCCTACTATTGCCCTTAATGCTCCATGGGACGGGGGATTTGTTTTTTCAAAGGATGCAGCAGGAAAGCCATGGGTAGGCGTTGCTGTTCAGGGTGCAGGTGCCAGTTTATGGTGGCCGAATAAAGATCACCAGGCTGATGAAGCAGATAGCATGGATATCAGCGTGTCTGTACCTAAAGGATTAATGAATGTAAGCAACGGCAGGCTTCGTTCAAAACGCGACCTGAAAAATGGCTATATGCGTTATAACTGGTTTGTTTCCAGCCCGATAAATAACTATAATGTTACATTGAACATAGCTGATTACGTCCATTTTGCGGATGAGTATAGTGGAGAGAAAGGCAGGTTGACTTTAGACTATTTTGTACTGAAGGAAAATCTGGAAAAAGCAAAAACGCAGTTCACTGCAGATGTAAAGCCCATGCTGAAATGTTTTGAGCATTGGTTTGGACCTTATCCTTTCTATAAGGATGGTTACAAGCTTATTGAAACGCCTTACCTGGGAATGGAGCATCAGAGTGCCGTGGCATATGGCAACAAATACATGAAAGGATACCTGGGAAAAGATCTTTCAGGCACGGGACTGGGTTTGGATTGGGATTATATAATTGTGCATGAAAGCGGGCATGAATGGTTCGGTAATAACATCACATCAAAAGATATAGCAGATATGTGGATCCATGAAGGATTTACGATGTATTCGGAAAGCTTATTTATTGAATGTGCCAAAGGAAAAGATGCAGCCGCAAAGTATATCTCAGGAATTCGGGCAGGTATACAAAATGAAAAACCCTTACTCGGTCCGTACAATGTGAATAAAGAGGGCTCAGGCGATATGTATTATAAAGGAGCCAATATGCTTCATACCATACGCACCATTATTAATAATGATGAAACCTGGCTGGAAATATTACGGGGATTGAACAAGGATCTGGGACTTAAAACCACTACCACGGAAGAAGTGGTCAGCTACATAAATACTAAGTCAGGGAAAAATCTCACTAAAACATTTGATCAGTACCTGCGATTTAAAGACATCCCGGTACTTGAAATAAAAAACAATACTGATAATAGTATTTCTTACCGATGGAAAGCCGATGTAAAAGGATTTGATATGCCGGTTCGAATAAAGCAAACCACCACCAGCGACTGGATTTTAATTCAGCCCGGCCTGGAATGGAAAACCTATCCAAATGTAAAATTCGAAACTCTTCTTATTGATACGGATAACTTTTATATAAAAAGTTCAATTATAAATTAATGTGCATGCAACGGCCCATATCGCGCGTCTATATTCCAAGCAGCAATCGGGCAGGATATGCTAATCATTTTACCTGTAGTCGGTGTTATCACCATCGGAGTAACCAACAGGGAGTTCCCCCCGGTTCGAATAGAGCTAAAGTAAATACTGCATCTATGAGAAGAGATGTATGGCTGAGATAATTAATTATAACTATTGTCGTGTAAACACCAGAGTTCCCAGATTATTCATTCAAAACAACATTGCCATTCTATATTCAGAAGGAGTATGCTGGTAGGTTAACTAACCCAGTGATCTATTATTAACCATTTGACCCATTCATTATTAATCCATTTATAAACAGCGAGTTCGCCGCTTCCACAAGTATCTTGACAAGAATAATCAGAATAAAATATACAAATTGTCTTTTTCCTAATAAAGATCGGCTTTGAAAAACTATAAAACACATTTCCGTATCTTTCATTGAACTTTGGCCAGCCGAAACCTCTATCTCCAAGGATATTATCTATAGTGTCACGGTCTATAAGGGTTGATCCGGGAAGTATATTTTTAGATCTGAATTTAGAATCAATTTTCATTATATCGCGATTAAGCCTGCGCTTTTCCTTATCGGTAAATACCAAGAAATTTATTTTATTTTCATTATCATACTTAAGATTTTTTAGTGTATCCTTTAATATATCCTTCTTTAATGCGGCCGCCCCTCCGGAGAATATTCTATTGGTATATAAAATCGATCCTTTATCTTTAAAAAACCATCGTATAAATTTTATAGATGCTTTCGATTCCTGGGCATAGCTATTTGTAAAACAGCTTATCAGAATAATAAATAGAAAAAATACCAGGTTTTTTCGCATAACTACGGTTTTTTATTCATTTGAGATTAATTACAATCATTATTTTGATCCCGAATTGGGGACCCGTTTCTTTTAAATCTATAAGCCTGAACAATACTATTAAGTTCTTCTTTAGTCATTGTTCCGCCATTATAACTAAAATTAGTCGCTGTGCTGTAACTTTTAGTATCCCCTAAACCACTCCAAGCCAATGCTGTAGCATCTTTTAATGACATCAAGTATTCACTTACAAGAAACTCTGCCATAGGTGTTATAAATTTATCAGCCATTTCCTGATGCCCTTTTGTCAAAAGTTCATTAGCTCCTTCTAATTTGGAAAAATATCCATGGATTACCTCATGGATAACTACAGCACCTGCGAACTCTTTTGAGCTTTCATTTAAAATATTAGTACTGAGTGTCACGGTTGCTTTAAAAATAAAGGTGTTAGGATTATAGCTTGCATTAGTAAAATTTGCAGGCGTGAAATTTTTAGTTTCAGGCGAATCTTGGAAGTATATATCTGCAATTGCATTATTGTCAAAATTGTTTATAATCTCTGATAATTTCTGATTTAGATTCATATCTAACAATGAAGTAACCAAAGCCTTTAAACAAGGATCTTTAATATTATTAATTATCTCCATACACTCATTTTTAATCCTTGCCCCACTCTTGCTATAAGAATATCCACACGGTGATGGATCCGGGTCTGTTGAACAATCCGGATGACCAAAATATGCAGGGTCACTACAATCCATCGGTCCCTCATCATTAACCCCATCATCATAACAATACTCCTCTGTGCAGCAATATTCTGAGTAAGGGTCACCACAAACAACATCATTAGGGTCATCATTATACATAACACAATCCTGGTACCAGTAAAAGATATCATACCAGTCACATTGTTGTGCCCGAACCTTATTGAGATTATTTTTACGTTTATTATCTCCAAACCTGATGGTCTTCATCACCCTTCCATTCTCTATTCGCAAAATATAAGTCATTTTGCCGCTCCACTCTTTATGGAAAATATATCCGTCAAAATCTTTATCCAGCTTACCCAGGCGATTATGACTGATGTCTCCTTTATGTCGCAGTAAATACGCTTTATCAGGAACATAACTGATCAGCTTTTGGTAAACAGTGCCTTTTTTATCCTTGTAAATAATCAGCCTGTCGAAACTTGCTTTAAGCACAGCATCATCAGGCTTTGAAGGGGTATCTTGTCCATTGCCTCTGATAAAAACAGCAGGCGTTACTTTTGAAGAATATTTTACGGGCACTTCTGCATAAGTGTATCCGGATGCTGTGCCGGAAACGGCCCGTTTCCAGATCAGGTCTTTCATAATGAAATTGCTTGAGCGCACGCCTGCACGGTTTTTAAGACCGGCCGGTGCAGGCATAGAATTACCCTGCTGAGGCTACAAGGTCTGGGTATAATAATCGTGTGCCCATTTTACTTCCTGGGGAAGTGTTTCAGCTTCATGCAATAAGTTTTCAAATTCTTTGCGGCAGGAAAAAATTGCGGTTGCCGCTAAAAGTAATACGGTGTAAGATAAGGCTCTGGTAAATCTTTTCTTCATAGTAATGGTTTATTTACAGTAACTAAGTTAATAATTTATCATATAATTTAAAGTTCTAAGATAAATATTAATTTTTATTTAATAATAACTCTTCCGTGACGTTATATTTTATCTGTTGTATTTCCGGAGATGGAATTTTTACGGGCATATTTAAAATTAACTTCCCGATTGATCTGGCGTTATCAAATCGTTTTGTAAGGAGGTAATATTTAAAGAGGGTGTACTTAGTCCTGAACCGGTTAGGAACCATAAAAACTGCAAGTTGATAGGATCTTTCTGCCCTGTACAGATCGCCGGCTTTGAAATATGCATCACCTAACTTTTTATACAATATATTACTGCTTCTTTTAGTCAGGGTGTGCTTAATAACTTTTAAAGCTTGTTTATAGCTTAAGTCAGGTGTTAATTCATCACTGTAATAAATCAGAAATCCTGCATCATTTTGCAGTTCCGTATAAATGCTTTCCAATGCAGATAATGATTCATGAACAAATCCTGCTTTTGAAAGCTCTTTTGCTTCTTCAAACTTAATATAACTCTTATAACTCTTCAGGTAAGAGGCATTTTTAAGTACCATAAAACCAAGAACGATCAATAAAAAGACTCCTGCATATTTGAATATGTTCCACTTTACCTTATTTGTCAGCAAAAAAATGTATATCAATATTAAAAGGACTGCCAGCTGAAAAATGCTTTTCTCAAAAACATGAGTAAACAGCGCAGCAACTGATATTGCAATTAACTGTGCACAGGCTAACTTTACCCAATTATTTGCCTCATTATGTTTTAGAGCTCTGTATATAAGCAGCACAATACAATAACATGCAAAGAGCAATAGAAGAATTCCTGCTACTCCTGTTTCAATAATAAATTGCCAATAATCATTAAAGGCATAATATACATTATCAGCTAAAAGCAACTCTTTAGTTGTGTAATGCCCCGCTCTGAAATATTCTGCCTGGTACAGATTGTATCTTACAGGGAATTTCCCAAGTCCTATACCGGTCAGGTTTTCTTTGAATACATTAAAAGATATTTTATAGATTAAAATACGGCCTAAGGCAGAATCCGGCTTCACTAAAGTTATTAAACCGGAAAGGGTTAGTGCTAATCCTGCTAATATTAACAGGTATTTCTTTATACTTATTCTGAAGTTTGTGGTAAGCAAAAAGAGAAATATTAAGCTTACAATATACCCGATTATAAAGGCTCTGTTTACCGTACAGACTGATACTACTAATCCGGCGCCTGTGAGTATACTAATACTTTTAAAAGAAGGATGTATTAAGTAATGCATCCTAATTGATTAAGAGCTTTCCTGGATCTAAATTAAACATTTTCTTCCATCCGTCAGGAGCTTTTTGATCGTAATGTCTTATAACGGGCAGTAAAGAGAAAATAGAAAAATGGAGATGATATGGTTTACTAATTGCATTTCCTGTATTTCCAACCGTGCCAAGTAACTGGTATTTTTTCACTATGCTGAATGTTCCGGAATTTAAACTATTCAGATGCGCAAAATAAAATACTCGCATTTTAGGTCCTAACAAATACAAATAGTTTCCCCCGTTTGCGCTATACCCCGCTTTCACAATTAAACCATTAACCGGACTTATAACAGGTGTTTTATGTGGACTAAAAATATCAATACCTTTATGTGTTCGGGATTTTCCCCAGGGATAATACCAATAACTTAATTTATCCCAGTGTGCCGGGCTGGCATTTTTTACCGGAATGGGCAACTCCCGGAGCTCAGGCTTCAAGTTAATGGAAATCAGAGCCCATGATAACAATGAAAATAAGACCAGAATAATTGGACTTAAGATTCTTCCTTCCATTTAGAACAATTTTCATGTTTGTTTTTGTTTATAACGACAGGTTAACTTCCCGATGCTCAACAATTATGAAGATGGCTTCAGAACGCTTGACAGCGGCTTTAAGCTCCTCCAGGCCCACTGTTCAAAGGCTACCTTCTATACAGACACATACAAGTTGAATCCTGCGATAATGTACTATCTTCTATACTCCCAAAAGCAACCTGGCAGGATCTTCTAATAACTGCTTTACACGAACCAGGAAACCAACCGATTCCCTGCCATCTATAATCCTGTGATCATATGATAAAGCCACGTACATAATTGGCCTGATAACTACCTGCCCGTTTACAGCCATAGGACGCTCAACAATATTGTGCATACCTAAAATGGCTACCTGGGGAGCATTTATGATCGGAGTAGACATCATTGATCCAAAAACACCACCATTAGTTATTGTAAATGTCCCACCAGACATTTCTTCGATAGTAAGCTTACCGTCACGCGCCTTTGTGGCCAGGGTAAGAACTTCGCTCTCTATCTGGGCAAGGGTTAAAGTATCCGCGTTACGGATAACAGGAACTACGAGTCCTTTGGGAGCAGATACGGCTACCGATATATCAACATATTCATTATACACGATTTCTTCACCGTCAATACGTGCATTTACAGCAGGAAAATCTTTTAATGCTTCACAAACTGCTTTTGTAAAGAAAGACATAAAGCCTAATCCAACACCATACTTTTCTTTGAACTTATCTTTATATTTAGTTCGCAACTCCATAATAGGCTGCATATCTACTTCATTAAAAGTAGTCAGCATAGCCGTTTCATTCTTTACTGCTACTAATCTTTTTGCAACAGTTTTTCGCAGAGAAGACATCTTTTCACGTCGCTCATTCCGTGCACCCGCTGCTTTTGGTGCTGAAACCTGAGTGCCCCCGGTTTCTGGTTTTTGAGCGATCTGCCCGGAAGATGGAGCTTCTGCTTTTTTACCGTCTGCTTTTAAAGCATCTTCTTTGGTTATGCGTCCACCCACGCCGCTTCCATTTACAGCTGCAGGTTCTACACCTTTTTCAGCCAGTATTTTAGTTGCCGACGGTGAAGGGCTTCCCGCAGCATATCCTGCGGTCTTATCGCTTTGAACAGCAGTTTTTTCTGCAACTGCTTCAGGTTTTTCTTCCTTAACCTCTTTTGAAGCAGGAACAGCAGCTCCACCCTCTTCAATGGAGCAAACCACTTGTCCAATGGCCAGTGTATCGCCCTCTTTTGCTACAGTTTTTAAAGTTCCTGCTTTTTCTGCAGTTAATTCAAAGGTTGCTTTGTCAGATTCTAATTCAGCAATCACTTCATCCATCTCTACGGCTTCGCCATCCTGCTTAATCCAGCGTGATAAAACAACTTCTGAAATGGATTCGCCTACAGGCGGAACTTTTATCTCTAAACTCATAGTATTAGGTTATAGATTTAATTAATCGACTTTTACAGCTTTTTTTGTTGTGTTTTCTACCAGTTCTTTCACTTCGGGCCCTGCTTTATCTTCGAATGCTTTACCCACGATCTGCAGTTGCTGTGCAATATGCTGTTTGGCATAACCTGTAGCTGTACTACTGCTTTCTTTACGTGAGATCACTTCAAAATCAAAGTGTGAGTTCCTGAATTTCCGGCAAAGGAATGGCCAGGCACCCATGTTTTCAGGCTCTTCCTGCACCCACACACACTCCCCGGCATTCTTATACTTCTTCTTTATATCTTCCATTTCCTGTTTAGGAAGCGGATATAACTGTTCTAACCGCACCAAAGCTACATCTTTACGTTTATCCGTCTGTTGCTTTTCCAAAAGATCGTAGTATATCTTGCCTGAGCAAAATAATACACGCTTTACATCACCCGCTTTAACATAATCATCATCTATTACGGAGTGAAACTCCCCTTTAGTAAAATCATTTAGCGGACTTACACAAAGCGAACTGCGAAGAAGGCTTTTCGGTGTGAATATTACCAGCGGCTTTCTGAACTCGCGTTTTAGCTGACGGCGTAAAATATGGAAGAAATTTGCCGGGGTTGTGCAATTAGCAATCTGGATATTATTATCTGCGCAAAGTTCCAGGAAACGTTCGATTCTGGCAGAAGAATGCTCCGGCCCCTGCCCTTCGTAGCCATGCGGCAATAACATCACCAAACCATTTGAGCGCTGCCATTTAGTTTCAGAACTGGCCACAAACTGGTCTATAATAATCTGAGCCCCATTGAAAAAATCACCAAACTGTGCTTCCCATATGGTGAGGGAATACGGATTTGCTAAAGCATATCCATATTCAAACCCTAAAACTCCATACTCTGAAAGATGCGAATTATAAATATCAAATTTTGCTTCGCCGCTTGCAAGCTGAGCTAACGGAACATACTCTTCTTCCGAATTCTCCAAAGTCAATACCGCATGGCGATGTGAAAAAGTTCCCCGCTCCACATCCTGTCCGCTTAATCGTACCCGTAATCCTTCCTCAAGCAATGTCCCATAGGCCATTAGCTCGCCCATGGCCCAGTCGAACACTTTGGTTTCTTTAACCATTTTCTTCCGTTCCTGGAACAGCTTTTCTATTTTACGAAAGAAGGTTTTATCTGATGGTAAGGTTGTGATCTTTTCAGCAATCGCAAGAAATTTCTTTTCTGAAACGGTGGTATCCGCTTTTGCATATACTTCTTCTGAAGATGCTATATGCAGATCCTTCCATGCTCCGGAAAATTCTGAATGGGCCTGAGCATATCCGTCTTCTTCTTTGGATTCGTTTAAACGCCCCTGAAGTAACGCACGGAAATCTTTTTCCATTTCTTTAGCAAGATTGGCATCCACACTGCCCTGCTCAGTTAGTTTCTTATTATAAATCTCCCTCGGATTTGGATGTTTCTCAATGATCTTATATAAAAGCGGCTGTGTAAATTTTGGCTCATCGGCTTCATTATGACCGTAACGGCGATAACACAGCAGATCTATAAATACGTCATTATGATATTTTTGCCGGTACTCCATGGCCATGTTAATGGCATAGATCAGCGCTTCCACATCATCGCCATTGACGTGAAAAACAGGAGACAGTGTTACTTTAGCAATATCTGTACAATAAGTAGAAGAGCGCGCATCTTTAAAATTAGTAGTAAATCCTACCTGGTTATTAATTACCAGGTGAATTGTACCGCCAGCTTTATAACCATCCAGCGTGGCCATCTGCAGCACTTCATATACAATACCCTGGCCGGCTATGGAAGAATCGCCATGAATAAGGATAGGAGCAATACGGTTTTCATCACCTCCGTATTTAAAATCCATTTTAGAACGGGCCATTCCTTCCACAATAGGATCAACTGTTTCTAAATGTGATGGATTTGGACACAGGCTTAAATGAATGGATTTACCTGTACTTGTTTTAATATCTGTTGAATAACTAAGATGATATTTTACATCGCCTCCGTAAGGTACACCTTCATCATACCCCTTGCCTTCGAATTCGGCAAAAATATCTTTATAGGTTTTACCCATAATGTTGGCAAGCACATTTAACCGTCCGCGGTGAGCCATGCCAATAACAAATTCTTCAATACCCAGGTCAGCGCCTTTCTCAATGACAGAATCCAATGCAGGTATTAAACTTTCTGCACCTTCGAGTGAAAATCTTTTCTGGCCCAGGAATTTTGTTCCCAGGAAGTTTTCAAAAACAACAGCCTCATTAAGCTTTTTGAGGATCTGTTTCTTATTATCTATAGAAAATGCGGGAGTATTTCGCTCCCGTTCCATACGCTCTTCAAACCATTTTATTTTATCGGGATTACGGATATATCGATATTCGGCACCTATTGACTGGCAATAGGTTTGATTAAGCAGAGCAATAATATCACGAAGCTTGGCAGGACCTATTCCAACTTCTCCACCAACATTAAAAACCAGATCCAGGTCTTCTTCAGTTAATCCAAACGTTTCTAATGAAAGGTCAGGGGAATACGTTCGGCGCTCACGTACGGGGTTTGTTTTTGTAAATAAATGTCCCCGCGTACGGTATCCGTTAATGAGGTTTAAAACATTTATTTCTTTTAAAAAATGTTTCGGGGTTTCCGGAGTAACTACACTGGCTTCCGAGCCACGACCAAAATCATATCCTTCAAAAAATTTCTGCCAGCCAAAATCAACTGATTCACCATTTTCTTTATACGATTGATATAACGAGTCTATATACGCTACGTCGGCGTTACTGAGATACGACAAATTATCCATTGAACTAAATCTAAAAACGGAACAAAAATAAGAGTTTCAGGGGTAAAAAGCGGTAAAAATCGATGCTAATTTTATGTTAATGAAGTATTAATCCTATCAAAACCCATAATTAGCAGAATATCTACATTAAGCTGCAGGGAAACACAGGCAAAAATTTGAAGCATAACAAAAATCATTTTTAATTCTTATATTTAATAACCAAATTTTATGCTCAATGAAATATGTAAAGCACGTTCTTCAAAACAAAGCCAGCGGCATAATCTCGCTGAATGAATCTTGTTCGGTATATCAGGCATTAGAAGTTATGATGGAAAATAACATCAGCGCAGTATTGATTATGGAAGACACTTTACTTAAAGGAATTTTTACCGAGCGTGATTATGCGAGAAAAATAATTTTACAAGGGAAAGCATCAAGGGAAACGCTGCTGAAAGAAGTAATGACTAAAACACTTTTGACCGTAACTTCTGAAGCCAGCATCGCAGACTGCATGAATATGATGACTGACCGGCATATACGACATTTGCCGGTTATAGATAAAGGAGCGGTAACAGGAATGGTTTCTATCGGCGATGTTGTGAAGTTTATTATCCAGGATCAGCAACAAACCATTCAGCAACTGGAAAGCTATATAAGTAGTTAAGGAAGTTTACTAAAGTCCATAACCAAACGGGATACTACACGATCATTCTCAAAGTGTTCAGAAACGATCTCTTCAACATCCTGTATCTGTACACCACCATAAAATATTCCTTCAGGATAAACCACCATGCCTGGCCCGAGCTCGCACACATCAAAGCAGCCGGCTTTCTGGGCTCGGATGCCTACAGATAAGCCTTTATCATTAATCTGCTTTTTAAAAGCGGCAACCAGCTTAAGCCCGTGCTCTTTCGCCACAACTGGGCCTTCCACCTGCGGCGCGTTGATTAGTACAGATAAATATGTGCTTTTTATAATACATAGAGAAGGTTATTTTCGTATATAATTAAAATCCAAAAATAACAATATCACATTCAAAAAACTATGCTAAAGGCTATTCTAATAACAGGCGCAACAGGTATGATAGGGAAAGCCTTAACTGATACCTTGTTAAATAAGGGACATATCGTGCACCATTTAACCAGAAAGTCAACAATCAGCACTAATCCGAACTTAAAAAAATTTACGTGGGATGTTTTTGCAGGAACTATTGATGAAAAATGTATAGAAGGTGTTGGTGCTGTGATTCATTTGGCAGGAGAAAATATTGCAGAGAAACCGTGGACAAAAAAGCGCAGGCTTGAACTGACGGAGAGCCGTACCAAATCTATACACCTGATCTATGAATTGTTAAAAAAATCTTCAAATCATGGAGTTAAAACAGTCGTTTCAGCATCCGGTATAGGATTTTATGGCGATCGCGGCAATACTTTGCTAACAGAAACAAGTGCAGCAGGAGCAGGTTTTCTATCAGCCATATCCGTGCAGTGGGAAAAAGCAGTGGATGCCGGCAGCCAGTTAAATTTGCGTATTGTAAAACTGAGAAGTGGTATTGTGCTTGATATCAAGGAGGGTGCTCTTCCCGAACTGAGCAAACCGGTTAAGGCAGGATTTCCGGCAGCATTAGGAAAAGGCACGCAATGGATGCCGTGGATTCATCTCATTGATACTGTCAATTTATACCTGTATGCTCTTGAAAATGAAACGATGAATGGCGCATATAATATGGCTGCGCCCGGCATTGTGACCAATGAGCAGTTTATGCAAATACTGGCCGAAGCTTATCATAAAAAATGCTGGTTACCTCATGTTCCTTCCATCGCTCTTCGCCTGCTGCTGGGAAAAATGAGCGAAATGCTACTGATGAGTACAAGAACTTCATCGGATAAGATTCTGCAAAGCGGTTTCGAATTTCAATTCCCGGAATTAAAAGCGGCACTCAGGGAATTAGTGCTGACAAAGGAAGCACCTGTTAATAATTAACTTACTCCATGTCTCTAATAAATATATTCTGGTTCCGGCGAGACCTCAGGCTGCATGATAATACCGGATTATACCATGCTTTGCAAAGCGAACATCCGGTTTTACCGGTTTTTATTTTTGATACGGATATTCTAAACGGGCTTGAAAATCAGGATGATGCAAGGGTGACATTTATACATCAGCGTCTTAAAGAATTAAATGCAGAATTGAAGAAATATGGAAGTTCTTTACTGGTTAAACACGGCAATCCTTTAGAATGCTGGCAACAGATCCTGGATGAATATGCTTTACATACATTATATTTCAATCATGATTATGAGCCTTATGCCGGGGAACGGGATTTAAAGGTCAGTGAATTACTTCAATCAAAATATGTTGAAGTTTGTCATTTTAAGGATCATGTAATATTTGAAAAAGACGAAATATTAAAAGATAACGCCAAACCTTACACGGTATTTACCCCGTACAAAAACAGGTGGCTGAAAGAATTAGACCCATCTATTCATCTTGCGTCGTACCAAACAGAAAAACATTTTAAAAACCTTTACCAGCATGATATTGAAATGCCGGCTTTAAAAGACCTGGGATTTATAAAAAATGATATTGAATTCCCTAAACCGGATTATCTGGATATTATTGAAAACTATCATCAAACCCGTAACATACCGTCCCTCCGGGGAACGTCACATATAGGCCTCCATCTTCGTTTCGGCACATTAAGCGTACGTAATATTGTAAAAGATGCATTAAATTCTGCAGAGAAAACCTGGCTGGTGGAACTGATCTGGCGTGAGTTTTATGCCATGATCTTATGGCACTTTCCCCACACTATTAATTCTTCTTTTAAAACAGAATATGATAAAATTCAATGGAGGAATAATGAAGATGAGTTTAGGGCGTGGTGCGAAGGAAAAACCGGATATCCCCTTGTTGATGCAGGAATGCGCGAATTAAACGCCACAGGTTTTATGCACAATCGTGTGCGAATGGTTACAGCCAGTTTTTTGACGAAACATCTGCTGATCGATTGGCGCTGGGGAGAAGCTTATTTCGCGCAAAAACTACTTGATTACGATATGGCCAGTAATGTAGGAGGATGGCAATGGGCTGCTGGCTGTGGCAACGATGCAGCACCTTATTTCAGAATATTTAATCCGGAATTGCAGGCAAAACGTTTTGATCCCCAATTAAAATATATAAGAAAGTGGATCCCTGAGTTTGATGATCCGTTTAAATATCCAAGACCCATTGTGGAGCATAAATTTGCAAGGGAACGGGTGTTAAATACGTACAAAAATGCGTTATCTAATTAAAATCAGGTCAGCTACTTTTTAACATCGGTTATCTTCAAATCAAAATCCAGACATGAAACCGGCGGTATAGATACTGCTCCTTGTGGAGTAACCTGACCAAGAAGTCCGTATCCCGATGCAGATGGAAGAATAAGCCGCATAGCTCCTCCTTCTTTTAACAGAGGAACAACTTCTTTCCAGCCTTTTATTGCATCCGTAAGTTTTAATGAAAATGGTGAACTACCCTGAAATACATTTCCGTTAAAGAACTTACCTGTAGTTTCAATTGTAAGAGTTGAATCAACAGTAACAGAACTACCGGTACCGGGATTGTTTATTTTATAATATATGCCAGTAGTCGTTTTTGTAAACCCTGTAAGATTATTTGCCTGAAGATATTTCTGAATGCTTATATCGTCGTACGCCGGAATTCCTGGTTCATTTAATACGTTAACCGTATAATCTAAAGAGGCATTACCAGGGATAGGGCCTAAACCGTTTCTTCCATAAGCAGATTTTGAAGGGACGATTAGTCTTATTTTTCCACCTCGTTTCTTAAGCAATTCTACAACTCCTACTCTTAGCGCTTCGGGGTAGCCTCCCTGTGGCTGTGGTTCCAAATACCCCAAAAACTGATTTGAAGTGCCATAGCGTTGTGCTACTGAAAATGTATCTGTAGAATTAAAGCTGCCGTCTAATGTGCGGATGGTAAACACCAGAGGTACAACTTCTGAATATTTAGTATCAGCACCTTTACCAGGAGTAATTACCTGATAATAAAAAGCACTTGTATCATTAATGGAATACTTCGTCATATTCAGGTTATTCGCCTTGATATAGTTCTGAATACTCGTTTCATCGGTCTCATTAATTCCAGGATATTCTTTATCACATGCTGATAAAAACATTACTGCGAGCAGTATAACAGGAATATATTTTAAATTTATTTTAATCATTTGTCTTAATTATTTTTAACATCTATAAGCTCAATGTCAAAATCAAGAATTGAATTTGCAGGAATCTTCCCGTTGGCATTTGGCCCGTATGCATATGGAGAAGGTGTTATTATTCTTATCCTGCCGCCTTTTTGTAAGCCCGCTTCAAGAATACCACCTACTGATTTGGGAGCCATCGCTATTTTCCATGCATTTATAAGGTTATTTAATCCGTTAGGAAATTGAGGAGGCCCAAATGTAATTCCCTCAGTATTCCCATCAAATTGCACTCCGCTCAAAAATTTACCTGAATACTTAACAGTAACCGCTGTGGTACTTAAATTACTGTATGTATATACACCTGTACCGGGAGAAGTTAAAACGTAATATATTCCGCTTTTATCGTGTCTTAGCGCCGGAATATTATTGGCAGTAACATAGTTCTTTATAGTTATCTCTTCTGCTGCAAGCTGCTTATCAACATCATACTCAGGCTCCTCTTTTTTACAGGATACTATGACAGTTGTGGCAATGAAAAGTATTAAAAACAGTTTTATTGACTTCATAAGTTTGCAAATTTATCTTTTTAAACGTCAAAAGTTGAAACTTAACATATTTTAACAATAAAAAAGATGTAGCCCTTTTCGTTAATTTCTAATATAATTGCAGAAGTTCTTTAATAACAATCATTGCTGTCCGGTAAAAGAATAAAGTTATAAAAAACGAAGGCCGTGTCCTATTAGAGAGATGATTTTTAGATTTTGGTAAAAGAACCTCCCCCTATGTCTGAAACAGGGATAATTGTTCTTGATTGAGATTGTTTAA
>DATLXK010000007.1:0-39609 GCA_035575925.1 Sphingobacteriaceae bacterium
ATTTTAATACCTGACTGATTATCGGCTGTCCGCTAAAGTTTTTAGATTTGTTCATGCTTGAAAGTGTCGTAACTCTAAAGTATGAACAAACGGGGTGACTTCGGTTGCCTCGTTTTATTTTAACCGGACACTACTGATTTATAATATAAAAATTCTTTAGAATTATGGAATGCGGATTCAATAAGCAATATGATTAGACGCCGGGAATTTTTAAAGAATATTGGAATGCTTACCGCAGGATTGGCACTTCAGCCATCGTATACTTCAGCTTTAAAAAAAGTTAAAAATGTAGGTATTCAATTATACACTTTTCGAAAAGAAATGCTGGTTGATGCACATGGAACCTTACAGCAACTGGCCAGCCTTGGTATTAAACAGATTGAATCAGCCAGCAGTATTAAAGGTCGTTACTATGGGTTATCACCCAAAGAGATTAAACACATTTGTGATGATTTGGGTATGAAACTAATAAGCGGACATGCAGAATTTAATAATAACTGGCAGCAAGCCATGGACGAAGCGGCCGAGTCTGGTCAGGAATATCTCATTACTTCCAATTTCCCAAGTCAGGGACAGACTGTAGATAATTACAAAAGGGTCGCAGATTCCTTTAATAAAGCTGGTGAAGCATGTAAGAGGTTAAGCATAAAGTTTGGTTATCATAATCATAACGCACAATTTCGAGAGGAAAACGGACAGGTGCTTTATGATGTACTTTTAAATAATACCGACCCGGATCTTGTACATATGGAATTAGATCTGGGGTGGATGATAGCGGCAGGTAAAAAACCCATAGATTATTTTAATAAATACAGGGGACGTTTTCCGCTGTGGCATTTAAAAGATATGAAGGGAATGCAAAGTACAGAATTTGGAAAAGGCAACCTGGATATTGTAACTATACTGAGAAACAGGAAGCTGGCAGGATTAAAGCATTTCTTTGTAGAACAGGAGGAATACACCCATACCCCTCTGGAAAGTATGAAACAAAATATGGAGTATTTAGGAAAAATTAAAATTTAGATATCTGATCAACTAATTATCGGGCTCTTATCTTTAGTCAGAACTTCTTAAATTACGATAGGCGCTAAATGCTTTTTGTACCACATCTTCCAGTTCATTAAGATTAAAAGGCTTAGCCAATGTATAATCTGCTCCTGCTTTTTCGGCTAAAGAATCAATATCATCATTAGCAGTAAAGTAGATAACAGGAATTTCTTTATGCTCCGGATGATTTTTTATAATCTGTGTAGCAACAATTCCACCATCATTCGGAATCATATTATCCATAAAAATAATAGATGGTTTTATTTCTTCGATTCTTTCAATCATATTATTACAATCAGGAATAGTATATACCTCCCAATTAGAATCGGTTAATACCAAAGCAACAACCTCTGAAATGGTAGTATCATCATCACAAACTAGGACACGTTTCATTGTAGTATATAATTAATTCCTGGAACCGTTAATATATATTAAACTCTCTCACCTAACAGAGGTTTTACTTTTTTATTATTTATTTTCTGAATCAACAGATTCGACCACAAATATAGTAGTTCTACATTAAAAGGAAATAAAGTGATTGATTATTAATTAATAGGATAAAATTATTCTTATTTAATAATATTTACTACCTTCGAAAAGTTTATAATATCTGCCTGAATGTTAAAACGAATTTTAGTGCTGGAGGATGATCTTGATACACTGGATGTTATCAAGGAAATACTAACTTATTCCGGTTTTGCAGTACATACTGAGTCGGCAGCAGATCGATTACATGAATTACTTGAAGAATATAATCCGCATCTTTTACTCATAGATTTATTACTTAGAGGAAAAAACGGTGGGGATATTTGCAAAGAATTAAAGTCATCTGAAAAAACATCGGGTCTAAAGGTTATACTAATATCAGCGTATCCGGGACTTAGCAACTCTCATACAAAATATCTTTGTAATGATTTTATTGCAAAGCCTTTTGATATGGATGTTCTTATCCATAAGGTTACTCAGCAGCTCGAGGATTAAAAAGCTCCGTTACCCTTTACAGTTTTCTAATCTTCATTAAGTTTCTGTAAGTGATATTGAATTTATACTTTTGTCTTTCTGCACCCATAGCTCAGCTGGATAGAGCAACGGTTTTCTAAACCGTCGGTCACAGGTTCGAATCCTGTTGGGTGTACATGAACCGTCTTTAATTTAATTTAAAGACGGTTTTTTATTTTTTACATACAGTTTACCAACGGAAAAACGCCACGCCTTTTATAAGCGTCCATATTCTACAATCCTAATTTTTGCAATGTTTCGGTAAGGGTGACTTAGGTAATGTACTTTTAAGCAAAAGAATATTGTTTGATAGTACTAAATTCTGCTTGTTTTTCAGACAATTGCACTCGCACATCATAATCATCTTGTATCCCTAACCAGAATTTCACAGAATTACCAAAGAAGTAACTTAGCCTTATTGCGGTATCAGCGGTTATACGTCTTTGGGCTTTTATAATTTGTGATACCCGTGTTTGCGGAATACCCGTTTCTTTAGCAAGACGATACGCTGAAATATCCATAGGCTTTAGAAACTCTTCAAGTAATATTTCTCCGGGATGTATGTTCGGTAACTTTTCCATATTTAATATTTAATGATAATCTAAAATCTCTACGTTATAAGCGTTGTTGTTTTCCCATTTAAAGATTATTCGCCATTGGTTATTAATCCGTATGCTATAATATTCCTTTAAATTGCCTTTTAGTTTTTCCAATCTGTTTGAAGGTGGTATTAATAAATCTTTTAAATCTGTTGAATAGTCAAGCATTATAAGTTTTCTTAATCCTACTTTCTGAATATCTAAAGGCATCTTATTAACCCTTTCACTATTATAAATCTTTTCTGTTTCTTTATTCCCAAAAGTCTTTATCATAGTAACTACATGCGTTAATAACGCTAAAGGTAAGTATTTCTTATACTTTACAAGCTACAATCCTAATTTTTGCAATGTTTCCGCTAATATTACCGCCTTATCTTCGTTGGTAGCCCTAATATATTTCAGAAATGAGCTTTCCGTTTTGTGCCCGGTTGCGCTCATAATTAGCATAGGGGGTACGCCAACTTTAAACATAACGGTTGCATAGCTGCGGCGGGCTGCATGGCTGCTTTTTTAGTGAGTATTTTATGTGGCTTTATCGATGGGAAAGCGTTGTTTTGTTCGATCTACGATAGGGATAATTTTTTTAATGATCCCGTATTAGCAGTTTCACGATAAAGTTTTACAAATTACCAAATTGAAGTCTAATAAGATCAGTTTTGGGCGGGGAGATTCTTCTTAAGAGCTAATTTCAAGCTTATACCCTTTCCCGTGAATATTAACAAGTTTAACTGTAGAATCACTTTCCAACTTTTTTCTGAGTTTTGATATAAACACATCAAGGCTACGGCCAACAATTATACCCTCATCTTCCCATATTTCTTTTTGCAACCTGTTTCTGTCTATGATTTGATTGGGAGTGCTTGCAAAAATGTATAGCAATTTAGATTCTTTACTGGTAAGCTCAATTTGTTCATTTTTATTGGTAAGGTATTGCTTATCGTTGTAAAAATGATATTTCCCAATTCGGATGAATTTATCCTCTACTTTCTTGCCGCCGTTACCTGTTTTACTCCTCTTTTTGTAATAAATATTTGCTCCTGAAAATACTAAAACCAACGCACACAGGCTTATTCCTGCAGTAACATACTTCTTTGGTAAACCCAAGATGTTGGCATTTTGGAATGATATATTTATTAAATAGCAGCCTTTGGATTGCTGCCGGCCTCTACAGGGTATGATATTAGTCTGCTCAGCTTCTAGTATTGCATACCCAAATATCATTTCATTGCTTGCGCATTCTATTACATTTACAATATAGTCAGAAGAAAGCTGGTTGGCTTCGATGGTTCGGTGTATAATCTTTACAAGTGAATCAGGTTTAAAGGTAAACTGACTGGCAAATTGAATTTGATATTTATTTTCAGCAATCTGCTTTACGGGCAAAACTCTGGATGTACTATCGCCGGAATGAAGCAGTACTTCATGTCCAATTTTCCTCATAATGATAATTTCTTTCGCCTCTTTAAAATTCGTATCATTTGACCGGCTTTCGCTAACTGCACAGAAAAAGATAAGCAAAGAGGCAGCAATAAAAATTGACAGGTACTTAAAATTCATATATAAAAGTAAGCTATTCTATCTGATAGAAGATAAATTACAAGAGTCTTTACAACCGTTTACATTCTTTTTACAACTCTTTACACTGTACCGGCAAGCATAGGATGTAGCTTTGCTCTATCAATATCAAAACCTTGTAAAATGCTTAAATAAATAAATTACTCTACTAATGATGAAATACGTGTACACTTTTCTCCTACTGTCTGCTTTTAGCACTTACTGTGGACAAAACCAAACAGAAGTAAAAAAGAATATTATCAATTCCCAAACCACAGACCCAATCACTTCCCGGGTGCCTAATAGTATGGTTCGGAATATAAAGCAAGCTAGAAATGGCGACATTTTGATTGCTTCCTACAATGGCGTGTTTCGATACGATGCCCGCCTGCCGGACGGGCAGGGAAAATCGTTTACCAATATAACAAGTACAATAAAGTCGCCTAGCTTCTGGGATGTTCTGGAAGATCGAAAAGGAAATCTTTGGTTCGCTTCCAAAGACTCGGGTGTTTATTATTACAATGCCCGCCTGCCGGACGGGCAGGGTAAATCCCTGCCTACCGGACAGGCAGGCTTTCAACATTTCACAACCAAGGATGGGCTTGCCAGTAATATGGTTTTGTCTATTTATGAAGATAAAACCGGTAATATTTGGTTCGGAGCAAGCCGTTACGATGGGAAATCTTTTCGAAATTTTACAACGAAAGATGGATTTCCCAGTAACAGTATTCGTTTACTCCTTGAAGACAAAACCGGCAAGCTTTGGTTTGGTGCACAAGGAGAAAATATGTTCGTTTATGATGGAAAAACATTTACCGTTTTAAAAAACAAAGATGGCAAAGCGTTTAAAAATGTTTGGTCAATAATCGAAGATAAAAAAGGAAGCATTTGGTTCGGTGACGTTGATGGTCTTTGGCGCTATGACGGCAGTACCTATACTAGGGTATCTCAGAAGGGTGCTTATGCTATAATCGAAGATAAAAAAGGAAACATCTGGACTACAGGTGGGGCAGTACTTTCCCGTTATGATGCAAAGTCTCTGTACAATAAAAAGCCCATTGTGACCGACATTACGTTCTCAGCGGGATCAGCTCTTTTGGGGATTTTGGAAGCTAACGATGGAAGTATTTGGTTTGGATCTGTGGGATCTAAGAGAGGAGTGTATCGCTATGATGCCCGCCTGCCGGACGGGCAGGGAAAGACCATCACGGACTTTAAAGGTAAAAAGGGTCAGAAATAATGTTGTATAACCCTCTCTGTTACTTCACGCTACTTTACTAATCAATATGTTTTACTTTAAGTTTAAAAAAATGAAAAAATCTTTTGTATTTATTCCGGCAATCCTCATAGTATTATTTCTACTAAATTCTTTTGTACTAAAAGAAAAGGAAGCGGGGGAGAAACCTAAAGAGGAGGGCCAATCATGTATCGGCATTAAGCTTGGTGACAAGTGGATGATAGATCCATTCACAAAAAACCCCGTAGCTAAAGTTGATTTAAATCAGACTGGAATCCTTTCTATTCAAGAAGTGCCAAACAATGAGAACACCCCTGGCAACAGGGTCAATTTTTCCATTGCAATTCAAAGACCTAATACTTTCTTCAACATACCTGTACCTGAATATATGGTCAGTGTTCAGCAAGCTAATCTTAAAACTATCCTAAAGAGCTGTTACTTTGGAGATGTTATACTACTTAAAATATCAGAACCAGGAAAATACGGTCCCAACATTCAAAGAATTAAAGTGGGAAGAATCAAACCAAAAGAAAGTAAGGGTGGATGTTAGTAAGAAATTAAGAAGTACTTTCAAGGCCTGTTCCCTGAAAGGAGGCTATTGAATACATGTATGCGAGGGCACAGGCCTTGGAGTAATCTAATTTACTATTCAATTTGTTTCAATTAAATTAAAAAAATGGAAAGGTCATGTGTGTTTGTTCCGTCTTTGGCGCTATAACAGAAGTACTTTACCAAAATTAATCAGTCTGGTACATCAAAGGCTTTTTATAAATAATAGAAGCCCTTTCTTACTTTACCCTTGCCGGTGGTTACCGTTATATTTTAAAGCGTTCGCTTGCATTATACTATCTTTTCATAAATCGGCCATATCAAGTTTCTGGTATTGTATTATAACTATTAGTTTATAACTTTAAAATTTCTGACAGCCCAAAAAATTAAAAGTAATGCAAGTGAACTTCCTAACAAGTTATAATACACTATGAACAGTATAAATATATATTCAAAATATGGCAGATTGCTTGCTTTACAGCGTGGAGGGTCATTTTTATGCAGTGATCAATATTGCATACGGTACCGTCCGGGCAGCAGAGGAAAGGGAGAGGTTAACAGATCCGGATAATTTAAATTAACTATGAATATCTCATCCAGAATTTTGTTGTATGCAGGGCTATGTTTTTACTCGGTTGGCTTATCCGCGACAGCGCAACAAAAAACATCCCGGAAACCGAATATTATAATTATTTATACGGATGATTTAGGCTTTGGCGATATTAGTGCTAACGGCGCTACCAAAATAAAAACTCCAAATATAGATCGGTTAGCTGCACAGGGGCTAAAATTTACAAATGCACATGCAACATCCGCAACGTGTACGCCATCACGTTTTTCCATCCTGACCGGCAAGTATGCATGGAGAAAATCAGGTACTGGTATTGCTCCGGGCGATGCAGCTCTGATTATTCCTACAGAAACTAAAACTCTTCCCGGTATGTTACAAAAAGCAGGCTACCAAACCGCTGTTGTAGGTAAATGGCACTTAGGCCTTGGACCCAAAGGGGGGCCGGATTGGAATGGGGAAATTAAACCCGGGCCTTTGGAAATAGGTTTTAACCACTGTTTTATTATGCCTGCCACCGCAGACCGTGTTCCATGTGTTTATTTGGAAGATCATAGAATTGTTGACCTGGACCCATCTGATCCCATTATAGTCTCATACCAGAAAAAGATTGGCACTGATCCTACCGGAAAAGAAAATCCTGAATTGTTAAAAATGAATTATTCTCACGGCCATGATGCAACAATCGTTAATGGTGTAAGCCGTATTGGATGGATGTCTGGCGGAAATAAAGCGCGTTGGATTGATGAAGATATGGCAGAGGTTTTTACTAACCGTGCCATAAATTTCATTGAAAAAAATAAGAAAAATCCCTTTTTTCTATACTTTGCTACTCATGATATCCATGTACCTAGAATTCCGCATTCAAGGTTTGTCGGTAAAAGCGGGATGGGAGCCAGGGGCGATGCCATCCTGCAATTGGACTGGACTGTAGGAGAGGTCTTAAAAACTCTTGAAAGATTAAAAATTGCTGATAACACACTAGTTATTTTCAGTAGTGATAATGGCCCTGTTATAGATGATGGGTATCAGGATAAAGCTGTTGAATTACTTAACGGACATCTTCCATCTGGCAAAATGAGAGGCGGGAAGTATAGCGCATTTGAGGCCGGTACAAAAGTTCCGTTTATTGTAAAGTGGCCTTCTAAAATTAAAGCCGGAACAATATCTCATGCTTTATTCAGTCAGGTAGATATTTACTCATCTTTGGCTGCATTAACCGGACAGCAATTAACAGAAGAGCAGGCTCCGGATAGTTTTAATAGTCTTAATACCTTACTTGGTGCAAAAAAGGGAAGAGAATATGTTATTGAACAGTCTCTTAATAATACGCTGTCAATAATACAGGGCGCCTGGAAATATATTGAGCCAGGCAACGGGCCCAAAATAAGCATCCCAACAAATATTGAATTAGGAAATAATCAAAAGCCCCAACTGTACAATTTAAAAACTGATATTGGTGAAAAAAATAATTTGGCAGATAAACATCCTGCAGAGGCTCATAAACTCGCGGACTTGCTTAAAAAGGTAAAAGAAGAAAATCAGACAAGAGTAAAAAACTAGCTTAATAATCCATTATATGATACCTGAAAAACAAAAGATTGAGAGTACCCGAAGAGGTTTTATTAAAACCGCTTCTGTAGCTGCTGCAGGATTTATAATAGTGCCCCGTCATGTTCTTGGAGGTAAAGGGTTTATTGCACCAAGTGATAAATTAATTATTGCAGGGGTAGGTGTAGGTGGAAAGGGTCAGTCTGATATTGCAAGTTTCTACAAAAGCGGCAAAGCAGAAATTGCATATTTATGTGATGTTGATGACAGGCGAGCTGCAGAAACGTTAAAGAGCTTTCCTAAAGCAAAGTACTATAAGGACTGGAGACAAATGTATGATAAAGAACGTAAAAACTTTGATGCGGTATCTATATCAACTCCCGATCATACACATGCGGTAGCGACAATGGCAGCGATGCAGTTAGGCAAACATGTTTATGTGCAAAAACCTCTGACTCATGATATTTATGAGGCCAGGATGTTAACGGCTGCTGCTAAAAAATATAAAGTTGTAACTCAGATGGGTAACCAGGGTGCTTCAAATGATGGAACAAGACAATTAAAAGAATGGTATGATGCAGGCGTAATCGGAGACGTTCACACGGTTTATTGCTGGACAAATCGCCCTGTATGGCCGCAGGGGATTCCGTGGCCGACTACCAAAGCTGAAATACCAAAAGAACTGGATTGGAATTTGTGGCTGGGTACAGCCCCTGAAAAAAACTATATTGATAAGCTGGTACCCTTTAACTGGCGTGGATGGTGGGATTATGGTACTGGAGCATTGGGCGATATGGGCTGTCATCTTGTTGAGGCTCCGTTCAGGGTATTAGATCTGACATACTCTAAAGATGTTCAGGCAAGTGTGGGTACTGTGTTTATAGACGCAATGAAACAAGGATATTTTCCTGAAAGCTGTCCTCCGTCCAGCCATGCAACTTTAACTTTCCCCAAAACCGCTAAAACCAAAGGCGATATCTCATTACATTGGATGGATGGCGGGATTCAACCTGAACGTCCGGAAGAATTAGGACCAAATGAACTTTTTGGCGATGGCAAAAATGGTACACTCTTCATCGGCACAAAAGGAAAAATGATGGCCAGTACCTATGGTGCAAATGCGCGCTTGCTTCCACTTACCCGAAATGAGGAAGTTACTGTTAAACAAACCATAGAGCGTGTTCCGGGTCAATCAAATGGTCATTACGGGCAATGGGTTGAAGCAGCTATAGCCGGATATGGTAAAAAAGAAGTGAGTGCTCCTTTTGAAACTGCCGGCCCGTTAACTGAAGCATTACTCATGGCAAATCTTGCAATACGTGGTTATGATATCCAGGAAACTAAAGCCGACGGTAAGTTGGATTATCCTGGAAGATTTATTAAGTATTTATGGGATAACAAAAATATGAGAGTAACCAATTTTGATGCAGTAAACCAATTTGTAAATCGAGAATATAGAAAAGGCTGGTCGCTTGGAATTTAAATTACACGTTATACAATTAAGTGTTTATTAATTTCCTGTTCAGAAGATTGAAGTTTCAACCGCAAATTATTGTTATTACATCTTAAAATCCGCTTAAATTAAGCGGATTATTTTTTTAATGGATAAATCATAATGATTTTATCTACATTAGATAACCAATTTTTTAACCAAACCCCTTCTAATTATTTATTGGATGTTAAATCACTTTTCTTTGTGGAAGTTATTTGTAAACGGGAATAAACAAGCTTTTGAAGAAATAATGCTTGAAAATTTCAAGCATTTATTTAATTACGGATCTAAATTTTCTAATGACGAAGAACTGGTTAAGGATGTTATTCAGGAATTATTTTTAAAGTTATGGGAAAAAAGAGCAAATTTAAACCCTCTTTCCAATTTAATGGAAGCTTATCAATTTACTGATGGAACAACCTTCTCATATACTGATGCAAGGTATGATTACACAGATCTTAGCAAAAATCGTGATCCCAGATTAAAATATACCATTCTTTATGATGGTGCGGCGGTTGGAAATAAAAGGTTTGTTTCTCACCCGGATTCGGCAACTTCAACGGATCAGGTGCAATTTCCTGTAACCCAGGCTTCCCAAACCGGATACGGGCAAATGAAATGGATTGATCCTAATTTTACATGGAACCTGATGACAGGTTACGGAGCAAATATGGTGATCATCCGGTACGCAGAAGTATTGCTAAGTTATTTGGAAGCAAAGATGGAAGCCGGCGAGTCTATAGATCAAGCATTATTAGATGCAACTATTAACAGGGTTAGAGGTCGTTTATCTGTAAATATGCCAAGAATCAACCAAACTAACGCTACACTTTTAAGACCGATATTGCGTAACGAGCGTCGGGTAGAATTAGCGTTGGAAGGAACTCGTCTTAGGGATTTGTTCAGGTGGGGTATAGCTGATCAGGTTTTAAAAGGAGATTTTTTTGGTCATCCTTATCCTGTTTCAAAAAGAGCAATCCGTAAAAAGAATGCAGCAGCTCCGGTTGATCCTTTCAGACGCTGGTATGTTACCAATAAAAACTTCAGAAAAGGCATTGACGAGACATGGCCGATACCGCAAGCGGAGGTTAATATTAATCCCAAACTTGGCCAATAATAAAAAAGGTGCAATCACAATTTTATATTTAATGCGCAAAGATGGTTATTAATAATGCCTAAACGCTTTTAATGAATTTATTAAGAAATATTTTTTCATTCCCTTTAATTCTTATATCTATATTTTTTAATTTATCTGGTTACAATCAAAATAAATTACTGAAGCCAAATATTGTCTGGATCATGACAGAAGATATGAGTTTAGAAATGGGGTGTTATGGAGATAAGTTAGTGCAGACCCCAAATCTGGATAAATTAGCTGATGAGGGTGTACGCTATACCCAGGCATTTGCTACTGCCCCGGTTTGTTCAGCTAGTCGTTCAGCGCTTATTACAGCCATGTACCAAACCAGTATTGATGCGCATAATCACAGAAGCCATCGTGATGATAATTACACGCTACCAATACCAGTAAAGCCTATTACAGAATATTTACACCAGACAGGGTATTATACTGTTTTGGCTGAAGTAAAGGAAGATGGGCTTAAAGGTTATGGTAAAACAGATTACAATTTTAATCTGGATAAAAGTATTTTTAAAGGGAATAACTGGAAGAACCGTAAGCGGGGTCAGCCATTTTTTGCTGAGCTTATGATTAGCGTGACCCATCGTGGTGCAATCTGGAAGGGGGCTGTACAAAACCATCAGCCTCAAATAGATCCTGATAAAGTTAATTTGCCTCCATATTATCCAAATCATCCTATTGCACGTGCAGACTGGGCCACTTATCTGGAATCTATCCAATTAATGGATTCCTACGTTGGAAATATCCTTAAGCAATTAGACGACGAAGGGCTTGCTGAAAATACAGTAGTAATATTTACCAGTGACCACGGCAGGTGCATGGCTCGCGATAAACAGTTTATTTACGATGGAGGAATACAAATTCCGTTTTTAATGAAATGGACCGGGCAAATTAAAAAAGGATCTGTAAACTCAGATCTTGTAAGTGCCATAGATATTCCTGCTACTGTGTTGCAAATAGCTGGTGTAACGCTACCAGGCTATATGGAGGGAAGAACACTTTTGGGAAAAAACATTAAAAAGCGCGAATATATTATTGCTGCCCGGGATCGTATGGACGAAACCGTTGATAAAATGCGATGCGTTCGGACAAAGCAGTATAAATACATTAAAAATTATATGCCCGAACGAGCTTATATGCAGCCCAATAATTATAAAGAGAAAGAATACCCCGTTTGGAACCTACTGAAACAATTAAATACACAAGGCAAGCTGACACCGGCTCAAGCTCTGTTTGTTGCGCCAACTAAACCTGTAGAAGAACTATATGACATTATTGCAGATCCTTATGAAATAAACAACTTGCATAAAAATCCTAAATATCAAAAGCAATTGATTTCTATGAAGAAAACCCTGGCTAACTGGGTTGCCTCTTCCAGCGATAAAGGTCAGTTTCCAGAAAAAAATATATGGTTACCAAGAAAAGCTATTCATTAACTGCAGAATTTTGAATAAATATCTTCGATATAATACTTTATTTAAGGCCTGCAAAGTAATCTTAGGTTTTGCAATATTTTTTATTGTTCAAGAAAACGTTTATGGACAAACTCCCACATTTGTAACAAAACCTAACATTTTATGGCTGGTAGCAGAGGATATTAGTCCATATATTTCCAGTTATGGAGACTCTACGGCAAAAACTCCAAACCTTGATCGTTTGGCCAGAGAAGGTGTGCGTTATACACGTGTGTTTTCTGTATCAGGAGTTTGTGCCCCAAGCAGATCATGCTTAATTACCGGCATGTATCCTACTGGTGTTGGAACAAATAACATGCGCACATTAAACACATTACCTAATGTAGGATTTTCTAAATATTCAGTTGTATTACCCCCAAAAGTTAAAATGTTTAGTGAACTGATGCGGATTGGTGGATATTATTGCACTAATAACAGCAAGCAGGATTACCAGTTTGAAGCACCCAGATCTGGCTGGGATGAGAGTAGCGGTAAAGCGCATTGGAGAAATAAACCTAAAGGAAAGCCTTTTTTTGCTGTATTTAACATGACTGTAACCCATGAATCGCAGATATGGGAAAAAAAGAATGATCCACTATTAGTTGATCCGGCTGCGGTGCCTGTACCACCTTACTATCCCGAATCTCCTGTTATTCGTAAGGATGTTGCCCGTATGTATTCCAATATTATGGAAATGGACAAAGAAGTTGGTGAGCTGTTAAAGCAATTGGAAGAAGATGGATTGCTTGATAAAACCATTATTGTATGGTATTCAGATAATGGCGGACCTTTGCCCAGAGGAAAACGGGAAATTTACGACTCCGGACTTCACGTCCCTATGCTTATCCGCTTTCCTCAAAAGCAATTTGCCGCTACGGTAAACGACCAATTGATAAGCTTTGTAGATTTTGCACCAACTACGCTATCGTTGGCAGGAATCCAAATCCCAACCTATATGCAGGGACATGCTTTTTTAGGAAAATCTAAATCTCAAACTCCACGAAAATACATTTATGCTGCCCGAGATAGAATGGATTCTGAATATGACATGGTGAGGGCTGTTCGCGATGAGAGGTTTAAATACATCAAAAATTTTCAACCCGAAAAACCCTATATTCAAAATATTATTTATCGCAAACAAATGAATCTGATGAATGAATTAATCAGCTTTGAAAAAGCTGGTAATCTGAACGGGATTCAACAGTTATGGTTTAGAAAGTCAAAGGATGTAGAAGAACTTTATGATACAAAAAATGACCCTTTTGAGTTAAATAATATTATTCATGACCCAAAGTATATTTCTAATTTAACAGAATTACGAAACAAGCTTATAGAATGGATGGCTTTTACTAATGATAAAGGGTTTATTCCGGAAAAAGAATGGATAGCATCGTTTTGGCCGAATATGGTTCAGCCCTTAACAAAAGTTCCAAAGATTAGTGTAAAAAAAGGACTGGTTCATTTGTCTTCTGAAACTGATGGTGCGTCTTTATCTTATAAGATTATTAAGGATAACGAAGCTGAAAATAAATTGGGATGGCAGGTTTATTCCAAACCTGTAAAATTAAATACCGGGGATAAAATTATTGTAGTTGCAGATAGAATAGGATACAAAGGAAGTAATACAACTGAATTTACTAACAAGTTATAATACACTATGAACACTATAAATATATATTCAAAATATGGCAGATCGCTTGCTTTAATACTGGTTTGTTTTACAGCAGCATCGCAGTTGTTTGCACAAAATAAAATAAGCCTGAATTACGAAACTATTACCGGAACAAAACCGCGGAATATTATATTTATTTTATCAGATGATCACCGGTATGATTTTATGGGCTTTACCGGTAAAGTGCCAGGCTTACAAACACCTAATTTAGACAGGATTGCTAATGAAGGTGCTCATTTTGAAAATGCTTTTGTAACTACTGCTTTATGTTCGCCAAGTCGTGCTTCAATTTTAACAGGGCAGTATGCACATACGCATACCGTGGTGGATAACGAAGCCGCTGCACCAAAATCGTTATCATACTTTCCCCAATATTTACAGAAAGCGGGGTATCAAACTTCGTTTTTTGGAAAATGGCATATGGGAGGTGATTCAGGGGAACCCCGTCCCGGATTTAACCGTTGGGTAAGTTTTAATGGTCAAGGCGTTTATTACAATCCAAAAATGAACATTGATGGTAAAGCTGTTGCGTACAAAGACAGTGCATATATTACAGATGTTTTAACTGATCTGAGTATCGACTGGTTAAAAAAGCGGGATAAAACAAAGCCATTTTTCCTATATCTCTCTCATAAGGCAGTGCATTCTAATTTTATGCCTGCCAGAAGAGATAAAGGAAAATATAAAGATATTCAGATTCAGTATCCAGTATCCATGTTTACTACTGCAACAGCAGCAAGTAAAAAGTTTACGAAGGGTAAACGGGCTGATAGTACGATGTATACCTTTAACAACAAGGATATTCCGCAATGGGTAAAAAACCAGCGTTATAGTTGGCACGGTGTAGACTTTATGTATAATGGTCAAACAGACTTTGACCAATTTTATATAGACTATATGGAAACCTTATTAGGAATCGATAATAGTGTAGGGCGTGTACTAAGTTACCTTAAAGAATATAATTTAGATAAGGAAACGCTGGTTATATATATGGGTGATAACGGTTTTGCATTTGGTGAACATGGATTAATAGATAAACGACAGGCATATGAGGAATCAATGCGGGTTCCGCTGCTTGCCAGGTGTCCGGATTTAATTAAATCGGGTACCAAAATTAAGCAGATGATTTTGAACGTGGATATAGCTCCAACTATTCTTGAAATGGCGGGGATAAAAAAACCTAAACAAATGCAGGGTGAATCTTTCTTGCCTATTATTAAGGGAGCTCAAACCGCATGGAGAAATGAAGTTTTTTATGAATATTACTGGGAAAATGCCTTCCCGCAGACACCAACACAATATGCCGTGCGTACAGAACAATACAAATTTATTCGCAGTCAGGGGGTGTGGGATATAAACCAACTATTTGATATCAAGAAAGATCCTTACGAGGTTAACAATTTAATTAGGAGCCCTGAACACCAACAGATTGCACAACAGCTTAATAAAAAATTATGGGACTGGTTAGGGCAAACTGGAGGGTTATATATTCCGCTAAAGCCTATAGAACAAAAAAAAGGCGACCATATTTACAGAGGTACATGGTAAGTGAATAATATTTAAAATTAAAATTTATTAGCAGTATGGAAAGAAGAGAGGCAATGCGCAATGTTGCTCTGTTATTAGGAGGAACACTTTCAGCTTCAACATTTAGCGTTTTATTTGAAAGTTGTAATGCTTCGGAAAAAAAAGGCAATAAAGAGTTATTTACATCTGATCAGGAAAGCTTGATTACAGAAATTTCTGATACAATAATTCCGGATACCAGCACGCCCGGGGCTAAAGCGGCAGGTGTGGGGCCATTTATAGCAATGATGATTAAAGAGTGCTACATAGAGGAAACTCAGGATATTTTTACAAAAGGACTTGAGGAAGTTCAGCAGCTTTCAAAGTCTAAATTTGATAACGACTTCGTAAGTTTAAGTGGTGAGGAACGCAATAAAGTTTTAAGGGAAATTGCAGATAATACGATAAAATTTAAAGCTGAGGATAAAAAGAAAGAGGAAGCTGAAAAGGATAAAAACACAACTGTAGCAAAAAATAAAGGGACCGAAAAGAAAAACAATAAAACATATTTTTTTCAATTAATCAGGGAATTGACACTTCTGGGATACTTTACATCTGAGATCGGAGCCACGAAAGCCCTTGCATACCTTCCGGTACCGGGTAAGTTTGTGGGGTGCGTGGATTTAAAACCGGGTCAAAAAACCTGGGCTCTTTAAAATTAATAATCAGAATTAGTTATGAAAACAGATACTAAAGCTACAGCAAAAAACACATATCATGCGATTGTTATCGGATCTGGAATAAGCGGTGGCTGGGCAGCCAAAGAGCTAACCGAAAAAGGCTTAAAAGTACTTTTACTCGAACGTGGAAGAAATATAGAGCATGTTAAAGATTATGAAACCGCAACAAAAACACCCTGGGAATTTAAACATAGGGGCAGGTTAACCCAGGATCAGATTAAAACTCATCCGGTACAGGTTCGTGATTATCCTTACACTGAATTTAACGAAAAATTGTGGGTTAATGATGTAGATTGTCCATATACCGAAACCAAACGATTTGACTGGTACCGGGGGTATCATGTTGGTGGTAAATCATTAATGTGGGGAAGGCAGAGTTACAGGATCGGCGATTTTAATTTCGAAGAAAATAAAAGAGATGGTATTGCAATCGACTGGCCTATCAGATATAAAGATCTGGCTCCGTGGTATGATTACCGAAAAATTTGCAGGTATAAGCGGGCAAAATGAAGGTTTACCTCAGCTGCCTGATGGTCATTTTCTCCCACCTATGGAGATGAATTGCGTAGAAAAACATGTAAAAAAGCGCATGGAAGAAACGTATAAGCGCTCTCGTGTATTAACTATGGGAAGAGTGGCGAACCTTACCCAGCCGCATAACGGCCGCGGAAGTTGTCAATACCGTAACTTATGTAACAGAGGGTGCCCGTTTGGTGCATATTTTAGTACCCAATCTGCAACAATGCCTGCTGCAATGGCTACCGGAAATCTAACTTTACGTCCTTTTTCAATTGTAAACTCAATTATTTACGACAAAGACAAAAAACGAGCAACCGGTGTGCATGTTATTGATTCAGAAACTAAGGAAGATATTGAATTTTATTCGAAAATAATTTTTGTAAACGGTTCAACTTTAGCATCCACTTTTATATTGTTAAATTCTACTTCAGATGCATTCCCGAATGGTTTAGGTAATTCCAGCGGTCAGCTTGGGCATAACCTGATGGATCATCATTTTAGAAACGGCGCTGCCGGTGAACCGGAAGGGTTTGACGACAAATATTATTACGGAAGACGGGCTAATGGGATCTATATACCCCGTTTTAGAAATGTAGGGAATGATAAGCGCGATTACTTGAGAGGGTTTGGTTACCAGGGAGGGGCCAGCAGAACAGGATGGCAACGTGATGTTGCTGAATTAGCATTTGGCGCAGAGTTTAAAGAAGAAGTTACCAAGCCAGGTCCATGGAAGATGGGTCTGGGAGGTTTTGGGGAAATGCTACCTTATTTTGAAAATAAGGTTTCCATAGATCATTCTAAAAAAGATAAATGGGGACAATCTGTATTAGCCATTGATTGTGAATATAAAGACAATGAAACTAAGATGCGGAGTGATATGCAGAATGATGCAGCAGAAATTCTAGAGGATGCGGGCATTAAAAATGTGAAAACATATGATAACGGATGTTTTCCCGGTATGGCCATTCATGAAATGGGAACTGCACGTATGGGTATCGATCCTAAAACTTCTGTGTTAAACAAATGGAACCAGATGCACGATGTTCCGAACGTGTTTGTTACAGACGGATCATGTATGACTTCATCTGCATGTCAAAACCCTTCATTAACCTACATGGCATTAACAGCCAGAGCCTGTGATTATGCAGTAAAGGAACTAAAGAAGATGAATATTTAATTTCTTTGCTTCTTATTCAATCGATAACTAGATAAATTGATAGATGAAAAAAACAATATCAGCAATATTACTGAGCGGAATAATAGTATTAAGCATATCCGCATGTAAGCAAAATTTAAAAACAAACAATTCTTCAGATTCTGCTACAATTCCTATAGATACAGTTCCTGAGAAGATGGTTTGGATTCCAGAGGGCACATTTAAAATGGGCTCAACAGATCCTGCTTATCAGGATGCAACTCCAATTCATAATATTACAGTTGATGGTTTTTGGATGGATGAGCACGAAGTTACCAATGCAGAGTATGGAAAATTTGTGCAGGCAACCAGTTATAAAACAGTTGCAGAACAACCTTTAAATCCTGCAGATTTTCCGGGTGTACCCCCAGAAAATCTGGTTCCGGGTTCCGGGGTTTTTACTCCTCCGGCCCAGCCGGTGCAGTTAGATAATCCTATGCAATGGTGGATATATGTTCCGGGCGCAAGCTGGCAGAAACCACATGGTACACAGAGTTCAATAAATGGCAAGCCAAATGATCCGGTTGTTCACATAAGCTATACTGATGCAATGGCTTATGCCAAATGGGCTGGAAAACGTCTTCCGACAGAAGCTGAATGGGAATATGCAGCTCAGGGAGGTAAAGGCCAGCAACCATTTTACTGGGGAACAGAGTTAAAGCCTGACGGGAAATGGATGGCAAATATTTACCAGGGAAACTTTCCTGATGCTAACACCGGTGAAGATGGATTTATGGATGTATCGCCTGTTAAATCATTTCCGGCAAACGGTTATGGATTGTATGATATGGACGGAAATGTTTGGGAATGGTGCAATGATTTCTACCGGCCTGATTATTATAAACAAAGTCCTGCTGAAAACCCAAAAGGCCCGGAAGATAGCTATGATCCTGATGAACCCAACGTCGTAAAACGTGTACAGCGTGGTGGGTCATTTTTATGCAGTGATCAATATTGCATACGTTACCGTCCGGGCAGCAGAGGAAAAGGAGAGGTTAACAGTGCATCAAATAATTTAGGATTCCGTTGTGTAAAAGAAGGCAATCCACCCAAAGCATAATTGAATGTTAAGGCAAACCATGAAATTTATAGGTTTTCTGTTTGTACTTGTACAGTTTTCTTTTTCACATTACAACGCCAATACTGATACTCCGGATTGTACGGTATCTGTAAACCCTGCGGACGAGCAAGGTACGGTAAGTCCTAATATTATGGGATTTAATATTGTATATTCCTATGAAAGTGATGCTATATGGCAAAGCGGAAATGGAAAGGTGCCTTTCATGTTAAAGAATATAGGCGCCCGGCAACTACGTTACCCTGGCGGAACTGGTGTTAAAACAAAAAGTGTTTCAGCATTAGGTTTTGATGGTCAGAATACTTCTAAAAAAGGTTTAGCAACACATAACCTTAAACTATCCAAAGCTGATGCAGATAATTATGTTTTAAAAATACCTAAAAACTCTTTTGCCAAGCTTACTTTAAAAAGGTAATCATGAATTATAATGCAAATTAAATCTGTCCGCATTTTTTGGCTCGTTTCATCTTTATTTATCGGGATAAGTCAATTTTCATCTGCTCAGAAGCAAGCAAAAAAAAAATACAATGTGCTTTTTATAGCTGTTGATGATTTGAACACGGATTTAAGCAGTTATGGGCAACCAGAAGTAAAAACACCAAACATTGACAGGTTAGCTAAAAGGGGCATACAATTCAACAAGGCATATACCCAGTTCCCATTGTGTAATCCAAGCCGGGCATCCTTAATGACGGGTATGAATCCCGATTTAATAAAAGTTTATAATCTAACCACTAAGTTTAGAGTAACCATGCCCGAAGTGGTCACTATTCCCCAGCTTTTTATGCAAAATGGTTATTATGCGGCACGAGTGGGCAAAATTTATCATTACGGTGTACCTACTGAAATAGGCACCAGTGGATTAGATGATGCCCTGTCATGGAACGAAGTAAAAAATCCGAAAGGGAAAGATAAAACCGACGAAGCTTCGGTTATCAATTTAATGCCTAAGCCTAATGGATTGGGTGCTGCGTTGTCTTACCTGATGGCAAGTGGTACTGATGAAGAACAAACGGACGGCATGGTAGCTACAGAGGCTATTAAACTAATGGACAAACATAAGAACCGGCCTTTTTTTCTTGGCGTTGGTTTTTACAGGCCTCATACACCTTATGTAGCTCCTGAGAAATATTTTGATATGTATCCTCTAGGGTCAATCACTTTACCTAATGAACCCGTTGACGATTTAGAGGATATTCCTGCAGCTGCTTTTTTTACTAAACCGCCTAATTACGGACTGAATACAGAAAAGCTTAAACAAGCCAAGCGGGGTTATTATGCAGCTATTACTTTTATGGATGCACAGGTAGGGCGGGTATTGGATGCACTTGATAGGTTAAAATTAAACGATAATACCATTATAGTTTTGTGGAGTGATCATGGGTACAATTTGGGTCAGCATGGGCAATGGATGAAACAGAGCTTATTTGAAAACTCAGCCCGGGTACCACTGATAATATCTGTTCCCGGCGGTTTAAAAGGAAAAATTTCAGAACGAACTGTTGGTTTAATTGATATTTATCCAACCCTTGCAGATGTATGCAACTTACAGGTTAAACAAAAATTGTCGGGAGTAAGTTTAAAACCGTTACTTAAAAATCCTAATGTTAAATGGAACAGACCAGCTTTTACTCAGGTAGCCCGTTCGAGTTTTATGGGGCGGAGTATGCGCACTGAGCGTTATAGGTATACCGAATGGGATGAAGGCAGGGCTGGGATAGAATTATATAATGAGCAAAAAGATAAAGGAGAGATTACAAATTTGGCTAAAAAACCAGAATATGAAGCTCTTGTAAAAAAGATGTCTGCTCAGCTACATAAAAATTTCAGTGCCGCACAAATCAATATTATTGATAAACAAAAACCTTAAATATGGCAAATAAGTTAACCCGGAGAGAATGGAACTCCCTAATATTGGCCGGCTTTGGCGGCTTAATAATACCATCAGTATTTACATCATGTAAAACTCAGGCAACTGCAATTCCGCCAAAATTACAGGGAACGGCTGCGGCAAAACAAGCCGCAGGGTTAGGGATTATTCTGGGTGCACAAACGTACAGTTTCAGAGATCGCTCCTTGGATGATGCAATTAAAGCTATGCAACAGCTGGGAATAAAAAGTTGTGAGTTATGGGATGGTCATGTTGAGCCCCGCGAATTGCAATTTGCTGCAGGTCAAGGGTCAGCTACAGCTAAAAAGAAGAGTGAGGATATACGTAAATGGCGGGATACACTGGACATGAACACCATTAAAGCCATAAAAAATAAATTAGATAATGCGCAGATCAGTATGGTTGCATATACATCCACCATTAAAGACAACACTACGGACAGTGATATTGATTTGATGTTTAGAATTGCTCAAAAACTTGAGGTAGATACTATTAACAGCTCTGCCACAGTGAATGTTATGAAAAGAATTGATCCCTATGCGCAGAAGTATAAAATGAATATTGCCATGCATAATCATTCGCACACAGAAAACCCTAACGAGATTTCTTCGCCCGATAGCTTCGAACGTGGTATGGCAGGATTATCAGATTACATCAAAATCAATTTAGATATTGGACATTTTACCGCAGCTAATTTTGATGCTGTGGATTTCCTTCGCCAGCATCATAAAAAGATACTTAGCATCCACATAAAAGACCGTAAAAAGAATCAGGGTCTAAATATGCCTTTCGGCCAGGGAGATACACCGATTAGCGAAGTATTGAAATTAATCCGTGATAATAAATGGCCTATTCCGGCAAATATAGAATATGAATATAAGGGTGGCGATACTATGGTTGAGATGAAAAAATGTTTAGATTATTGTAAAAAAGGATTAGCCTGATTTTATGAAGATCGGATGGATGGATTAAACGAGGACTATAAATATTGTTATATATTAAAAACATTAGAAATGCCGCGTTAGAAGGGTGTTAAAGTTTAATATATTAGCAAAAACTAAACAACATATGAACAGAAAATTACGGATGGGGATGATTGGAGGAGGTAAAGACGCTTTTATTGGTGCAATTCATCGCATTGCAGCAAATATGGACGGCATGGCAGAAATAGTTTGCGGTGCATTAAGCATAAACCCCGAAGTTGCCAAAGATAGCGGCAAATTTTTATTTCTTCCCGAAAGCCGCACGTATCTTAATTATGAAGAAATGCTTGAGCAGGAAAGTAAACTTGCTGAAAATGAACGCATGGATTTTGTAACCATTGTTACTCCAAATTTCGCCCATTTCGGACCGGCCATGATGGCTTTAGAAAAAGGATTTAATGTAGTGGTAGAAAAGCCTATTACATTAACTCTCGAAGAAGCCAAGCAATTAAAACAGAAAGTAGAACAAACGGGCTTGTTATTATTGCTGACGCATACCTATACAGGATACCCATTAGTAAAGCAAGCCCGGCAGATGATAAAGGAGAGTGTGATTGGTAAAGTTCGTAAGCTATATGTTGAATATCCTCAGGGGTGGTTAAGTACGTTAACCGAACGTGAAGGTAATGCAGGTGCTGCATGGCGTACCGATCCCAAAAAATCAGGGAAAAGTGGCTGTATGGGAGATATAGGCACACATGCCGCAAATCTTGCCGAATATATATCAGGCCTTAAAATTACTGAGCTATGCGCAAGTTTAAATATTGTAGTTGAAGGCCGTGGTTTAGATGATGATGGTGCCGTTCTGCTTAAGTTTGACAATGGGGCTACAGGGATTTTGGTCGCTTCGCAGGTAGCTGCAGGGGAAGAAAATGCCCTAAAGATTAGAGTGCATGGCGAAAAAGGTGGCTTGGAATGGCATCAGCAAGAACCTAATACTCTTTTGTTAAAGTGGCTAAATAAACCTACAGAAATATTAAGAGCAGGATCAAATAATGCGTATTTATCATCTTACGCTTTACAGAATTCGCGTACTCCGGGCGGGCATCCGGAAGGTTATCTGGAAGCATTTGGAAATCTGTACCGCAATTTTTTAACCACCCTGGCTGCTAAAATTGATGGTAATGAGCCCCCGCAGGAAGCACTTGATTTTCCGTCGGTAAATGAGGGGATACGTGGTATGGCGTTTATAGACAGTGTAGTTCGCAGTAATGCATCGAATGATAAATGGACAAAATTAGAAATATAAATTATGCAGACTATTAAAGGACCCGGAGTTTTTTTAGCTCAGTTTATTGGTGATAATGCACCATTTAATTCATTGGATCCTATTTGTGAATGGGCAAAAAGCCTGGGCTTTAAGGGGGTTCAAATTCCCACAACCGACCCGCGTTTTATTGATCTTCAAAAAGCAGCAGAGAGTAAAACGTATGCCGATGAAATTAAAGGAACCGTTCAGGCTCATGGCTTAGAAATAACTGAATTATCGACTCACTTACAAGGGCAATTAGTAGCTGTTCATCCCGCATACGGTGTGCAGTTTGACGCATTTGCTCCAGAGAATGTTAGAGGAAATAATGCTGCTAGAACCGAGTGGGCTATTCAGCAACTAAAATATGCTGCCAAAGCATCCCAAAATTTGGGATTAAATGCCCATGCAACTTTTAGCGGTTCGTTATTGTGGCATACTTTTCATCCATGGCCGCAAAGGCCGGCCGGTTTGGTTGAAGAGGGTTTTACAGAACTTGCTAAACGCTGGCTGCCTATTTTAAATGCTTTTGATGAGTGTGGTGTTGATGTTTGTTATGAAATACACCCCGGAGAAGATCTTTTTGATGGTGAAACGTATGAAATGTTTCTGGAAAAGGTAAATAATCATGCACGTGCCTGCCTGTTATATGATCCATCGCACTTTGTACTTCAATGCCTGGATTATATCAGCTATATTGATCATTACCATGAACGTATAAAAGCGTTTCATGTAAAAGACGCGGAATTTAACCCTACAGGAAAGCAAGGTACATTTGGAGGTTATCAAAGCTGGTTAAATCGTGCAGGCCGGTATCGCTCTCCAGGAGATGGCCAGGTTGATTTTAAAAGAATTTTCAGCAAGCTAACCCAGTATGATTATACGGGATGGGCAGTTATGGAATGGGAATGTGTATTAAAGCATCCTGAAGATGGTGCCAGAGAAGGTGCAAAATTTATAAAAGACCATATAATCAGGGTAACTGATAAAACATTTGATGATTTTGCTTCATCCGGGAGTGATAGTAAGATCAACAAAATTATATTAGGATTGGATAATAAAAACGATAGAATATAAAAACATGAAAAAAATACTAATTATTATTGGACTTTGTGTTTCAGTAATTGCAGCCTGTTCATCAAATGGAACTAAAGCTACAGATGATACAACTGCCACTTTAAGCCAAACCAATAATGAGAACCGTTCATTAACCGATACTCTGGGTGAAACCAGTAAAGCAACTAATACATCCGGAAATTTTCAAAAAGGGAAAGACCTTATTTCAAAATCAGATTGTATTAGCTGTCATAAAGATCATGAAAAACTAGTTGGGCCGGCTTACGCAGCTGTAGCAGCCAAATATGAAGCAACAGATACTAACATAGCGATGCTGGTTGGTAAAGTAATTTCAGGAGGAAAAGGTGTATGGGGCGAAGTTCCTATGACTCCACATCCTGCCTTATCAAAAGACGATGCCACGGAAATGGTTAAATATGTATTATCCTTAAAATAGAATTAGTTATGATAAAGAAATTTAGTTTAAACGCTTTTGCGGCTATAGTTGTAATTGCCTTTGCAGGATGTAAAACAATGTCAACAAATACAGTAGGTTCAAAAAGTGAATGGATTTCTCTTTTTGATGGGAAAACAACAAACGGATGGCACACTTATGGAAAAACTAATGCAGGGAATGCATGGAAAGCACAGGATGGTGTATTGCAGTTTGACCCTAAAGGAAGCGAAAGAGGGGATTTAGTTACTGACCAGGAATTTGGCAATTATCATTTAAAACTGGATTGGAAGATATCTCCAAATGGCAACAGCGGAGTAATTTTTTATGTTAATGAGGATTTCGACAAGTTTAAGCAATCATATAATACCGGGCTTGAAATGCAGGTGTTAGATAATGACGGGCATAAAGACGGTAAAATAATAAAACACCGCGCAGGCGATTTATATGATTTAATATCCAGCAGTACCGAAACCGTAAAACCTGTTGGTGAATGGAATACTGCAGAAATTGTAAGTAAAGATGGTAAACTTGATCTTTATTTAAACGGGTCAAAATCAGTAACTACCATGCTTTGGGATGATAACTGGCGAACAATGGTTGCCAACAGTAAATTTAAAACTATGCCTGGTTTTGGTACATTTAAATCAGGTAAAATAGCTTTACAAGACCATGGAGACCAGGTATGGTATAGAAATATCATGATAAAAAAACTGTAGCAGAGATAGTTATTCCCGACCTAAATCAATACTTATCATAAGTTTATAATGACTCCAACCAATCGAATTAAACTATCCATAATGATGTTCTTGGAATTTTTCATCTGGGGAGGATGGTTTGTTACTTTGGGAACATTTTTAGGAAAGAGTCTCGGTGCAACAGGGGCTCAGATTGGGTCTGTTTTTTCTACGCAATCATGGGGTGCAATTATTGCCCCGTTTATAATTGGCTTAATTGCCGACCGATATTTTAATGCGGAAAAAATTCTTGCTGTACTGCACATTGCAGGAGCATTTTTAATGTATCAGATGCATAATGCTACTGATGTAGCCACGTTTTATCCATTTGCTTTAGGATACATGATTTTATATATGCCCACACTTGCTCTTGTTAATTCAGTTTCTTTTAACCAAATGAAAGATCCTGAAAAAGAATTTTCAGCAATCAGGGTATGGGGTACTATTGGATGGGTTGTAGCAGGTTTGTCAATCAGTTATATCTTTCACTGGGACTCTGCCGGATCAGTTTCTGCAGGATTGTTGAAAAACACATTCTTAATGACCGCACTCGCTTCTTTAATATTGGGTTTATTTAGTTTTGTACTGCCTAAAACACCTCCAAAAATTTCTTCTGGTGAGAAGGTGAAGATCTCTGAAGTTCTTGGATTTGATGCTTTAAAATTGCTGAAAGATAAAAATTTTGCAATATTCTTTATTTCATCCATATTAATATGTATTCCGTTAGCGTTTTATTATCAGAACGCCCATCAATTTTTAACAGATGCCGGTTTGTCTAATCCTACAGGGAAAATGACTATTGGGCAGGTTTCTGAAGTATTATTTCTGCTTTTGTTACCGGTGTTCTTTAAAAAATTCGGTATTAAAAAAACCATTTTGGTTGGCATGCTTGCATGGACGCTGCGCTATGTTTTTTTTGCATATGGCAATGCAGAGGAGTTAAGCTTTCTGTTAATTTTAGGGATAGCACTTCACGGTATATGTTATGATTTCTTTTTTGTTGCAGGTCAGATCTACACAAATTCTAAAGCGGGAGAGAAATATAAAAGTTCTGCACAGGGATTAATTACATTAGCCACCTATGGTGTAGGAATGTTAATTGGTTTTGAAGTTGCAGGCATGATTGCAGATACTTATAAAACAGCTGATGCTGCCTTTGACTGGAAATCGATTTGGATTATTCCTTCAGTAATTGCAGCAGTTGTATTTTTGATTTTTGCATTGTTATTTAAAAATGAACCAGTAAAAAATACTGAAACGATATGATGGAACGGGGTAGGAGATTAGCAATAAAAAATATCATTGCGGGCACAGCAGCAATATCTGCTTCCGGAATGTTTACCTCATTTAAACCGGGCGAAGAAATGAAATTTAAGTTAAAAGGTAATATTAATCATTCGGTATGTAAGTGGTGCTATCCTGATATTAAATTACCTGAGTTTTGCGCTGCGGTTAAACGCATGGGCATAAAAGCCATCGATTTGGTTGGACCTAAAGATTGGCCGGTACTTAAGGAGTATGGATTGGATTCCGCCATGTGTAACGGTGCTGAAATTAATTTAATTGATGGTTGGAATACCCGGAATAATCATGCTAAATTAATAAAAAATTATACTGAGATGATTGAACTGGTTGCTAAGGCAGGCTACAAAAATCTAATATGCTTTAGCGGTAACCGCAGGGGTATGGATGATGAAACCGGCCTTAGCAATTGTGTAGAAGGCTTAAAACAAGTCCTGTCTATTGCAGAAAAAAATAAAGTAATTTTGGTAATGGAATTGCTTAACAGTAAGGTTAATCATAAAGATTATCAGTGTGACAAGTCTGCCTGGGGAGTAGAACTATGTAAACGACTTGGTACTGAAAATTTTAAACTATTATATGATATATACCACATGCAGATAGATGAAGGAGATGTGATCAGGACTATTCAAAATAATCACCAATATTTTGCACATTACCATACTGGTGGTGTACCCGGCAGACATGAAATAGATGAATCGCAGGAGTTATATTATCCGGCTATTATGAAGGCTATAAATTCAACCGGTTTTAAAGGTTTTGTAGCCCAGGAGTTTATTCCGGCAAAAAAAGATAAGCTGGCATCTCTTGAGAAATCAATTCAAATCTGCGATGTATAGTCATCTGCAATAAAACAATATTTATGATCACCAGAAAAGGATTTATTCAGCAGGCAGCAATTATCAGTACAGGTATAATATTGTCTCCATCGTTGGTTTTAAGTAAGCCCCGTAAAAAAATAGGTCTGCAACTATACACGTTACGCGATTCGATCGGTAAAGATGTAAGCGGGGTTATTGAAAAAGTTGCAAAGGTCGGATATGATTATGTAGAAACGTATGGATATACAAAAGAATCAAAATATTGGGGGCTTGATCCAAAAGCATTCAATTCATTGCTTAAAGCTAATAATCTGAAAGCACCAAGCGGGCACTATGGTCTGGATTTGTTTTTGTCTACCGGTAAAGATGAAGAACTCAAATCATATATAGATGCTGCAAATATTGTTGAACATACCTATATAACTGTTCCGTATCTGGGCGCAAAGATCCGTGAAAACTTAGACGATTACAAGAAGATAGCCCATAATCTGAATAAGGCCGGAGAAATTTGTAAGCGGTCAGGTTTGAAATTGGCGTACCATAATCACGATTTTGAATTCAAACAGTTTGACAAAGGAAATGGCTTTGATATTCTTTTAAATGAAACAGATCCATCATTAGTTGGATTCGAGTTAGACCTCTATTGGGTTGTGAGAGGAGGGCACGATCCAATTTCATTGTTCAAAAAAAATCCTGGAAGATTTGTGATGTGGCATGTAAAGGATATGGATAAGCTTAATCCTAAAATGAATACCGAAATCGGAAACGGATCTATTAACTTTAAAACTATTTTTGACAATGTCAAGGCATCAGGGGCGAAGTATATGTTTGTGGAACAGGAAAATAATTATGTACCGGAACCTTTCGCCAGTATTGCCAAAAGCGCAAAATATATAAAGAAGGATTTATTTTTAATGAAATTGGTATAAGTAACCTTTTAAAAAGAACTTCTCCCTGGATACTAAATTGATGAGCAATAAATTATTCTTAATAACCTTATTATTTTTATCCGGAAGCGTTTTCGCGCAGGACAGGCCAAATATTCTCTGGTTGGTTACGGAAGATATGAGCCCATACCTCAGTTGCTATGGAAATAAGTTAATTAAAACACCAAATCTCGATAAGCTTGCCGAGGGAGGGATCCGTTTTACGAAAGCCCATTCAAATAGCGTACAGTGCTCTCCGTCTAGGTCTACACTTATTACAGGCATTTATGCTGTGAGTTTAGGAACCGATATGCACAGAGCTCAAAGGCCGGTAAATGATGCATACTACTTTCCTATTTACTTGATAAATGCTGGTTATTATACCACGAATAATAATAAGCAAGACTACAATAATGAAAAAACACCTGCCACGGTGTGGAATGTTTCCAACGGTAAAGCAAACTATTTTGACAGACCAGATAAAAAGCAGCCATTCTTTGCCGTTTATAATCAGGGAATTACGCACATGACCAGGGTAATCTCACCCTTGGACGAAAGAAAAGGGTCTAGAGAAGTGAGAATGGAAGATGTTCAGGTGCCTCCATATATTCCTGATTTGCCAGAGGTCAGAAATGATATTTCCTGGAACATGGGAGCGGTAGTAATGATGGATAATTGGGTTGGGAAGATGATAGAGGAATTAAAAGCGAAAGGCGAATATGAGAATACCATTATTTTCTTCTTTTCAGATCACGGTGGCACAGTGCCAAGGGGGAAGGCTTACGTTTATGAGTCGGGAACCCATATACCATTCATTGTTAGTTTCCCGCCAAAGTGGAAACACCTTGCAGCGACTAGTGTACCTTCTGTTTCGGACAGACTAGTTTCCTTTAGAGATTTTGGTCCCACAGTGTTGAGTCTTGCAGGAGCCAAAATTCCTGCATTTATGGAAGGTAAGCCCTTTTTTACTGAGGCAGCTAAGAGAAAATAAAATCAACAGAAATACGTCTTTACTTTCCGCGCGAATCAAGGTTCTAGCTACGCACCATCGAGGGCAATTTCGGACGGTCGGTACAAACTTATCTGGAATTTCCAAAGTGCCTATCCTAACGGAACAAGACAAGATTATCAATGGCAAATGCCTGCTCAGCAAGCCTGGGATGTTGCAAATGAAGAAGGAAAATTATCCTCCGCCATTGTTAAGAGATTTTGGGCGCCAGTTGAGCCATTCGAACTTTATGATCTAAAGACGGATAGTATGGAGGTTGAAAACTTGGTTGATGTCGCAAAATACTCCGCACAATTAAAAAGGCTAAAAGATGTTTTGAAGAATGAACTTTTTGTAATCAAGGACGCAGGTTTGATGCCTCCGGGATACCGGAATTCGATTAAAAAACAAGGCGATCTTTACACACTCACCAGAAATGGAAAGTTAAACATTAACGAGGTTGTAGATGCTGCCATTGTAGCCTCTGAGCGGAATTTGAAAAATGTTCCCGCACTGGTAAACTTCCTCGATAGTAAAAACCCGTCGGTTCAATACTGGGGTGCCAGTGGCTTGTGCGGACTAGCGAAGGTTGGCATGCTTACTGCATTTCCACCGAAAGCAGTAGCGGCATTTAAAAAAGGGGATCTAATTGAAGAGGTGAATTGCATGCTTGCTGAAGGAATGATCTATATTGGGGTTAACAAGGAACCTCTGAATTACCTTGTTCAGCAGATTGAACAAGGCTCCGGAACCGCAGCCGCAACATTACAAAACGTTGGCAAAAAGGCGATGCCAGTTGCAGAGAAAATAAAGGAACTGAGCCAGGATAAGAATATAAAAAACAAGTTTTATCTGCGTTCGGTTTTAATTAATTGCAATATAATCCCCTACACAGATTTATATAAACTGGCTGCAGGAGAAGAAAAGCCTCAATTTTAATTGATATTTTAATTAATCTCAGTTATCCGCAACATTACGCGCTATCGTTATAGCTGTTACATTTAGTATTAATCCATTTTTTTGTCTCTTCATTAAGTACAACGTAGCATTAAAACAAAGGAGATGGATTTAATAAATATTTATTGGCTGCAGTTGTTTTCTTTGCGGCTAACGAAGGTGAATGTGCGGAGATTGTCCGGCTGACCAAAAATAATCTTTCCATCGTGCCAAAGGGTAAAGAAGTAGATGGCATGATAGGGGACTGGGTGATTAAAAATAATAAAGTAATTGCTGTTATAGGTGAGGGAGAATTTGACCGTGGAGCAAATCAAATGGTGTCCTCGGTGCAGGGTGCTGTTCCTGAAGGATATTATCAGGTGACGTTATCTCCCGGTCCGGAATATGACGCAGAGATAATTTATGTTAAGGCAATTCCCGTCAATGTGAATGTAGTTTCAGTAAATATGAAGAAAACTTTTACAAGTCAGGGTTATGTAATTGCCGATTTTCACAATCATACAACAAAAAGCGGGGACTCAAATGCGGCCACTGCTGATTGAGTCATTAATATGACAACAGCCAACAAAACAGTACCGCTTGCCATACAAAAATTACAGCCACCCATTTAAAATTACACCGGTAGTAGACTAAACTCATCATTATGAGAAAGACCTGTTGGAGCCTGATCTTGCTGATAAACTTATCGGCAAGTTCTGTCTTTTCCCAATCTCGCTGGAAAGTAGAGTTGCTGAACTATATTAACACAAAGCTAGCTAAGCCAGATGGCGGCTTCGGTTGGGAGGATCAATACGACTCACACACTTCACCAACATTTGCCGTAACAGGAGTTTTGAAATCGATTAATGAATTGCCTTCAAATAAGCTTCAACTTGCTGAATTCATACGTACCCATCACCCTCAACAAGGTCCGAATAAAGAAGCTGGCCCCAGCGGGTCAGATTTACGAAATCTAAAGTACGAGCAAATTCAAGCTATCTTATGGCTGGGTGGCGATGTTTCTTCCTTTCGAGATGACGTAAAAAGCTGGAAGTCGCAGGCGGGCCTTTTGGCAAACTACGAAGGACACAAATATGCTGGGCTATTCCAGGAAACTATGACTCCCATTTCCAGCAAGCTTGTTGGGGTAGAGATGGAAAATCCACAAGGATTTGCCACCTATTTGGAAAGTTGCCGCCGTGCAAACGGAAGCTTTAACAATGCTCCAACTATCGCTGGCGGCGATGGGAATATCTTAAACACGTATTGGAGTTTATATGCTCAAAGCACTCTGGCGGTTCCGGGAAAACTTAAGCCACAAACAATATCCTGGCTCAATGCCTGCCAATTGAAAAACGGTGGATTCACCCATCAACCAAACCCGCAGATTGGTGTGAATGATGATGCGAGTTACACCTGGGCAGCTATCAAATCACTGAAATTACTCGGCGCAAAGCCTGCAAAACTTCAAGCTGCAATCAACTATCTAACCAGTCTTCGAAATACAGACGGGGGGTTTGGTAGCAGGCCAGGTTTACACTCAACGCCAATGGCCACTTACTATGCTATCGACGCACTCGTTAGTCTGAATGCCCTTAGTGAACTTGATAAAGCACCTAAGCCGAGGGCTATAGTAGAACCTGCAGCAAACTTCGCTGGCTACAAGATCTATACTATTCAGTTCCAGGCTCAGGGAAGCGGAAGTCCGCAAGAAGCGGTAATGCTGGCAGATAGCTTGAAAATTCATCTTTGGGGAGTAAAATATCCTGTTGCAGGCTGGATTACAGAAGCTCAACGAATTGCGGATGAGAGAAAAGTACCGGTTACGTTTTTCATGTCCAACGAACCGCACAACAACGAGTTAATCATTTCGGGAATGGGATCTTTTAATCACGTATTAGACTATTTCGGTCCGCCCGAGCCGCCGATACATTTTGCCGATAGTTCAACCTTTGACGAATTAAAGAGCACAACGTTAAAGCAACTGAAGGATGTTAACGGAGGCCTGATGCTTCAGGTAAGTAATAACGAGCCACTTGCCCGTTTGCTGTTAGATGAATCAATTAATAATTTTGGTTATAAGGCGATCAGCACTGTTCACTTCGGACAAAATTTTATGTTTTGGCTGCCCTACATTGTTGAGTATCGTTACAGGCTTCCACTAGTTACTTTACAGGATGCGCATGGTAAAGAATCATGGTGGTGGGCAGATGAACTGGCCAATCACCGAACCTTGTTTTTAGCCAAGGAGCCTACCTACAATGCGATGGTAACCGCTTTAAGTAATAACTGGATTGTTGGAGTTCGGCACGATAGCCTTACCAACTTTAAAACCCGCATGTTTGGTGGAACGAACGCAACCCGTAAATTTCTTTCAAATAATGAGTCGCGGTGGAAATGGTGGTCGGCTCAAAATATAACCAACAGGCCCCAAGCAGCAATCTCGATTTTAAGTTCTGCAGACATTTTTGAAGCAGGCAAGCCAGAAATCGGACTGAACATACGCGTTCGCACCCGTTGGAATAGTGTAAGAGAGACCTTGAAGGCTGCAGCGGTTGAGTTAGTTGAGCTTAAAGTTGATGGCAAGCGCGTGGATGTTGAGTCTGTGCAGACAAAGGGTAGGAGAGACATTGTAGATTCATACTACCTCTACAAATGGGGAAATCCATCAGCCGAAACACATAAAATTGAAGCTTTGGTTAAGGATGTAAAAACAAATGTCACATATCAATATTCACAAACTTTCGTTAAGAAATAGTTATGAAAAATACTTGGAAGGTAATATTAAATAGTTTTGTATTGATGCTTTTAGCAGGGGCATTTATAAGCTCTAAAGCGGGTGAATTAAAAACCCCTGAACCAGTTGCGGGTAAACCCAATATCGTTTACTTGATGGCTGATGATTTAGGATATGGTACAGTTGGTTTCAACGGTCAAACCAAGATCAAAACCCCAAATATAGATCGTCTTGCAAAAGAAGGTATGATATTTAAACAACATTATTCCGGAAGCTCTGTTTGTGCACCATCAAGAGCTGCTCTAATGACAGGAGTTAATACTGCTCATGCTCACATTCGAGAACTTTCCGCCTGGACAGCGAGCGGAAAATCCATAGACCTTTTAGCGGAAGAAGTTACCGTGGCCGAGGAGTTAAAACGTGCGGGCTACGCTACTGCGATTATTGGTAAATGGGGAATGGATGAAAGTAATACCACCGGCAATGCCATAGATCAGGGATTTGATTTCTTTTACGGATATAAAACCCATACTGAAGCCCATCATTATTATCCTGAATACATGTGGAGAAACAAAGAAAAGCTTATGCTTCCGAAAAATGTTACAGCACAAAAAAAAGGAACTTATTCAAATGATTCTTTTACAGATGAAGCTATTAAATTTATTAGAGCCAATAAATCAAAACCTTTCTTCTTGTATCTACCCTACACGGTTCCACATAACGAAATTACTGTTCCTGAAGACTCTAAGAAACCTTACCTAAATCTTAACTGGCCTAAAAAGCCTATGCAAAAAGGCCATTATTATCATGATGAAGAAGGTAATACAACTTATGCGGGCATGGTTTCCCGCCTGGATAAATATGTGGGACAAATCATAACAGAGTTAAAGCAGCAAGGCTTAGATAATAATACACTGGTTATATTTACCAGTGACAATGGGCCTGCATTTAATAATGAGTTTTTTAATAATAATGGCCCTTTTCGTGGTCAAAAGTTAACTCTTTATGAAGGCGGCATTCGTATGCCATTTGCAGCCAGGTGGCCAGGTAAAATAAAGCCAAACTCCGTTACAGATCAGGTTGCAGCCTTTTGGGATTTTTTACCAACGGCTTGTGAGATTGCCGGAATAAAACCATCATTGAATATAGATGGAATCTCCTACCTGCCTACTTTGTTAGGTAAAAATAAGAAGCAGAAACAACACGATTTTTTATATTGGGAAATTAATGAAACACAAGGCCCCATTCAGGCAATTGTAATGGGCAAGTGGAAGGGTATTCTTCTTTATGAAAAACCTTTTGAACTGTATGATCTGTTAACTGATATCGGGGAAACCACAAATGTCGCGGATAAAAATCCTGATATTGTTAAAAAAATTAGAGAGACAATGATTGCTACCCGTACGGAAAATCCAGAGTTTCCATTAACTAAAAGAAAAGGACATTATGGTAATGAGTAATTTTATCCTAGCTTTTCGAGTTTCTAAAATAGAAGACTCTAATTAATACAATTAAAATATATGTACGTGATTAAAACCACTTTTCTTGCGATAATGCTGATTAACGGGGCTACATTATTATCTGCACAAACTTCGAAAATAGCAAAACCCAATATAATTATTATCTATATAGATGACCTCGGATACGGAGATGTAGGTTGTTATGGAGCAAAGGGAGTAAAAACCCCACATGTAGATTTTATGGCCAAAAATGGATTAAGATTTACAGATGCACATTGTACTGCGGCAACATGTACCCCTTCGCGTTTCTCCATGTTAACAGGAAGTTATGCTTTTAGAAATAATGCGGCTATTCTTCCCGGCGATGCGCCCTTGTTAATAAGACCTGGTACACCCACAATGCCTGCCATGTTGCAAAAAGCTGGTTATACAACAGCCGTTATTGGCAAATGGCATTTAGGGCTGGGTGATGGAGATCCGAAGTGGAATGCAGAAATTAAACCCGGGCCTCTTGAAATTGGTTTTAATTATTCTTTTTTAATACCAGCCACAACTGATCGGGTACCCACCGTATATGTAGAAAATCATTCCGTAGCTAATCTAAATCCCCAAGATCCTATTGTGGTTAATTATAATCATAAAATTGGAAACCTGCCTACCGGATTGGAGCATCCGGAGTTATTAAAATTTAAAGGTGACACACAACATAGTAATACAATCACAGATGGCATAAGCCGGATAGGTTACATGTACGGTGGGACATCTGCATTATGGAAAGATCAGGATATTGCGGATGTCTTAATAAATAAGGTTAATTCATTTATAACCAAGAATAAAGACAATCCATTTTTCTTGTATTTTTCATTTACAGATATACATGTACCAAGAGATCCTCATTCGCGTTTTAAAGGAATAAGCACAATGGGATCCCGTGGAGACGCTATTGCACAAATGGATTGGTCGACCGGTGAAGTTTTAAAAACGCTTAAAAAACTAGCACTGACGCAAAATACGCTAATCATTTTTACTAGTGATAATGGCCCGGTTCTGGATGATGGATATGATGATATAGCGGAACAATTAGTTGGCAATCATAAACCCAGTGGCCCCTTTCGGGGTGGAAAATATAGTGCATTTGAAGCAGGCACGCGTGTGCCAACAATTGTATATTGGCCATCTCAGGTTAAACCCGGAGTAAGTAATTCCTTGGTAAATCAGGTGGATTTTTATTCCTCGTTTGCTGCATTAACAGGTCAAAAACTGTATTCTAAAGATGCACCTGATAGTTTTAATATAATTAATGCAATTTTGGGCAAATCTAAGCAAGGCCGTCAAAACATGTTAGAAGAGTCCTTCACCCTTGCGCTGCGCATGGGAAGCTGGAAATATATAGCACCGCAAACAAAACCCACACCTGACTGGCTGAAAAATAAAAATATAGCTACTGGTTTATCACCCGTTGCGCAGTTATATAATCTGAGATCAGATATTGGGGAGACTAAAAATATTATAAAAGCAAATCCTAAAATGGAAAAATTAATGCGCAATCAGTTAATGCAAATAAAAGAGGCCGCAGGAACCAGGCCAGAATTTTTACAATATTAATATGAAATCGTCTCATATTCTAAACCGTTATGTAAACAGAGGTGCTTTTACCCTTGTATTTTTTATGTTGATTTTTTACGGATGTCAACAGCATACACCTTCTATCAAAAAGCAAAATAATCAAATCAGCGTCAGAGTACAGCATAATCCTGATAGGGTGATGAAAAATAACAAAAAGGCACTTTTACCGGGTCGTTCTTGTTGTAAGGGATATCCTTCACGCGCCAAAGCCTTATCTGTAAAAAACAGATAGTCAACAAATCTCAAAATCCTATCAACGGTTAACCCTGATGTGCGGGTTTTCTTGTTTCTATAATTCAGTAAAATTATTTCGTAGAATCTCCTAAGCATCTAAGGTTTAAACCTGAATAAAAATCTGCTATCAGGTTGATGTGTAATTATTTTATTCTAAAAGTTCCGCAACCTGTAAATAATAAAAAAAAATCAACCTTATTCTTTAATTATTGTTAGATGTACCATGGGAAGTGATGTATTTCTACTATTAAAAGATCCTGATAATCCATGCAGGGACATAATTTATCATCGCGATGGCACTTTAAGAATAAGAGTTTTTTGCCTTAGCGGAGAAAATTTTAATTTAGACCCAGAAGAAATACAGTTTTTTGCTGATGATAATGGCGAAATGCTGGCGTTTGAAACAGCTAGTTACCACGGCGAAGATCCAGGTTTAATAATTGAGGCGATTCGCTGGTATGCCAGCTATATTCAAAATCCCGATCTTGAGATTCTTGCAGATGATCCCCGGACAGAGTTATAGATTAGTTATAACAATTCGATCAAGTTATTAGTCAAACTTAGTTGTTAAAATCAGAGATGCAAGTTTGATAGTGCGAACTGTTTTCTAATAAATACTAAAGGCCCTGAGAACCTGGCCATAGCATGTTTAAAATATGGAATTAAATTATTAACCTTTTCTTCTGACCTGGTTTTGGAGAATGATGCTGTATTTCCTTTAAATGTGTACGGTCATAGCAAGGCAATGTCTGAGCAATTAGTGTTGAAAGTAAATCCCGCAGCTTTAATAATTAGAACAAGTGCATTCTTCGGCTCATGAGATATACACAATTTTGTACATGGCGCATTACAATCTTTTAAAAACCAGCAATCCTTTACAGCCGTATCAAATATCTTTGTTTCGCAAACATACGTTCCTGATCTGGTTAATAACAGTCTGGACTTAATGCTGGATAATGCAGCAGGGGTATGGCATCTTGCCAATGCAGGTGAGATCTCGTGGGCATCGTTTGCAGAAGAAGTTGCAAAAAGGGGCGGATATCACACTCAGTAATTGATAAGGTACCTTTGAAGAATTAAATTGGCCAGCAAAACGTCCTCAGTTTATCGCGTTGAAAAGCGAAAAAGGATTGACACTTCCGCCCTTGAATTATGCTTTGGATAGGTTTTTTAACGAACAAAAATTAATCAACATTTAGATTTGATCTAGCTGATAGCCTTATTACCCATTCGTCGTTATTTGCTTATCAATCGCCGCGCCAAGTTGTGATACAAAATCTGGTGCCAGATTATTTCCTCCAACTTCCTTCCAAATTCGATGCTGATCAATAGCTAAAATAGCTTCTTTACCATCATCAAAGCTTACTTTCCATCCCTGTTGTTCTTTAAGCTTAATTGGTGAGGCTTTAATAATGATTTCCTTGCCCGAGTGATCATTTAACTTAATAATTTCCATAATATTTTCAGTTTATTCCTTAACACTTCACCTAATTATAAGTTACAATTTTTGTGAAGTATATATTCCCGGGTCAAAAGAAGCCACGCTAGCCTTTATTAGTGAAATGATTATTATTTCATCATAACCTTTTCTAATTCTATGCGTAAAATGCCAGAGTTGCGGTAGTGACAATAATAAAAATTCAAAATCAGGCTTGTAAAGCGTATTTGCAATAAAATGAATAGGTTAACCTCGGGGTTTAGTTATACTTTATCGTTAATAGAATTTCTCCGAATCGGCAGTTATACTTATTATAACAAAGGACGCCACTTATTTCCCCCTTACTTTCAAAGTTTCCAAGATTTATACAGGTGTTTTTTTTATGTTATTATACTGATAGGGGTTTTTTCATTAAATATTCAAAAAGGATACTCCCAGACTTGTAATGGGGTTACTCAAGGAGCTTTTGATAACACATTACCAGGAACATATTCAACTATTAATGGCTGGACTGGAGTGGGTACTGACCAAGTTAACATTGTAACACAGGCCGGTAGTAATGCAGCAAAAATACGAAGTAGAAATTCAGAACAATATTCATTACAGCAAATAATAACTTCAATAATACCACTTTCTTCGTACTCATTAAATTTAAAATATGGTAACTGGACTGATGGATGTAATACAAGTGCAAATGCCAGGATTCAGATAGAAATTTTTGCTGATAACGCCAGCTTATCATTTTATAATTCCGGTCCGTTACAGGCTAATGACCATAGCACCCTGTCTAGTGCGACTTTAAATTTTACTGTTCCTGCTAATACTTCGTCTATAACAATTAAAATTATTGATCCAGGGTCTCCTCCGGCAACCTGTGGTGCTGTGGTTGATGACTTATATATCGCTTCGCCGTTAGTTACCAGTGAAACTCATAATAGTATTGGATGTAACGGACAGTCCACAGGAAGTTTTACAGTAAATGCCTCCGGGGCTGCAGCCCCTTATACCGGAACATATTCTAAAGATGGCGGAACACCTGTATCTTTTAGTTTCACCGGAAATTCTGCTTCAGTAAGTAGCCTTAATGCAGGCAGTTATTTAGTTAATGTTATTGATGCAAATGGCTGCGTAAAACCAATACCTGCATTTTCTATTACACAACCGGTTGCCCTTACCTCTGCATTTACTAAAATCTCTGATGTAAACTGTTTTGGGGGCGCAACCGGTTCAGCAACATTAGTAACTCAAGGCGGTGCCCCTGGATATACATACACATGGAATAAAGATGGTGTTGCTATTTCAGCACCGATTTTAACCGCGCTTACTGCCGGAGTTTACGAAGTAATCGTAGCAGATCAAAGTAGCTGCGGCACTATTACCAAGACCATTACGATCACTCAGCCGGCATCCAGCATTGCTTTATCGGGCACACAGGTGAATGTAAACTGTTTCGGCGGCACCACCGGTGCAATTGACCTGTCGGTAACAGGCGGCACATCACCCTATAGTTATGTATGGACGAACAGCACCCAGACCACCCAGGACCTTTCGGGATTAGGGGCCAATACTTACCAGGTAACCGTCACCGATGTTAAAGGCTGTACAGCAACCTCGACCATCACCATTACCCAGCCAACTGGGGCTTTAACCCTTTCACCTGCGGTAACAGACGTGTCGTGCTTTGGAACTGCCACGGGAAGTATAGACCTGACAGTAAGCGGTGGCACGGCCTCCTATAGTTATGTATGGAAGAACTCGGCCAATGATGTAATATCGACCAGCCAGGATGTAACCAACCTGATCGGGGGAAGCTATTCGGTGGTGGTTACCGATGCCAACGGATGTACACAGACACAAACGGCTACCATAA
>DATLXK010000008.1:0-6176 GCA_035575925.1 Sphingobacteriaceae bacterium
TATTCTTTACATTTATCATCGTTTGGAAATCGGGCCTGAAACTCGAATAAGGATAAACTTTTAAATCTTTTCTCCATACAAATGCTCATTTTCTTAGCAATTTAAGCATAATTATAATATTAAAAAAGTGCCTAATTCAATTAAATCTAATAACAAATGCGCTTAAATTTTGTCCGGCTGGAAGAATACCACTTATTAAAATCAAAACTGAAAAGGTAAAAAACTTTGTAGTATTAACAGTAAATGACAATGGAATAGGTATCCACAAAGATCGTATTCATTTTATTTTCGAGATGTACCAGCGGGTTAATCATGATATAGAGGGACATGGAATTGGCCTGTATCTCGTAAAAAAAATAGTGGATGCATCCGGAGGTAAAATTGAAATTAAAAGCGAAGAAGGCAAGGGGAGTACTTTCGAAATCTATTTTAAGGCAAATCCATAGGCCGCAAAACCCCATTCGATATGATTCAAAACTTTGTCCTTTGTAGTTTTAAAAGTTAAGTAGTATAAGTTAAAGCACGCTTGCAAGCTTTACAACAGGTGCCATACAATTTGCCTTACCGCAGTATTTGCGCATTTAGCCCAGTTTTCATTTTGCTGTTACACTAAGAAGTATTAGCGCAAGAATTAATAAAAAACACAGATAACAACATATAATTCAAACATGGCTTACCCTTGCAGGAATCCTTCTTATATTAATGGGCTGTATTTTATGTTTTTAAAACCCCGTTTTGTTGCCGGAAGCGGCGATAGTGGTCATGCTTTCGCCGATTGCGGAAATATTAATCGATCTACACACAATGGAAAAAGCAGTAAAATCGGCAGTATGGATAATTTAGAAGATTCAGATTAAAAAAAATCTATAGAAACTCTATCATAATAAAAAACAAAGGACTATCATAATGAAAAAAATACAAGAAAACAGCACTGCTAAGCGTAATAAATTACTCAAATGCCCTACGGGTATCAAAGGTTTTGACGAAATTACCGAAGGCGGGCTTCCGAAAAACAGAACCACTTTAGTTTCCGGAAATGCCGGCTCCGGAAAAACTCTTTTGGGGATTGATTTTCTTATCAAGGGTGCCACCGATTACAACGAGCCGGGCGTTCTCATGTCATTTGAAGAGACCGAAGATGAACTTTATAAAGACGTGACTTCTCTCAATATGGATTTGCCGGCACTTGTTTCACGGAAAAAGATTTTGCTCGAGCATGTTATTTTAGACCGCAAAGACATTCAGGAGACCGACTTTAATTTGGAGGGAATATTCGTTCGCCTGGAAGATGCCATTGATTCCATTGGCGCCAAACGCATTGTGTTAGATTCTATTGAATCTATCTTTGCAGGCATTACAGATATTGGCATTCTTCGCTTAGAGATAAAAAGGCTGTTCAGATGGCTTAAAGAAAAACAGGTCACGGCAATTGTTACAGGCGAGCCGGGACCAAACGGTTCATATACCCGTCATGGGCTGGAGGAGTACGTTTCCGATTGCATCATCCTTCTGGATAACAGAGTCAGAGACCAAATTGCCACCCGTAGAATTCGTGTCATTAAATACCGGGGATCAAAGCATGGAACAAGTGAATATCCATTTGTTATAGATGATGAAGGACTTTCAGTAATTCCCATCACATCAGCAGGGCTTAATCAACCGGGCACTGCCAAGAGGGTTTCTACAGGCATTCCATCGTTTGACAAATTGTTCAAGACCGGTAAAGGTTACACCAGAGGCAGCACCATACTGGCTTCGGGCACTGCAGGCTGCGGAAAAACAAGTTTTGCAGCGGCATTCGCACTCGAAAGTTGTAAACGTGGCGAACGCTGTCTTTTCTTCTCTTATGAAGAATCAGCAGGGCAGCTCATTCAAAACATGAAATCTATCGGTATTGATTTGGCGCCCTGGATGAAAAAAGGACTCTTAAAGATTGTGGCTCTTAGGCCATCCTTTCTTGGTTTGGAGATGCATTTATTGAATGTGTATAAGCTGGTTGATAGTTTCAAACCCAAGGCTGTGGTCGTAGATCCTCTTACAAGTCTCGTTGGAGAGGGGGAGATACGTGAAGTTACATCAATGATTACCCGCATGATTGATCTCTTTAAATCCAGGAGCATCACTACGTTTTTTACAAGCCTTGTTTCTGCAAACTTTCAAAGTAACACAAGTGGCGAAATCGGCGTTTCATCTCTGATTGACACCTGGATTATTGTGAGAATGGTAGAAGATAAGGAAGATATAAAACGCACCCGTGAAATTTTCATTGTTAAGTCTCGTGGCACTAACCATGATAGCGATGTGCACAAATTTATGATGAGTGGTGATGGAATTATGTTGATGCCAAATGATGGTAAAGCTAAATTAAGCACCAATAAGAAAAAGGATGTTGATAAAAATGTTGCTGAAAACAAAGAGAATCAATAACAATCAATGAAAACTTTACAACCTGTATTCATTGTAGGTATTGGCGGCTCTGCCGGAGCACTTAACGCGTATAAGGCACTGCTGGATGCAATGCCGCCTGATACGGGTATGGCATTTGTTATTATTTCCCACATGAACCCCACCGCCCATAGTCAGTTAGCTTTAATACTGTCGAGGCACACGAAAATGTCAGTAATCGTGGCTTCTGAGGCAATGGCGATTCTTGCGAATCATGTTTATGTAATTCCACCGGACTCAGATCTTACTATGGAAAATTATAGGTTCAAAGTAATCTCCCCTCGCGTTGGCAGGAACAAACAAGTAGATATATTTTTTATTTCTCTGGCAAAGGCAATGGGTGCAAGGGCTGTCGGCATTGTCCTTTCGGGATATGATGGCGATGGCACGGAGGGCTGCAAGCATATCAAAGCTAAGGGAGGAAAAATCTTTGCTCAGGACATGTCTGCCGAAGTTGACTCCATGCCGCTCAGTGCTCAGGCAGCAGGCTGTGTTGATTTCGTTTTACCCCTTAACAAAATTCCGGATAAGCTAAAAAGTTTTGCAGCTGCGCTTATAACTTAGAAATGATTTAAAAAACCTGAATTCTTAATTGTGGGTTAAAACAGACCAAATTAAAATTCAATTTTCTGCATCTATCAGATAGATTTATACTTAATAAATTAGTAATAGAAAATGATCATTGAGAAAATTGGTTTTGGTGGAGGGTGTCATTGGTGTACAGAGGCTTATTTTCAATCATTGAAAGGAGTGGAAAAGGTAGAACAAGGCTGGATTAGTTCGACAATTCCGAATGATACGTTTTCCGAAGCTGTGATTGTTCATTACAATCCCTTTATTATTCCTTTAAAGATTTTAACAGCTATACATTTACATACCCATGCATCAACCAAAAGCCATAGTTTTCGTAAAAAGTACCGTTCTGCAGTGTATGTTTTTGGGAAAATAGCGGAATCTCAAAAGTTGATTTCTGAATGCCAGGTTGACTTTGATGAACAAATTATCACTCAGACACTTTTATTTTGTCAATTCAAGTTAAATACCGAACAGCAACATAATTATTATAAAAAAAACAAAGAAGGCATTTTTTGCGAAAGATATATTTCTCCAAAATTGCAAATGATCGAAATTGAATACGCGACATATTTTAAACAAATCCGAAATTAAAATAAACTGCGTTCAACATAAAAATTAAAAGATATGGAAAATAATAAAAAAGCATATATAGCTGGTGGCTGTTTTTGGGGAATGGAAGATTTATTTAGAACACGAACTGGAATAATTGATACAGAGGTAGGATACATAGGAGGCGAAAACGAAAAGCCAACCTACCGAAATCATCCCGGTCATGCCGAAGGAATTGAATTAACGTATGACCCTGCAAAAACAAATTTTAGAGAAATTCTCGATTATTTTTATAGAATTCATGATCCATCAACAGTTAACAAACAGGGCAATGACAGAGGATCGAGCTATCGTTCAGCAATTTTTATTCAAGATGAAGAAGAAAGAAAAGTGGCTGAAGAAGTTATTCAAATCGTTAATAATTCCGGAAGATGGAGCGGTAAAGTCGTAACTACATTAGAGCAGATAAGTAAATTTTGGCCTGCAGAACCTGAACATCAGGATTATTTGCTTAGAATTCCAAATGGATATACTTGCCATTTTGAGCGATTCGGAACGTTTTTATAAATTAACTGCAACGCAAATTATGCAAAAGGTAGCAATGGGAATGTACTTAATAATCAAGCGCATACAATTGGTAAGAAAATGCAGATATTGATTTCTTTTCAACTTTTGGACCAAAACTTACAGGATTTAAAATTGCTCACTTAATGAAACATGTAACATTCCCCAAGGTTATATAAGAAACTGTAGCTTAACATACACAACATGGAGGCATAGTTTTTTCAAGCATTAATAAAAAACCAAAATTAAAACAAAGGAAAATGTACACTTCTGCATCCGAGCCAATTGACAGCAATATGACTTCAGGCGAAAATAAATCTTTTTGGACAGCATCAACAGAGCCAATTATTTGTGAAAAACTTAATCAAAATATTGAAACCGATATTTTAATTGTTGGTGGTGGCATAGCAGGACTAACAACTGCATACTGTTTATTAAAAGCAGGACGAAAAATAATTTTAGTAGAAGATGGGTATATAGGCAGCGGAGAAACAGGCAGAACAACAGCACACATTACCTGTGCACTTGACGACCGTTATTTTGAACTTGAAAAAATATTCGGAAAAGAAAAAGCAACGCTTGCAGCCAACAGCCACATGGAAGCAATTCAGTTTATAGCAAATACAGTTAATCACGAAAACATTGATTGCAACTTTAAACGAGTTCCCGGATATTTATTTTTAAGCGGAAGCGATACAAAAGAAACTCTGGAAAAAGAATATGAGGCAACAAAAAACGCAGGACTGCTCACAGAAATGTTGGAACAAGTTCCCGACTTAGCATCCGAAGAAGGAAAATGGTGCATAAAATTTCCTGAACAAGGTCAGTTTCATATTATGAAATATTTGAAGGGTCTCACGGATGCAATCATTGGCCTGGGAGGAAAAATTTACACCGAAACAAAAGCGGAAGAAATATCCAAAGACGGAGCAAAAGCAAACGGGTTTGAAATAAAAGCAAAACATATAGTAGTAGCCACCAACACACCCGTTAACGATTGGGTTGTGATGCACACCAAACAATGGCCCTATCGTACTTACGTGATTGCTGCCAAAGTGCCTAAAGGAGAGCTATCGTATTCACTATGGTGGGATACCGGCGACCATGATTCCAAATGGATTGCCGCTCCCTATCACTACGTTCGGTTAGAAGAATACGATAACCAATATGACCTTTTAATTTCAGGAGGTGAAGACCATAAAACAGGTCAGGCTGATGATGAAAATATTCCAGAGGAAGAAAGATATACTAACCTCATTGAATGGACTAAAAAACGATTTCCTGCAATGCAGGAGGTAACATACAAATGGTCAGGCCAGGTTATGGAGCCAATAGATTCACTGGCTTTCATCGGCAAAAATTCCGGCAATGATAATATTTACATTATCACAGGCGATTCAGGAAACGGTATTACACACGGAACGCTGGGCGGAATTATTTTAACCGACATCATCACCGGAAAAGAAAATCCCTGGATAGATTTATACAGCCCTTCACGCATAACTTTTAAAACTGCAGGTGATTATTTACACGAAGTAGGAAACATGGTTGCGCAACTCGCTGATTGGTTTACTGAAGGTGATGTAAAAGAAGCACAGGATTTAAAACCGGGACAAGGAGGAATAATTTCTTCAGGATTAAAAAAGATGGCGGTTTATCGCGATGAGCAAAATAATCTTCATGTCTGCACCGCAGTTTGTCCGCACCTCGGAGGCATCCTGCAATGGAACGCTGAAGAAAAATCATTTGATTGTCCGCTTCATGGTTCGCGATTTACAACAGAAGGTAAAGTCATCAATGGTCCGGCAACTGCCGATTTAAAAAAATTAGAAGTCAAAGAAGAAAATTAAATGTAACAAGCAGAATACCGAATTAAGAATTTCATAAATCAAATACTTAATACCAGTAGTGTCCGGTTAAAATAAAACGAGGCAACCGAAGTCACCCCGTTTGTTCATACTTTAGAGTTACGACACTTTCAAGCATGAACAAATCTAAAAACTTTAGCGGACAGCCGATAATCAGTCAGGTATTAAAATTCA
>DATLXK010000009.1:0-24200 GCA_035575925.1 Sphingobacteriaceae bacterium
TGCTGATTCTTAACGGCTTCCAATGCCACTTTGGCCTTGAATACAGACGTAAATTTACGACGGGTTTGCTTGCTCATTGTTTAGTTAATTTAAAAGTTTTTTTAACTAAACCAATGGTCTTATTTTAGGGGAGTATTATAACCGGCAATATGATATGAGTCGTCAATCGGCCTCCTGAGATTTACAACAAATATCAGGAAGACGCGGCTCTTTGCCTACTTTCCAGCTGAAGGGAAAGTAGGTGCCCTCCCGCGGCATGAGCGGCCAGAGATAAAAAATCATATATTTATTTTAACCGCACAACAGTGATTGTTAATAATTGAGGAGATAGAATAACGTTTTGCAAATTTGTGCAGAAATGGCATTGCTTGCAGAACCATTGTCGCACCGCACCAAATTAAGTAATTACGAAAGAATTAACGTAAACCACCGTCAGCCATTTTTGTACAAATTTGCTGTTAGCACTAGTTATTTATATTCTACTTTTATTCTATTCAAGGATTGACCTTCATCATTTATGTAGCTTTCTTCTGAAAGTTTATATGGTGGGGTTAATAGTTTTGGAACAAAAGTCCCAAATGCAATACTTACTAAAGCGAAGAATAATATAAATATTGGGTTGGTAAATCCAAGGTTTTCGCCTTTACTTATCAAGTAAGTCATAATTTGAACAACAAATATAAAATACCCAATTGTTGTTATCCAAGAATAACTTTTAATTTGTTTCGTTGCAATTATAATTATGGGGATAATACAAAGCCCAATTCCGTCGAAATTACGTGTTGTCAACATAAGATAAATTATCACTAGAACAAAAATAATGTAGATAATATTTAATATCCCATATTTTTTTTGTCTATGTTTTTATATTACAAATCTTATAATATTTGCAATTTCCTTTTGAGTTCTCACATCTTTATAGTCAGCTATAATTTCTTTGAAAATTTCATTTTTTGTTTTGTCTTCGTTCAATTTATGTTTAACATTTTCAATTATTTTTTTCCTATTAAGTTTAAGCCTTTTATTTTTCGTAGTCATGTCGTTTTTATAATTAGTGCTAACATGCAGATTTACGAAATTTTTAAAACTTCGTAAATCTAGATCTATGTTATTTAAAAACATTAAACCGGGCTCCCAATGTGTACCACCTTCCCGGCATAGGCACCGCTCCTGCTTCAATATAATCTGCTTCCAGCATATTAGAAGCGTCCAGATATAAATTATATAACGGACGTTCGTAACTTACTCGTGCATCTAACAGTGTATAATCTTTATAACTTATCCGTTGACAATACCTGGAGCCTACAGTAAACGAGAAAGCATGATTAAATTTCATGTTCACATTTGCAGCCAACTGATTACGAAGGCTTTGCAATACATATCTTGAAATTTTATTTTCAAGTACTTTCACTTCAGGATCAAGGTGTGTATAAGATACTCCTGCATTAATTTGTGGAGAGCGTGAATTACTGTTTGTAAGCCTGTGGTTTGCACTCAATGTGTAACCATTTGTATTGGTTTGATGGAAATTTTGAGGCTGCCAAGGGTCTGTAACTGTAGTTTTTACCCAGTCAATAAAATTATCCACTTTCCGGTGAAAATAGCTGGCCGTTACAAAAGTAGATCCTGTTATGTATTTAATCCCTGCTTCTCCATACAAAGATGTTTCCGGTTGAAGATCAGGGTTCCCAATGTTGGTTGGGCCTTTATAGTATAGATCTGTATAAGTTGGCAACCGCTGTCCGGTACCTATGTGGGTAAATAATTTCCAGTTAGAAGAAAATGTATATCCTGCATCAAAACCGGGGAATATTTGATATCCGAAATCGGAATTATAATTTACATAAGAACCAATATTTACCAGAAGATCTTTGACTTTTTCGAATTTATATTCTCCGAAAACTCCAAAGTTGTCACGTTCTCTTTTTCCCAGGTTTGTACTGTTAATCTGTTCTTTACGTCCTTCAAGCCCTAATCCAAATGCTCCTATCGGAGTATTAAAGCGGTTATTTACTTCTGCATTGATAACGTGTGTTTTATGCTGGTTGCGAAATTTAGACAGGTTGGTTCTGATGTACCGGTAATCATCCTCGTTGTACCTGTAGCTTACTCTGGGAGTTATAATCCAATTAGGATTAACACTGGTTTTATAACTTATCGCAGCAAGTGAGGTTTGTACAATTTCCTGTGCTTCTTTATCACCCGGGGCTGCGTAGAAAGCATTGGCTCCAAAGTCATTATCCACTATTCCTGCCATTACGCTTAACTCGTTTCTGTTTTTTGAGTTAAACTTTCCCTCATAAAATGCTTTGTGGTTTTTAAAAGCAGTATTGTAACGGTATCCGTTTCCTGTTTCGCGACTTAAAGACAATGAATGGTTAGTATTAGCTCCCGCCGATAAATTGCCCATAGCTCTTACTCCATAAGAAGCAAAGGTTTTCCCGTTTGAGACATCTTGATTGAAGCTTGAACCAGTGAAAAGGTTGGCGCTTACTCCGGTACGGTTAGGAGTTTTGGTCACAATATTTATTGCTCCCGATAGTGCATTTATTCCATAAATACGTGCAGAAGAGCCACGCATCACTTCAATATGATCAATATTGTCGGGTGAAATTGGAATATTCATCATATTATGACCAGTTTGAGGGTCAGAGACTTTAACGCCATTAATAAGTACCAGAGTTTGGTCAAATGTACCTCCATCCATACTTATATCGGCCTGCAAGCCACCCGGGCCGCGTTGCCTCACATCAACACCTGATATGTAGCTTAGAAGCTCCTGAATTGATCTTACAGGAAGATTTTTAATCAGTTGCTGGTCAATAATCTGAATGTTCCTGTTTTGTTGAGAAAAGGGTAATTCTATCCTGTTATCACGGATTATTACTTCCTTTAAAGATTGATTTGTTGTATCCCGTGTTTGGGAATAAGAAATCAGACTAATTAGGTATAATAATGAAAAAATACCTATTTTTTTAAACATCATATTTTTTATTTGCGGCAAATATATAAATGAGATGCTTTCTAAGAAACCTTATTTTCTAATTTTCCGGTCGGCCGATCATCATTTCGTGGTTAAATGTATTTTCTTCCTTGTCGTACGCATCCTTTTCAGAATTCGTCATTTTTCGCATATTTTTCATTACGGGCTGTCCGGCGTCTACCCAGGCGGAGTACCAAAAGCTTCCAACTGCCAGAACAGAAGCACGCATTTGACGTTCAACCATTCCTTTCATCGCATCATGATAAGCCTTAGAATACCTTTCAGAATATTGTTTGGTTACCTTTCCATTTCGTTCGCTAAAACTATATTTCTGATCTGAAGGATATGTTGAGCTTAAACGAGCTTCAATTTGAAGTACAGAATCTTTGTAGGAATAGGTGTTGCGAACTATCTTCCAGGCATTTTGCAGGGGATTTTCTATATATTTTGCCGGCCCGGTGAAAAAGTCATATTCTGACGAAAATAATTCGGGTAATCTGCTTTCCCAGAATCCATGTATACCCACCTGGTTCGTCAGTTGACCGTTATAATTCTCAGTTGTGTGCAAAGGAACATGAGCGTCTGAAACATAATGCCCCAGATCTGCTGACAAGCGGAGTATTTTAGATGAGTCGCGTTCGCGGAATGCTTTAACCAACGAATAGTATGTTCTTTCTATATGCCAGGGTACAATACCATGCGCTTTTATATTATCTTCAGAATATTTGACAACGGCATCTTTATACTTTTCAGGGATACTGTCAAAAGGTGCGGCACCATAATGGTCAGCATCAATATAATGCCTGGGAGCTTCGGCGGAGTCTGCATACCGGCGTTTGTCGGGATCTACGGCATGCTCAGTAATGAAAGTAATATTGTTTTTGTAAAACCCCATCAACCCATTGGGTAATGTGAAAACAGCCAGGCGGTTTATTCGTTGGTGTGCAAAAAATCCCCAGGAAGAACAGAGGATCAATAAAAAGAATAATGATGATATCAGCCGAATCTTACCCATATCTAAATTCTATTTTTTAATAAATATAGCACTTAGAGGTTATTATAATCATTAATATTGGTTTGTATTTATTTTATTGAAATGAAGAAAGGAGTAGTGTTACTTTTTCTGGCTGCTTTAGCTTTAACGGGCTTGGTTTTAGAACTAACTCACACTTTGGGATATGGCAAAGTTTTGATCATCGGAAGCATCATGGTATTTATTATTTTTCGAATTTGTAGGTTTTGGGGCATAAAGTAGCAGTAGCTGATTTCATGTAATCAAATTTTATTTCCTTGTTGCTACATTAAAATAAACCTCCTATATTTGCAGTCCTTAAATAAGACGGACAAAAAGGTAACATGGCAAATCATAAATCATCGCTAAAGAGAATAAGGTCAAATGCTGCAAAGCGTTTACGTAATAGATATCAGGCTAAAACTACAAGAAATGCAATTAAAAAATTGCGTGGAACTTTGTCTAAAGATGAAGCAACTCCTCTTTTAACCAAGGTCATCTCTATGCTTGATCGTTTAGCAAAGAAAAACGTTATCCATAAAAATAAGGCTTCAAATAATAAATCCAAGTTAACTAAATACGTTAACGGGTTAAGCTAATAAATTAAAATTTTTGTTTAAGGGCTCCGATTTTATTGGGGCCTTTTTTATTTTCAGGTCATTTGTATACTTTTAACTATGCAAGCATATGAAGATAAAATTACCATAAAATCATGGGCTGAAGAAGACCGGCCGCGGGAAAAACTCTTACTTCAGGGTCGCCGGTCTTTAAGTGATGCTGAACTGATAGCTATTTTGATTGGCTCGGGTAATCGTGACGAAAGTGCAGTTGCGTTAAGTAAACGAATATTATTGTCTTATAATAATGATCTGGATAAGCTTGGTAAACTTTCTGTGCAGGATCTTTGCAAATTCAAAGGGATTGGCGAGGCAAAGGCTATTGCTATTATTGCAGCCCTGGAATTAGGACGACGAAAAAAAGACGGAATTATTGCTGAAAAGGTGCAGGTAGGAAATAGCAGGGATGTGTATCAGGCATTGCTTCCCATGTTCTCAGATCTGGGCCACGAGGAGTTTTGGATCGTGCTTTTAAATCGTGCAAATAAAATTACATCGAAACATTTGATAAGTAAAGGCGGCCAGGCGGGTACAGTAGCAGATCCTAAGATTATTTTTAACACCGCATTACAGCATCAGGCAACCTCGGTAATTCTAGCTCATAATCACCCTTCAGGGAATCTTAAACCCAGCAGTGCCGATATATCATTAACTAACAAGCTGGTAGCTGCCGGTAAATTATTGGATATTGGTGTTCTTGACCATCTTATAATTACTGATAAAGAGTATTATAGCTTTGCTGATGATGGAATGATGTAGGCCTTCAGTTATTGCAGCATTTTAAAATGACGAACCTCGATAAAATAATTGCGCACAATTTTATTCAAAGTCTACTCACAGACAGTGAAGTAATTTCAAAGGGACGTAAATTCAAATTGAGTGACATTGAATTAGAAAATCCCGATTTTACCGAGTACGAATATTATATTCACAATACAGGTTTTTATTGCATTCATTTCTTAGAACTCTGCCGACAGCTTGAAAATGCAATTGAATTACTTTCCAATTTCCGTTATGACGGAAAATACAGCATTAGCAGAGGCGACCATCTGACATACAACATTGAAAATTATATTATCAGACTTGCATCATTATCTGATAGAACTCTCCAAACAATAAATGCAACTTTTCACTTAGGCATAGACGAGAAAGACGTAAACGAAAGAGTAATCATTAATAATTTAAAGGTGTCGAGAACAACATTATCAAAACACTACAACGAGTTCAAAAAATCTTTAAAGGATTATACAGGCGAAAGAAATACTATTGTTCACAGGCATTCATTTATGGACAAGCAATTAAAGAAAATACAAATATTCTATCATTCAGAATTAACAAAAGGAATGTTAGCAGACAGAGAAAAAGCAGATGGGTTTAAAGAAGTCCGAAAAAGACTGTTGACTGAATTTATTTCCGACAGAAAAAAAGAATTTCAGAAAACAAATGAAACTTGTTTTAAGTCGTTGCTGCCAATTTTAGACGACTTAGACGGCCAATACAGAAAAATGAAACAAAAATTAAAATAGAAAAAGGTTGCATAATAGCGGTTTGGCAAAAGTAGCGGTTCAGTGCTCCGCAGACACATTAGTAGTTAATCAAACATTGGTTCTCTGCATCAGCATTTGTGGTGAAAATCGCCACTTTTTTCCAACCCGCAACCCGTTATTGCCGTTCTGTTTCACCTTTTCATCTTCAACTTTCTATCTTTGCCGTTTATTCTTATTTAGAACATGAAAATATCCTATAGGTGGTTGAAGGAATTTATTGATACAACAAAAACTCCTGAAGAAATATCACAAATTTTAACCAACATTGGTCTGGAGGTTGAAAGCCTGGAGCAAGTACAAGCAGTTGCTGGTGGGTTAGAAGGATTAGTTATCGGATATGTAAAAGATTGTATACAGCACCCAAATGCAGACCGGCTAAGGGTAACCACAGTGAATATAGGAACAGGAACAGATCTGCAAATTGTTTGTGGTGCCCCTAATGTAGCAGCGGGTCAAAAAGTAGTTGTGGCGCTAATCGGTTCCACAGTGTACCCAACAGTTGGGGAGCCCTTTAAGATTAATAAGTCTAAAATACGCGGAGAGGTTTCTGAAGGCATGATATGTGCTGAAGATGAAATAGGGCTTGGGGATGATCATGCCGGTATTATTGTGTTAAATGATGATGCGGTTATTGGCGTTATGGCCAAAGATTATTATTCTCAAAAAGAGGGAGCAAAAATTCAGGACGATTACGTATTCGAGATCGGGTTAACCCCTAACCGGGCTGACGCGGCCTCTCATTTGGGAGTAGCCCGTGATCTTGCCGCTTATGAAAGAAGTGTAATAAAAATGCCTGATGTTTCAGGTATTATAACTGATAATCATGATCTTCCAATTCCCATAATTGTTGAAGACGAACAGGCCTGTTTAAGATATTCGGGTTTGACAATTAGCATGGTTACAGTGAAAGAATCACCCGACTGGTTAAAAGATAAATTGAATGTAATTGGAGTAAGGCCTGTTAATAATGTTGTGGATGTTACAAACTACGTTCTTCACGAATTAGGGCAGCCTTTACATGCCTTTGATGCTGATGAAATAACAGGAGGTAAAGTACTTATTAAGAAGGCAAAAAAAGACGACCTGTTTATAACGCTTGATGATATAGAACGCAAGCTATCAGCAGATGACCTCATGATTTGCAATGCACAGGAGCCTATGTGTATTGCCGGGGTGTTTGGTGGGACTAAATCTGGTGTAAAATTAACCACCACAAAAATATTTCTTGAAAGCGCGTGTTTTAACTCGGTTTCTATTCGCAAAACATCCAAACGGCATGGTTTAAAAACCGATGCTTCGTTCCGTTTTGAACGCGGAACAGACCCGGAAATGACTGTAACAGCACTAAAGCGGGCTGCATTATTAATTAAAGAGGTTGCCGGTGGACAAATTTCATCTGAGATATATGACTTTTACCCCTCGCCGGTAAATCCATTTAATGTGACTATTTCTTATTCAAACGTAAATCGGTTAATTGGAAAGCATATACCTGTAGAAGAAATTAAATCAATTCTTCAGGGATTAAATATCCAGATTACAGGTGAAACTGAAGAAGGGTTGATTTTAAAAGTGCCTGCTTATAAAGTAGATGTTACGCGTGAAGTAGATATTATAGAGGAGATTCTTCGGATGTATGGATATAATAATATTGAAATCCCGGCGCAGGTTAAGGCATCCTTAAATTATGCGGCGAAACCGGATAAAGAGCAGGTGCAAAATATTGTTGCTGAATTGCTAACCGCGAATGGGTTTAATGAAATTTTGTCAAACTCTTTAACAAGCTTAAAGTATTCAGATAATCCAGAAGAAGCCGTGCGGATCTTAAATCCATTAAGCTCAGATCTGGACGTAATGCGTGGAAGTTTATTGTTTTCGGGCCTGGAGGCAATTGCGTACAATCAGAATCGCCGAAGCCCTAACCTGAAGTTTTACGAATTTGGGAAAACGTACCGGTTAAACAAAGAGGAATTCCTGGAGAGTAGCCGGTTGTCAGTTTTCTTAACAGGATCCAAACAAGCCGAGCAATGGAACAGTCCTTTAAAACCGGTGAATTTTTATGATCTGAAATCCACTGTCGATGCTATCACTAAACGCTTAAATTTAAAGGAGTTTAATACAGAAGATTGTAGTAGTTCGAATCTGTTATTCGGATTAAAATATAAAAAAGGCGAGCGCACACTAGTTGAATTTGGAAAAGTTGCTCCATCCGCACTTAAAAAAACAGATTTAACAGGCGATATTTTCTATGCTGATTTAGATTGGGACCTTCTTCTAAAGGCTGTCAGGAATAATAAAATTACTTATCAGGAAGTTTCCAGATTCCCTTCCGTGCGCAGGGACCTTTCCATGTTATTAAACACCGGGGTAACTTTTGGTCAGCTAAAGCAAATAGCAGAACGGTCTGAACGTAAATTGCTTAAAGAAGTTAATGTATTTGATGTTTATCAGGGCGATAAACTTGCGCAGGGTAAAAAATCATACGCATTAAGCTTTATATTACAAGATGACGAGAAAACACTCGCTGATAAGCAGATAGATGCTATCATGCAAAAATTAATTGTTAATTTCGAAAAAGAAGCAGGGGCAGAGATCAGGAAATAGTTTAGGTTTATTAATAACCATGTCAATAGTAGCAGAACAGTTAAATAATGTAGTTAATAAGACGGCGCGCCTTATTGATTTATGTGTTGCTTTGCAGGAAGAAAATGATCTGTTGAAATTAGAGAATCTGGCTATGAAAACAGTTGTTGAAAGTAGCAGAACCAAGATTCAGGAGCAGGAAGAGAAGTTTAAGGTTATTAAGGTAGCACGTTCATTAGAAGATGTTAGCGAAAAAAATCTTGACATAAAGCAAAAAATTAGCGAATTTGTACGCGAAATAGATAAGTGTATTGTATTACTTAAGAAGTAATATATAGTGAACAAGCTCAAATGGGAGAAATCTCTATAAAAATAAATATTGCCGATCGTGTTTATCCTTTAAAAGTAAACACAGAGGAAGAGGAAGTTATTCGTCGGGCAGCTAAGCTGATTAACGACCGCATGAAGGAATTTCAGGAAAATTATGCGGTACGGGATAAGCAGGATCTGTTGTCTATGTGTGTATTACATTATGCAACCACTACGCTCAAAGCAGAGCAAAAGGTAATGCATGAAGACACTGCAGTTGCAGATAAAGTATACCAGCTTGACGAGTTATTAACTGATTTTTTTTCAAAGCAATAGCGTTCTTGCAAGAACCGGGCATTAAAGGTTTAACCGCAGTTAAATTTTTAAGTTTCACTATAAATTGACGCTTCAATATCAGAAGAAGTTAACCATGTAATCATCTGGCATTGCCACTTGTTTATATTTAACTTAAATACGGTATGCTGAAGTTTTACAATACATGGAACTTAAATTTAGTTGCGGTTTTTTTTATTTAAATAAAAGACAAAAATGGAAATAGTACTTTATGTTTTAATTGGATTAATAGTGGGCGTGGTAATCGGGAGATTTTTATTGCTCAAGCTTCTTAAAAATCAAGAATATGCGGCTCAGAACAAAGTAAAGAAAATTCTTAAGGAGGCAGAAAATAATGCCGAAATTCTTAAAAAGGATAAGCTTTTAGAAGCCAAGGAGAAGTTTTTACAAATGAAGGCTGAACATGAGCAGGATGTAAACAGCAAAAACAATGTTCTTAATCAAAGAGAGAATTCCATTAAACAAAAGGAACAATCTGTTACTCATCGTCTGGAAAATTTTAACAGGAAAGAGCAGGAATTAGACAACACAAGAAAAAATCTGGATAAGCAAATTGAAATTACTCAGAAGAAACAAGAGGAAGTTGACGTAATAAAAAATCAGCATGTTCAGCAGTTAGAAACTATTGCAGGCTTATCAGCAGAAGACGCAAAAAATCAGCTGGTTGATACTTTGCGGGAGGAAGCACGTACAAAAGCAATGATGCAGATCAAAGATATTGTTGATGAAGCAAAACTGACTGCCTCCAAAGAAGCTAAAAAGATTGTAATTCAAACCATTCAGCGGACAGCAACTGAAAGTGCAATTGAGAACACTGTATCGATATTTAATATTGAGAACGATGAGATTAAAGGTCGGGTAATTGGACGTGAAGGGCGTAATATACGGGCTTTAGAAGCTGCAACAGGTATAGAAATTATTGTAGATGATACACCCGAAGCAATTATTCTTTCAGGATTCGATCCGGTAAGAAGAGAAATTGCCAGGCTGGCCTTACACCGTTTAGTAACCGATGGCCGCATCCATCCGGCACGTATAGAAGAGGTTGTTGCTAAAACCAAGAAGCAGATTGAAGAAGAGATAGTGGAAATTGGTGAACGTACAGTAATTGACCTGGGGATTCACGGGGTACATCCTGAATTGATCCGTATGATAGGACGCATGCGTTACCGGTCATCATACGGACAGAATTTATTACAGCATTCACGAGAAGTAGCCAATTTTTGTGCAACTATGGCGGCTGAGCTTGGCCTTAATGTAAAAATGGCGAAGCGTGCCGGGCTTTTACATGATATTGGTAAAGTGCCTGATGATAATCCTGAATTGCCGCATGCTATTTTAGGTATGCAGTTGGCGGAAAAATATAAGGAACATCCAGAAGTGTGTAATGCAATCGGTGCACATCATGACGAAATCGAAATGACTTCCATGATTTCTCCTATTATACAGGCTTGTGATGCTATTTCTGGTGCCCGTCCGGGTGCCCGTCGCGAAGTTGTTGAAGGTTATATCAAAAGATTAAAGGATCTGGAAGAATTAGCGCTTTCATATCCGGGAGTTGAGAAAACTTTTGCTATACAGGCAGGCCGCGAACTTCGTGTTGTTGTTGAAAGTGAGAAAGTTACTGATGCGCAGGCTGAGATTATTGCAAACGACATATCTAATAGAATTCAAACTGAGATGACTTATCCTGGTCAGATTAAAGTAACTGTAATCAGGGAAACACGTTCAGTTTCTTATGCTAAATAAGGACCTGCACTATTCCCGATACCAGCCATTAATCACGCAATGCAATCTGCAGGTAAACATATAGCGTATAAAAAAATGGCGGCTACCCAAATTCGTCCGGTCGATCTATTATTTAATAAATATTCTGAAAGTCATCAGGATCACACAAATAAAACAATTCATTGGATTTGTGTTCCTCTTATTGTATTCAGTATTCTTGGGTTAATATGGGCTCTTCCATTTCCTCATTTGGATTTTTTGGGCCGTTATAATGGATTTGTTAACTGGGCTTCATTTCTTATTGCCTTTGCAATTTATTATTATTTGCAACTGTCACCGGTTTTATCGTATATCATGCTCCTGGTTATAGGCTTATTCTCAGCAGCAATCGTAGGCTTGGAAAAACTTCATGAAAATCACGGATGGCCGCCCATGTACCAGGTGTGCCTGCTTATTTTTATTGTATCCTGGATCGGGCAGTTCATCGGTCATAAAATAGAGGGTAAAAAGCCCTCTTTTCTTGATGATATTAAATTTTTGTTAATCGGGCCTATTTGGTTATTGCATTTTCTTCTGAAAAAAGCAGGCATTAGATATTAACTACTGCTGTATTCTGAAAATGTGGCTATAAAACTTAATGCCGTTTCAAACGAAAACTTTATTTAGCATTATTATTAAACTCCTTGAGTTATATTTCCACAGTCCACAACGTTATATTTCTGGACCTTAAATTATTAAGGGAATCTCTAAAACCAGTTAACAATAGTTTAACACTAAACTCACCTTTACTTAATGAATACCTAACATCCAGGTAATATTGTGATAATAACTTTGCAGTGACTTAATCATATCAAAGTGAAACACAAATCATTTCTAAGTATTTTTGCTTTTCTTTTAATATCAGCAACCACCATATTTGGTCAGTTGCCCGGTAAAATATCGGGTAAAGTTTCCGATAAAAAAACTGGGGAAACATTAATAGGATTAACCGTAAAAATTAACGGAACAACATCCGGCGTTTCAACTGATGTAGAAGGGCGCTATACACTTGGGAACTTAGCTCCCGGTAAATATGCGATTACATTATCATATATAGGATATCAAAGCAAAAGCATTACGGACATTGATGTTGCTGCCGGAAAAACCACTATCCTGGATGTAATTATGGAAGAAGCTGCTTCTCAGGCATTGGCCGAAGTGGTTATTACAGCTACTGCACGCCAGGAGAGTATGAATACCTTATATGCACAGCAAAAAAACAGTGCACGGGTAAGTGATGGTATCTCGGCAGAGTCTATACGCAGATCACCGGATAGAAATACTGGAGAAGTATTGAAGCGTGTTAGCGGAACCACCATCCAGGATAATAAATTTGTTATTGTGCGTGGACTATCAGATCGTTATAATTCGGCAACTCTGGATAATGGGGTTCTGCCAAGTACCGAACCGAACCGTAAGGCCTTTTCATTTGATATAGTTCCTTCTAACCTGATTGATAATATCGTAATCAGCAAAACAGCAACTCCGGATCTGGCGGGTGATTTCGCAGGAGGTTCAGTACAAATTATCACCAAGGATATTCCTGAAGATAATTTTCTTTCTGTTGGATTAGGTTATGGCTATAATACGCAGGCTACATTTAAAAACTTTCATAGCGGGTCAAGAAATTTTACAGATTATCTGGGTTTTGATAATGGATTAAGGCAGATCCCTGACCGATTTCCTTCAACCAGGATCGTAGTTAATAACCTAACGGGGCCTCTTAAAAACAATGCTTCTCTCAGAGCCCTTCCACAAGATCTTAGCATAAGCGATAGTAAGGCTTTTCTTAGTCAGAATTATCAGTTTACTTTGGGGCGTGTGAAAGACTTTACTAAAACCAACAGTCGTTTAGGAGCCATATTATCTTTAACTTATAGAAACTCTCAAAATACTAACCCCGGAATCGTTAGAAAGTATCATGTATTTGATTATGTAGATGATCAATATAAGTTTTCAACTAATTTAGGTGCTTTGGCGAATTTTGCTTACAATTTCAAAAACACACGTATTACTTTAAAAAATCTTTATAACCGGGTTTTTGATGATCAGTATACTTCCCGTACAGGTACCAATGTTTCAACTAGTAGTGACAATAGATTTTATGCCTTTGACCTGATACAAAAAAGTTTGTTTAAAAGTGCGCTTGAAGGAGAGCACAAGTTAGGGGAGAAGAGCTCAAAAATTAAATGGACCTTAGGTTTCAGTAATGTTCAGAATGATCAGCCAGATCAGCGTAAAGTTAATTATACACGCAACGTATCTGATAGAAATAACCCTGCGGCCTTATTCAATGCAAGTGTTACAACAATAGGTAAGGAGAACACCCGGCTGTTTTCAGATCTTAACGAGAATGTATATTCCGGAGAGGTAAACTATACATTGCCTTTCATAATGGCAAAAAAGAGCGCCACGTTTAAAGCAGGAGTTTCTTCTAACTATCGCGATAGAATGTTTAATGTGCGCTTCTTAGGACTATTGTTAAATCCACTTGATCCCGCTACTAATGAAATCCGCCAAAGACCATTAAATACGCTTTTTGATCTTGACCTGATCAATCAGGGAAAATACAAGCTGGATGAGATTGGTAACAGTGCAGATAATTACACAGCAAATTCATTAATTAACGCCGGATATGTAATGATGGATAACAAGTTGGGCGACCGGTCCAGGTTTGTATATGGAGTACGTGTTGAACAATATGATCTGAATCTGTCCACTTTCGACAAAACAATTACACCGGTAGCGCAAAACTTTGTAGACGTGCTTCCATCTGTTAATTATACATACAGTATTACTTCAAAAAGTAATTTCAGGGCATCTTATTTCAGAACTTTAGCACGTCCGGAATTCAGGGAGCTCGCGCCCTTTGCCTATTATGATTATGAACTGCTAGCCATTCAACAAGGAAATCCGGATCTGAAACGTGCTCTGATCGACAATGCAGATCTGCGCTTTGAATTTTTCCCTTCTGCCGGACAAATATTCTCTGTTTCTGCTTTCTACAAGAAATTTACAAACGCTATTGAATCAGCCATCTATGATGCTAACTCAACCGCTAACGTAACCTATTTTAACTCTAAAGAAGCTAATGTATATGGGGCAGAATTCGAAGTAAGAAAAAATCTGGAGTTTATTAACACAAGCAAGCCATTTAAAAACACAACAGTTTATACCAACTTCTCTCTCATTAAATCTAAAGTTCAAAATCCGGTAATTGCTAACCAGATAGAAACAGAGCGCCCTCTGATAGGTCAATCACCCTATGTAATCAATGCCGGTATTCAGCATATGGCTTTAGAAAGCCGGTTGAATGTTAATTTATTATATAACAGAAGCGGTCGAAGAATATATAAGTCTGGCGGACAGCAGTTTCCAAGTGTATATGAAGCTCCTCGTGATGTTATTGATCTTCAAATAGGGTATAAAATTTTAAAATCTAAGGGTGAGCTTAAGCTCAACGCAAGTGACATGCTGAATAATAACAACGTATTGTATTTTGATCGTGATTTAAATAAGAGGTATTCATCTTCTTCATCAGATGAAACTATTAGCAGATATAAAGCAGGTAGTAATATCTCATTATCATTCGGGTATTCATTTTAGTTAACCTAAAGTTAACAGCGGTTAACATTATCGTAAACTAAAATTTACATGGAGGTTATGTATAACCTTCATTTTTGTATATATAAAACTTAAACATAACATGAAAAAACAATTAACACTTTTAGCAATTGCTGCGATATTATTTACTTCAGCTTGTAAAAAAAGCACGGTAGATGATACACCGGGTGGCGGTGGTACTCCCCCTCCGACACTTAGTACAACAGTTGATGTAACTGGCGATATAACTGTAAATACAACCTGGACAGCTGATAAAATTTATCTGCTTAAAAATATTGTGAATGTAACGAACGGGGCTACTTTAACTATTGAGGCAGGTACTTTAATTAAAGGTGATAAAGCTACAAAAGCTACTTTGGTAATTAACAGGGGTGGTAAGATTAATGCTACCGGAACTGCTGATAAGCCCATCGTTTTCACATCTAACCAGGTGGCTGGTGCACGTGCTGCAGGTGACTGGGGAGGAATTGTAATATTAGGTAAAGCTCCTAACAACCAGGCTATCGATCAACCTATTGAAGGTATTCCAACAGATGCTTCAGGCAAAGCTTCTTATGGTGGTACAGATGTTAATGATAACTCAGGAACTTTAAAGTATATACGCATTGAATTTGCAGGAGTGCCTTTATCACCTGATAATGAAATTAATGGGTTAACCTTAGGTAGCGTGGGTGCAGGAACAACAATTGACTATGTAGAGGTTTACCGTTCAGGTGACGATGGTTTTGAGTTTTTTGGCGGAACGGTTAATGCTAAACACTTATTATCAATTGGAACGCTTGACGATGATTTTGATGCCGACTTTGGTTATTCAGGTAAAGTTCAGTTCGCATTAGCTCAACGTTTTATTGGTCTTGCCGATATTTCGGGATCTAACGGTTTCGAAACCGACAATGATGGTTCCGGTTCTGCTAAAACCCCATTAACAGGTGCTGTATTTAGTAATGTTACCGTTATTGGGCCACTTTCAGCAGCTAATATGTCTGGATTTAATGCTAACTATCAGCATGCTGCTCAAATCCGGAGAAATTCATCTCTAAGTATTTTAAACTCCATATTTACAGGGTATACTGAAGGTGTTTATATAGATGATTCTAAGGTTACAGTGCCTAAAGCTACTTCAGCTAACTATCTGACCGGAAGAATAATCTTTGAAAATAATCTTGTTTTTGGAACAAACTCTAAAAGTAATGAAGTTAAAGGTGAGAACAAGGCAGATTTCGAAACTATGTTAAGAGCATCTAACACCTTTAATGCTGCTTCTTACGGAGATATTCTTATTACTGATCCATATAAATATGCACCCGACATTATTGCCGGAGTAAAGCAGGGAAGTCCTATTTTTACTGTAAAAGCAGGTTCTGCAGCAGAAACCGGCGCAGTATTTACACATGCTAAAGTTACTGATGCTTTTTTTGAGAAAGTAGCTTATCGCGGTGCTTTTGGTACAACTGATTGGTCAATGGGATGGGCTAATTACAATCCTCAGGTTATGCCTTATGATGCTCCGGGTAAAGTAAAATAGATCATAAAATACGTGATAATTAAAAATCCTGCTTAATAGCGGGATTTTTGTTTTTACAGAATTTAAATCACTGTTGTCCGGTTAAAATAAATATATGATTATTTATCTCTGGCCGCTCATGCCGCGGGAGGGCACCTACTTTCCCTTCAGCTGGAAAGTAGGCAAACAGCCGCGTCTTCCTGATATTTGTTGTAAATCCACGCTTTATTCTGGCGGTGTAATCCAAGCCGTGTGAAGGTCAGTGAAATAATGAATGGAATCTGCGCCACTTCTCCGGATTGCTTGGCCACAGTGCTGTATGAATGTTAATGCACAGAATAAAGCACGCCTTTACTGCCAAATCTCAGGAGGCCGACTGACGATTCATATCATATTGCCGGTAGCGAAGAACGAAGTCAATCCCAAGTGCCGGCAGAGTCAAAAAACAGTTGCAGTAACATTTAACAAAGCACTAACGAGCATTTGCTATTGGGGATCATACCAGACAAGCTTTCATGTTTTGAAGCCCCAAGAGCAACGATCATTGTTTTTTGTGTGTGAGAGCCCGGAGGCAAAGGCACATAGGGATTGACGAAGGCTTTTGTTTCTTTTGGCCTTCAAAAGAAATTTGCCCTTCCCGGCAACAGAGGGAGGCAAGGATATAGAGGGGGCTTGCTTTCCGAGTTTTGATAATAATCTCGGTTTACAAGATAAAGCAAAGATTATTTACTGTTTTTAGATTTAACCGGACAGCAATGAATTTAAATACCGTAAAAGAACATTTACTGATGATTATTTCGGATCATAGGAATACACCACTTCATAAGAAACATGGCGAAGCCTGGCAGAGAGTTGGCCGATGCGCAGGTCCTGCAGCTGAGGAGTTGGTTCGCAGACTGAATATTTTTTGCCTTTATATACTATTGAACCGCCAAGAGGCCTGTCCAATTGCACAGCCATAGTTATATGTGTCGGGTATAATAATGCAATCATTGGAAGGTTGTAAATTTCTTTTACCAGGTAAAAAAACAGGCCTGCCCGGTCATCACAGTCACTAAATTCATAAAATAAGGTTAGTTCCGGAGATAAACGTTTTTCCTTTCCAAAATTTCCCTCATCATCTTCATACAAGAGCGCATTACGGGTGAATTGCATCAAATAATCAATTCCTTTTTTCTGGCTCATCTTTTTAACATTATTCTTAAGTGCTGGAATGAGCGAACTGTAAGTTCCTCTGCTAAGCGGAATATTAAAGTATGATTCAAAATTAACTCCCGGATAATTGGCAAAAATAGTTTGCACCTGGGGGTTAAGCATCACTTTAAAGTGATATGCCTTTTGGCGGTAATTAAACTGGAGATTCTTTTGTGTATAATCCTCAGGTTTAAAATCAGGCATTTGGGTTATCTTATATGAAAAAGCATTTGTCGCTTCCGGAATGATAATGTCTGCCGGAGAAAGTTTATTTTTTTCGAAATCTATTTTTCCATAATCATGATAGTTTAAGCACATGTATGATTTCCCTTCGCTTATATAAAATGGGATGTCAGAAATATCTTCATCACTGCGTACATAAAACAGCAGTTCGTTTTTTCCGATAGTTAGTCGGGCATCATAACCCGATTTTGCAAGCAGGAACCATTTGTATAAAGTATATCGATCGTAATTTTCGCTTTTTGGGCTAATCTGTTGAGCAGTTTTGCGGATAAGCTGATAATAAAGCCAGTCGTTTAACTGATATTTTTCTTTGTAAGCTAAAAGGCTTTGAATTAAAGGCTGATAGTTTCCGCAATTTAAAGCAGAATAGAATGATTTTACAGATTGCTCAGAAAGTGGTTGTGAAAAATCCACTACAACATTAGCAGGAAGATCTGCATTGAAAGTATTCCCGCAAAATTCAAAGCAGAACTTTTGCCCTTTATCCTGGCTGTATGAAGCCATTGTGGTAAAGATTAAAAGTGTTGCACCGAAAAATTTAAACAAGAGCGACTTCATCCTATTAATTAACATTAAATTTACATAAAATTCATATAAACTTTACGTTAAAGATTTCATTTTGTTTCATAATGATTTTTTCACAAGTTAGTTTCGCGTAGAAGTCTAACCTTGGTTAAGAGGATCCCATGTTTAACAGCTTTAAAGCCTATTTTAATTTTTCAAAAAAAGAGCTTAACGGTATCCTGGTACTGTGCGTATTAATAGCTATGGTACTACTGTTACCTTCTGTGTACTCATTGTTCATTAAACCAGAAGTATCCGATTTTAGTGAATTTGACAAGCAAATCACAGAATTTTACGCATCAGAAAAGGATGCGCCTGCTTTTAGTTATAAAAATGTGAGGGATGAGATTGAGGAAAAGGAACTTGCCCCGGTTTACTTTAATTTTGATCCGAATGGGTTGTCAGAAGTGTCATGGAATCAACTTGGCTTAAGCAGCAGACAGATCAGGGTAATAAAGAATTATGAATCTAAAGGCGGTAAGTTTTTTAAAAAGGAAGATCTTAAAAAGATCTATTCCATTACCGAGGAAGACTACGCCCGGCTGGAGCCTTATATACAAATAAGCAGAAAGCCGTTTAAAATTGAATTTAAGGAACGGCCGGTTAAATATGTCCGTGAAAGCAAATCTATTTCAGTTGTAGTCGTTGATATTAACGCAGCTGATTCTGTACAGCTCGAAACCATCCGCGGTATAGGGCCTGCATTTGCCTCCCGGATTATTAAATACAGGAACAGGCTGGGAGGATTTTATTCAAAAGAGCAGCTCCGCGAAGTTTATGGCATAGATTCACTTAAATACGAGGGCTTAAAAAATCAGGTTAAGGTGGAGAACTCAATGGTACACAAAATAAATATAAATACAGCTGTATTTAATGATCTGAAACGTCACCCTTACCTAACCTACAAACAAATGAATGCAATAATTCAGTATCGCAGTCAGCATGGACAATATAAATCTATTAGTGATTTAAAGAAGATTACCATTCTTAATGAGGAAATTATACGTAAAATTGAACCTTATATAATATTTTGATGCTTACGGATAAGCTTAAGCTGGTTATACGCGATATTCCTGATTTTCCTGCTCCCGGTATAATATTTAAAGATATTACACCAATTCTTAAAGACCCTCAATTATGTTCGGAAATGATTGAAGCTTTTGTGCTAAAACTCCAGGATAGCGGGATCGATGCCGTCACCGGAATAGAAAGCCGTGGTTTCCTGTTTGGCTTAATGCTGGCCAATCGGTTAAATGTTCCGTTCATTCCTATTCGGAAAGCGGGAAAACTGCCGTGTTTAACGGTTAAACAGGAGTATAACCTGGAATATGGCCAGGCAATTATAGAGATCCATAAGGATGCTTTTCCTTCCGGCACCCGGGTGTGCTCATTCATGATGATCTTCTTGCCACAGGCGGTACTGTAGAGGCTGCCAGTAAGCTTATTAAGAAACTAGGAGGTGTAGTGGCTGGCTACTCATTTATAGTAAGCCTGGATTTTCTCAAGGGTAACGTACGTCTAGCTCCTTATTCAAAAAATAGTATCAGCTTAATTTCTTACTAAAATGTTATTTAGGTTTTGACACCTACGCTGGGTAAATAAATCTCACAAAAAAAATTATTCTTGTTAAACATATATTATTAGTCTAGGCTATTAGTTTTTTTGTATTTTTAATTATGGAAAAAAGTATAAAGTATTTTTACTTTTCTGTTATCGTATTAATGTTAACAAGTAGCTTCAAACAGGATTCCCCCGTTGCTTCATCAGATTTTTCTATAACTGAGGCAAAAAACTATTTTGAAAAGAATGTAACTCCTGTTTCCTGCAAAGGCTCTACAGCTATCGTAACTGTAACTAAATCCATCCTGCAGAGTAAGAAAAACACACAGTGGGGGCGAGCTATCATTAAAAAGTATAAAGACCGAAATGCAGTTGTTGTTGTTCCATTGTTATTTGAGGAAAATATCTGGGTCTTAACAAAGAGTGGCAAACGTGTTACGATGGGAAGTATGATATCGGTGGTAATGTATAAGGATAATAAAGATGTTATTCATACCGAGGTTGTTAAGAGAATACCTGATGAATTGAGAGAAATGCATCCCAAAGTTTTTATAGGAATGGTAATAGTTGAGGACTGGGATGGGAATTTCATAAAAGGATATCAATTTTTAGACGGGCAGATTAATAAATTAAGTTATTCTGGAGGACAAAATTCAAAGCATGCCAAAACCAGTTCGCTGACACCAGTATGCAACAAAGTTGGATATAGAGTATGTATTAAATGTGTTGGAGGGATTTGTGGGCAATGGGACTATGACACTTACTGTTATAACAACAATGATGTTATCCCAAAAGTGCAGATCTCGGGTAAAGGCAATAAAAATGGTGAAAATAATAATACTGGAGCCCCTGGTGTTATTGACTATAGAGCGTTTTATGATACTGTAACTGCAGAAATAAATTTCATTAACGGTATAAATACAGGTGTAAATGCCGGCTTTCTATAATGAATATTGTATGAGCAAGTTGAATTTTCTTATATTAATACTATTTTTAATCGGATGCAGTTCAAAAACGGTACAAAAGAATGAGGCGTCAAAAATAGCTACACGTAATTGTAGTGGTTTTATACTTAAAAAAACCGGTAATGTTTCTGAATCTGTTAATATAGAAGTAAATGTTGTGAGCTGTATTGACCGCAACCCTATTGGTGGCAGCTTGATTATAGTAAATAACCATTTAGGAAATAAGGTAGGAGAGTTTAAAACATACTTAAAAGGCGAGGCATTAATTAATTTACCAAGGGGAATTTATTCAATTATATGCGTGAGGCCGTTTTATGGAATAATTACTACTTCAACCACTTCACTTGAACCAGGCACTTATAAAGTTACGTTTAATTTAGGCCCTGGTGACGTTTTAGTTCACTAGTTGCATATAACACCCAAATATTTGGGTGTTATATGCAATGAGATACGCATGCGCCAGAACGTGTTAGTGGAGGCTGCAATTAAAAACGTGAGAAATATAATATTAATCGCAGAGCTGAACTTTGTTATTGGTGCTTGCAGTAATAGAACTATAATTAGTAATAGCCCTAATACGATAGACTGTTAAAGTTTTACCATCAATAAAACTAAATCTTTTATTGATTCAGCAAACAAACCTTTATTATATGAAAGCATTTTATCTTTTAATCCTTACCTCCTTATTTATTTCCGGGTGTGCAAATAAAACCTTAAAAAGTAATATTTCCGATAACAGGAATAATCTGGTGGATTGTGGAAGTTTCTCTATATATAAAACAGAATCCAGAACAGATTCAGTTAGATTTAACATTAATGTTACAGCATGCTTTGATGATTTTGAAGTTCAGGGAAGTGTTATATTCGTACGGAATTATAAAGATGAACTGGTTGGACAGTTTAAGACAGATGGGAAGGGTCATGTTTTAATAACTCTGAAATCGGGAATTTATTCACTTGTAGCAAAAGGTTATGTTTATAGCCCAATGATGAGTGCAAAAAATTTATACCAGGCAGGAGATTATGAAATTAAATTTAGGCTAAGTAATCCAAGTCCTCTCCTCCATTAACAGGATTTATCCACATTCTAAAGCTTATTTCCATAGCCTGATTCGGCACAAAAGATATATTTTAAAAATCCATTCTTGAAGTCGAAATAATGAGGTGTAAATACAATGAGCCGATCCGTACAGGTTCTGTATTAATAAGTGATCATAACTGTGTTATAATCGGCACTTGTCCAATAACTCAATCTTTTCCAAACAAATAGATTAAACCCTTTTGGGTAATTTCTTGTTGCTACATAAGGCATATGATTAAATTGCCTTAAACTAAGATTATCAGTTATGTCTGTGGAGCAACAAATAAATAGCGGGTATGATTTTAATCATACAGAGAACCAGACTATGGTTTCTCAAATGGTGAAATCCTTTGCCGAAAAGCACATACGCCCTCATGTTATGGAATGGGATGAGGAACAGGTGTTTCCTGTGGAGACGTTTAAAGAATTAGGCAAGCTAGGCTTAATGGGTGTGCTCGTACCCGAAGAATACGGAGGATCTGGTTTTGGCTACCAGGAGTACGTAGATGTAATTGTTGAAATTTCAAAAGTGTGCGGATCTATAGGATTATCTCTCGCTGCACATAATTCATTATGCACCGGGCATATTATGGCCTTTGGTAATGAAGAACAAAAAAAGAAATGGCTGCCCAAGCTGGCTTCGGCAGAATGGTTAGGTGCCTGGGGACTTACAGAAGCAAATACAGGATCCGATGCACTTGGTATGAATACTACGGCTGTATTAGATGGCGATTTCTATGTAATAAACGGCTCAAAAAACTGGATCACACATGGTAAATCGGGAGATTTAGCGGTAGTAATGATACGTACAGGCGATAAAGGCAGTTCATCGGGAATTTCTGCTATTGTAATTGAAAAAGGTACACCAGGTTTTACTCATGGCAAGAAAGAGAACAAACTGGGTATGCGTGCATCAGAAACAACCGAACTGATCTTTGACAAATGCCGTGTGCCTAAAAAGAACCTGTTGGGCAAAGAAGGAGACGGTTTTAAACAAGCAATGAAAATTTTGGATGGCGGGCGTATATCAATAGCCGCTTTATCTTTAGGGATTGCCAAAGGTGCTTTTGAGGCAGCGGTAAATTATTCCAAAGAACGTCAGCAATTTGGTCAGCCCATCAGCAATTTTCAAGGTATATCATTTAAGTTAGCTGATATGGCTACAGAGATCGAGGCTGCGGAACTATTAATCCGCCAGGCCGCAGACCTGAAAAACCGCGGAGAAAGGGTGACTAAAGAATCGGCTATGGCAAAATATTTTGCATCTGAAGTAGCCGTAAAATGTGCAACAGAGGCTGTGCAGATATTTGGCGGCTACGGTTATACCAAAGATTTTCCGGTTGAAAAATTTTACCGGGATAGCAAGTTATGTACCATAGGAGAGGGCACTTCAGAAATTCAGAAAATAGTGATAGCAAGGGAAGTGCTTAATAAAACTTCATAAATTACTCCAATCTGTTTCTTTCAATAGGGGCCGCGGAGTGAGCAAAAAAGGCCGGTTGTTAAAGTAAAGCTTAATTTTTTGCCTGGTTAAATCAGTTATCCAGCTTGCATTTTTATAATCATGCAGATCTTCAGCTAAAGTAAAAATGTCGCGGGCTTTTATATTTAAAACCCCCGCTATTGTACGCAGCTTTTTACAGCTCGAATCCACTCTGCCATTTTCAATGTTAGCATAGGTATGCAGGGTAACGCCAAGCTTATAAGCCATATATTCCTGCTTTAAGCCGCGGTAATTACGGCATTCTCTTATTACCAAACCCAATTCTTTTTGCATTTTTTTGGTTTTAATGAAGGAAGCTACGTAATATTTTTGGAAATACTGCTTACCCTAAATTAAATTTAGGGTTAAATAATTCCTGATTATGAAGTAGGTAGATAGGTTAGTGAGAATTAATTCAATCTTACTAAAATGAAGAAAATTTCTACTATTATCATCCTGCTGCTCTGGAGCGTCTTAAATTTAAAATTCCGGGAGCCCCTAATGCTTATTACAGCGGGGGCTGGTTTATAAACGAGTCCGACCGGCAAACACTTTTTCATTCCGGAAGCACCAGCGGCTTCAGTACGTTTGTAATAAGAGTGCCGGAAAAAAAAATGCAGATCATCTATTTCTCTAACCTGGCGAATAATGTAAAACCTTTTAAGCAAATATTAAATCAGTAGTGTCCGGTTAAAATAAAACGAGGCAACCGAAGTCACCCCGTTTGTTCATACTTTAGAGTTACGACACTTTCAAGCATGAACAAATCTAAAAACTTTAGCGGACAGCCGATAATCAGTCAGGTATTAAAAT
>DATLXK010000010.1:0-4826 GCA_035575925.1 Sphingobacteriaceae bacterium
GTGCTGGGCGTATTAACAACTCTAATGGAAAGGTCGCTGCCGGTAACAATGCTGCTATCTCCGGCATGAACACTGGGTGAATAAAAGGTAGTAACTCTTGGTATTCTTTCCTGTAATAATAATAATGTAGATTTTAAATGAACTTCTGATTCAAATCTTTGCTGCATCGGCCTGTTTAAAAGCAGATAAGAAATTGAAAGGAAAGACATACCCTGGTGGTGAGCCATAAAAGATTTTATCAACACCTTTTGTTGTTTTCGCAGCAAACGTGAAGTTGTATAATCTATCGCTTCATAAAAGCCATAAGCACCTTCATATCCCTCTGCTTTTAAAGCCTGAATATTTTTATAAGCTTCAATAGGCGCTACCATCAATGCCATAACAGTTGAATAAGGAGATATAACAAGATCCTCTCCCAAACCTCGTTTAAATCCAATACCCGGCACCCCAAATGTGCGATACTGATAATTCAATTGGCCATCTAACATATTATATGCTGATTCAGATATTCCCCATGGCACGGAATGTTTTTTCCCATATTCCATCTGTTTATGAACAACAGCTTTATTCGTTTGATCTAATAAAGTATTTTCATAAGTTGGCATTACTAAAAGTGGCATCAGGTATTCGAACATAGAACCTCCCCAGGAAAGTAACACAGGAGTAGTACCTTGATTGGTGAGCTGTCTCCCGAAAGAAAACCAGCTTTCTTGTGGTAATTTTCCCTGAGATATTCCTAGAAAAGTTGTAAGCCTTGCTTCTGAGGCCAGCAAATCATAATAGCCGTTATCCCTTCTATGCTCTTCCACATTGTAGCCAATAGATAATAAATTTTGCTCCTTATCAAATAGGAAATCGAATTCCATATTTGCAAGACTTACACATTTTTCCGCAAGCTGTTGAATCGTGATAACAAGTTCCTTTGCTCTTCTTGATGCTTCAGTAATTGCTCCCCTAAACCTTGTAAGCCATTCATTTTCTTCATGAGTATTGTCTGCTGCGTAATAGCTACTGATTTTTTGTAACAAAAGCTGTTCTATCAATCCCACTTGTTTTAAGGTTGGCACAGAAGGCAATTCTGGAATAAGCGATTCAAATTTTTGGGGTACTGTTAAAAACAATAACCAGGGAGCCAATGTATTGATATTGTTTTTTTGTTCTGATAATTGTTGCAATACCTTCTGTGCCCAAATACCTTGTTGTTCATCGGGGTCCAATTGAATCAGGATTTGGGTAAAAGATGATTCCAGTTGATCTATAAGATATTTTATTTCTGTTAGTGTATTGATTTTGCCCTGGTAATTTTCTTCGAAGTCTTCCCTGAATTTTATCAATAGTTTATTTTGATTGGTATAAACTATGAGCACATTAATAGTATCAGAAAATCCTTTGAAAAAACTTTCTGTAACAATTTTATCATCAGGGATAGATAGCAGCCCTTGTTTAAAAACAATAAGATGTGCCGCCATATTCCCACTATCAACTGTAGAAATATATTTTGGAAATAAAGGAACCAAAGAAACTGTATCATACCAATTAAATAAGTGCCCCCTATACCTTTCCATTCGCTGCATTGTATTAATGGTGTTACTTGTACGTTCTATTAATTGCAGGCTTGTTATATACCCAAAATCATATGCAGTAAGATTTGATAATAGTGAGAGCCCAATATTAGTGGGAGAAGTGCGATGGGCAAGTCTTTCTACGGGTTCTTCCTGATAATTATCAGGAGGTAGCCAATTGTCTTCGGCTGTAACAAATTTTTCAAAAAAGCTCCAAGTTTTTCTGGCTAACATGCGCAGATTAATGGTTTGCTCTTCTGTAACAGATATTTTATCAGGAGATAACCGCCTATTAATTGCAAAGGCAATTAATGGTGCAGCCATCCAGAATGTGAGAAAAGGTAATGCAATGAGAACAACAGTTGGGTTATATAAAGTCAAATAAAAATAAAGGAGAAAAGCAAAAAGAGGCTCAAACCACATTATCTGGTATGATTTTAAAACGGTGTTTTGTTTGTTTTGCCCACGGCTATAAGGATTCCATTGAAGAAGGTTTCTTTTGGAGATAAACATTCTCCAGAGAGTTCGTAAAATCGCATCAAAATTTGAGTAAACTTCGTAAGGCAAAAAGGTGAGTTCAAGCAACTGCTGAATAAAATTATTGAGAGCAGACCGGCTTGTATAAACCAGATGCTGTATAAAAATAACGTCAGCGGGTTTTCTGGAAAGCTCCCAGAAAAAATTAACAATGGATGGCAGAATAATAATTATAGTTACAGCCATTGTCCAAAACCATGCAACAAGAGACATGGTCCAACCAAATAATAATAATAGCAACAAGCTCAACGGTAACAGGCTGCGACGGACATTATCAAAAATTTTCCATTTTGATAATAGAGAGAGAGGATTTTTACGCAATTTCCTGTCATGGCCGGGAACATATGGTAACACCCATTTAGCTATTTGCCAATCACCCCTTATCCATCGATGGCGGCGCTGCATATCTGTATCATACCTCAATGGGTATTCCTCATAAAGCTGAACGTCTGTGATCAAGCCTGCACGGGTATAACAACCTTCCAGCAAATCATGGCTTAAAATACGGTTATCAGGAAATTTATCTTTGAGTGTTAATTCAAATGCGTCAACATCATAAATGCCTTTGCCGATAAAAGAACCTTCCAAAAAGAGGTCTTGATAAACATCTGATGTTGCTCTTGTGTAAGGGTCGGTGCCGGGGTCATTGCCATGGAGGCGGGCATATAATGAACTATCGGATGCCGGTAAACTGTTTGATACTCTGGGTTGAAGTATAGTATACCCATCAACAACTCTTTGTTTCTTTTCACTGTATACCGGATGATTTAAAGGATGTGCCATCGTTCCGATCATCTTCCAGGCTGTGTCCCTCGGTAGTTGTGTATCCGTATCAAGGGTAATAATATATTTGATACTCTCAAAGCAGGAAGAATCTCCTACTATCTCCGAAAAATAATCATTTCCCTTGCCGCGTAATAAAGCATTTAATTCTCCCAGCTTTCCACGTTTTCTTTCAAATCCCATCCATATTTTATCATATTTATTCCATCTACGAGGCCTGTGAAAAAGAAAAAAAGTATCATTGGTTGTTCGCTGATATTTTTTATTGAGTTCTATAATCCTGTTTTTAACAGCTTGCAAAATCAATTCATCTTCCGGCAAAATTTCAGTTACTGCATCTTTAAAATCTGTTAATAAGGCAAAATATAGATTTACATTTCTATTTGCCAGAAAACGAACTTCCAAACCTTCTACCAGTTGATCAATGGATGAAACACTGGTGATAAGTGTTGGTATTACAACTAGAGATTTTGCTTCATCAGGTATTCCTTTAGAAAAATCCATACGTGGCAAAAGGCTTGGGCTCACTAAAATGTTACTTAGCCAATTCACAAGGGAAATTGCTAACCTTGTTGTGGTCATTAATGCTACAGTGCACACCGCCACCAATAATGTATTTGAAAGCAATTCTTTTGAAGCTACAATTATGAGAAGCCAGCTAATAAGAAAAGTAAGTATAGCGATACCACCCAAATAAATAAGTAAAGGATTTGTATTTGTAATTCTTCTGCATTTTTCGAAAGCGGTAGCCCGGGCATTTGCTGCTTTTGCAGTAGCAACATAGCCTTTACCGGTAAGGTAGTAACCTACATGTGATAGTCTTGGATCATTGGGGATGGTATCGTTTTCTTTTGCAGCTTTAATCACCATTTCCGCAACAGCCTGTTCCGATAGATTACTGGACATGGCAATTTTTTCAATGGCATGCCTGTACTGGTCCCGGGTGTGAAAATCCATTTTTCCATAGATTCCATTTATGTCGCGGCGGAGTGTCGATTCAATAATACTGGTGTCTTCAACAAAATCTCTCCAGTTAGTAGTAGTTAGAAAACGAAAGCTGTTAATGCAATTACTTATAGATACCTGGGTAGCAGCCTGCTCACGGTTATCAAGTTGGATAAGTTCGTTACTCGTTAGCCCCATTTCTGAAAGTCTATGTTCTATCCAGTTAAGTGGAAGCGAAAGTGCGCTACCTTTTTCCCGTAATCTCCTGTTAAGTTCGGCAACAAATGTGCTCTCCATAGGGGGCTCAGACCTTGCCATATCTGCAATCACTAACACCAGGTTCTTTGGATCAGTTTCCGCAATATTTATCATTTCATCAGCCCACCGGTTCGCCAATTTTTTATTGGTTATTTCTTCTGCAATTATTATAGAAAGGCGTCTTACATTTTCAATTAATGCCAACCGGAGCATAATTGGGATAGCCCATAGTTCGCCCAACTTTAAATAGCTAACAGATTGATATGCGTTTACAAAACCTTTAAGACTATTTATATTAAGGTGACCATCACTATGAGAAATAATTTCTACTGCCATATCATATACCCTTGGCATATCGGCCGATTCTCCTTTTAGTAATCTCGGCAACTCTTTACTATAACCTTTCGGCAAATGTTTTTTACCGGTATAAATCTGTTCTTCAATCAAATAAAAATTATCGAGTAGCCATTCTGCTGCAGGAGGAATTCTATCATTTTGTTTTAAAGTATCAGACAATAAGGAATAGACTTCGAGCAGGATAGTCTCATTTTCTGCGAGTCGCTTTAATAATTGCTCTGATGTTTGTTTGTAGATTAGTACATGCCTCCTGGCAAGTGTAACTGCATATTGTTCTAATTTGTCTTGAGTAAATATTTCTGATCTAAGTGGTGGGCTTTCATCGGCATACTTATCATTTTCATTATCTCCAAAAAAGGGTTCTATAATATTTTTCTTCAATCC
>DATLXK010000011.1:0-21304 GCA_035575925.1 Sphingobacteriaceae bacterium
CTTCTTACAACGCTGAGTCACTCTCCATCATCCTCAATAGCAATCTTTCTTAGTATTAATCCTTCTCAATGCCCTGCCCTCCGGCCTAACGGGATGCAAATATAAGGGCTTTGTACCTTAGAAACAAAAGAGTTTTTGAAAAAACTTACTTCCCGATAGGTTAACTAATAAGGAAGCAGCATATCTATTGTGTTAAAAGTTTGTTAAAGGAATAAAAACCATTTGCAGAAGTAATACCTTTGTGAATCATATACGACCTAAATATAATTGACGTTTTATATGAATAACCTTATCTTTGCAGGATGTTTAAAAACAGGCGTATACTATCTATAACATTATGCATATTATTAGCATTAGGTATTGCCGGCTGTAAAAGCAAATTTGAAAAATTACGTACAGGTACAGATACAGCTAAAAAGTATCAGGAAGCTCTTAAATTATATAATAAGAAGCAATACACTAAGGCCTTAACTCTATTTGATGACCTGGTACAGCGATACAAGGGCCGGACTGAAGCGGAAGATCTGTATTTTTATTATGCTGATACTCATTACAAGCTTAAGGATTACACCACAGCCAGATATCATTACAAAATATTTGCAGATACCTACCCCACCAGCCCTAAAGCCGAAGAGGCTCGTTATATGTCTGCTTATTGTTTTTATTTGGAATCTCCAAATTTTTCATTAGATCAGGATAATACGTTAAAAGCAATTGAATCACTGCAATTATTCATAAACCTTTATCCAAAAAGCGAGCGTGTAACAGAAGCCAGCCGATTAATTCAGGACCTTCGTGATAAACTGGAATCAAAATCGTATGCGAATGCGAAGCTTTATCTTACAATCGGTGACTATCAGTCGGCTATTATTGCATTTAAAAATTCATTGCGGGATTTTCCTGATACCCGGTATGCGGAAGAAATGGAATTTTTAATGATAGAGTCTCAATATCTGTATGCTAAGAATAGCTTTGAAACACGGCAAGAACAGCGTTTTACTGATGTTATTGCATTAACTAATGAATTTACAGGAAAATATCCGGCAAGTAAATACCTTAAAAATACTGAACAATTTAAACAAGACTCAGAAAAAGGTATTGAAAATGTAAAAAAAGTATTAGCAGCAGCCCAGGCTGTTCAAAAAACGAAAGAAGTTAAACCAGAAGAAACTAATAAAATTAATAATGAACAATAACAAACCTGCCATTCCAACCAGTACTATCACACGTGATGTACGCCAGTTAGATATCGAAACAGATAATATTTACGAATCGCTCGTAATTATGTCAAAACGTGCAAATCAAATTTCCAATAATATAAAAGAAGAGTTGCATGGTAAGCTTTCTGAATTTGCTTCATCTAATGATAATCTAGAAGAAGTATTTGAAAACCGTGAACAAATTGAAATATCAAAACATTACGAGCGTATGCCAAAGCCTTCGTTAATGGCTGTTGATGAATTTCTTAACGACAAGATTTACTACCGCAATCCATCTAAGGAACAAAGTTAATTGTTCTAGAGCGTAATGCTTCAGGGGAAAAACATATTACTTGGCGTTTGTGGCAGCATAGCAAGTTATAAATCTGCTATATCAATCCGGTTACTAGTTAAAGCTGGTGCAAACGTCAAGGTTGTTATGACCCGCGACGCAACCAATTTTATTACGCCCCTTACCTTATCTACACTTTCAAAAAACCCTGTTCTTATTGACTATTTCGAACCCGAAACGGGGGCATGGAATAATCATGTAGAACTCGGAATATGGGCTGATTATTTACTAATCGCTCCTGCAAGTGCCAATACAATAGGTAAACTGGCTTCAGGCCTGTGCGACAATCTGCTTTCTGCTGTTTATTTATCTGCTAAATGTCCTGTATTCCTTGCACCGGCGATGGATCTGGATATGTGGAAACATCAATCAGTCCAATCGAATATTAAACAGCTACAGGAATATGGAAATACAATCATAAAACCTGCGTACGGCGAATTAGCAAGCGGACTTATTGGTGAAGGCAGAATGGCCGAACCGGAAGACATGATTTTATTCCTTGAAAGTGAAATAAAAAAAAAGCTTCCTTTAAAGGGTAAAAAGGCTTTAGTAACAGCCGGACCCACGTATGAAGCTATTGATCCGGTAAGGTTTATAGGCAATCACTCTTCGGGAAAGATGGGTTTTGCGATTGCTGAAACCTTAACACAATTGGGTGCTGAAGTAATCCTTATATCAGGCCCATCAGTTTTGAAGTCATCTAAACACATCCAGCGAATAGATGTCACCACGGCAAATGAAATGCTCGAAATTTGTCTTAAATATGTTAAAAACACTGATATAACGGTTATGAGTGCTGCTGTAGCAGACTATCGTCCCGAACATATTGAGGATGAGAAGATAAAAAAAACCTCGGATAATTTTATCCTCCAACTTGAAAAAACCACTGATATTCTGAAAGAGCTGGGGAAATTGAAAAAGAAAGGTCAGCTATTGGTTGGATTTGCTCTTGAAACAAATGATGAAGAGGAGAATGCCATTGTAAAATTGCAGAAAAAAAACCTTGACTTTATCGTATTAAATTCTTTGAAGGATGCCGGAGCAGGGTTTAAAGGCGACCTAAATAAAGTAACCATCATAGATAATAAATTGCAGAAAGAAACATTCTTATTAACGTCCAAACAGGAAGTAGCAGTTGATATATGTAATAAAATTGTAGCTTTAATAAAATGAAGTATTTATTCATTTGTATTTTATTTATTTTCTCCCTTGCTTCTTACGCTCAGGATTTAAATGCACGGGTACAAATTCTTTCTCCGCAATTACAAAGCACAAATAAAAGGTTGTTAGATGTTTTGGAAACCAGCATTCGCGATTTCCTGAATAATCGTAAGTGGAGTACGAATGCACTGCAAGCTCAGGAGCGTATTGATTGTAATTTCGTTATTACTGTAACCGAATGGGACGGTTCATCCAATTTTAAAGCCGAAGCACAAATACAATCCAGCAGACCGGTATTTAACACGGCCTATAACAGTACTATTTTAAATATAACAGATAAAGATTTTGATTTTGCATATGCTGAAGGGCAGCCTTTAGATTTTTCTGACGAGAATTATATTGGAAACCTAACCTCACTACTTGGCTTTTATGCGTATGTGATCACGGGGTTCGATTTCGATACCTTTTCGAAATTTGGAGGCACTGCATATTTTTCTAAAGGGCAGGTAGTTTTAAACAATTCTCAAAATGCACCTTACAAAGGATGGAAAGGATCTGATGGATTGCGTAACAGGTTCTGGCTTCTCGAAAATCTTAACAACAAGGCATACTACCCCATCAGGGAAGCAATGTATGAATATCATCGCCAAGCGCTTGATATAATGAGCGATAATAAGTCTAAGGGATTGAAATTAATTTCAAATCTATTGCCTCAGTTTCAAAAAATTGATAAACAAAAACAAGGTTCCATGCTTAACCAAATCTTTTTTACAGCTAAAGCTGATGAATTGGTAAATATTTTGGGATTCGCTGATCCTCAGGAGAAAATGAAAGCATTTAATATCTTAGTTGAAATTGACCCTGCAAACTCCTCTAAATACGAAGCATTAAAAAAGTCGAGATAGGTTATTTCCCTTATCTATTTTATTTAATTTAGCACAATACTTTCCTGAGAACATGCTCAATCGCCTGGTCATTCAAAATTATGCTCTTATTGATAACCTGGATATTTCATTTTCAAAAGAATTAAATATACTTACAGGAGAAACAGGTGCAGGGAAATCTATTATTCTTGGTGCCCTTTCATTAATTCTTGGTCAACGGGCAGAAAGCAAATACTTCTTTAATCAGCAAAAAAAATGTGTAATTGAAGGTCATTTTCACATTCCGGATTTCCATCTTAAAGATTTCTTCAGCATAAATGATCTGGATTATGAGGAGATCACGGTGTTACGCCGCGAGATCACAGTTGACAAGTCAAGGGCATTTATTAATGACACTCCGGTAAATCTGACTATCTTAAAACAGCTTGGTGAGTGTTTAATTGATATTCACTCACAACATGCCACATTAGAAATTAATGACGAAGGTTTTCAATTATTGGCAATAGACACGCTTGCAGGTAATAAAGATTTGTTAATAAGATACAGAGAGATATACAATGCATTTAAAAGATCCAGTTTCGAATTTAAAGAGCTAATTGCTCAAAGCACACAATCAAAATCCGAAATGGATTTTTTCCAATTCCAGTTTAATGAACTTGAAAAAGCACAACTGGCAGAAGATGAGCAGGAGCATATCGAAACTGAACTGAATATATTAACTCATGCTGAGGAAATTAAACGGCATTTAATAGGGGCTACTTTAGTGCTTAATGGTCAGGAACAATCTTCACTAACCTTGCTTCATGATGCTCTCCAGCAAATGCAGCATTCAGAAAAATACAATCCGCAAATTGAAGCCTTATCTGAGCGTCTTAAAAGTAGTATCATAGAAATTAAAGATATTTCTTTTGAAGTTGAACAGATCGAAAAGAATACTCAATTTAATGAATTGAGATTTAATGAAATAAATGACAGGCTCAACACCATTTATTCTTTACAAAAAAAGCACGGGGTAAACAGCAATAAAGAATTGTTAGAAATCCAAAATGAAATTTCCGATAAATTATCTGCTATTTTATTTGCTGACGATAAAATAGATAAATTACAGCAGGAAGTGATGCTTCTTAAAAAAGAATTACTGGCTTTAGCAGAACAGTTAAATGAGAGCAGAAATGAAATCTTACCAAAATTCGAAAAACTCATACAAGCAACCCTGAACGAAATAGGTATGCCTAATGCAGTTTTAAAAGTTGACAATATATTTTTATCAGAAGATCAATTAAACACTACCGGTAGGAATACTGTCCGGTTTTTATTTAGTGCAAATAAAGGCCAGCTACCTGCCCCAATGAATAAAGTCGCTTCCGGTGGAGAACTTTCACGCCTTATGCTAAGCATTAAATCACTTATAGCCCGGCATGCTGCGTTGCCAACCATTATTTTCGATGAAATAGATACGGGTATTTCAGGAGAGGTAGCACTAAAAGTAGGTACAATTATGGAGCGCCTGTCGTTGAATATGCAGGTAATTACCATCACCCATCTGCCTCAGATTGCTAGTAAGGGCAAGGCTCATTATAAAGTATTTAAGGATGACAGTGGAGACCGTACGTTAACAAATATTAATCTTTTAACTGATGATGAAAGAATAACCGAAGTAGCAAAAATGCTTAGCGGGAAAACTCCGGGTGAGTTTGCATTACAAAACGCACGTGAATTACTGGCGGGTTAATTTTCCATTTCAGAACTCACTTATACTTTTTTTTATAACCTTTGAACTAATTCTTAAAAAATAATATATGGCATATAACTTATTGAAAGGCAAAAAAGGAATCATATTCGGCGCGTTAAATGAACAATCCATTGCATGGAAAACTGCCCGACGCTGCTATGAAGAAGGCGCAGAACTTGTTCTAACAAACGCTCCTATCGCTTTGCGCATGGGTGAGATTAATAAACTTGCCGAAGAATGTAAAGCCCCTGTTATTCCTGCTGATGTTACCAGTATGGATGATCTCAATAATCTTTTCGATAAAGCCCAGGAGCATTTTGGTGGCAAGATAGATTTTATACTGCACTCCATTGGCATGAGCATAAATGTCCGTAAAGGTGTTCACTACACTGAGAATAATTATGATTTTACGTTAAAAGGACTTGATATTTCTGCTTTAAGCTTACATCGCGTCTTACAGGTTGCTTTAAAAAAGGACGCTATCAATGAATGGGGTTCTGTTATAGCCTTAACCTATATTGCAGCTCAGCGGGTATTCCCGGATTATAATGATATGGCTGATAATAAAGCTCTTTTAGAAAGCATTGCCAGAAATTTTGGTTATCAATACGGGGTTAAAAATAAGGTCAGAATAAATACTGTTTCCCAATCTCCTACCCGCACTACAGCAGGGTCAGGTGTTAAGGGATTTGACGGATTTGTAAATTATGCTGAAAAAATGTCTCCGCTAGGGAATGCTGATGCGGATCAGTGTGCAGATTATTGTGTCACTTTATTCTCAGACCTTACCAAGATGGTAACCATGCAGAACTTGTTTCATGATGGGGGTTTTTCCTATACCGGCGTAACACAGGCCGTAATTGAACAGATGGAAAAATAACCTATAAAAAAGGCCCGGGTTATCGGTCATTCTAAAACGACACCGTACCAATAGATTCCTTTAAATGAAAAAAGCAATAATTATCGGTGCGACCTCAGGAATTGGTAAAGGACTTGCGAAAATTTTGGTTGACAATAATTATAAAGTTGGCATCACAGGCAGACGGACTGAATTACTTGACGAATTGAAATCGCAAAATCCAAACTCATATTATACACGAACTTTTGATATAACCGACACGAAAATAATTGTTGAAAACTTAGACGCATTAACAACTGAACTTGGTGGACTTGACTTGCTAATAATCAGTTCGGGAACTGGTGACTTAAATGAAAAACTTGACTTTGAAATTGAGAAGCGGATAATTGAAACGAATGTAACAGGCTTTACCTGTATCGCAAATTGGACTTTCAATTATTTTGAGAACCAGAAATCGGGACATTTAGTTGCGATAAGTTCAGTTGGCGGACTTCGTGGAAGTAGAATTGCACCTGCGTATAATGCAACAAAAGCGTATCAAGTAAATTACTTGGAAGGATTAAGACAAAAAGCAAGAAAACTTAATCAACAAATTTGTGTAACAGATGTAAGACCAGGTTTTGTTGATACTGATATGGCAAAAGGAGAAGGTCAATTTTGGGTTGCAACAGTTGACAAGGCAACTCGACAAATTTTTGAGGCTATTAAAAGTAAAAAGAAAATAGTTTATGTCACCAAACGTTGGCGAATAATTGCGTCAATTTTAAAACGAGTACCAAGACAAATTTATGACAGAATGTAATGACCAAAAAAAATAACAAACCGCTAAAAGCACCTACCAAAAAGGCCCGGACAAATGCCCGGGCCTTTTAAAATTTATCAGAAAAATCAATCTTCCTTCTTCTCTTCTTTCTTCTTTTTTCCACCTTTAGGCTTACCTGAAATTTTTATTTCTCCGGTTTCTTTATCATAATCAACTTCCATGGTATCACCTTCAGAAAGCTCCCCTTTAAGAATTTCTTCTGCAATAGGATCTTCGAGATATTTTTGGATGGCCCTTTTTAGGGGACGGGCACCAAAGTTGGCATCATACCCTTTATCGGCAATAAACTCTTTGGCATCATCTGTAAGCTTGATATCATAACCAAGGGATTTGATACGATCGAATAAAAATTTTAGTTCGATATCAATTATTTTAAAGATTTCATCCTTACCTAAAGAGTTAAAAACGATCACATCATCAATACGGTTTAGAAACTCAGGTGCAAAAGCTCTTTTTAATGCATTCTCAATTACACCACGGGAATGTGTTTCAGCCTGAAGTGATTTAGCTGAAGTAGAAAAACCAACTCCTTGCCCAAAGTCTTTAAGCTGTCTTGCCCCGATGTTTGATGTCATGATAATGATGGTGTTTCTGAAATCAACCTTTCGTCCCAGACTATCGGTTAACTGTCCTTCATCAAGAACCTGCAACAAAATATTAAACACATCAGGGTGCGCTTTTTCAATTTCGTCAAGTAAAACTACAGCATATGGTTTCCGCCGCACTTTCTCAGTTAACTGCCCACCCTCTTCATAACCAACGTATCCCGGAGGCGCACCAACTAATCTTGATATAGCGAATTTTTCCATGTACTCACTCATATCAATTTGTATGAGGGAATCTTCGCTATCAAACATAAAACGAGCAAGTTCTTTCGCTAATTCCGTTTTACCAACTCCTGTTGGTCCAAGGAAAATGAAGGATCCGATCGGTTTTTTTGGATCTTTTAGACCTGCACGTGTACGCTGAATAGCCCGGGTTAATTTTTTTACCGCTTCATCCTGCCCTATAATCTTGCTTTGAATAGTCTCGGGCATATTAAGTAATTTCTGACTATCCGTTTGCCCAACCCGTTGAATAGGTATACCAGTCATCATTGAAACCACTTCGGCCACATTATCTTCACTAACAGTATACCGTTTTGTTTTGGTTTCTGCTTCCCACGCCACTTTAGCCCGATCAAGCTCTTCTAATAAATTTTTCTCAGTATCTCTTAACTTTGCAGCTTCCTCATACTTCTGACTGCGAACCACTTTATTCTTCTCAACCTTTATTTCTTCTATCTTTTGTTCAATGTCAATAATGGTTTGAGGAACATGAATATTGGTAAGATGTACCCGTGATCCGGATTCATCCAATGCATCAATTGCCTTATCAGGCAGGAAACGATCCGTAATATACCTTGATGTTAAAGCAACACACGCTTTAATAGCTTCATCAGTATAGGTTACACCATGGTGTTCTTCATATTTTTCTTTAATACGATTTAATATCTCGACAGTTTCGTCCGGAGTTGCTGGTTCAATCATTACTTTTTGAAAGCGACGGTCTAAGGCACCATCTTTTTCAATATACTGGCGATACTCATCAAGTGTTGTTGCACCAATGCACTGAATCTCACCCCTGGCTAATGCAGGTTTAAACATATTAGATGCATCAAGTGATCCTGAAGCGCCGCCTGCACCAACTATAGTATGTAATTCATCAATAAATAAAATTACGTCAGGAGATTTTTCCAACTCGTTCATCACAGCTTTCATTCGTTCTTCAAACTGTCCGCGGTATTTTGTGCCTGCAACCAGTGATGCAAGATCCAGAGTTACTACCCTTTTGTTAAATAACACACGTGAAACTTTTCGTTGAACTATTCGTAACGCTAAACCTTCAGCAATTGCTGATTTACCTACACCAGGCTCACCAATTAATATGGGGTTATTCTTTTTACGGCGCGATAGAATCTGCGATACGCGCTCTATTTCCTTTTCACGTCCAACAATAGGATCAAGTTTTCCATCTTCAGCCGCCCTGGTAAGGTCGCGGCCAAAATTATCCAGCACAGGAGTTTTAGATTTAATATCAGATACTTTTTTAGGCTGGTTAAAGCTTTCTTCCTCTCTAAAATCATCATCTCCAGCTGCAGAACCCGATGCCTCGTCTCTGAAAGTCTCTTTGCTTTGCTCTACATCTGCTTTGAAAATATCGTAGTTAATATTATACTGCAACAATATCTGAGAGGCGATATTCTCTTCGTCACGCAGTACTGATAGCAATAAATGCTCGGTTCCTATTACCTCGCTTTTAAAAATCTTTGCTTCCAGGTAAGTAATCTTTAATACTTTTTCAGCCTGTTTGGTTAACGGAATGTTACCCAGATTGACAGTAGTACTAGAGGTTCCTTTAACAGCGTCCTCAACTGATCGCCGAAGCCTGGCCGTATCTACGCCCAAGCCTTTTAAAATTTTAATAGCCATACCATCACCTTCCCTGATGAGGCCAAGCAATAAGTGTTCTGTTCCTATATAGTCATGTCCCAATCGTAAAGCTTCTTCCCTGCTGTATGAGATTACATCTTTAACCCGTGGTGAAAATTTAGCTTCCATTTATATACCTTTCTTGGTTTTGAATGTCCTAATCTATCAATTTGTTTTTTTTAAACTAAGACGCCTGTTATAACAAGTTATCAACAATTACGCCATTTTAGTTGAAAAAGTCTTCATCCTTCCAAACTTAATAATTATTATTTCACTGTGATTTAAAACGCGATATTTGTGCGTTCATTATACGAAATTGATGTCAGACGAAAAGATAATTTTTTCAATGGCAGGAGTAAATAAGATTTACCCGCCCCAGAAACAAGTTTTAAAAAATATTTACCTCTCTTTCTTTTACGGAGCAAAGATAGGCGTCATTGGCCTGAACGGGTCAGGTAAATCATCTGTATTAAAGATTATAGCAGGTTTGGATAAATCCTATCAGGGCGAGGTAGTATTCGCTCCTGGTTATACAGTGGGTTATCTGGATCAGGAACCTAAACTTGACGTGGATAAAACTGTACGTGAGATAGTTGAGGAAGGCGTCGCCGGTATTATTTCTATCCTTAAAGAGTATGAGGAAATTAATGAGAAGTTCGGGTTACCGGAAGTATACGAGAACGCCGACGAAATGGATAAGCTTTTACTTCGCCAGGGAGAACTACAGGACAAGATTGATGCTACAAATGCATGGGAATTGGACAGCAAATTAGAAAGAGCAATGGATGCTTTACGTTGTCCTGAACCCGAAACAAAAATAGCCACTTTGTCAGGAGGCGAGCGACGCCGTGTCGCGTTATGCCGTTTATTATTACAGGAGCCGGATGTTTTACTATTAGATGAACCAACAAATCATCTGGATGCTGAAAGTATCGATTGGCTGGAGCAACATTTAAAGCAATATTCAGGGACTGTAATTGCAGTAACACACGATCGGTATTTTTTAGATAATGTAGCGGGTTGGATTTTAGAGCTTGACCGCGGAGAAGGAATTCCATGGAAAGGCAATTATTCATCATGGCTTGATCAAAAGTCCAAACGCCTTGCACAAGAAGAAAAAACCGAAAGTAAGCGTCAGAAAACACTGGAGCGTGAATTGGAATGGGTGCGTATGGCACCTAAAGCACGCCATGCCAAATCAAAAGCCCGCTTGAGCAACTATGATAAACTAGCTTCTGAAGAAACAAAGGAACGGGAAGATAAACTTGAGCTTTTTATTCCCCCAGGCCCCAGATTGGGAAATGTAGTAATTGAGGTTCAAAATGTTACAAAAGCTTACGGTGATAAAATCTTATTTGAAAATCTGAATTTTTCGCTCCCTCCAGCAGGAATTGTGGGCATTATCGGGCCAAACGGTGCCGGCAAAACAACCTTGTTCAGGCTCATTACAGGACAAGAACAACCCGATGCCGGAAGTTTTAGAGTTGGAGAAACGGTAGCATTGGGATACGTTGACCAAATGCATGATGACCTTGATCATAAGAAATCAGTATGGGAAAATATTACTGACGGACAAGAAACTATCCTTTTAGGAAACAAGCCGGTAAACTCGAGGGCGTATGTATCAAAGTTTAATTTCAATGGTGCAGATCAGCAGAAAAAAGTAGATGTTCTTTCAGGTGGAGAGCGTAATCGGGTACATCTTGCCATAACTTTAAAGAAAAGCTCCAATGTATTATTACTGGATGAGCCTACCAATGATATTGATGTAAACACGCTGCGTGCGCTTGAAGAAGGCTTGGAAAATTTTGGCGGATGTGCTGTAATAATTTCTCACGATCGCTGGTTCCTTGATCGTATCTGCACCCATATTCTGGCTTTTGAGGGTGATTCTCAGGTGTATTTTTTCGAAGGAAACTATTCAGAATACGAAGAGAACCGCAAGAAAAGGACTGGTGACATTACGCCGCACAGAATAAGATATAAAAAGCTTGTAGGATGATATTGGCTGAATTATTTTATATTTTCTTTAAAAAACAGCTCCACATCGCCTACAAAAGATGCTAAGTGATTTACGTTTAAAACTTCATGCCCAGTATCTTCATAAACCACAAGCTTATTAGGAATTTGAAACTCATCTAGTTTGGCTTTCAAATCCCTGGCTTGTTTTTCCGGAACTATATTATCTCTTTTCCCATGAAATAGCAGCGTAGGTTTAGATGTGGATTTTACGTGAAAAATAGGGCTCGCATTTCGATAAGCTGTTGGATTAGCTTGAAGAGTGGAACCCACAAAACACTCTATTGATGAATTATTTGAATCTTCATTTATCAGATCGGTTAAATTAGTGGGGCCTGCCATAGATACAACAGCTTTTACTTTATTTTTTGTATTAAAGCCATACGTATATAACAATCCAATGTGTGCGCCGGTATCATCTCCCACTATTCCGAAATTTTCCGGAGAAATTTTCCATTCAACTGCCTTTGAAACTAAAAAGTCGATTGCCCTGCCCAAGTCATTCACCTGATGATGCTGTACTGTGCTATTAACATGATTTAATGTGTTAGCCGAATTATGTGCTGTGCTAGCAGAATGATGTACTAAATGATAGTTGATTGTCACAGTGGCATATCCTTTATCCCTGAAAAACTTGGCCAGATCTGTAAATCTGCTTTTATCGCCTTCGTGCCATGACTTACCATGTACAAATACAATGGTTTTTGTTTTTGCCGTGCGGGTTTCAGGAAAATATACATCTAACTTCTGGCTTGGGTCAGGCCCATATTCAACATTCATGATTTCCTGAATATTAATGGGTTTTTCTAATGGTGTGTCCTTTTTGCAGGCACCAATCAATATCAGGGAGAATACTAATAAGCTAAATGCTAATCTTTTCATAGCGGTAAGTTTTACACGTTAGCTCTTATACGCAGGTTTTTTATAAAAGATTCATTTTTTTAATACTCATTGTCGAAATGTTAACAAATAAATAATGATTGAGATACGGTTCATGAACCTATTACGTATATCTTTATTAATAACCTCATCAGCAAGCCATTATTAATAAATCTGACTGTTATGACGTGGAAAAAATTTAACGGTGAAATTATTCAAAATCCAATTCTTGCTGAAGTTGAGCAGGCAATTGAACGCGAAGTGCTTTTAGGAAACAAGCTTAAGGTTTGTATTGGAACAGATTCGCAGGTTAAGGGTGCAATGACTGACTTTGCAACTGTTATCGTTTTTTTACGTGAAAAGAAAGGTGCATTTATGTTTATTCATCAGGAACGCAGTTCAAGAAAGATGAGCATTAAGGAAAGAATGTTAACAGAAGTTCAAAAATCTATTGAAATCGCTTATACTTTATGTGATTTATTAGATCTTTATGATGTTGATCTGGAAGTGCACGCAGATATAAATACTAACCCTATGTTTAAATCCAACCAGGCTCTGCACGAAGCTATGGGATACATTTTAAGTATGGGATTTGTATTTAAAGCCAAACCCGAAGCTTTTGCCAGCTCAACTTGTGCCAATAAAATGGTTCAATAAAAGAAGTGCCCGATAAAATTTACCGGCACTTGATTTAATATTTATTAAAAAGCATAGACTGCAGCCAGAGAAAACTGCGAGGCTGATTTTGTTCCTGAAAGGTTATTTTTAAAGAAAGGGGCAGCATCATTATTGTCAACCCTTACTTCAGGAATTAATGATAAAGGCCCGGCCTTAATATTTCCTGACAGGGTTAAACTACGTATTGACGCCCCGGTGGTTGTCCCCGCATCTTTGAAATTAAAATATTCCCCTCTTGCACCTAAAACAAATCCACTCGACAAGGCAATCTGAGGATATAATGCAATACCGCTATATCCACCATTATCATCAGGCAATGTATAGTCTGCGGCATTTAGCCCTAATTTAAATCCTTCAGTAATTTGGTATGCTGTAGTCAGGTCAAGAATTGTTCCTGATCCATAACTTGCCGACCCGGCTACTCCTTTGCCTGTCAGTACGTTTAGATTGGCTGTCCACCCTTCAACAGGAGTGAGTGACAATTGTGCCCCAAAATGAGAAACACCATTTAGATCTTGGTACGTATTCCAGTCATTAAATAATCCTATCATTAAACCAACCTTGTCAGAGAAAGTAAAATTTCCCTTTATTCCTGCATTCTGGAAAGGCCCGTTGGTAAACATATAAGAGGTAGAATAATTAAAATTACCAACCGGAGATATTACTTCATAGCCAATAAAAGTGCTCATGTAGCCTGCAGTTAATGAGAATTTATCAGAAAATGCATACGTTGCGTACAGATTTTGAAGATGAAAACTGTTCGAAGCATTCCCCGCGTCTCCATTTCCATTTGGTATAGATTGATACTGCCCTCTTGAGCCGAAAGAAACATCTCCAACAAAAGAAGCCTTGCCTGCAGATTTTTTTAATATTACATCAAGCATTCCTAAAGAAATGGAATTCTGCTCGTTTGCGAAACTTGTTGGGATGTTTGAAGATCCGGTTGCAGTTTTAAACTCTGAAAAATCGTACTTGTAATACGTATCCACTGAACCTGAAATTGACAAAGGATTTGTGGATTCCTGGGCATAAGTTATAATACCAGTTAAAATCAGGATAGCGATAGTTAGGATACTTTTTACCATTAACATTTATTTAAATAAGGTGATTGATTGATTCAGGACTGATTAACTTTCTTCGTATATATCCTTCTCGTAAACTTTTACTTCTTTTTCTACAACAATACCATTCTCGCTAACCAGCAAAGTTCCCTGCATATATTTTTCATTATGCTGACTTTGATCCAGCCCCACTTCCTCATCTTCCTGTGATACACGAATTGGTTGGATCAGGTTGATAATTTTAAAAATGACGAATGATACAAGAAAGCTATATGCAACCACAATAGCAACACCTTTTAACTGGGTAAAGAAAAAAGCAGGATCTCCATAAAACCAGCCATCAGCACCAGCTGCATTTACGGTTTTGGTTGCGAAAACACCCGTTAAAAGCATTCCCACTATACCACCAACACCATGACATGGAAATACATCTAATGTATCATCTAATGAAGTTTTTGACTTAAAAGAAACTGCCATGTTAGAAATGATTGCGGCTATAAATCCGATGAAAATACTTTGAGGAATGGCAACCAGTCCTGCGCCTGGCGTTATTGCCACAAGACCAACTACTGCTCCTATGCAAAAACCCAATACCGATGGTTTTTTACCTCTGATCACATCAAAGAACATCCAGGATAATCCGGCAGCGGCAGCAGCAGCATTAGTAGTTGCAAAAGCAGAAACTGCAAGCCCGTTAGCCCCCAAAGCAGATCCGGCATTAAAGCCAAACCAGCCAAACCATAGTAATCCGGTACCTATTAATACATAAGGTATGTTTGCAGGAGGTATTTCTCTTTTTTCCATATGCACTTTTCTGCGTTTTAAAACCAATGCACCCGCTAATGCTGCACAGCCTGCAGAAATATGCACCACAGTACCGCCTGCAAAATCGAATACTCCCATTTTAAACAGGATACCTTCAGGGTGCCATGTCCAGTGAGCTAACGGGAAATAAACAAATATTCCGAAAAGGGCAATAAAAAGTATATAAGAAGTAAAGCGTATACGTTCCGCTACTGCTCCAACAACCAAACCGGGTGTAATTATGGCAAACATTAACTGAAAAGTAGCAAATAATGTTAGCGGTATGGTTGGAGCAGGGCTCCACGGCGCTCCGGAGCTCACATCTTTAAAAAATAAAAATGTGGAAGGGTCGCCTATAAAACCTCCAATGGATTTTCCAAAGGAAAGGCTGAAACCTATGGTTACCCACAGAATGGTAGTTACTCCAGCAGCAACTACACTTTTAATCATCGTCGAGATTACATTTTTACGATTTACCATACCACCGTAGAAAAATGCAAGACCCGGGGTCATTAAAAATACCAGTGCTGTTGCTACAAGGATCCATGCAATGTCAGCCCCGACGTATTCTTTACCAGCATATATGGTAATAGAGGGGATAAAAATTGCAGAAATAGCTACCATAGCCAAAACGGCGAAGGGCGCTATCTGTTTTACAGTGATTTTGTTCATTTTTAGTTGATTTTTATAAATATTGATAATTTATTAACACAAATTTAACTATTTGAACACAATATCTTATATATACACTATATTTTTAGCATTATTTCAATAAAATTATAATATTATAATAACAATGTATATAATATTACAATAAATACATCATTTTTTATTAATATTTTAATATTTAACGATAAAAATTCACGATAATCACAAATAAAATACCCAACAATCAAGTTAATTATATAAATTTATTGTCGAATTATCGTAAAAAAGCGGAGATAGTAATCATCAGGATCCTAATTATACCTGTTAATTAAAAAAACAGCTAAATTCAGGAGAAAATGAACTATGATTTACGAAAAAATAGTCGTGGAGGGCTGAATCAATGAAGAACCTTGACTAATGCCACGATTTTCGATTGTTTTATCAATATAAGTTTGGATTTCGGCCTTTTTCCTGCTCCAGTTGGGAGCTATCAGCAGATCATAATCAGCAATGCCAAACAATCTCTGAATAACTATATCAGGGCGGAGCAGAGGTAAGAAGTCACAAAGGAAATTAGTGTACTCTTCAAGAGTAAATACGTGGAATGGGTCTTTTTTATATTTCACACCCATAATAGAGCCCTCAACGATATGAAGATGATGGAGTTTAACAAACTTTATCTGTGGAAATTTATTGATCTCATCCGCATACCGGAGCATCATTTCTTTGGTTTCCCATGGAAAACCAAAGATAGTATGTACACAGATATCCAGATTGGCAGAACCTGCCAGTGTTAACGTTTTTTCAAGCTCTGCATGTGTACAACCGCGGTTTATTTGTGCAAGAGTTTCATCATAAATGGATTCCATTCCCATTTCAAGGTCTACATCGACGCGGTTAGAATAACTTTCAAGTAATGCAATCTTTTCAAAATCGATACAATCCGGTCTAGTCCCTACTGAAAGCCCGACAATATTTTCGGTATTATAGCTTAACGCTTCATCATAAAGCTCTTTCAAATAATGTACAGGTGCATAGGTATTAGTATTAGGCTGAAAATAGATAATAAATTTTTCTGCGGCATATCCTTTTATAGCACGCTCCATTCCCTGCTCAATTTGCTCCTTCATCGTTGGAAGCTTACGTGATAATTCCGGTGTAAAAGAATCAACATTGCAATACGTACAACCTCCGTATCCCTTGCTACCGTCACGATTAGGACAGGTAAATCCTGCATCTACAATTATTTTAAATACGCGTTTACCATCGTATTTTTTACAAAGATATGCTCCGTAATAATTGTAATTCTTATGACCAAAATCTACCGGTGTGCCCAACTTTACTTCTTTTTACAAAGATACCATTCCTATACCCTTTTTTCTAAACAAAGCATAATTACTGCCTCAAACTAATCAGGTAACCCGTTGTTCTTTAATTACAGAGCATCTGTAACAATCTATTTAATCTTAAAAAGAAAACATGGAACAAAATTGGGACAAAAAGAGCGGACAAGGTCACGACTCTGATCATACTGAAAATCAAAAACAAGATCAAAACAATAATGGCAATATAGGCCGTGAAGAAGCTGCCGGAAAAAATCAAGTAAATCAAAATCCTGATGAAAACGGCCAGTTTGGAACTACAGCTGAAAAAGGAAGCGGCGCTCTTGATGAACAGCCTGAAGCCTACTCTGATAATGAAGGCTTGGCACGGGAGCGTGAAACCGGCCAGGAGGGATATAACCAAACTGAAAATTCAGAAACCTACGGCCAATCGAAAAGGGAAACAGATAATAACTGGGCACAAGGATCGGAAGGTTCTCCTGGAAAAGGCTATCAGGATGATCAAACATCCGGCAGAAACAACCCACAAAAGGAACACTACGATGGCAATTCTGATGAACAGGGATTAACCGATAAACAGGAGGGACAATCGGGGAATTTTTCTGAAAGAAATGCTGAACAGAAATTCAAACCAAACTCCCAAGAGGAAAATACGGATGATAAGGAACTGATCTGATCAATTCATATCACATTCAAAAAGAGAGAAGAGCGATCTTCTCTCTTTTTGTTTTATACTGTTTTCTGCTCTTACAATAGCCTCTCAATTTTTAGTAAATTTGCCAAGTACTAAACCCTGATAAATGCAAGCCACAGACATTTATAAGCCAAAAAATAAAATACGTTTTGTAACCGCCGCAGCATTATTTGACGGGCATGACGCATCTATAAATATTATGCGCCGTATCCTGCAATCTTCAGGTGCGGAAGTAATTCACCTGGGTCATAACCGATCTGTTGATGAAGTGGTTAATTGCGCAATACAGGAAGATGTGCAGGCCATAGCAATGACATCATACCAGGGCGGGCATACGGAGTATTTTAAATACATGTTTGATCTGCTCAAAGAACGTGGTGCACCTCACATTAAAATTTTTGGCGGTGGCGGTGGTGTTATTTTACCATCTGAAATTCAGGAGCTGCAGGATTATGGAATCACCCGGATCTATTCTCCTGATGATGGCCGGCACATGGGATTACAGGGCATGATCAATGACATGCTGGAAAAAAGTGATTTCCCTACAAAAACCAAATTAAACGGTGAGATCACTGGAATATCCGGGAGAGATATCCCTTCAATTGCGGCAGCCATCACAGTAGTAGAAAACTATCCTGCGCAGGCAGAAAACTTTCTGAAAGAAGTAAAAAAAATTATAGGAGAAAGACCTATACCGGTTCTGGGAATAACCGGAACAGGTGGTTCCGGTAAATCATCCCTGGTAGATGAACTGGTAAGACGTTTTTTGATTGAAACCAATAATACACTTGCCATTATTTCGGTTGATCCATCCAAACGCAAAACCGGGGGAGCATTATTGGGAGATCGTATCCGGATGAACTCCATTAATAACCCGAGGGTGTACATGCGCTCTTTGGCTACCCGGCAGGCGAATCTTGCACTTTCAAAATATGTTCAGGAGTCTATTGATATATGTAAAGCTGCGGGATACGACCTCATTATTGTAGAAACTTCAGGAATTGGCCAGTCCGATACGGAGATTACGGAACATTGTGATGTTTCATTATATGTAATGACGCCGGAATTTGGAGCAGCAACTCAATTGGAAAAGATTGATATGCTGGATTTCGCCGACCTGGTGGCGATTAATAAATTTGACAAACGCGGTGCTTTGGATGCTATCAGGGATGTGAGGAAACAATATAAACGGAATCATCATCTATTCGACGCAATTGATGATGATTTGCCTGTTTTTGGTACCATGGCATCCCAATTTAATGATCCGGGAATGAATAACCTGTTTTCTGCATTGATGACCACTATCAGGAAAAAAACAGGTGCGGATTATAAAGCGAAGATGGAATTAACCAGGGAGCAATCTGAAAAGATCTATATCATTCCTCCTGATCGTACGCGTTATCTCGCTGAAATTGCTGAAGGCAACCAGGATTATGCTAACTGGGTAGATGAGCAATGTAAAATTGCGCAGCAAATGTTCCGGATAAAAGGTGTTCTGGATTTAGCTGAAGAAACTAAAACGCTCTCTCTGGGAGAAGGCTTGGGTGAGGCTTATACTCAATTGGAAGAAAAATTAGACGGCGAATGTCGCAGGCTTTTACGCGAATGGCCAGATACCATTAAAAAATATCAGGCTGATGAATTTGTTTTTAAAGTAAGGGATAAAGAGATCAGGCAATCACTTTTCTATGAATCGCTTTCAAAACTCAGAATTCCCAAAATTTCATTACCAAGATATGAGGCATGGGGCGATGTGTTAAGATGGCTGCTTACTGAAAATGTACCTGGTGAGTTCCCTTTTGCTGCCGGTGTATTCCCATTAAAACGTGAAGGGGAAGATCCAACCAGGATGTTTGCGGGTGAGGGTGGACCGGAGCGCACAAACAAGCGTTTTCATTACGTTTCACTTGATCAGCCAGCACATAGGTTATCAACCGCATTTGACTCTGTAACTCTATATGGTGAGGACCCGCATATCAGGCCTGATATTTATGGAAAAATTGGCAACTCCGGTGTAAGTATTGCCACATTAGATGATGCTAAAAAGCTGTACTCCGGATTTGACCTTTGCCATCCTTCAACATCAGTATCTATGACTATTAACGGCCCGGCACCCATGCTGCTGGGATTTTTCATGAATACGGCAATTGATCAGCAATGCGAAAAATATATTATTGAGCATAATCTGGAGAAAGAAATTGAAGAGAAGATCAACAAAATATATCAGGACAAAAACACTGTTCGGCCTTATTATAACGAGGATCTGCCTAAAGGAAATAATGGATTAGGCTTAATGCTGCTTGGTGTAACCGGAGACCAGGTTTTACCTGCGGATGTGTATTCTAAAATCAAATCATATGCTATTTCATCCGTTCGTGGCACTGTTCAGGCTGATATCTTAAAAGAAGACCAGGCCCAAAACACCTGTATATTTTCTACTGAATTTGCGTTGCGTATGATGGGTGATATTCAAAAATACTTTATAGATAATAAGGTACGGAACTTTTATTCTGTTTCCATATCGGGCTATCACATTGCAGAAGCCGGCGCAAACCCGATTTCGCAAATAGCCTTTACGTTAAGTAACGGGTTCACATTTGTAGAATACTATTTAAGCCGGGGGATGCATATTGATGATTTTGCACCGAATTTATCTTTCTTTTTTTCAAACGGAACCGATCCCGAATACTCGGTTATAGGTCGTGTTGCAAGACGGATCTGGGCCAAAGCCATTAAATATAAATACAAAGGGAATGATCGTTCCCAAAAATTAAAATATCATATTCAAACCTCCGGCAGATCATTACACGCACAGGAAATTGATTTTAATGATATCCGGACTACGTTACAGGCCTTGTATGCTATATATGATAATTGTAATTCACTTCACACCAATGCATATGACGAAGCAATTACTACTCCCACAGAGGAATCCGTGCGCAGAGCAATGGCAATTCAGCTAATTATTAACCGGGAGCTGGGTTTGGCTAAAAACCAGAACCCGCTTCAGGGAGCATTTATAATTGAGGAACTTACTGACCTGGTTGAACATGCAGTACTGGAAGAATTTAAACGTATTAATGATCGCGGCGGTGTACTGGGAGCTATGGAAACCATGTATCAGCGGGGAAAAATACAGGAAGAGTCGCTGTATTATGAAACGTTAAAGCATACCGGTGAATATCCTATAATTGGTGTGAACACATTTTTAAATAAAAACGGATCCCCTACTATCGTACCATCTGAAGTAATCAGAGCTACTGAGGATGAGAAACAATTACAGATTAAAAACCTTGAAGCTTTCCAGATCAGGAATTCAGATCAGTCTGCTGAGCTGTTGAAAAACCTTCAAAAAGCAGCGGTTGAAGGGGAGAATATTTTTGAAAGCTTGGTAGAGGTAAGTAAGGTTTGTTCCCTGGGGCAGATTTCGCATGCTTTATATGAGGTGGGTGGACAATATCGGAGGAATATGTAATTACATCCCAATTGATCTTCATTATCAACAATGGTAAATAAGAAATATTCATAACTTAGATAAACATGAAATTTAACTTATTAACCTGAGTTCGATTTAAAACAGGGCAATTTGTATTGAGGAATCAGTATCATATTTGATGGCCGGTTTTTTAGGAAAGAAGCTGTATGCAATCAATCCGGAAAGTAGATTGGTGATAAAGTTTCCCATTGATCGGTGTCT
>DATLXK010000012.1:0-129135 GCA_035575925.1 Sphingobacteriaceae bacterium
AAAATGGGCATTCTCTAACATGATGTCCGTAATCCGGTATCATTTAATGACCTATCTTGATCTGTTTAAATTCCTGAAAAACCCGGATGGTCACTGGGGCGATTTAAACAATCTCAATCAAGAACAATTATCCCTGTTTCAGACATAGGGGGAGGTTCTTTTACCAAAATCTAAAAATCATCTCTCTAATAGGACACGGCCTTCGTTTTTTATAACTTTATTCTTTTACCGGACAGCAATGAATATTAACATAAACAAAGTGATTGGAAAATCCTGATAAAATCATTGACGTCCCGGAAGCCCACTCTCTTGGTCACTTTTTACAGATCCGGATAATAGTTTTAAAACCAACCTAGGCAGATTAAGCGTAAGTATATTAATTAATTAATTACATGCTATTTAAAAATATAAGTTTTCTACAGGTGTAACAGATATCGAATATGATAATATGAAATTATTATCTACCGGGTGTAGTCACCTCATTAAAATTTAATTTACCCTCTAAAAGTTACTAATTATGCCACTTATAATTCTTTTAATCTTATTTTTTCAGAATACATCATTAGATAAGAACACCTTACTAATCTGTAAAAATGTAAAAACAACTTTGTTTTCAGAAGCCCCTCTGGAGAATATTGAAGCTAAATCTGGAACAGGGATCTCTGTTCTGAATCCAATATCAGGTGAATTGCAATTTGTGATTCCTATCAGATCATTAGAATTCAATAAAAGACTTATGCAGGAACATTTCAATGAAAATTATATGGAAAGTGAAAGATACCCGCATGCTAAATTTAAAGGAAAAATTGCGGAACCCATTAATATGGAAAAAAACGGGGAATATCCGGTAAATGTAACCGGAGAACTTGATGTACATGGAGTAAAACGCCAGCGATCGGTAAAAGGAATAATGAAGGTTCAGGATAAGAAAATTTCATTAAGTTCAGTTTTTGATGTTAAATGCAAAGATCATAACATCAAAATTCCACAGATCGTATTTCAAAAAATTGCCGAAAACATAAGGATTACAATCAATAGTACTTATATATCACAATAATCCTCAAACCAATTCTATATGAAGCAACTTCTATTATGCATTTTATTTTTCTTCGTTTACCAGTTGTCTTTTAGTCAATCTACGGATTCATTAATGCGTGCCCTCGAAAATGACAGTCCGGATCAGCCTGTAATAGCCACATTCAAATCTAGCAGGCTTATATTGTCTCAAACTACTACCATGGTTAAAAAGCATGATATGGACTTTAAAGTAGTACACCGGTTTGGAGATATTGGCGGTACAGACGGCGGTTCAAAAACCTTATTGGGCCTGGATAACTCAAGTGATATCTATATTGATTTTGAATACGGCATCAGCGATCGGTTAAGTATTTCTTTCGGAAGAAGTAAATATGAGCAATTACTGGACATGCAACTGAAATATGCCTTACTTCAGCAAACTCAGAAAAGTCCGATTGCCATAAGCGTACTTGCAAAAACTGGTTTTACTCCCTACAGAGTAAACACAACCGTATTTGATGACTACTCCAACCGGTTCTCTTATTTTGCTCAAGCTATATTGTCGCGTAAGTTCTCACCTAATTTATCGCTGCAGGTGGCACCTTCTTTTCTGAAAAGAAACCTGGTAGCACCCGGGGGAGATGAAGAAGGATTATTTGCCCTCGGCTTTGCCGGAAGGTACAAGTTTACCAAACGATTTGGAGTTGTTCTGGATTACTACCAGGTTTTTTCTCCTTACCGGGATAACAATACCAATATGAATTTTTCTTCGCCACTGGGTATGGGAGTTGAGATTGAGACCGGCGGACACGTATTCACCTTAATATTCGTTAATGCAAAGGCCATAGTAGAAAATAACTTTATTCCCAACTCTACATCTTCCTGGAGCGACGGTCAATACCGTTTTGGATTTACCATATCAAGAATGTTCACTTTATATAAACCTAAAAACTAATAGTATGAAAAGAGATGAATTTTTAACCACCTTCGGTATTGGCCTGGCTGCTGTATGCACCGGTTGCCTTGCATCATGCGGCAAAGGAGATGACCCTGCACCTACCCCGGGGCCGGGCATCGTAACACCTCCACCCACAAATGCAAATACGACCTTAAACTTAAGTACAGACATTAGAAATGTAGGTGATTCAAAGGTATTAAATGGTATAATAATCGTACGTCTTGCTGCAACTGATGTACCTGCTTCTTTTACAGCGGTACAGGTGGCATGTACACATCAGGGCACGTCTGTAATATTTAATACATCTCAAGGAAACTTCGTTTGTCCGAATCACGGTAGCATATTTTCTACTGCTGGTGTAGTACAGCCAGGGTTTGATGCAAAAACCAATCTTAAAGTTTATAACATAGCAATTTCAGGGACTACGATGACCATAAAGGGTTAAGATGATGTAAGATTAGTGACCTGCTTTTGGGAAAAAGGCGAAATAACCCGGGAATGTACGGCATCAGTAAAATATGACTATATAACATAACCCAATTTCATGAAAAGAGATGAATTTTTAACCACCTTCGGTATTGGCCTGGCTGCTGTATGCACCGGTTGCCTTACCTCATGCAGCAAAGGCGATGAGAATGTGCTTCCAGGTTCAACTACAAATTTCACTTTGGATCTAAATACAGACATTAGAAACGTAAGCGATTCCAAGGTAATTAGTGGGGTTATAGTTGTACGCCTGGCTGCAACTAATGCACCGGCCTCTTTTACTGCGGTGCAGGTAGCATGTACACATGAACAGTTTCCTATAGAATAGTCCGAATTTGGGCAGATTCAAGTGCCTGCTCCACGGAAGCGAATTTAGTTCATCAGGCGTGGTGCAACCGGGATCACTGGCAAAAACTAATCTAAAAGTCTATAACATAGCAATTTCAGGAAGTACAATGACAGTAACAGGCTAAACTTCCTATAAGGAAAACAACTATGAAGAGAGATGAATTTTTAGCCACTTTTGGAATCGGCTTTGCCGCGGTATGCACCGGTTGCCTTGCATCTTGTGGTAAGGGAGATGACCTGACACCCAGTTCAGGTTCCGGCACAGTAACACCACCTCCAACTAATGTTAATACAACTTTAAATTTGAACACTGACATTAAAAATGTGGGCGATTCAAAGGTCATTAACGGCATAATAATCGTGCGGCTTGCTGCCACGAACGAACCTGCCTCATTTACAGCGGTGCAGGTGGCGTGCACACATCAACAGGAACGTATTGAATATTTACCTAATATGGGAATATTCAGGTGCACTGCACATTACAGTGAATTTTCTACTGCCGGAGTGGTGCAAAAAGGCCCTGCAGAAAAATCCTTAAAGAAATACACTATTGTAATAAGCGGCATGACAATGACAATAACAGGATAAATATTCCGCATATTTTGGCTGTTGGCAATCGAACAAGAAATTCTTTCTTCATAGATAATACTAATATTTTTAGTAATTTTATTTATGAAATCATTATACCTGCTTGCTCTGCTCCCACCTCCGGATCTTTCATCTCAGATAAACGAGATCAGGAAAGAGTGCTCCGAAAAATTTAAAGTGTATAAAGCGCTGAAACATCCTGTTCACATTACACTTTACCGCCCGATTTCCATGGAAGAAACGTTTGAAAAAAAATTTATCCAATTAATGAAATCAGTAGGGCGCACGGTTAAGCCCTTTACACAGGAGCTGGAAAATTTCCATGAATTCAACTCGCAGGTTATATGCATCAGGGCTTTAAAAAGTGCTGAACTAAATGATCTTCGGCAATCCATTGTTTCCGTGTTTCGCAAACACCGTATAGACCCTAAAGAAACTAAAGGTAGCCTGGCGTTTATTCCCCATATTACTATTGCCTACCGGGATGTTTTGCCTGAAGTATTTCCATTAATCTGGGAGGAATATAAAGACCAGAAATTTAAAAAAAAATTTCTGGCAGAACGCTTCAGCCTGCTGAAACATGACCTGAAGCAATGGAATGTGCTGGAAGAATTCAGATTATTAAAAGCGGAGCAGCCGTCGCTCTTTTAATCATATATGTGTTACTCCTCCTGAAACCACGAATTTCATAGCCTCACTGCCATTCATATTCAGGGGTTTTACTTTATCTGTTTTCACAATAGCAAGTTGTCCGGCAAAGGAGTATGAAAAGGGGAAATATACCGCCACCTGGTCTGATAAACCCAATTTCGACAGATCCCTTTGGGTAAGAAAGCCTATCTTTTTCATCCCGGATTCATTAATTTCTACCAGTACAGGTTCGCTGAATTTTTTTTCATCACCCACAAAAGCTTCAGTAAGATCTTTAATAGAAGAATAAAGAAAATTAAATAGCGGTAACCGGTTTAACCATCGTACGAACCAGTTGCGAATAGGTTCTGTAATAAAATTGGTTACAATAATTCCGGCTAACAGGATGATCAGTAAAACGGTTAATATTCCAAGACCGGGTATATATATAGGTTGTCCGGTAGTTGGGTCAACCCATATCGCATCACTCATATTAAGTGAAGTGTCAATTTTTGCAACAGTCCATACAATAAGAAAAATGGCTGCACCCAAAGGGATTACAACAATCATCCCTTTAACCATATATCTAAGCAGCGCCCTGAAAATCCTATTCATTGTTATTCATAAAAGTATATTCTTTTTACCCGTTGTGAGATTCCCGTAATAATTTCATAAGGAATGGTATTGCAGGCACGAGCAAGTTCTTCAACCCGAATCTGTTCACCAAAAACAATCACTTCGTTACCCTCTTCAGCATGAACACCGGTAATGTCAAGCATACACATATCCATACATATATTGCCTATGGTTGGAACCTCTTTTCCGCGCACCAGCATCTTACCGACACCATTGCCTAATGCCCTGTTATACCCGTCGGCATAGCCAATTTTAACAGTAGCTATTTTACTTTCCTTTTCCAGCTTACCGTTGCGGCTATATCCGATAGTTTCGCCGGCTTGCAGTACTCTGATTTGCGAAATACTGGTTTTGAGCGAAGTTACGGTTTGTAAAGGAGAATCCACATGAGTGCTGTCTATTCCGTATATTCCAATCCCTAACCGAACCATATCAAGCTGTGCATCCGGCCAACGGCTTGTTGCTGCAGTATTTGCTATGTGCCTGATAAAACTATATCCTAATTCGGAATTCATTTTTTGTGTAATAGCTTCGAAAGCTGCTAGTTGTTTTTGTGTGAAATCATCATGAGCTTTATCATCACTTGCCACTAAATGGGAGAACACACTTTTTACCTGAATGGCTTCTGAAGCCTTGATCCTCTTCAACAACTCATCTGCCTCATCGGCATTAAAGCCCAGGCGATGCATTCCGGTATCAAATTTTATATGAACCGGATACTTTTCGCGATTTTTCCGGTTAAGGGCTTCTTCCAGTTGGTTCAGTATTCGGAAACTATAGATCTCCGGTTCGAGCTCATTTTCAATTATTATATCAAAAGCCATTAAATCCGGGCTCATTACCATAATGGGCATAGTTATACCTGCCTGCCTTAAAGCCACGCCTTCATCTGCATAGGCTACGGCCAAATAATCAACCTTGTTAAACTGTAACAAATTAGCAATTTCGAAGCTGCCGCTGCCGTACGAAAAAGCTTTTACCATAGCCATTACCTTTACGCCGGGCTTAGTCCTGGTTTTATAATAGTTAAGGTTATATTCTAAGGCGTTCAGGTTAATTTCCAGAACCGTTTCATGCACTTTTTGAGTAAGTGCCTGGCTTAATTGCTCAAATTCAAAGCTTCGGGCACCCTTAATCAGTATGGTTTCGTTAGATAGTTTTAATGATGGAATATCTTCCAGAAGCTCTTCGGTGGATACATAAAACCGGCTTTCAATAGAAAATTTCTCTTTAAACTTAGAGATATTCGCTCCCACTCCTATTAAATGGTCAACACTCTTATTCTCCAGCAATCCGGCAACTGTATCATAAGTCAATTCATCTGCCCCGGGAATATCAGATAAGATCAGGGTACGACGCAGGTGCTGATTTTGTTGTTTCAGGAAGTCTAAAGCGATGGCCAAAGAGGATACGTCACTGGAATATGAATCGTCAATGATCGAGCAATTATTAATGCCGTTTTTAAGTTCGAGACGCATTTGAACGGGCTGTAGCTTTTCCAGTCTTGCATCAATCAGTTCAGGTTCATATCCCATAGCCAGAAGTGTAGCCCAGCAAATGATCCCGTTTTCAATGGATGCAAAGTCTGTAAAAGGAATTGCACACTGAATGTCTTCCCCGTTATACATAGCCCGCAAAAACTGAAATTTTTCTTCCAGTACTTCATCATCAAATACTTCCAGATCTGCTTTATCCCTGTAACACCAGGTAAATTTGTCTTTAGCAGGCAGATCGCCTTCAAAATTATCAGTATACTTGCTGGAATAAATAAACAAGTCAGCGTTTTTAAAAAGTTTAAGTTTTTCTTCCAGCTTCTCATCAAGATTTTCAAATCCTTCTTTATGAGCTTCACCAATGTTTGTAAGAATACCAATTGTCGGCCTGATTATCTCTTCTAATGCTTCCATCTCACCCTTTTTAGAAATTCCGACCTCAAAAATGGCCAGGTCATTTTCTTCGTTCATCTCCCATACGGATAGGGGAACCCCTACCTGTGAGTTATAGCTCTTAGGACTTCTAACAATATTGCTTTCGGCAGCTAATAACTGATACAGCCATTCTTTTACAATAGTTTTTCCGTTACTACCGGTAATTCCAATTACAGGATAGTCAAACTGACGCCTGTGATGACCGGCTAGGTTTTGCAGTGCCTGTAACGTATTTTCAACCATAAAAAAATTGGCATCAGGAAATGGATCCCTATTAAATTCAGAATCTGAGATTACAAAATTTCTTATCCCTGCTTTATAGGAATCATCAATATAAAGGTGCCCGTCCCGACGGCCTTCCAGTGCAAAAAACAATGCGTATTGCTGATCTGAAACTTTGCGACTGTCAATAATCAGGGTTCTGATGTTTGCCACCGGAGTGTTTATAAATGCTTCAGCATGTATAATTTCTGCTATTTGATCAACCGGATATAAAATATGGTTCATAGTAGTTCTAATATCATTAAATTTTTAAAATTTGTACAGGGATTTCCATTTCAGTATGTCAGTTAATCAGAAACCGCTAATTAAAGTTCTTACTAAAACAGAAGCTAAAAAACGTGCAGAAGGTTTTTGTGCCTACCAGGAACGGTCGCACCAGGAAATGAGGGACAGGTTATACAATTGGGGTTTACATCAGGCTGACGTGGAAAATCTGATCAGTGAACTGATACAAGATAATTTTCTAAATGAAGAACGTTTTGCCTTTGCGTATGCACGGGGAAAGTTCAGAATAAAAAATTGGGGTAAAATCAAAATAAAACAAGGCCTTAAATTAAAAGCTGTACCTCCAAAGTTGATTCAGAAAGCTTTAAACGCTATTGATGGAGATGAGTATTTAGAAACCCTTAAAAAAATACTTGAAAAAAAATCCGGTATCCTGGGTGGATCAGATTCCTATAAAAAGAATTTTAAACTCAGCCAATATGCTACTTCCAGAGGGTTTGAATATGATATAATAATGGATATGATGACCCAAATGAAAAATACCTTATAATTTATTTTAAATAAAATGCTACTACTGATACTTATATGCAATAAATTGATACTTTTATTCATTGATACTAATTACATTTGTTATTCACCATTAATCATGTTTTAATATGAGAAAAATCTCTACTCTGTTTTTTTTACCCCTTTTTCTACTCTTCACCTTAATTGTTAATGCACAGGAAAAAGTTGTAAATGGGAAAGTTACTATTGCCGAGGACGGAACAGCTCTCCCGGGAGTAAGTGTCAAAGTAAAAGGCACCAATGCCGGAACTACCACAGACCCAAATGGAAATTACAGAATTCAGGCACCTAATGAAGATGCGGTTTTGGTATTTAGTTTTATAGGATTTACGGCACAGGAGGTACGTGTTGGTAATCAGAATACAATTAATGTTTCCATGGCTTCAGACAGCAGGCAGTTGGAAGAAGTAGTAGTAACAACGGCTCTTGGTATTAAGCGTGAGCAACGCTCCCTGGGCTATACCGCTCAATCCGTAAGCGGAGACGCGCTAACTGAAAACAGACAAGCAAACATAGTAAACGCATTGCAGGGAAAAGTTGCAGGTGTAACTATCAGCAGTACGGGCGGAGCTCCGGGTCAGGGTGCCAGGATCCAGATTCGCGGAGTTAACTCAATTGATCCTAGCCGTGACAATCAACCGTTGTTTGTAATAGACGGTATTTTTATGGATAACAGCACTTCAACACAAGGATCTGGTGCCGCTGCAAGAGGTATGAGTAACCGGGCTGTAGATATTAATCCCGACGACATTGAATCCATGAATATCCTTCGTGGTGGTGCAGCTACTGCATTATATGGGCTACGTGGCGCTAATGGGGTAGTTGTAATTAATACCAAATCCGGAAAAGCCGGAGCGATTAAAATAAACTACCAAAGCACCTACGGTGTTGAAAATGTAAACACGATGCCTGAAATACAAAGTACTTATTCTCAGGGCTTTAAAGGCAAATACAACTCGAATGATTTTTGGCCATCTTGGGGTCCTACAGTTGCAGAAGCTATCAAATTAGATCCAACCCATCCTGCCCAGTTATATAATCATGTGCGCGATGCCTTTACGACAGGTAATCAGTTTCGCAATGGTATAACCGTGTCCGGAGGATCAGAGAAAGTGACTTTTCTTACTTCTGTATCTCAACTTAATCATAATGGTGTGCTGCCTTCTACCAATTTTAAAAATTATCAGGGCCGATTAAACACCACTTTTAAACCAAGTGACAAATTTAATGCAGGTGCATCTCTAAATGTTACCAATTCAGGCGGTTATCGCTCTAATGCGGGAGTTTACGTTGAGCGATTAATTTATTGGTCAGGCCGTCATGATGTAAATGATTTCAGATTAGAAAACGGAACAATGAAATCTTACGGAGGTACTACCAACCCTCGTTATGTAGCGGAAACTAACCGGTTTAAGGATGATGTTCTGAGAATGATAGGAAATGCTAATTTCTCTTATCAGCCTATGAAATGGCTCAACGTTTCTTACCGGGCAGGTATCGATACTTATCGTGACAGCCGGTTGGGTACAGCCCCAGGCTTTCAGGGCTTAGTAGGCGAGCGCTTAGTTAATGATAACGGTATTAGTGCTGCGCCCGGACTAGGGCTTGTTAACGTTTATGGCAATAATTTCCGAGGCCTGAACAGTACATTAATAGCAAGTTTGAGTCACGACGTTTCTAAGTCACTCAGTGGCACTTTCCGTGTAGGACATGATTATTACGACAGAAACACTTACAGAAGTGCTTCTGAAGGCGCTGATCTGACAATATATGACTTTTATAATCTAGGTAATGCCAAAATACTTACAGGAGGCACTTTCCAGGAAAAATACCGGCTCATGGGTGTTTTTGGTGAACTATCATTAGACTTTAGGAAGTACCTTTATTTAACTTTAACCGGCAGAAACGATATTACATCCTCATTGGAATCTCCCAATAATTCTTTTTTCTATCCATCAGCCAGTGTAAGTTATATCTTCTCAGATCATTTTCGGTTACCAGCAGCAATAAGCTACGGGAAAGTTAATTTCTCGTATGCTCAAATTGGAAAAGATGCCGACCCCTACGCAACAAGCAGAGGTTTCGCAAATTATACTGGCTTACCTCCTGGTTCTACAGGGTTTACCAGACCTGCTTTATTGGGAGATCCTCAGCTTAAACCAGAATTTACAAATACATTTGAAGGTGGACTGAGCATGAACTTTTTAAACGGGAAAGTTGGATTTGACGCAAATTATTATCATTCCCTAAGTAAAGATCAGATCATTAAAGCGCCTGTATCTTCGGCAACGGGATATGCAACAGCATCCGTGAACGCTGGCAGCATGCGTAATAAAGGTATTGAATTAACACTCAGAGGTACTCCTGTAAAGGGAAATAATTTTTCCTGGGAAACCAGCTTAAACTATTCTGCTAACCGTAATAAAATTGTATCTATCAGACCAGATCTGACTGAAATCAGTGCCGCTTCTGAGCATGGTTATCTTAACGCTACAGTAACCATGAAACTAATTCCGGGTGAGGCTTATGGTACATTGTACGGCACGGAATTTAAGCGGTATTTCACTCCAGCGGAGATTGCTGCCGGGTTAGATAAGTCAAAAGAGGCAAGTGATCCATCTCGTCCATTACTAATTGGAGCGAATGGCTTTCCAATACTTGGCGCTACAGCAGATCAAAAGAAACTGGGCAATGTGCAGCCTGATTGGATAGGCGGATGGAACAATACTTTTCGTTATAAAGGTGTTTCCTTAAATATGTTAGTTGATGCTCGTGTCGGTCAGGACCGGTACAATCAATTAGCTAACTACTATTCTGCTTTCGGAATCGCTAAATCTACAGAAAACCGGATGGATTACCGTCTTTTCGAAGGAGTGTTAGCTAATGGAACACCTAACACTAAGGAGGTGTGGTTAGGACAAGGCATAGATCCTAAAACCGGTTTCGACTACCAGGATGGATATTACAGATATTATGACAGAGGTGTATCTGAAAACTTCGTTGAGGATGCTTCATGGGTAAGGTTGAGATCTTTATCATTAGGTTACGATCTGCCTAAAAACTGGCTGCAGAGAGGCTTCATTAAAGATGCAAACTTGTCGGTGACTGGAAACAACCTGTTACTATGGACTAAATACAGCGGTTTTGACCCGGAAAGCACTACTACAAACAGTGGATCTAATGTTGAGGCGTTTTCTGGTATGACCTATCCTGCTGTAAGGAGCTTCCTGTTATCACTAAATGTTGGATTTTAAGATATTACTATAATGAAAAAATATAATAAGATAGCTATTCTATTCATGTTGATTGGAGTGGTCGGAATAAGCCAGGGATGTAAAGATCAATTTGATCTTGGTGAAAATCCCAATCTCGTTGCGAGGCCGTCAATAAATTCGCTGCTGTCCACTTCTACACAGAAAGCGGGCTTAAATACGCAACGGATTGCCAGTTTTAATACATTTTACTCACAGTATCAGGCAAGCCCAACAGGTGGTTCCGCAGTAGATACCTATCAGATAACCGACAATTCCTCTCAATGGGAGAACTCATATTATGCGATGGCCGATCTGTCTGATATGATACAGCTTGCCTCAACCTCTGGCGCTACAGAGCACCTGGGTGTAGGGCAACTATTAATGGCGTATACTTTAGGCCTTGTTGCTGATACCTGGGGAAGCGCCCCGTATACAGATGCATTTGGCCTTACTGTTACACTTACCCCTAAATACGACTCTGAAGAAGCTCTCTATCAAACGTCGTTGTCATTAATCAATGAGAGTATCGTTAACCTTCAAAAAACCACTGCACCTATAAGACTTAGTGCAACATCGGATTTGATTCATAAAGGCGATAGAGAAGCTTGGCTAAGAACAGCATACGGCATACAAGCCAGATTTTTGAATAAAATTTCAAAAAAGGGAAGCTATAGTCCTGCTGCGGTATTGGCGGCTGTTGATAAATCATACAAAGCGAATACACAGGATGCCACTATGGGTGCTTTTAGCGGGATTAATCCATGGGCCCAATTGGCGGTGAGTAACGCAAGCAATCTACTTGGAGGCTGGTTAGGCGAAAACTTTATTAATCATTTGAATGGTACTACTTATGGTATTGTTGATCCAAGAATTGCCAAGATTACTGACAAAACTGTTACTGGAACCTATGTAGGTACACGTAATGGCCGAGGAAATACCGGTGCTGCAAATACCATTCGGGATGAAAACTACATCAGTGTAAATTCGCCTGTTACAAGCAGAACTGCTCCAATTTTCATACTCACTTACCCTGAGATAAAGTTTATCGAAGCTGAAGCTGCTTTAAGGTCTGGCCCTGCTGGTCGGGTAAGAGCTCATGCGGCATATATTGAAGGGATCCAAGCTCATATGAATAGACTTGAGGTTCCTGCAGCAGAAAGAGATGCATATTTGGCAACTCCATCGGTTAAAGTGGATGCAGCAACTTTAACATTGGGTCTTATATTTAAAGAGAAATATGTTGCAACATATCTTAGCCCTGAAGCCTGGAATGATTTGCGCAGAAATGATTACCAATATAAAGATTTCAAATTGCCTGACGGTGCTGTATTGACAACATTTATACGCCGGGTAGCTTACCCTATTACAGAAAGATCTAAAAACGGGTCTAATGTTCCGGCTGAAGTGCCATTAAATACTCCACTGTGGTGGGATAAACCTTAGTATTATAGCTAAGGTAAAACCGCAATGCATTGCGGCTCACTTTATTGAAAGCCTTGATCAATAGATCAGGGCTTTTTTATGAGCCAACACGTATAGCTTCAGATATAAAATTTGACTACTTTTATTACTATAAATTAAGTTTAGTATATGGTTAGCGCATTACAATTTATAATATCCTTTATTACCATTCTGGTTATGCCGGTGTCCACGCAAAGCATAAATAACGAAAAGCTGAAGAAACAGATCAGCGACGAACTTGCAAAACAGCCGGGAGTTTATGCTGTGGCCTTCAAGAACTTGTCAACCGGGGAAGAATTGCTGATAAATGAGCACTTTAGCTACCATGCGGCAAGTACAATGAAAACCCCCGTACTTATTGAAGCTTATAAACAAGCCGCAGCAAATAAATTTGCCCTTACCGACTCTATCCTGATACATAATGAGTTTAAGAGCATTGTGGACGGGAGTGTATATTCATTAGATCTGAAAGATGACAGCGAGCCGGAGCTTTATGCAAAGGTCGGTTCGAAAGTTCCGCTGAAAGAATTGCTTTATCAAATGATCATCAGAAGCAGCAACCTGGCAACAAACCTCATGATCGAACTTGTCGGAGCGAAAAATGTAACTAAAACTATGCGCAGACTGGGTGCAAAAAACACCCATGTTTTACGCGGCGTTGAAGACAGCAAGGCTTATCAGAAAGGTTTGAGCAATACGTTAACAGCCTATGATTTGATGCGGATATTTACCCGCCTTGCGGAGGGAAAGGTAGTAAACAAGGATGCTTCTGAACAAATGATTACTATCCTGCTCGACCAAAAATTTAAAGACCTAATCCCGGCAAAGCTTCCTGCAGAGGTTAAGGTGGCTCATAAAACAGGCTGGATAACAGGAACACGTCACGACTCAGGAATTGTTTATTTGCCTGACGGGAGAAAATATGTCCTGGTATTAATGTCGAAAGGAATAACTGATGATAAGGCTGGTATCCATGCAATGGCTACAGTTTCACGATTAATTTATGACCATGTTATTGGTAAAAAATGATGGATCTATGTCTTTTAGATTAGCAAATATTTAAAATGGATAAACTTAAAAGCCCCCTTTGCATAATGCAAAGAGGGGAAGAATATCCAAACGCTTATCAATTGTTTTTCAGATTAAAGTGGAATCTGCTTTAATAAAAGCTGTATTTCTTTATCGGTGATATTCGATTGTTCAGACTTATCAAATATGGTCAGCAAAATCACAGTAGTATTCTGAATGTATAAATGCGTAATTATTCTGGCACCGCCGCTTTTACCTTTTCCTTTACTGGATATAGAAAGTCTTATTTTATAAGAGTTATTACCTAATGAGGTACCTTGTTCTGGGTTTAGTTTTAAAGAACTGATCAATACGTTCAATTCTTGTCTTAGCGAAGGATACTTTTTAAGAGACGTTTTGCCTGTTTATCAAAAGTATGTATAGTGATTACACTATAGTTCATTAAGTAGTTCTTCAGCGGGTCTGCCTTTGATTTTACCTTCTTTGATCTGTTTAACTTCTTCTACAGCATCTTTTAATTCATTTAAGAACACTACATTACTTTCTGTAAGCGGTTTTGCCTTCACATAAGAAAAATCTTTCAATAATTCCAGAAAGAAAGATGCCCTGTTATCTTTAATGTCCAATAATACTTTCATGGCTTATCAAATTTGAGGTAAATTTACAGATTTATCGTCTGAATAAAAAGGAGAAAGCTAAATGATAGTCCACAACTTTTGTTCCTGATCCAAAGTATCCCCTAACAAATAAATGAAAAAAGCACGCAAGTAACTCGGTACTTGCGTGCTTTTGTACTCTCAACAATACAAATTTCCAAACATTTTATTAAAGATTTGGAAGTTTTATTGCATTTAATCGGTTAAATCGATGTTTTTCAAAAAGGCGGCGGGAAGAATATCCAAACGTTATTTCTATTATCTTCAACATCAGCTTCCTTAGATGCCATTAAGCTCCGCCCTCCATTTAACAAAACTTACATTTACTGTTCACTATTTCCAGCTGTTTAAGATTTCCATCGCTTTTTCCAGCACTTCGTCCCTTCCATCCCTAATGCCCTCAATTGTAGGATTTACTTGAACATCAATTTTCACGCCTACCCCCTGCGCATTCTTTCCATCGGGATAATACACGCCAAGTCCCGAAATATTACTATAGATGCCACCTGGAAAGTTCAGAATCGAGATATTTCCATTAGCCCCAGAGGTCTGACTACCGATCACTTTGGCGTTTTTCACCTGTGCAAATGCCATCGCCACATATTCTGCGTGGCTCTGGGTCAACTCATTAACCAGTACGACCACTGGCAAATCTTCCCCAATCTTTCCTCCACCTCCAGCAAAATTTATTTTGGAAACAAAAAGTCCCGGACGGGCAACTACTGGATAGGAAAGTTTCACAAAGGGTGATGGTTTCGACTTTAGATCGTTGATGAGCGTCGTGATCAGGTTATCGCTTGGGTAGCACCGTAGGTCTACAATGATCCCCTTGAGCCTAGAGATTTGCTTCCTCATCTTTACGTAGTCCTTTTTATGGAATCCGCTAGAGCGGATATACATATAGCTGCCCCCCAGTATTTCATAGCCTTGCTGCCCAACAGCACCCGTAAACCGCTCGGTATGGAAGCGAACATTATAAGGGATTAGCTGCTGATTGACCACCAAAACCTTACCATTCCGTTCAACCCTCAGTTGCATTAGTGCAGAATCGCTTCTGAGCAGATGATAAATAGGAAGATCCCTTTTGGCAGAAGCCATATTCGAGGCAGGAACAATAGGCAGAAATTGCTTCACCAGATCAGCCGTCGTTACTCCGTTGACAGCCACAACTACATCTCCGGCACGGGCAAGCACCTGCGTGCCCGCGGAGTCGGCATAGTTGCTGGTGACTACTAATTTATCCCCTGCAAAAATCGCCGCGAATGGCGTAATCCACTTTCCCAAGGACGCGGAGAATACCTTACTTCCAATGAATGCATGAGTGTCTCTAGTCGTTGAGATCAGCCTTGCCACAGCAAAGGCATACCCCTTTTTATCTCCGGCCAAAACCATTTGTGGAATGAACTCGCGCAGCACCTGTCCCCAGGGCCTTGCCACTAGTTCCCGATTAGGTGAAAAATACTGCACCATGTTCCAATAACGCATGAGTCCCAATAGCCGAAGCCCGGCATTTGGGTATGCCTGGGAATTGTAAGTGATTTCGTGATCGAAGGAAGGGTTCTTCGCCAATTTAAGGCTGATATAATGGTTCGACTTATTGTTTATGTTGTCGCGGATAAATGCTAGCCGCTGCAATAACGAAGCGCTAAATGCCGAGTTGGAAAAAAGGTCACCATAGTCAGGAACAAGAGTTACCTCCCCATTGATCTTTCTATCGCACCGTCTGCAGATTCCCATTGGACCAAGTTCTAAAAGCCATTTTTCGATCACCGAAGAAAACCCGCTATCACTGCCGGCTGAAACCACCAATGGCAATATGCGTAAAAACTCCTGGTCAAAATCAGTCCTCCCTGAAGCAGCTGCAGCATGGTGGTACTTCAGAAAGCCCCATACCTGTCCGAAAAGCGCCAACCTTTCAATGTTTACAGGATTGACGCCGATCGTATCTGAGGCAGCTACTGAATCAGGGCGGGCATGGCTTGAAACTCCTGTTCCAACCGAGCAGCAATCCCACACCTATACAAAAAAATTGCAAGCGCATTTTCATAAAAAAAGGATTGTAGCCAAGTTAGCCTACCCCAGAGAACTTTACAAAAAAGCAGCCCAGATTTAACCAAATTTAACATAACACTGGAAAAAGCCACTTCCTTATGTTCCAAACTGTCGACCCCCATTGCGGGCATCCTTATGTAAACCTTATCCCTTCGAACCATTTTGAAACTTTCCCGTTTAGTTCCGAAAGTGAGAATCAGACCTTAAAACACAATCTAAATTGCTTAAGTGAAGATTTAGAATTCTTTAAAAGCAAAAAACCCTCTTTACGGGCTGTAAAGAGGGTTTGTACTCAGAGCGGGAATCGAACCCGCACTCCTTTAACGGGAACAGGATTTTAAGTCCTGCGTGTCTACCAGTTCCACCATCTGAGCAGGTGTTAACCTTTTAAAAATAAATCCCTTCTTTGAGAGAAGGGATTTGAGCGAAAGACGAGATTCGAACTCGCGACCCCGACCTTGGCAAGGTCGTGCTCTACCAACTGAGCTACTTTCGCATGTAGGTGAATGTTCCACCGGAATGCTCACGGCACAAATATAGACAGAAAAGGAGTTTAGTCAAGAAGTATTTTACTTTTTAATCACCGGCTTATTATTACTTTAAATAAGGAAGATGATCATAGGCTTAGGGCTCCCGTAGAATTCACCAGGTTCTAACCAAAAAAGTTTCGCTTTTTGACTAATATGAGTATATTATTATTTCAAAGCCCAAATCTCTAACGTCTGAAACCCGTACCAAAAAATTGCTCCACGGTAAGGAAAGTGATGTTAAAGATGCTAATGACGAGCAGTATGATTAGAAATACTGGAGAGAGTAGATCGGTAAAAGTCCCGAAAAAAAATAACCCGCTCCTCTTTTGTGTTTACTTTTTATTTATTTACGGTAGTTGGGCCATGAACAACTAATCTTCCATCTTTCAAAATTTCCATCTTATCAATAAACACCAGCCTGGTTTTGCCGGTTGCAGCGGTCCTTCCATGATAAACACATAACATGTCTTTGCCGTCAGGAGACATAGTTACACTATTGTGGCCGGTACCGGTAACTTTTCCATTTTTTTGTAGTACAGGATTATTGGCCGCTTTTTTAAACGGCCCTAAGGGATTCTTTGACGTAGCATACCCTACTGCATAATTCTGCCCGTCAAAATTATTAGCAGAATACATCATATAATAAGTGTCTTTGTTTTTGAAAATATAAGAACCTTCTGTCCAGCGGCGGTTAGCTTCATGTGCTGTTACCGAGCGGCTTTCCCATTCTTCTTTATCCATTTTTACGGGAGGACGAAGCAGTAAAACGGGCTCTCCCGTAACCCCGCTGAAATCGGGTTTCATTTCCACTCCATAAACCCAGCTTTCCTCAATCTCATTATACCAACCCTTTTTCTTTGCCCAATCTGCTACTTCACTTTGCACCGGATGCTTGTAACAACATCTTGAATAATAGAGGTAGGTCTTTCCATTCTCAAATAATACGTTTGCATCAATAATAGGGTAGCCGGGATCAAAAATGGGGTTATCTTTCAGATCGACAAACGGCCCTGTAGGCTTATCAGATACAGCTACCCCGATTTTAAAATTTTCCTTTTCATTAGCTGGATTATATTTCCATTGAGCACTATAAAACATATAGTATTTCCCATCTTTTTTATAAACTTCAGGAGCCCAGAACGCTTCAGTTCCCCACCCGTTTTTATTATCGCTATGGTAAACCTGTCCTTCATAATTCCAGTTTTTAAGGTTAGATGAAGAATATGCAGAAAAGCCTTTTTTAGCACCGCCTCCGGTGCCATACATATAATATTTATTATTGTCCTTCAGGACATAGGGATCACCAAAAGCAACAGATTGAGGGTTTTCGTAATTGTCAGTATCTTTAATAGATGCAGTCTTCGGAACACTGCAGCTATTAATTACTAATGAAGAGACTATTAATAAGCTTACAAAAGATTTAATCATACTCTTTCAAAAACATTAAAAATAAAATATAATAAGTTTGAAACAAAGTGAGCTAGGTGTCTTATTTTGAAGGATTTTATTATGCTGCTAAAGCTAGATGTACTTTTTTTATCAGACAATCAACATCAAAGGGTTTTGCTATAAAATCATCCGGGCCGCCGGGCTGAAAAAGAGTTTGTTCAAGATCATGCGATGCCGAAATCAGAATAACCGGCATTTGCTGGTCTGCATTTTTGATAGTTTTACAAATATCTCTGCCATCAGCATCGCCAAACATCACATCCAGTAATATTAAATCTGGTTTTATCTTATTAATATCATTTACAAGTGCTTTAGCACCAGAATATGTTTGAACTATATATCCTTCTTCAGATAAAATATACTTTATAATAAATAAAATATCTATATCATCATCCCCTATTAGTATTGTCTTAGCCATATCATTGAGTAATCAATTATTGTTCCAAGTAATAATTAAGATTAAAGAAGATTAAAATAACCTCCTTTATCATGCTTTTATGGCTTAAACATCTGATTAATTAATGGAATTGACTGATTTCGTATACAGCAATTAAAATCAAAAAATTTTGTCTTCATCAGTTATTTAGTTGCGGGAGTATTGTTTCCGGCAAATTGAGGAATCTCAGCATTCACTTCTTTTTTCCACGCCTCAAGCAGTTTCAATAGTTCTATCCTTTTGGATGGCATTGAAGAATTAAGATCAATTTTCTCGCCGGGATCTGTTTTTAAATTATAAAGCTCGAGCCTGTTATCTCTGTAAAATTGTAAAAGCTTAAAATCGCCCTTCCGAACTGCACTTGCCATTTTAGCCGGATCACGCCCCGTTTCTGAAGGATAATGCCAGAATAAAACGTCACGAGCAGGTTTAATGCCTTTGGTGATTAAAGGAACTAGGTTCTTTCCATCCGTTAACTGTCCGGAAGGTTGTACAGCACCTGCCATATTTATACAACCATCATACACAGAACAATGAAAAAAATTGAATTCTTCATAAGGGCGTTAAAAATTAATTTTTTTTGTTGCCCGTTTGACTGTTAGTTTTAATGTTGTTACTGATGTGCCATAATGTATTAAACTTCAAAAGAGGCACTGAAGGCAGATAACCCTGGCTTACTTCTGCCCAGCTTTACCTTTGTATTGGTTAGAACTGCCATATGTCATTCTGGAGCAAAATAAGTTCACTTTACCTCTATCCTGCTTTGCCTGCCCTGTCATGAAGGATTTCGAGTTTTATATACCCGCTTTTATATATTATAATCCTGCATGATCTAAATAGATCACGCAGGATTCAATTTATATTTTTAACAGATTTATTGATAGAAATGAATTACTGAATAAGGCGGAAGTGTCACGTCAGATTTAGTATCAGTAGCAGAAATGACAATAGCCGGGTCTATTGAGGCAAGATCATTTTTATACCCCACCTTTTGCAGGGTTGCAGTTCCGGCGGTAAATATATTGGAGCCTAAATTTATGTGTTTATCTGTTGCTGATAGATTGATTAAAACAACATGTGGTGTTCCTGTACTTGTTTTAAATAAATAACCCTGAACCACCGCCTTTACACCATCAGGCAATTTCGGCATACTCGTTCCACCAAAAGCAATACGCGACGCAGAGGTAGCATCCTTGGTAGCTTCCATAAACGGCTTTAATGCAAGTGCCCGGTTATAAAGCCTTCTTCCCCCCACAATTTCAGCATTCGTTTTCACCTGGTTATTAAACTGAAACTGTAAATTCATTGTGGCATTTCCCCTATCATATAGATGCACAACTGAGAATGCTTCTACCAATGCCTGCCCCCATTCCTTTTCTCCAGAGGGATCACCATCAAAAGCCCCATCCCAGTTTGCATTATTTTCTGTATACCAGATTTTCCATGGAGAAGCGGCCTGTATAAAACTAGCATCCGCACCGCTACTCTGAAAATTAGAGTTAACTGTCTGATACCAGTCCACTAATTTAGTTTGAAAATTTGCTTCAGTATAGGTGGCAGGTTCAATAAATGCTTCATAGGAATGCATAGTAACGTATCCTACTTTATTTTTGTCAATTGTTGACTTTAAAGAACTATTCCAGTTAGTTCTTCTGGTATCGCCTCCAGACTTGCATGAAGCAGTTGCCGCTATCCTTAAATTTACGGGCAAATTTAATTGGGTATCATTTATAAGCTTATTTGCTATATAATTTGCAGCGGTACCGTGTGCAGCTCCAGTAGGAAAAGCTTCTACAACATAAGTTATAGGGAAATAATATTCATTCCCAAGTTCAATAAAGCGGATTGTTATTGGGTCAGTGCCCGATTTTGCCCTGAGCAGCATGGCTTTAAACCTCGCATAGCGGTCGTCAAGCATGGCGTACCAATCTGCTGAACCTACGTTGCCGTTTACTATCCTGTTCCATCCCTGTGCAGATTCATAAAAATCTTTCCCCGGAGTAACCATATTCATATGGAAAACAACGTTTACACCCTCTCCGGAGGTCCCGCCTTTTGCGGCATACTTTAAATCATTCACTGAGTTTACAAGTATGCCATTGCCGTTACTGCCAGTAATCCCGTTTTCTATTCGCACTCTGATGGCATCATTAGGATCATCATTTACCTTAGTTGTATTTACCCAGCCACCTGCTGCATTGGTTGAAGCTTTCTGGAACATGCGATCATTTGCATAATCCCAATAGTTGGCGAATGTACCTCCCGGATAACGTATGATATTAGCTTTAGAGCTAACAAGTCCAAGCTGTATATCAGGATCATGTGGCTGAGAATACGGTTCTGTAAGCATGTAATTTCTGGGATTGTAACCGCAGGCGTTTAATAATATTGTTTTTTCAGCATCCAGGCCCGCAGTGTAAACTGTTGCTGATGTTGTAGCAATATCTTTGGGTGATGCTGCATTTGTTTCTGATAACTCAACGGGAGTCTTTGTACAGGCCGCAAAAGCGCATACCAAAACAGTGAGAAGATAGAAGTGCTTTTTCATTTTGCTGGTTTTTTTGGTTAGTTAAATTAAAACATACAACCCGGACTTATAATTTTTGCCGGGTTGTTATAAGTGTTGTGGCTACGGCAAATTTCCACTATTCCTTATCACATACTGCGGATCATAATAAGTCACATTTCCGCTGCTGTAGCTCATTACGATCTTACTGTCTGAACGGGAAACCGTGGTACCTCCGGAACTGGTATATCCATAAGGATCAGTACTATAGTTGCGTCCATAAATTGAAAAATGCAAATGCTTTCCGGTGCAAGAGCCGGTGCATCCCATCACACCAATCTTTTCTCCTTTTGCTATCTGATAACCGTTTCTAATCGATTGATCTAAAGATGACATGTGGCAATAAAGACTAAAAATAGTTGGCTTATCACCATTATTGTGCTGGATAATAACATGGTTGCCGTTACCTGAAGAATAACCCGCGTACACTACCGTACCTACATGAGCCGCGTAAATATTATCTAAATCCAGGGAACTTGTCATATCTATTGCCAGGTGATACCCGTTGCGGGAAGAACTGTAATTATTAAAATCCTGTGTGGTATTCATTACCTGTACAGGCCACATCCAGGTTGTTAATTTCACCGCCGAGGAAGCCGCCCATCCTGACTTATCAGCACCGCTGGTGCGATAAGTAACAAAGGTTCTATTACCGGATGTATTACCAATTTCCAGATTTTCGTTTACGCCTATGCTGCCTATTGAATTAGTACCGGAAGCAGTAGAATAAACAGTAGCCGAAGCAATGGAAACACCGTTTTCACTCAAAGACAGGGTCGATGCCTGATTTTTGGTTGAAGCGTTTACTATTTCCGGCGGTTCGATTTTATCGTGTTTGCACCCGGAATAAATTAGTAAGCTGCTGCCTGTAAGCAGTAGTAAGGTTTTTAAATTAACTTTTTTCATAAAGATTTAATATTAGTTTGAGCCTCTTTTAAACAAGGGTTACGGCTTTCCCTTTTAGTATGGGTTATATATTTATACATTATTTATTATCAGGTTTATTGGTAATTGCTCCTGATAAATTACTCATTCGCAATACCTCCGGCAACCATAGGTGTCCACGTTTGGATCCTGGCATTTCTTTTATCCCGTAAGGGCTGCAGAAAGGACGGAGCGGGAGTTACATTACGTAAGTCTCTGGCCTCCCAAGGGTCAAATGAATATGCTGTGCCGCGATGATTGTACAGTTCCTCGGCTAAGCCATTCGGGCCACCATCATTATATTGGTTAAAGCGGTAATTTAATGTTCGGACAGACGACGATTTCTGATCCATAACAGTCAGGGCCATATCGATTCCGCTTGGATTAGGGTCTGGAAGGGTCCCCGGGCTGGTTATCAGATTTCTGATATTTCTTCCCGAAATATCTGCTGACGGGTAGGTGATATTACAATAGTCCATCAGGGTAGGATAAATAGACATCAGATCTACCGGAACACGGCAATATTTAGGATTACCGGCACCCTGACCGGGAACACGCCAGATCATAGGAACCCGGGTAGTTTCTTCATATAAAGTAGTTTTGTGTACATGATGTTTATCACCCAAATGAAAACCATGATCTGCGATCAGCACAATGATGGTATTATCATGCAAAACAGGATTGGAATCAATGAAGTTAATTAAACGCCCTATCTGTGCATCACTGTAACTCACAGCGCCTGAGTAAGCTTTCAGGTAATTATTCCAATCAGCAGGATACGATTGTCTTAAATCATCAGGGGCTATGCTAGGATTGTGATTTATCAAATATTTCGCCCTGGGGGGAAGAGCGTTTGTATCAGCAGGAAGCACTTTAGGGGTAACTGCAGCATTAGCTGCAATAAAATAATTTTCCGGCACTATGAGCGGTGCATGCGGGCGGCGTATGCCACATGCTACAAAAAAGGATGATTTAGCCGATTCGGGAAGACCAGCATTCTGATCTACCACGCTCTGCATTTTGTTTATGCAAAAAGTAACAGCCTTAGCATCTTCTGTAACGTTTAAAGCCGGATCCAGGCTAAAATCGTCTTTTCCGGCATTTAACTTTATAACTTTAAATTCATATCCGGCCTTGTTTGTTGCAGGCGATACAGTAGTATATCCATTGCCGCTTATATCAGCAGTTGTTTCCTTAAAGTTTGTATATGGTGGCACAGCATTTACAGGATTAAAGTATGCTCCCTGCCCATCCGGGCCTGCATGAAATACTTTACCGGCACCAAATACCTGATATTTCGAGTCCTGCACAAATTGCCGTGTAAGTGCGTTACCTGCAGTAACCCCTGTCCACCAGTTATTTCCGTTCCTGTATACGCCGCTTTGATGTGGGTATTTTCCAAAAAGAAAGGCAGTACGGGACGGACAGCATTCTACAGCACTTGCATGAGCATTTGTAAAAGTAACGGCGTTACCCCCGTCAATAAGTGCGTCAATATTAGGTGTTTTGGGAACCATATTGTTCGCATTTCCCCTGTTACCATGAACAGGATCTGCAGGTTCTAAGCCTGCCTCTTCAAACAGTCTTTTTACAGATGTATACCGTAAATCATCTACTACAATAAAAAGTACATTGGGTTTATTGGGCAATGCAGATATTTGCGCTGTATTTTTATCGCCCAAATACCCATTATCATGATTACTGTCTGTAAGTTTTTTACAGCATACCAGGCCAGCACCTATCAATACTATGCCTATACATTTGGTTAACTTTTTCATTATTTGGTTTATAATCTATTGAAGTTTACAGAATATGGTTCAATTTTGCATAACTGATAAATAACACTTATTCCGGTTTAAATGGAGATGTTTAATGCAAGGTATTAAGATTGTATTTTTTTCGTTATAAATTAATGCAGTAAAAACTAACAAAATTGTATTGATTACAGATTCTTTTAAGTAATCTCTTTTTGTGTTTGTAGGTCAGCGATTTATTCCTCAAAGTCCCGTTTTAAATGCTTTAAACAAGTTAAGGCGAAAACACAAAGAGCGATAGCCCAGACGGGAAGGGTCATGAAAATGAAAGAATTTTTCTGCCCGGTATATAACGATTGTGTCTGTATTGAGCTATAAGGACAAAACTGTAAAAGCGCGGGAATAGAACTTAGATTACCAGCAGGCTGGATTCTTCTTAATTATATGGTATCAGCCTGTATAATTAAACCTGCTTAATATCGGGATTGACCGATTAACTGCTACAACACAACAAATTATAGCATCGGTAGTCAGTTATTGGCCAGGAGTTCCATGGTTAGTAGTTTGAGGCACCTCGGCGTTCACTTTTTTCTTCCATTCCTCTAATAATTTTAGCAGTTCTTCTCTTTTAGAAGGATTTGACGAAGCAAGATTAATTTTCTCGCCGGGATCTGTTTTTAAATTATAAAGCTCGAGCCTGTTATCTCTGTAGAATTGCAAAAGCTTAAAATCGCCCTTCCGTACTGCACTTGCCATTTTAGCTAGAGCACGCCCCGTTTCTGAAGGATAATGCCAGAATAAAACGTCACGAGCAGGTTTAATGCCTTTGGTGATTAAAGGAACCAGGTTTTTTCCATCTATTAACTGTCCGGAGGGTTGTACAGCACCTGCCATATTCAAAAACGTAGGATAAAAATCAACACTGCTCACCGGAACGTCCGTTTTACTTCCCGGTTTAATTTTACCGGGCCAGTGCATAATTAAATTTTCCCTTATCCCGCCTTCATACAACCAGGTTTTTCCTTCGCGAAAGATGCCGTTATTTCCGCTTCCTTTGGCGCCGCCATTGTCAGAAAAAAACACTACTAATGTGTTTTTTTCAAGACCATCCTGTTTAAGTTTTGCCATGATCGCCCCTATTCCGGTATCTATACTTTCAAGCATAGCCGCCAGATAAGGGTTATCCTTATGATTCGATGAATGATCTGTATTGCCCGTGTCAAATATACTTTCAGCTTTCCCTGCTCCATATCTGCTGTCGAACTTGTTTTTATATTTAGTCACCAGGCCGGCAGGGGCATCAAGTTTGGTATGGACACCATAAAATGATAAGTATAAGAAAAAAGGGGATTTTTTATTACGATCGATAAAACTCACGGCTTCCGTACATTGACGGTCAGTTAAATATTCATTTTCCTTACCTGTAGAAAACGTACTGATTTTATCATAAGGAAAAAAATAATCTCCGCCTGCAATGTACTTCGTTTCTGTCCCTATTACTTCGTTAAACCCGTGTTTATCAGGGCCGCCGGCATTACTTTTAAAATCTGTGTCCAGATGCCATTTGCCAATAATACCGGTATGATAACCAGCCTTATGGAGTGGTTTATTAACGGTAACATATTTTGCCGGATCTAAAAACCGGGTAGTTTTTGCCGGAAGGAAATCCGTTATCCTGACCCTGGCAGGATATTGTCCGGTCATAATACTTGCACGTGTAGGTGAACAAACCGGTCCGGCAGCATAAGCCTGGCTAAATTTCAAACCCTGTGAGGCAAGTTTATCCAGCTTGGGTGTTTCATTAAAGGTGTTTCCATAGCACCCCAATTCTGCTGATCCCAGGTCATCAGCAAGAATAAATATAATGTTGGGTTTGGATTCCCGGGAGGACTGACAGTAAGATATTGCAGGAAAGCATATCAAATACGCAATTAATATATATTTAACCTGTTTAATCCTTTGCATTATTTGATTTATTTTCATCAGTAATTTCTTTATCCATTTCTGCTCCTGTATCACCCTGCTGTTTCATCCAGGCAGCCAATTTCGATTTATACTTCTCAATCATTTTTTTATATGCGGGATCACCTGCAAGATTGTTCAGTTCCCATGGATCTTTTTGGGTATTATAAAATTCAATGGCCGGATGATTTACGACCCTGTCCGTCAGCATTCGTGCATTTGAATCAGTTTCTGCCTTTTTCATCCATGATGTCCAAATAACCTTCTTGTTATTCGTATTCATTGAATGCTTTATATAGTACTTTTTATCTGGTAGTAGATTATTTATAAGCTTAAACTTCTTATCCCGTATACTACGTATGGGATATGCCGGGCCTTCCGGAATATTATTATGAATCCCGTAAGCATAATCGCGGTGCAACTCCGTCCTACCGGTTAATACAGGTAAAAAGCTTTTTCCGTCAAGGTTACTAATGGATTTTCCGCCTGCCAGATCCACTAATGTCGGGGTGATATCTTCATATTGCACAATCGCATTGGCCTGAGTCCCCGGTTTAATTTTCCCCGGCAAACGGGCAAGCATCGAGGTTTTGGCGCCATAGTTATATAATGTCCATTTTCCGCCCGGAAATTGGGGACCCTGTTCCCCTAAAAAAACAACAAGTGTATTCTTATCCTGGCCTGTTTCTTTTAATGTTTTTAATATATCGCCCACCTGGTTATCAAGCCTTCTTACTTCGGCAAGGTATTTACAGTACTCGAGACGGCTTTCACGGGTATCTACCCAATGCGGCGGAAGTATTAATTTATCAGGATTAAATTCGGAAGGGTCCCCCACTGTCCATGGCGCATGGGGATTAACGCTCATTACAAAAAGACAATATGGCTTATCTTTTTTAGAAATGAAATCTCTTACACCGTCCAGTGTATAATCATCAGTTTCTGCAACACAGTTTGGCTCAAACCCTTTAATAATTTCAAACGGAAATACCGACGCTGGTTTTATGCTGTGATTTTTGCCGGTTAACCCAACCCGATATCCTAAATCCCCGAGGTAATGACCAATGCTCTTTGTATTTTTATATACCGTTTTATGATTTTGGTATGAGCCATGCCTGGCCGGATATAAACCTGTAAATAAAGAAGCACGTGTTGGCACACACATCGCTTCGGAAGCATATATATTATTAAACTTCATCCCTTCTCTGGCCAGGCGATCAATATTTGGGGTTTTTATATTTTGTCCGCCATAACAACTTAGCTCCCGGCTATCCAGGTCATCAGCCATAATAATAACGACGTTTGGCTTTGCTGCGTTTTGTGCTGATACAAATGCTGCCGGCAGTATAAGCAGCTGAAAAAAAAGGATGATTCTAAAATTCTTCATTGTCTATTTTTTTAATATCCCGGGGATAAGTATTCCGTCAGGTGATTTAAATTTCAATCTGAGCAACTCAGAAATCAACGGTGCGATATCCTGAATTCCCATCTCCTTAATTTCAGAACCTTTATTAATTCCTGCACCTACTGCAATAAAACCCGTCCTGATTTCCTGAAAATCGGGAAAATAACCATGAGTGCCCCCATTTTTCTTTGGTTTCACGGCTTCACCAGTAAAATCATTGTTTGCAGCCACTCCTTTAGCCATAGCCAGGGCCATAGCAACTTCGGGATTGGCGCCTATTTTATCAAGTTCTTTCCTGTTAACAATTCTGAAAAGTTTTTTTTGATCTGCAGGCAGCCCGTCTAGTATCTCATTAACTTTTAACAAGGTTTTCTTATCATTTCCATCTTTAAGATATAAAAATGATGCTCCTCCTGAAGACAGGAATTTTGCAGTCCATTCTGTTTTGCTTAATAACTTGTTTTGGGCTAACCAGGTATTAGGAGAAAAAGAGATCTTTGTATCAACAAAACCATGATCTCCGGTAATGATGATAGCTGTTGAACTTTTTAAGCCGGCTCTTTCAACTGTATTTATTACTGATCCAATAATACTATCAACCAATGCAACGGCTTTTTTAACCTGAATGGCGTTACGCCCATATTCATGTTGCAGATGATCTACAGTAACAAAATGCATGGCCATTAGATTTGGTTTATATGCCGAGATAATATGATTCGCCATTTTGCCTATGGTTTGATCAATAGTATTGCTAGTATTAAAATCTGCTTTTTTTAACTTACCCGTTGTAATTTCTATCTGTTCTATTAAATTTTCAGGCGTTATAAAAGGCATAGTAACACTCAATTGGTCACTTTTCTCATCATTATCCGCCCTTCGGACCGGAAAATTATAATCTATAGGTGCCCCTACAGTAACCGGCCACATAACTGATCCTGATTTTAATCCTGCTTCTTTTACCGCATCCCAGAGGGTTTTAGTTTTAATATAGCTTTCTTCCCAATACCATTGCCCGACTTTTGCTCCGTAAGGAGCATTATAATATATTCCATGCTTTGCCGGCATAGCACCGGTTATCAGGGTTGTATGAGCAGGATAAGTTACAGAGGGAAAAACACTGTTAACTCCATTGGCATAAACACCATCTGCCATTAGTTTTTGCATATTAGGTGCAGGCCATGATTTATCTTTGTAAAAATCGGGTCTGAAACCATCAATACTTATTAATATAACCTGTTTTACAGTTTGGTTAAACGCTGTAATTGCTGTAAAAAGCATCAGAAAACCAGTTAAAAAAAGATGTTTCATTTTAATGAGTTGTTGGTTTTTTTGGTTGTTTTGATATTTTTTTCCGGTTGACTTTTACCAGGATTCGTATGGATCATTTCTATATCATCAATCCACACTTCGTCGTTTGCATTCAGCTTTCCAAAATATAAAGCCAGTTGATAAGGGCCGTTGTCTGGGATTTCAATTAGTTGCGTTGCAGTTTTAGTTAGTTTATCAGACGAGTTAATTACCTGATCTAAAAGCTTATCTGAGCCATTCGGTTTTTCGAAGCGTAAAATAAATGAGGTGTTCTTATTAGCTTTTGAATTTAATTTAAACGTGTATTTTTCACCCTTAACCGCTTTAAAATTCCAGGTCATCATTAACCCTGCAGGTTTATCACCGGGCATGCCCATCAAAATTCTGGCAGCCTTTTTACCACCCATTGTGCCTGTTGTATCTATAGTAATCGCGGCTTTTACAGACGGGTTCATTTTTATACTCCATCCGCCAAGGTTATCTTCTTCAAAACTGCCGTTAATTACTTTTTTGTATGCATCCATACGTGCCCCATAATTACGTGTATCCAGGGGAAAGGCTCCAATTTTTTTTGCCCATTTCAGCCATGAACTGTACATGGTATTAACTCTGTCTGGATATTTGGATGATAGATCGTTCATTTCTGAAGGATCGGCTACCATATCAAACAACTCAAGGCTACTTCTGGAAAATTCACCATCCTCGGGTGTTTTAGCTACCAGTTTCCATTTACCATCACGCATAGCAATATTGGCTTCATGCTCCCAATAAACTGCACCGCGGTTATTTGGTTGACCTTTAAAATGCGGCACAAGACTTTTCCCTTCAAGCGGTACTATAGAATTACCTTTGTATCGGGCCGGGTATTTAGCTTTCGCGATATCCGCACAGGTTGCCATGATATCGCTGATATGGCCATAATCACTGATAAATGTATTGTTTAGTCTTTTGTCTATACCTGCAGGCCAATGGGCGATCAGCGGGGTCGCAATACCGCCTTCATGTGTATAATGTTTGTACTCTCTGAACGGTGTACTGCTCAGGTTCGCCCAGTCTATGCGGTAACTTTCAAATGTATTTTCCGTTCCATCAACTTCTTTGCTTTTTCCGCTATTTATAAATTCTGCACACGCGCCATTATCGCTTAAAAATAATATCAACGTATTATCAAGTTGGTTTTTTTCCTTTAGTTTTTGTACAATACGCCCGATACCCTGATCCATTACATCAATTTGAGCCGCATATATAGCCATCCGCATGGCCATTTCATTCTGCTCTTTTCCAGAAAGGGCATCCCATGGCTTTATAACCGTATCCCTTGGGGATAACGGAGTACTTTTTGTAAATAATCCTATCTGTTTTTGTTTTTCAAACCGCTGGTTCCGCATTTTATCCCAGCCAGCTTTATACAACTCTTTGTATTTATCAATATCTTTTTGCAGCGCATGTAAAGGCCAGTGTGGCGCAGTATATGCTACGTACATAAACATGGGATCTTTTGGAGTTTCTGAGAAATGCTGATCGATGAACTTTACACTGGTATCTGATATGGCATCGGTGAGATAAAAATCTTCAGGAGCCTGATACTTTTTGTTATTACTGTATAAAACCGGTGTAAAATAATTTGCCCCGCCCGGAATAATGCCGAAATACTGGTCAAATCCGCGTTGCTTTGGCCAGCTATCGGTAACCATACCATCAATTTTACGTTCATTGGTAAGATGCCATTTACCTGTCATATAGGTTCCGTATCCTGCTGTTTTTAATACTTCGGCAATAGTTACACAATTTTTATTCAGATTATCCTGATAAGCCGGTGTTCCAAGGTCTGCTGCGGCCATCCAGCCCATTCCAGCCTGGTGCGGATAAAGGCCGGTCATTAATGATGCACGGGTAGGGCAGCACCTGGCCCCATTATAAAACTGCTTGTATTTTACTCCCTGGTTGGCGAGATTATCCAGGTTGGGGGTTTTTACTTCACCGCCATAACTTCCTAAATCCGAATAACCCATATCATCTGCCATTATCAGGATAATATTAGGGCGTTGCTGAGCTTTTATTGACAAACTGAGCGTTAAAAGTAGAAAAATCGATATGAGAGGTGAAACTTGAGTTGTAAGATTGACTTTCATTTGGCTCTGATTATTCAAAATTATTTTTTAATAACCCATTCTTTTGGCGCAATAAATCCTTTTCTGCCTTCACCGTAAGGAGGAACACTAACGCTGGGTTTAATATCGTCGAACTTTTTCAATTCTTTTTTCAGGTTATTATACACTTTAGCATTTTGATCCTTCACATTTAATTTTTCTGAGGGATCTGCAGAAATATGGAAAAGGTGGTCATCTTTAAGGTCCATTTTTGGATTATCGTCCGAGGCTTTAATTAATTTCCATTCATTGTTAACTATTGCACCAGAGCCTAAATACAGATTTCTCTCAATCAGTTGTTTCTTGCCTGTTAAAACGGAGAGCACACTTATTCCATCATACGGATTTTCAGGCTTGCTTTTTACTCCGGTAATTTCCATTAGTGTAGGCATAATATCTACAAAGCCCATTACCTGGTTAATAACTTTGGGGCCCTTAAAACCTTTGGGCCATTTAATTACTGCAGGAGCCCGTAAACCGCCTTCCCATTCCGTGAATTTGTTACCTCTTAGTTCTCCGCTTGTACTTCCTTCGCCTGGTGCAGCTCCGTTATCACTATGGAAAAGAACAATTGTATTATCATCAATCTTCAGATCCTTTAACGTTTTTAAAATCCGTCCTATATTTTCATCCATATTGGTTACCATGGCCGAGTAGGTTTGCCGCGGTGTATTGCCACGACCTCTATCACCTTCTTTGCCTTCTCTTCCAAAGGATGGTTTACTGCTATCATACCCGTATTTTAAAAGATCCTCTTTTTTAGCTTGTAAAGGCCCATGTGGAGCGTTATAGGCTAAATAAATAAAAAATGGAGATTGCCCGTTATAACTCTTTATATTTTTAACCGCTTCATTAGTAAGCAGGTCTGTTGAATATCCTTTATCGTAACTGGGTTTAAAATCATTATGCCAATCCAGTTCTCCTTCTCGTTCGTGTGTAAAATAATCGATTGCTCCATTTAAATGACCATAGAAATGAGTGAAGCCTCTTTTAAGCGGATGGTATTTAAGGTCTGCATGACCAAGATGCCATTTACCAAGCATTGCCCTGTTCTTATATCCTGCTTTTTCAAGCATTTCAGGAAGAAAAACTTCATTGGTATTCACACCAAAAGAAGACCATGGTGGTATAACAGTTGTACGTAATCCAAAACGGTCGGGATAGCGACCCGTCATCAGCCCGGCACGGGTAGGCGAACAAACTGCAGCAGTATAATACCGGTTTAATTCAATTCCTTCTTTTGCTAACCTGTCGATATTGGGTGTTTTAATATCGCTGCCGTGATAGCCTACATCTCCCCATCCTAAATCATCTGCCAGAATAATAATAATGTTAGGCTTTTTATCAGGCTGACTAAAGCTGCACAACGGAAAAAGGATTATAAAGAAAACTGTTATTCTTTTCATGAGTCAGGTTATTACCAGGAACACTTTTTTCCTCTGTTTACAATGCTATGATTATTTAAAAAAATTTACTACCAGTTTTGTACAAAAACTTACAATTATTGTAGACCGTGCTACAGATGATTATTGCGAAGCACAAAGGCCAAAATTAAATTTAATACAACATACTATTATTCCCTGATATTAGCTGCTGATGGTTTAGGTAAAACATGGCTTTTATGTGCCCACTCCTGCCATTTGGTTTCCAGTTTTTTTACAAGTTCCGGATTTTGCTTAGCTAAGTTATTCATTTCGGTACGGTCGCTCTTCAAGTTGTATAATTCCCAGCCAGATTTATCATTTAAAGAAACCAGTTTCCAGTCGCCGTAACGAACGGCCTTACTATTGAGGTGTTCAAAGAATAAATATTCGTGCCCTTTTCTTTGCTGTCCCTTAAATATGGGAATAAGGCTCAATCCTTCGGTAGGTGTAATTAAATTATCCTTATAGATTTCAGGATATTTTGCACCTGCCAATTCAGAAAAAGTGGACATAAGGTCAATTACATGCCCGGTTTGATTTGTAACGCTACCTTTTACAGCTGAAAGTCCCTTTGGCCAAGATACAATTAATGGTGTACAAATACCCCCTTCAAATGCTTTTGTTTTCCAATAACGAAATGGCGTATTTGCCACATTGCTCCACATTTCGTTTGTAGAAGCAAACGTAGTTTCCGGGCCAGGCAAAACTTGTTTTTTAACCGGGTAAGTTATAGTTTCTCCGGTACGTGTTTTACCGGGCCGATCGAAACCAGGGCCATAATTCTGGGCATCATCGGAACTGGCCCCATTATCGCTTAAAAATAATATTAACGTGTTGTCCAGTTGTCCGGTTTCTTTAAGTGTTTGAATAATTTTGCCTATACCTCTGTCCATCCGGTCAACCATTGCTGCACGTACTGCCATGGCATATGCATCCCATTCTTTATCCCGATTTTCATCCCATTTACGTTCTTCGTGCCAGCGCTGTGAAAGGTTATCCTGTTTCGGATCAAACAACCCTTCCCTGATCATTTTTTTATAGCGGGCATTTCTTATAACGTCCCAGCCTGCTTTATAAACCTCTTTGTATTTTTTAATATCTTCAGGCAAAGCATGCAACGGCCAGTGCGGGGCGGCATGCGCTACATATAAAAAAAATGGAGCCTTATTTTTACTAAACTGACGTACATAGTTTGAAGCGCTGTCATTGATGGCATCTGTATAATAATAATCTTTATCCACAGATTTTACAGGTTCCTTTCCGTTAACCAGTGAAAAAGGATCAAAGAAATTCACAACACCCCAAATTGTACCATAAAATTTATCAAAGCCGCGGTTAACCGGATATTGATTGACAGGGGCAAATATTGGATAATCAGCCTGATGGTTAAGCCAGGCAAGATGGTTTTCTTTTGTACTCTGCGTAGGAGTGTTGGAAAGATGCCATTTTCCTATCATCCCCGTTTGATATCCGGCTGTTTTTAATACTTCTGCCAGTGTTACTGTGTTCTCTGTTAAATAACCACGATAGCCGGGAGTCCCCTGGTCAGAGCTCATATTTCCCATGCCAGCCTGGTGACTGTAAAGGCCCGTTAGCAGGGAGGCCCGTGTAGGACAGCAGCGTGATGCATTATAAAACTGTGAAAACCGAAGTCCGTTCTTTGCCAGTTTATCCAGGTTTGGAGTTTTAATTTCCCCGCCATAACAGCCAATATCAGAATATCCAAGATCATCAGCCATGATTAGCACAATGTTGGGCTGCTTATCTCCCTTAGCTGCAGGCTGGGCATCAATAGTATAAGAAAGGGAAGCTATAGTAACGCCAATTAGAAAAATTCTTTTAATGACAGCTACCTTTTTCTGTTTCATGAATTTAATATTTAGCGCTTATTTTTTAATTTTCAAATAATAAAAGCTTTTTTCCTGTATATCCAATTTATCTATACCTGAAGTTTTATCAGCAGAGAACCGTGCCTTTACAACACCCGTTCTTCTTGGGCCAATAGAGACATCGGAATAATGGGTATGAAAAACATAAACCAGGTTGCCACGCTTATCTTTTACAAAATCTCCGTGTCCGGTACCATTGCTGCCAATATTTGTTCTGCTTAAGATTGGATTGCTCGCGTACTTATCCCATGGCCCATACGGGCTTTTACTAACTGCATAGCCAACGGCGTAGTCAATGCTTTTAAAATGATTTGTACTGTAAATTAAGTAATACAGTCCCTTATTCTTTATTATCGTTGGCCCTTCGGCTACTGACCATGCGGCACGCTCTTTATTTTCCCAGGTCTCCCCGGTAGCATTGATGCATTCACGTAACGTTTCTGACTTTATTTCAGAAAAATCATCAGTCAATTCTGCAACAAATATTCGGTTCCCGCCATTGGCCACCCTGACGTGATATAAATACTTCTTACCATCATCATCAATAAACACAAAAGGATCTATTTGCTTTACCGGAGCAGCTAATGCTTTTTTAGCACGTTGTGTAAAAGGGCCCAAAGGGCTATCACTTTGTGCAATAGCAATACTTTCATTAGCAGCATAGGCCATATAAAACTTTCTTTTGTAATAAAAGACTTGAGGAGCCCAGAATGATTTAGTACCCCATGAATCATCTTTATGAAGCGCATAGCCATTTTTAACCCCTGCTGCACTGCTCCAATTTATCATGTCTTTTGAAACATATACCTTAAAGCCTTCCATCGAATTATCAGAAGTGCCATACAGGTAATATTTTCCCTTATGTTTTAATATGCAGGGATCTGCTAAACCCGGAGTTACATTTAAAGTGTCAGCAATATAATTCTTCTGCTTATTATAGCCGAAACTTAATGAAGTAAGCAGTAAAAAACAGATGCAAGAAACCAGTATCTTACTGATAAACACAGCGTTAAAATACGAACATTTGCCAATTATCATGGTTGAATTTGCTAATTATTCACGTACATTATTTGCGAGTAGAAATTGGCTTCAAGGCTGGTTGGATATTCATACCATTACCCGATTGTATAAACCGTGAAGGTATTTTTGAAGAACAGCATACCGGAGCCTTCTTTACCGACGCGATCTTTGCAATTGGCTTTTGTTTACATGAGATAAATAAAAACAATAAACCCGTGAAAATTATTTTTACAGCATATAATTTCATATCCTAATATTTAATCTTCGCTATTTTTAGGTTGACGCTCCAACGCTTTCATTTCTGTTGCTATTCCCATATCTCCCTGCTGTTTCATAAATGAAGCCAATTGGGATTTTAAATCATCTTTCACCTTCTTCATTTCCGGTTTTTTTGCCAGGTTAACTAATTCATACGGATCATTCCGAATATCATATAGTTCTTCCTCTGGTCTTTTTTCATAAAAATAGCCCCGCCCGGTTTGGTTTTTGTTTAACCATTGCTGATGCATAGGGCTCCTGGTTACAACATTAGAAAATTTATTTTTATAATTAAGATTATGGATGTATAAGTACTTATCACTACGCGCAGATCGTATTGCATAAGCTTCACTGCCGCTGATTATACCTCGTGTGGTGTGCACACCAAAAACGTAATTCCTGAAATTATTCGTCTGACCGAATAATACTTTTTTAAAACTCTTACCATCAAAACCGGTATAGCCCGCCGCATCCTTTGTGCCGGTATTTATATCAGAAGGGTTACCGCCTGCAAGTTCAATTAACGTCGGCACAACGTCAACATATTGGGTCATGGCTTTACTGCGGCTGGATGGCTTAATTTTACCAGGCCAGCGGGCAATAAATGCAGTTTTAAGACCCTGATCATAATTGGTCCATTTGCCGAATGGGAAAGATGAACCCTGTTCGCTAGTGAACAGTACAATTGTATTTTCTTTCTGGCCAGACTTTTCTACCATATCTAAACAAACGCCTACCAAACTATCCAGATAGGTAATTTCTGCGAAATAGCCCGACATGCTTTTCCTTGTAAGCGGGGTATCTTCGAAACCGGGGGGCAGTTTAATTTTTTCGGGCGGGTAAACTGAAGCATCTCCTCTGTTCCACGGTGAATGAGGCTGATTACTTGTTACTATCAACAAATAAGGCTTGTCCTTAGATTTTGTAATATAATTTTCTGCAACTTTCAGATCTATATCTCTTCCATCTCCATCATCACCATTTCTGCCTCCTAAATAGTTATATGGGAAGGATTGTTCCGGCCCATAATGCTGCTTTCCGATTAGGGCAGCGTTGTAACCTAGTTCTTTTATATAATGTGCGATACTGCGGGTATTTTTATACACCTGGCTGTGGTTAGGATATGCGCCATTACGTACCGGGTACAGGCCTGTCATTAATTGTTGCCGTGTTGGTGCGCACATTGCTGTTGAAGTAAACATATTATCCATACACATGCCTTCCTTTGCTAAGCGGGTAAGGTTGGGAGTAAGCACCTGTTTGCTGCCATATGGCTCAATGTCATTATAGGTGAGGTCATCGCCCATAATTAAAATGATATTTGGTTTGCCTGATGTTTGTGCCTGACTAAATACAGTGCCGCTCAAAAATACAGGTATCAACAGCATTAATATTTTCTTCATAAATGGTATTTAAGTACGTGTAGCAAGCAAACTAATAGCCTTGATTCCGTTGCGCTTATGACTTTTGACCTGTATTGTGCAGTTTGGTTTAATTTGTTTTCGCCCCTACTTCTTTTCTCCATGCTGTTAATTCCCTTTTTAGCTCGTTTACCTTATCGGGATATTTAGCAGTAAGATCATTGCTTTCTTCCCGGTCATCTTTGAGGTTAAATAACTGGAATTCATTTTTGTCATAAAACTCTATGAGCTTCCAGTCCTTCTTACGGATACTTCCCGCAGACCGACCGCCCAGGAAATGGGGCTTTTCTAATGGATAATTCCAGTGCAAATTGCGTTCAGGTAATTTAGCTAAAGGATTTTTTAATAATCTGGCGAATGAGAGGCCATCCATTTTCTGGTTGTTGGGCTTTGCTCCTACCAGCTCCATAAAGGTGGGATAAAAATCAAAGGTAATAACCGGCTCAGAAATAGTGGCGTCGGGTTTAATCAGCATGGGGTTCCACATCACTAAAGGTTCTGTAACACCTCCTTCATATAACGTACTTTTACCAGCACGTAAGGGAGAGTTTGTTGTTACCGTGGTTTCTCCCCCATTATCACTTGTAAAAACAATAATCGTATTTTTATCAATCCCCAGGCTTTTTAATTTGGCCATAATCATCCCAACACCTTCATCAACAACAAATAACTGTGCAGCCAGATGCGGATTGTTTACTTTGGCTTTCGAATCAGCCGGCCATTGCTTATAAGGGTCGTTACCCGGATTGTCTTTAGTAGGCGCACTTGTGCCCGATCCGGCCTTTTTCCGGAAACGGTCTACAAGCTCTGGCTTGCCGTGCAATGTGGTATGTACGGCATAATGACTCAGGTAAAGAAAGAATGGCTTGTTTTTATTTCTTTCTATAAATTCTACAGCTTCAACATTTTGCCTGTCAGTAATATATTCATATTTCCCTGTAAGTTTCTTTTTTATATCAGTATTAAACTGGTAAGGATGAAAATACCAGCCTTCTGCAATGCCCTGATTCTCGCTAACCATTACTTCATTAAACCCATGCTTATCGGGCAGTGCCTCTTCGGGAGCACCCGCTTTTACATATCCTGAAAGATGCCACTTTCCAACAATGCCCGTTTGATATCCATTGGCAACAAACATTTCTGCCATAGTGGTATGGGACGTACTTAAATGCTCGCCGGAGTTAGGTCGTAAGTAATCTGTAATCCCAACCCGTGCAGGATATTGCCCGGTCATTAAAGCTGCACGGTAGGGCGAACATACCGGTGCTGCAGCATAACAAGTCTTAAATTTTATTCCCTGCGACGCAAGTTTATCAATGTTTGGCGTTTCATTAAACGTATTCCCGTAACATCCTAGTTCTGAATATCCCAGGTCATCTGTAAGAATGTAAATCACATTGGGCTTACCGGCAGTCTTTAAATCGCCGGCTCCGGGCTTTTTGATAAAAGAACAGGCAACTATACTTACTGTTAATCCTAACAGCCCTGCTGCAAAATATATGCTATTAAATTTCATGTTTATCATTTTAAAGATACCGCTTTTATATTATGTGATTAAATATTGCTAAAACTGATATAATCCAAAATCAAAATCAGAATCGGCTTCAGCATTTTTTAATTCAAGCCCGATTACATTTTTTCCGTCCTTTAAATATTTTGCAAATTCACTTATATTAAGTTCATCATAGTGCCGTTTTGTTAATATTTTTTCATTTTTATAGATCATATTTCCGTTTAAATAAATGGTCAGATCTCCCTGGGCATATAGCTTCATTGCGAGATTTTTTGCATTCTCTGGCCTGATAAAACTGTTTACAGCCCATACAGACTGACCTTTTTTAATTTTAAGCGGTCCGGAGAAAGATTTAAATTTTTCATCGAAAGGATTGTGCAGGTTCCAACCAGGAGAAGGCTGTTGAAAAGATATATTTAATTTTGATGACGATATTTCAGAATCGTTAATTAGAAATACCGGCTTACTTTTCGGTTCAATATATAATGGGTTATGAAGTGTCAGTGCGCGTTCAACCGGAAGTTTAATGATTTCTCTATCGTAAGTCATTAAACCGTTAACCTCTAATTCCACATCTGTTGTTTGTGTATAAATTGCGCTTGAAAGTCCTCTAGTAATAAGCGGGTGAATATTGTTTATCAGCTTTGAATACTCCTCTAAAAATTTATCCTGAGTAAAATACGTTCGATATCCCCAATTTTTACTGTTTTTATTCCATAAATGATCTTCAATTGGCCAACCTAAGCCCCCAAATTCTCCTAAAACCATAGTTCGCCCGGGGTTTTGAATAGCCGGCTCTATAGAAGGGCCGGGATATTGATGCGCATCATACATATCGCCAACTTTACGGTCTGTCCATCCGCTTGTGCCATCTACCAGCCTGCTGGTGTCATACTTTTGAGTCCATTCAACAACGCGTTTGGTATCATACTGCCCCCAGCCTTCATTAAAAGGCACCCACACGACTATAGAGGGAAAAAATTTAAGGTTATCTATAATGGATTTCCATTCTTTTTCAAATTGTACAGCAGATTCCCGGGGCCTGTCCCAGTCTTTTTCAGCATCGAATTTTACATGCTGCTCGGGATCGTTAATTTTATTAAAACCACTTGGCATATCCTGCCAAAGCAACAGGCCTAAGGAATCTGCCTGGTAGTAATACCTGGCCGGTTCTACCTTGATATGCTTCCTGATCATATTAAAACCCATGCTTTTTACCACTTGCATATCATAAAGCATAGCCTCTGCTGTAGGTGGAGTAAGCAAGCTTTCAGGCCACCATCCCTGGTCTAAAACCCCCCATTGAAATAAGGGTTCATTATTAAGGAGCATACGTAAGCTTCCATGTTCGTCTTTCCCCATTGAAATTTTACGCATGGCGAAGTATGATTTAGCTTTATCCAAAAGCTTATTATTACGGCTCACTTCTATTTGAACCTGGTACAATTCAGGGTTTTTGGGACTCCATAATTTTGCTCCGGGCAATTTTACAGGGATATTTTCCTGATATGGAACGGATAATTCTTTAATCTGGCTTCCTTTATGAAAAACTTTTATATTGATTTTTTCATTACCTGAGGAATTGTTTAAAACCGATCTTAAATTTATAACGCCGTTATCAATATCCGCTTCCGGATTTATTCTTTCTATACTGGTAGCATTTACAGGTTCCATCCAAACTGTTTGCCAAATACCGGAAACAGCGGTGTACCAAAATCCAAAGGGCTTTAAAACCTGTTTACCCCTCGCCTGGATGCCGGCATCAGTTGGATCCCATACTTTTACCACCAACTCATTATCAGATGACTTTATATATTCGGAAATATCAATGCTGAACGGATCAGAACCACCGATATGCTCCCCTGCTAATTTGCCATTTACAAATATGGTTGACTGCCAGTCTACTGCTCCAAAATGCAATTTTATTTTTTTATTGCCCCATTTTAATGGGACTTTAAATTTTGTTTTATACCACAATTCATCCTCTGGCGTCAGTGGTTTACCTACACCCGAGAGACTGGATTCAACACAAAAAGGCACCAGTATTTTTCCCTGAAAAACATTGGGAACTTTACCTCCTTTAGGTTGAATTGCATAATCCCATAATCCATTTATATTTTGCCAGTCATCTCTAACTAACTGGGGTCTGGGATATTCCTGCCACGCGTTAGAAGGGTTAACATCTTTTGCCCAGCGGCTTTTTATTTTATCCCCAACCGGCTGCCAGGATTGAGCCTCCGACTGAATAAATGCAAAGCATATAATTGAAATTAATAGTATTAATTTCTTCATAAGTATTAAGTGATTATATCAGTTACAATAATACCTGATGGGATACTTACCAAATAACATTTTTGTATCGGATACTGATAATATTGTAGATATGCAGTGAAAAGAGATTTATAAAATTTATATATCAGGATTGGGAAAAACCTTTAAATCATGAGCCATTTTCTGCCAGAGAACAGAAAGCGCTTTTACCTTTTCAGGATATTTACCGGAGAGATCATTGAGTTCGGTTCTGTCTTTGTCTAAATTATAAAGCTCCCACTCCGATTTCCGGTCTAACTTAACCAGTTTCCAATCGCCCTGCCGGATAGCGCAGGCACCTAAATGTTCCCAGAATAATACATCATGTCCGTTCTGTTTTTTACCTGAAAATACCGGCAATAGACTTTTACCTTGTATGGGAGTTATGTTTCTTCCATCAAAGGTTTTAGGATATCCTGTTCCAGAAACATCAAGACAGGTAGCCATAATATCCATTACATGCCCGGGCTGACCAATAATCTTTCCTATTTTGTGAATCCTCTTTGGCCAGTGCACTATCAAAGGCGTGGCAATACCACCTTCATGTTGCTTTGATTTATAATATCTCAGTGGGGTGTTAGCAACATTGGCCCATTCAGGTCCGATACCTGCATGTACGGTTTGCGGACCAGGGAGCACTTCTTTATCTACAGGGAATATTACTTTTCTCCCATCCCGCGTACTTCCGGCCCTGTCAAAACCCGGCCCGTATTTGGCAGGAATTTCATAGCTCGCTCCATTGTCAGATAGGAAAAAAATCAATGTATTATCCAGTTCTCCTTTTTCTTTTAATTTTTTAATAAGCTTTCCTATGGTTTGATCCATACGATCTACCATTGCCGCATGAACTGCCATTGCCCGTGCATCCCATTGTTTATCGGGATTGTTTTTCCACTGCTTATCAGGAAACATCCCGGGTGATAAAAGGGTATTCTCACTTTTAATCAAACCGGATTTCAGCATCTTATGATACCGGGCTTTTCTTATTGCATCCCATCCTGCGGTGTATGTATTTTCATATTTCTTTATGTCTTCAGGCAGCGCGTGCAGAGGCCAGTGAGGAGCAGTATGAGCGATATATAAGAAAAAGGGCTTATCGTCTTGGGTAAATTCATCCACATAGGCTATCGCCGTATCGCCAATAGCGGTGGTATGATAATAATCTTGGGGAACTGACTGAACAGGTTCGGTGCCATTTACCAGGCTAAACGGGTCAAAGAAGTCTACAACTCCCCAGATATTACCATAATATTTATCAAAACCACGGTTTGTAGGATATTGGCTTAAAGGAGAAAATGCAGGATAACTGGTTTGATGAGCAAGCCACTTCAACTGCTCATCTTTCTTTTGCTCTATGGTATTTGACACATGCCATTTGCCTACCATACCTGTGTGATACCCGGCCTTTTTTAACAATTCGGCAATGGTTACGGTATTTTCGGTTAAATATCCCCGGTATCCTGGAAGGTTCCTATCCATAGTCATAGCACCGATACCAGCCTGATGCGGATAAAGACCTGTAAGCAAGGATGCCCTGGACGGGCAACATCGCGAAGCATTATAAAATTGGGTGAATCTTAATCCGTTCTTAGCCAGCCCGTCTAAAGCTGGTGTGTTGATCTCCCCGCCATAACTTCCCAAATCTGAATAACCCAGATCATCGGCCATTATAACTATGATGTTTGGCCGAGTATCTTTCTGACCAAATACTGAATTAAAGCCGATAAGAACCATTACTACAGAAAGCACTACAACGGATTTATATTTCATTATTGGGATCTTAGAAGCTGTTTAAATTTCAGTTACAGTACTTAATATAGTACCCGGTGGAAACACCGGGTACCGCGGTGTTGGTGTTTAGTGTCTCCACCAACAACTTTGATGGAAATGAAAATTTCATTTCTAAACAGCCTTTAGTTACATTTTAAAAAGAATACAGACCAAAATCAAAAGCAGAATCACTTTTAACATCATTAATCTCCACCAAAAGGTTGTTTTCTCCTTTGTTCAGATATCCGGAAAACTCGCTCAGATTTATTTCATCATAATGGCGCTTGGTATTGATAAATTTATTTACCACCAGCCGGCCGTTTAAATAAACCTTTGCATCAGCATGTACCAGCAGCCGCAATTGTATGTTCTTCGGAATTTTATCGAAGTTAAATATTTTTGAAGCCCGGCGCATATCACCCTTTTTCAGCATTACCGGCGCGGAAACGGATGAGAACGCAGCACTCTTATTATTAGTAATGCGTATTTGTTGGGGTGTTACTTCAGAATCTATAAAAATAGCTTCAGATTTAACAGGATCCTTATATAACGGATAATGTAAGATCCGCATTAATGCAGGATTAAACTTAATCACTTTCCGGTCATACGTTATTAGTCCGTTAACCTCGCCCTCTACATCTGTAGTTTGTGTATATACAGCTGCAGACAGGCCGCGGTTTTTCATGGGATAAAGGTTATGCATAAGTGTACTGTACTCCTTAATTAAAGTATCCTTTGCCAGGTAAGTACGGTATCCCCAGTTCCGCATTTTCTGATTCCATAAATGGCCTTCTAACGGCAATCCAAGCCCGCCAAATTCACCTAATACTATTACACGTCCCGGATTTTGTTCAGCAGGCTCCATAGCGGGTCCCGGGTATTGATGCGCATCATTCATTGCTCCTACATTACGGTCAGTCCAGCCGCTAACACCGTTAACCACTCGTGATGGATCGTATTTCTGAGTCCATTCCACTACCCGTTTTGTATCATACTGTCCCCAGCCTTCATTAAAAGGAACCCAAACCACTATGGATGGAAAAAACCGGAGATGATCTATAATAGATTTCCATTCCTGCTCATATTGAATGGCAGATTCTTTGGGGCGGGCCCAATCTTCTTTGGCTTCTGCTTTAACATGCTGAATACTCGCTTCGGATGTTTTGAAACCGGAAACCATATCCTGCCAAACCAATAACCCGATGGAATCAGCATAATAATAATATCTTGATGGTTCAACTTTAATATGTTTACGCAGCATATTAAAGCCCATATCCTTTAAAACGTCCATATCAAAACGCATGGCTTCTTCTGATGGCGGGGTCAAAAGGCCGTCCGGCCACCATCCCTGATCCAGGGTGCCGTATTGGAAAATGGGCTGATTGTTTAACAGCAGTCGCTCATAACCAGATTCGTCTTTACCTGTGGAAATTTTTCGCATAGCGAAATAGGACGATACCTTATCCAGTGTCCGGCTTCCATTAGTAAGCTTTACGTCCAGTTTATATAATTTGGGGTTGTATGGAGTCCATAAATCAGGTTCAGGAATATTAATCTCCAAGGCTGTATTGGCAAATCCGGTTTTCTCAGCAATTACTTTGTCATTCTTTAAAACTTTAACCGTAAGTCTTTCTTTACCTGTTGCTCCGTTTATAAGGCTCCTTAAAACAACCTTGTTATTATCAATATCCGCCTCAGGCAGTACGGATATGATGTGGGTTTTTTCAACCGGCTCGAGCCAAACCGTTTGCCAGATACCAGTAACTGGGGTATACCAAATTCCTCTTGGTGCCAGAACCTGCTTACCCCTTGCCTGCGATTCTGTATCCGTAGGATCCCATACAGAAACCACTAATTCCTGCTGTCCTTTTTGTATATACTTACTGATATCAAAAGTAAAAGGATCGCTTCCGCCTTTATGGGTTCCCACTTTTTTATCATTTATATAAATCGTTGATTCCCAGTCTACGGCATCAAAATGAAGCAGCAAGCTTTTATTCTTCCAGCCGGCTGGTACCTGGAACGTGGTTTTATACCATAATCTCTGATCCGGCCTTACCATTTTACCCACTCCCGACAGGGTAGATTCAGCACCAAAAGGCACTAAAATTTTACCATCATAGTTTTCAGGTTCTGCATCGTTTTTGGGCTTTATAGAATAATCCCATAAGCCATTCATGTTTTTCCATTCCGACCTGACCATCTGAGGACGAGGGTATTGCCTCCAGGCATTTTCCGGGGTCACTTTCGCCCCCCATTCGGTTTTCATATTCCCGGGATTGACCGTATTTTCCTGGGCACTCAGGGCTAAACTTAAAAACAGAAGTATTCCTATAGAAAAGCTTTTTTTCATCTTGATATTTAAATATGACAATTTATTCATTTTTAAGGACTTTATAACCTGCTCCATGGCGAGCAGGGCAACCTAAGCAATTATAGTACAGAATTTAAAAATCCATTATCATTATTGTATCATTTGCTACAAATTTTGTAATGATCTACCTGCAGAGCCAGTCGTTCCTAAAACTCCTTTTCCCCGAACTCGCTTGCCGGCAGTTTTACTTTCTTTGAGAGCTGGTTCAGGTTGAAACTAATGTTTAGCATCAGAATATCTTTTTCCTGTATGTAATTAGTGGTAGTAAAAAAGTTACTGCCAGATGTGGTGATCCGCTGCTCGTTAGTATCTATAAAGCCTAAGCCCATATTTTGCCATTGAAATGTAGCAGACAGGCGGCTATTTAGAAAAGATTTTTTTACAGAGGAGTTAGGAATTATAAATCTCGAATCCTCTCCCTGTGCCGTTGGGCGTCTTGATAAATAGTTCAGATTGAATTGAAAACTTAAAGTTTTAGAAGCCTGAAAATTGTGGTTGGTATTTAATGAATAGGCGATCCCCGAGTTGTTAACCGCAACTGCATTATTAAATAAGCTTCCTTTTATTTGATAATCATACACGTTTCCACCCATATAGGCACTCCACCATTTTAGCGGCTTTAAATTAAGCCCGGTTTCTATTCCCCAAAGCGTAGCTTTTCCCGCATTGGTATATATCCGGTTTAATATGCTATCTGCAAAAACATTATTCACCCTGTTTACCACATTAGTAATTTGCTGATTGTATAAAGTGGCGAATAATGAGCCTGATTTAAATGGCTTAATCGTTCCCAGCTCGGTTAAGCTTACAAATTCAGGCAATATCTGCGGATCACCCTGCTCCAGGGTTTCAGAATGTTCTCTTTCTGCGTAAGGGTTTAGTTCATTATTGGTAGATCGTTGTACTCTCCGGCTAAACCCGCCTTTCAATTTATATCCTGAAGGAAGTGTATATAACAAATTTACCGAGGGGAATAAATTAGAAAGATCGAGTTCTAATGGCTGGGCGATTTTATCCGCTTTAAAAATACGATTAGCGTATTCATAACGCAACCCCGAAACATATTCAAGCTTTCCTGCTATACCCGAGTACTGAGAATAAATTGCATTGATACGATTCACCACATCGATATTATCACTGAATTGTGGAATGGTTTTAAACTTTCCTGAACCCAATAAAGCTTCCTGATATAAAAAACTACCGGTTTGTTTTTGATAACGCAGCTGGTAACCACTTTCTAACTTCCCTTTACCAATATTTATGGCATAATCTATTTTTGCCCTCAACCCATTCAGCGGACTCGTACCGGTATTCAGCACATATTGAAGCGTATCGGAATAGTCAGAAACATCCAGGTTTCTGTTTTTGGTAAAACCATCTAATTTTGCGTATTCATATAATCCTGATACTGTTAAGGATGATTTATTAGCAAAAGTGTGTGTGTAATCCAGATTTCCTAAAGCAAAATCCCCCTGTCTTTTTACCAGATTGGAGTTAAAATAATTAATTTGGCCAATCTTCTGCCCGGTATTGATATTTGTTTTCGTGTTGTTGTAAACAATGTCTGCCAGTCTGAACTGTTTACGCTGTCCAATATAAAACCCGGCATTAATCGCATTATTTTTATCTGGTGTAAATGTAGATGCAATCCTTGCCGCATAATTGGTTCTTTCAAAACTTCTTTCTCCTACAGATGGAAAAACTGTAAAACGACTGCCGAGCAACGTATTTACATCTCCAATCCTTCTTCCAGCAATATCATTTCGCTGGTAGCTACCGCCAACAGATAAATCCCATTTATTTTTTTGGTAATTTAAAGTAGCGTCGGTACCGTAACGCTGAGGTTTTTCGTTATTGCCAAAATTATTAACGCTTGGAAGCCCGCCTTGGGCATTTATTACAAATGACAACCCATCCCCGACCCCTTTTTTGGTGATAATATTAATAATTCCTGCTTTTCCATCAGCATCATATTTAGCGGACGGAGCTGTAATAATTTCTACATTTTCAATAGCGTTTGCAGGAAGCTGACTTAAAATAGTTGCCGCATCTGTTTGTACGGGCTTACCGTTAATAAGCACTAAAAAACCTGTAGAGCCTCTTAATCTGATGTCCCCTTCACCGTTAACACTAATTGAAGGCATATTTTTAAGCACGTCAACCGCACTTCCGCCTTTAGCCGCTTCAAACTGATCGGCACGGTAAACCTGCTTGTCTATTTTATTATACGAAGTAGCTGTCTGTCCGGTAACCGTAACTTCGCTTAAGAATTTACTGGCGGGATTTAGAGACACATTACCTATGTTCAATTTCTGGCCCTCTGTAAGCTGCAAATTGTTTACGTACCTGGTGTCATAACCTATAAAAACAATTTTTAGATAATACTTGCCAGGCCGGAGCTTTGCGAGTTCGAATTCCCCGTTTTCTTTGTTCACACTTCCCGCTACGAGTGATGAATCTGTGGACTTATATAAAGCGATACTTGCATACTCAAGCGGCTGCTTATTTTGCTGATCAGAAATGAGACCCTTAATGGAGGAATTTTGAGCAAATATGGAAGATGAACAAACTAGTAACAGTAAACAAATGAATGTACTTTTTTTCATATTTATAGAAATTCTCTGATTAAATGTCTGCAAACATACCTAATTGTACAAAATACACTATTGCATTTTGAATTTGGAGTATAAATCTCAAAAAAGGTTTAATAGTGATTAATTATACAACCCAGATCTGATGAATAAAATTCATGGTTTCAGAATTTAAAGGATATGCTTACCCTTCATCATTATCTTTATCTTTTTTACCCTTGACAATTGGTTTGGAAGGTATTGACTTTGTGAACTGAGCGGGCACACTTTTGGCCAGCTTATCGATTACAGTTTTCATCTTTGGCTTGCCGGCCAGATTGGTATGCTCATAGGGATCTGTGTTATGATCGTAAAGCTCTTCCTTACCATCCGGATATTTGATATACCGGTATTGCTCGCTGCGAACCGATGAGTAGCCTACGCCATAAGTAGTTAATGCGGGCCTGTTCCATTTATATTTTGGATTTTTTAAAACCGGCACTATACTCAAACCCTCTAATTTTTGTTTTGGAGGGGTGAGTCCGCAATATTCAACAAGCGTAGGATAGATATCTACCAATGTAATGGGTTGCGGGCATTTGTATGCCTTACCGTTGGGCAAACGTATCAAAAAAGGAACGGCATCTGCCTGCTCCCATAAAGTGCTTTTTGTCCAGTGGCCTTTTGCACCATTATGAAATCCATTATCAGAACAAAAAACCACAATGGTATTTTTTGCATACGGGCTTTTATCCAATTGATCCAGTACTTTACCTAAATTCCAGTCGGCAAATGTATAATTAGCGCAATATGCTTTCAAATACGTCAACAACGCCTGTTTTTTAGTTAACCCCTGTGTTTGCAGCACCTTCATCCCATCTACTAATTCTTTCCCCATTTCAGGAACGTCATCCAAATCACTCTCCAAATATCCCGGTGGAAGGGTGATGTCCGAATCCTTATACATATCCATAAAGCGCTTAGGAGCGGTATAAGGTGAATGCGGGCGATACATTCCAAAATACATGAAAAATGGTTTATCGTGCTTCTCACTGAGGAACTCTACGGCGGCATTGGCGTTCTTCACATCTGTAAAATCAGTGTCGGGCCCTTCCCAGGGCTGTATGCCATACCAGTTACTGTTTCCAGGCCAAAACTTCCTGTCAGCAAAAGGACCATAGCCGCCATTATAAACTTTATTATCAAACATATCCTGTTCTCGGGTACCCGGCAACCCTACATGGAACGTTTTGCCTCTCCCCCAGGTAGTATATCCATTGCGCTGGAAACACTCCGGCATCGCTTCGGCTTCAGCGAGTTTTTTTGACATATTCCAGGCATCTGGAGCGTTATTATAAACCCCGGTATTGTGCGGATATATTCCGCTGAAAAAAGATGCCCTTGACGGGATGCAAACCGGCGCCGCGCAGGAAGCATTGTTGAAATAGTAAGACTGAGAAAGCAATTTTTTTATGTTTGGCACTTTCAAAGCCGGGTAGTCATTCAATACGCTCCATGAATTCATATCGTCAACGACAATAAAAATCACGTTAGGCTTTTCACCCGGGATAACAGTTTGTGCCCTACTACTGTTAATCTGAAAACTGGAGATGGCTAACACGAATAAAAGAAATGCGATGTATTGTCTCATAAGAAATTTATAAAAAATTATCAGGTTGCAAGATAATGCAATGTGCAATACTGGAATGTAAGGTTTGTAGCACAACCTGAAATTTTTGTAGCGTTTATATTATGCCGTTCTATGCACTCTCTTGTTTTCCGCGAATTCTGACGGAGTTTGATTAAACTGATTATAAAAACATTTTGAAAAATAGGAATGGGAATTAAACCCTGCCAGGTAACCAATTTCTGAAACATTGTACTCGTCTAATGCCAGTAACTTTGCAGCATGTTTAAGCCGTATCAAACGGATGAATTCATTAGGCACACTGCCGGTCATCGATTTAACCTTTTTATGCAGGGATGAGCGACTCATAGCCATTTCCCGGCTTAGTTCCTCTACAGATAGCTGCGGATCTGTTATCCGCTCTTCAATAACTTTAATAATTTTTTGGATAAACTTGCTGTCGCGTGTATTTGTTGTTAAAGTATCTGCTTCTGAAAGTGGTTGCTGCGTAAATTTATCTTTTAATTTAATTCTGGACCCCAGCAGATTTTTAATTACAACAGATACATGCTTCCATTTAAAAGGTTTAACGATGTAAGCATCTGCACCATTTTCAAAACCTTGTATTTCTGCTTCAGAATTGGCCTTTGCAGTTAATAAAACGAAGGGGATGTGGCTGAAATTAACATCGTCTTTAACTTTTTTACACAATTCCATCCCATCTGTACCGGGCATCATTACATCGGAAATGATCAGGTCTATATGGTGATCCTCCAGTATCTTTAAAGCCTGTGTACCATTACCTGCACCAATAGTTTTATATCCATCGGCCTGCAGGCTCTTCATAATAAAATTAATCATAGAGCGGTCATCCTCTACTACCAGTATTAATTGCTTTTCATCATCATCTGCATCAGGAGCCTGTACCAGATCCAGTTCTTGTACGTCAATTTCATCCAAAAATGGAATTTGTACAGTGAATACCGTTTTTTTACCTTCCTGGCTTTCTACCAGCAGCTTACCATTATGTTTTTCTGATAATGATTTAGCCAAAGCCAACCCTATGCCCGTACCTCCCAGGTTGCTGTAATCATATTGGCCGGACGAAACCTTAAAGAATTTTTTAAAAATATTATCAACCTGTTCCTTAGGGATACCAATTCCGTCGTCTTCCACACTAACAGAAAACACGTTTTGTCCCAGATCATTTTTTGCAGGTTCTAATATTTTTATTTTAACCCTGGTACGTGTAAACTTAAAAGCGTTAATGAGCAAGTTGCTTAAAATCTTTGTCAACGCTTCTGGATCTGCATTTACATCAAGGTGTGATATTTTTGTTTCTACAGAGAATTTTAACCCTTTTTGATAGGCAACCGGATAAAATCGGGTAAACAACGACTGTACCAGTGAAACTATCTCTATTTTCTCTGTATGGATCTCGTAAATATCGCTTTCTATTCTTCTGAAGTCCAGCAGCTGGGTTACCAGTGTTTGTAATCGTTCAGAGTTTTCGCCCATGGTCTGCAACTGTTCATTTACCTCATGATCCAGGTTGCTAAAATTCATCAGTCTTTCCAATGGCGCCGCTATAAGTGATAACGGTGTGCGGATCTCATGGGCCATCGTTGTAAAAAAATCTATCTTTTGTTTGTAGAACTCCTGCTCTTCTATATTTTTTAACCTTTCTACCCTGATCTCATTTTTCTTCATCTGCTCACGCAGAACATATTTCCTGATACTAATTACAGCTGCAGCGCCGGCTATCAGGTAAAGAAGATAAGCCAGATTAGTCCTGTAAAACGGCGGCTGTACAATCACTTTTAATTTTGTTTCATAATTGCTCCATTTGCCGGAACTATTAGTTGATTTGATCTTGAAAACGTAGTTACCGGCAGGTAAATTGGTATACGTAGCTTTACGCTGTTCGCCAACATAATTCCAGTTTTTATCAAACCCTTCCATTTTAAATGCATACTGCGTTTTTTGAGGACTTATATAACTAAGGGCTGCATATTCAAGACTTATAACAGACTGGCTGTGAGCTAAAGTAATTTCGTCCGAAAAACCGATTATTTTATCCAGGGGGCTGTCTTCACCATTTATCTTTACATCTTTATTAAATAGCTGAAAGTTAGTTATTACAACCTTTTGAGGATGGTTTAATGCTTTTATACTATCGGGATAAAATGAATTAAATCCGTTTATCCCCCCAAAGTAAAACTTACCATCAGGGGATTTATAGGCTGCATTGTAATTAAACTGTTTACTTTGCAGGTTGTCCCATTGTGTATAATGAATGCTTTTCTGGTATCGGGGATTATACTGATACAGTCCGTTGTTTGTAGACAGCCACAGACCTGCTGAATTATCTTTCAGGATGCCATAAATAACTGCACTGTTTATACCTTCCTTACTTCCTATATTTTTAAACGACCTTGTTTTTATATTAAACAGATTTAAACCACCCCCGTCTGTACCTAACCACAGATTACCTGAATGGTCGTCGAGCATAGATACCACTTTATTTGAAGAAATAGAATTGCCTTTGGACAAATGCGAAAAACTGATCCAGCGACCACTTTTTTCCCTTCCGATGAGACCGCTATCATAAGTAGCAAACCAAATATTGCCGTAATCATCTTCACTCATGGCATAGATGCAATCACGGTCAAGGCTTAAGTTTTTAACCCTCTCAAAATTATCCTTTAACGGATCATACCTGTTCAATCCGGAAACTGTACCAATCCAAATTATGCCTTTTTTGTCCTCGTATATGGAGTAGATCGTATTATTGCTCAAAGAATTCTCATCACCCGGGCTATGCCTGTAATTTTTTACTTCTCCTGTCGCGGGATTGTAGATATTAAGTCCGCCTGTGAAGGTTCCTATCCATATGTTGCCGCTTTTATCTTTAAACAGCGCGTGGATATTATGGTATGATAATTTTTGTTGTTGAGGGACGAACGGATAATGCCTGAAGGTTTTTGTGGTAGAATTAAAATAGTTCAAGCCGCCATCTTCTGTACCTACCCAAAAAAATCCCGGTTTGTCCTGCAAAAAAGCACTCACCGCATTTCCCGACAGCGAGTTTGGATCGCCGGTCGGATAATATAATTCGAAGTTCGAACCTTTTTCATGAAAATAATTTACCCCACCAAAATAGGTTCCTGTCCATATGCCGCCTTCACGGTCCTGGAAAATAGAATATACGGCATTATCGCTGATGCTGAAAGGATCATTATTTTTAGCTGTATAGGATATAAATTTGTTTTCATTGATATAGAAAACGTTTAGCCCTTTTTCTGTCCCTATATACAGCTTCCCATCCGATGGCTGATGAATCGAGCGTACGATATTATCATTAATTGAATTTGAGCCTGACTTTACATAGGTTTTGAACAGACCCGTACCTTTTGCACAGAAGTTAAGCCCACCGCTTAGGGTGCCGACCCAGATATTTCCTTTCAGATCTTTATAAAGTTCTAATATATAATTACTGGATAACGACCCAGGCTCTTTACCGGATCTGTAATGATGTAATTTTTCAGTTATCGGGTTCAATACATCTATTCCACCCCCAAAAGTACCTGCCCAGATGTTTCCGTAATCATCTACTACTATTCTGCGCACATTGTTGGAAGACAAAGAATTCGGATCGCCAGGGCGGCTGCTATAGTTTTTTAAGCTTTCCTGCCGGAGGTCATACCTGTATATCCCATGATCCTTGGTAGAGATCCATATGCACCCTTTTTTGTCCTTAACCAGGTCAAAAATTACTTTGTTACCTATTGGCTTAAATTGAACGAACGTCTCTTTTTGAAGATCAAGGATGTAAACGCCCTGGTCTGTAGCTATCCAGAGATGAGTTTTATCGACATTTAAGATTCTGTGAATAAAATTACTCCCAAGAGAGGAGGGTACACTTTTATTATACCTGAAAGATTTAAAATTATAACCATCATAACGGTTAAGCCCGTCTTTAGTGCCAAACCACATATAGCCCTGATCATCCTGAGCCATATTCCACACTGTGTTGGAACATAATCCATCATTTACAGAATAGTTTCGAAAAAGAATTTGCTGACCAAAAGATACGCCGGTCAATAAAGAAAATAACACAGGCACGCAGAAGATTCTGATAAAATATTTCATGAAACTCACCTACCTAAATTAACTTTTTAAGGCTATTTATTATAGCCTTCTTACAGATTTTGATTTGAACAGAAGTGTGCGATTGAAGCGAAATTATTCAATTACCTTAAATCTACTAAAATTTATGAAACTGTCTTTGGAATCCGGGTTCTTTTCTCCCGTTACGGAAACAGTAACTATATGTTGCCCATTATATAAATTATTGTATATTTTTTCTGTTTGCAGTTCACCCTCTTTGGGATGGTAAGTATCAATCAAATCAACCTGTTTACCGTCAATTTCCACTTTCATTTTACCGGAATTCCTTAAACCACTAATTAGAATTACTATTCCAGTTCCTGTAAAGTTGGTGCTTACGCTGGCATTTTTATCATTGCTAAAATACGGCCCTTTTGCTTTTTGCCAGTTTCCTTTAAACAGGAGGTTTTTTTCTGGTACAAAATTCTTAACTGCAGGATCAATGTATAGTATATATGGCTCTTCCGCTGCAAACTGGTAATAGGGACGAAGAGTAAGATCAGGGTAGTTCTTTACCTTAAATGTTAAAGGACTGCCTGGCAACTGACTAAAGATGGCAGATAAATTGTTTTCATCAGCTATAACTGAAGGATAGTGGTCTGTTACGTTTACCGCCATTGCTACAGGGCCATACATAATTGCTGTAGGAAATTGCAAGGAATCATCCAATCGGTCGGCATATAGATTCATTGGGAATACCATTTTTACTTTATCTCCTTTCTTCCATACCCGATCTATCTTTAACCAGTTATTTGCAATAACCGGGCTTACAACTTTACCGTTTACCCATATCACCGGGGTTTGCTTAGCCCATGACGGATGCCTGAAAGCCAGTACTACTTTTTTACCCAATGTATTGGATGTAATATCAAATTCTGTGTGGTTGGTTTCCGGATATGAGGTTGTCTGATTAACTGAAAGCCCGTTCCAGTTTATTTTCGATGGGGTATACAGGTTAACGTACAAACCATCAGCGCCTTTAAAATAAACCAGATCTGCGTATTCAGCTACTGCCTGAGGGCGTGTCCCTACACAACAGCTCCATCCCAAATGATAATTATGCTTGGTTCCCTGTCGGGGATTATAATCCGAATAATACAGCACTTTACCATCACCAGACATGGGAATATTTGCGCCTATCCCATTTATAGTCATTTTCTCAATCCAGTCGCCATATTTTGCATCACCAGTAATTTCCATCAAGTATTTACTGAATTTAAAAATCGCCCACGATCCGCATTGTGTTTCAAATGAATTATGTGTTGACCTGAGTGCTTCAACCAACTTATCTGTAGGCAACAGACGTTCATTTGGACCAAAGCCCCCAGTTGCAAATGTTTGGGTGTTTGTAAAGAAATCGTAAGCGTTTTTAATTATTTCCTCATACTTTTTATCACCGCTTGTAAGATATGCAGCAGCAGCACTGCTTAAAGTATTTAAGTGGCTGTAACCATGGTGCCTGGTTTTTTCTATAGGTGGAGTGCCGTTCAGGTAGGAGTTCCAATACTCTGGGTACTCCCAAACTTTGCCAAAATCGCGGTATTTTTCATCCTTTGTAACCTGATACGCCCGGTATAGATTCTCAGAAAGTGTATACCATTCTGATTGAGTTTGTCCGTAAATGCGTTCCCGGGTTAAATTTTTAATTGCCCAATCGCTAATGATATCCAGCTGCAAAAGTGCCTGCTTATTATCTGTAAATAAATGTGCGTCAACCAATCCACCAACCATTTTTTCATACACATAATGTCTCGCGTTTGGCTTTTTAGAGTAGAAAAAATATCCGTCCTTGTCAATCGTTTTTGACCATTCATTAATCAGGGTAGTTACTTTTGTTTTTAAAGCTTCGTTACCCGATACCGCATACAATCTGCTCATTCCACTTAACAACTGGCCAAATATATGGAACAGATCATTGCTGTACCATCCGCCCAGGTTCTTAGCGCCGTTAGTAGGAAGCCCCGCACGCTCCCGAAAGCCTTTTAACAGATCATCATTGGAAATAGCCAGGTAATAATTCTCAACTTCCTTAAACTGCCTCGACAATGGGCTATTTTGAAGTTTTACCTCATTATATTCAAAAGGCGTCAATACCATGCGCTTAGTATCAAAAACCTGTTGTTGCGCAAACAGCGTACAAGTTTGAACAAGTATAAGTGTGGCTATGAACGAAATTTTCTTTATCATTTTATAAGCGGGGTAACCTGAGTAGTATTGCGGATAATATCCTATTAAAATACGGAAAAAAAAGGGAAGCGATGCTGCTTCCCTTTTAGAATAAGTTTACTACCATCCCGGATTCTGGGATCCAAACTTTTTATTTTGAAGTAATTCTGTTGCAGGTATAGGAAACAATAAAAATTTAGGAACAGTTACATTTAAAATCGGCGCATAAATTGCATTAGCGTTCGAATACCTTTTAGTAGTCGCATTATACGTCGGTAATGTTCTCGGAAATTTGGTAGCATCGCTTAAAACCACTTTAAACTGGTATTCATACATGGTTTGGGTCGGATTAAGTGGGCTTCTCATTCTCACCAGATCAAACCAACGCTGACCTTCCCCTACAAGTTCTAATCCGCGTTCATCAAAAATTTTCAATCTGAAATCATTTTTTGTGCCGGCGGTTAAAGTTGTAAGATTTGCAGGAAATAATCTTGCATTTGGTAGAGAATTAACCGTCCTGGCCCGGGTTCTTACCATATTAAATGCAGTTAAAGCCTCAGTTGTTGGACCATTAAGCTCATTTGCGGCTTCAGCTTTTATTAAATACACTTCTGCCAGACGGATTATAAAAAAATCGTTTCCGTTATTTCTTCCGTCTTTACCACCCGGATCCTGATACTTCGCTATAAACGGATCATTAATTGTTCCATCTGTAGCGGCACCGGGTATGGTTGTACCTGGAATATTTGGATAGACTGCAAAAAATCTCCCCAAAGTCTTATCAGTATTTACCGTATTGGGATTATATCCTCTCTGAAAGAAAGCCTTTTCATTACGATAATCGATATTTGGAGTAAAGTTACTTAGACCATTACCATAATCGCCTTTTCTATAATAATCAGCAAACCAATGCGAAACGCGAAAGGTATTGTCACCGTTTGCGCCATTAGCACTTACTCCCCAGGTATTTGAAGAGCCAAAACGTGTAGCATATTCAGATCCTGCAGCAGGTTGCGCACGTGCGGTGCCATCTGTTTGAAAGCGTACACCAAAGATTACTTCGTTATAAGCACCTGCCTCTTTAGCTATATCAAATAAATCACCATAATCTGCCAGGAGTGAATATTGAGCACTATTAACAACCGAATCGGCATATAAAACCGAATTCTGAAAATTAGCGGCTCCGGATTGTCCGTTTAGCTCTTGTTTATTAGCATAGGTTAAGTAAGCTTGTGCTAAAATTGCCTGCGCGGATCCTTTAGTTGCTCTACCTAAATCTGCCGCAGCTACCGCAGATTTAACAGGCAGTCTTTCTGATGCCGCTTTAAAATCTTTAAATATTTGTGTATAAACTTCATCTACACTATTTCTTTGAAGATAAAAATCGCTATCGATAGTAGTAGGAGTGGTTCTTAAAGGCACACCCCCATATAATCTAACTAAATAATAATAACTAAAAGCCCTGATAAAATAAGCTTCTCCATATGCTCTGCGTTTAAAGGCATCTGTGAGTTTCATTCTATCAAGCATATTTATTAGACTATTTGCATTACTTATAGTATAATACATATTATTCCACATGGGAGAAGTATTCGCACTTGTAAAAGTTCTTTGAGCATAAGGCCCGTATTCTGACCCAGATGTGGAGTATATATCATCAGCAAGCAGCGTTAACATATTATGCCCTAAGAATTTAAACATCCCCGGATCATTAAACCTGGAATACATTCCCTGGATCACAGCGGTAACGTCCGCGTCTGATGTTAAAGTTGCAGGTGTTGGAGCATCTTGAATTTTTTCGTCTAAACTACATGAGTTTAGAGCGATTAACACGATACTACATAGTATTGAGACCCTATATTTTAATGTTTTCATATTGACTTTCAAATAAATTAAAAAGTTAATGTAACCCCTCCTGAAAAGGACCTTGCCTGGGGTAAGGTTCCTAAATCCAAACCATTATTTAATGATGATTGTCCAAAAGAGCTAACATTTGGATCGTACCCGGTGTACTTTGTTAATGTTACCAGATTTGTACCTGTTGCAAATACTTTTAATATTCCCATTTTGAGCCTGGCCGGTAGCGAAAAATCATATCCCAAGGTTACATTCTGAAGCCTTAGAAAAGATGCATCTTCTACCATCCAATCAGGAAAGCGTTGTTGCAATCTCACCGCTGTATTCGTTAACCTCGGATAAAGATTACTTGTTCCTTCACCTCTCCACCTTCCTTCATAAGCATCGCGTAACGAATTATAATTTGCATTGGTATGATTCGAACCTACCATCCAGCGGTTTAGATTCAATAGTTCACCGCCCTGGCTTCCAAAAATATTAATACTTGCAGAAAACTTTTTGTAGGCTACATTAGAATTAAATCCAAAAGTAAAATCCGGTGTTGGATTGCCGATAATCATTTGATCAGCTCCGGAAATCTGTCCATCCCCGCTAACGTCGACATATTTTATCATTCCTGGTTTTATTACAGATCTTGCGGTTGCATTGCCCGCTAAAGAGGGGTCGCCATCAATTTCTGCCTGGTTCTGGTAAATCCCATTGGTTTTATATCCCCAAAAATTTGAAATCTGCTGGCCAACTATAGCTGCTGTAACAGACTGTCCTAATACAATAGCACCTCCGGCAAAGAAAGTTCTGCCAAAGATGGTACTTGCTTGACCAAGATTTAATACTTTATTCCTGAAAACGGAAAAATTAGTGCCCAAGTCAACATTTACCTGCCCTGCAGAAATATTATATGAACTTTCAATATCTACACCCTGGTTTTTAATTTTACCCACATTAGTAAAATAGTTATTAGAGCCGGAAGAGCCTGGCAGGGTTAAATTGATAAGTAAATCTGTAGTAATATGATTATAGTAATCTATTGATAAAGACAACTTATCTTTCATGAACCCAAAATCAACAGCGGCATTGTACTTGGTTGTTTTCTCCCACTTTAAATTAGGGTTTTCAAAGTTGTTCAAAACGAATCCCGGTTGAATGTTAGAGCCAATGGGATAAAAATTAAGACCGTAAGAAGTTTGAGAACCTCCCACAGCAATATTATCATTCCCGGTTACACCAATACTTGCTCTTAGTTTAAACAATGACAAAAAATCTGAATTGTCTGGAAAGAACTTTTCATTCGAAACATTCCAGCCTAATCCTACTGATGGATATAAATCCCATTTATTACCTGGTGCCAAACGCGTAGATCCGTCATATCTGCCAGTCAACGTCAATAAGTACCTTCTGTCAAATGCATAATTAAACCTGCCAATAATAGATTGTAAAGCCCTTGTCTCACTGGAGTTATATGGACGGCCAGGAAAAGACGCGCTGGCTAAATTTTTAAATGTTAGTGAATTGGATGGGAAGCCCAGGTTGGTGACACTGGTTGATTTACCATAAAATTGCTGATAACTAAACCCGCCTACTGCATTTATAGAATGTTTTTTGGCAAACAGTTGCTTATAGCTTAACAAATTATCCAGTAAATAATTACCGTTTCTGTTGTCTGCATTAGTTGCCGAACCTCCGGGCGCAGAATTACCTATAAATGTACCGGTAGGATAATAAATATTCCGCAAAGAGTAAATTTCATTAATACCTGCTTTTAAGCTATATGTAAGATTTTTATTCAGCTTGTAATCTGCACTGAAATTGGATACCACCGTTCTGATTGATGTCCTGTCTGTTACACTATTAAGCAAAGTTAATGGGTTATTTGCCAGATCTTCATCGATTTCACCGGTCTCAGGATCGAATGGATTTTGTAAAGGGTTAAATGAAATAGCTCCCATAACAACAGATGAGCCTAATATTCCTGTCCAGTTTGACTGTAAACCAAATTTACGATCAGCTAAAGCTAAGAATGAACGCAGTCCTACTGTTAATTTTGGGCTGATATTTTTTTCAAAGTTTAGCCTTAGGCCTCCTTTTGTGAATCCTGCTTTATCAATAATGCTTTGCTGATCAGAGTAATTACCGCTTAAAAGATAGTTAAAGCCTTTTTCTTTACCAGAAAACGATAGCTGGTAATCCTGTGCAACAGCACCTCTGTATACCAGATCCTGCCAGTTAATATTAATAGCTTTAGAAATAGAATCTAACTGAAAATCTGAATAAGTTGTTACAATTCCATTCCCAAAAGTTCCATCATTCACAGCTGCTTCATTTTTCATTTGCATATATTCCAAAGAATTTAAAACATCAAGGCGCTTTGGAAGCATGCTAAGGTCTGTTCTGCTTGAAAAAACTACCTGGTCTTTTCCTGAACTTCCACTTTTTGTAGTAATTAAAACCACACCGTTGGCACCCCGTGATCCATAGATAGCTGTTGAACTAGCATCTTTTAACACCTCAATGGAAGCAATATCATTTGTATTCAAAGAAGCTAATGGGTCTGCAGGTGGAATGTCTGCACCGCCATCCAGAGCAATTCCTGCAGAGGTTGAGCCGAAAGAAGATTCTATAGGCTGGCCATCTATAACTATTAGTGGCTGATTACTTCCGGTAACGGAAGTCATGCCACGAATATTAAATGTGATAGCACCACCCGGCTCTCCTGTATTAGTTACAATATTTACACCTGCAAGTTTCCCTTGCAACGCTTCTGTTATAGAAACGGATTTGGTTTGGTTAACATCTTTTAGCTTAACTGAAGATATTGCCCCGGTTACATCGCTTTTATTAACAGTTCCATAGCCCATCACAACAACTTCTTCCAGGTTTGAAGCCGTGGATTGAAGACTAATGTTAATTTGAGATCTATTATTTATAGAAACTTCCTGCTTTAAATATCCCAGGTATAATATTTCAAGCACGCCATCTTCAGGGGCGGTTATGGAAAATTTTCCCTGCATGTCAGAAACAGCTCCTGTGGTCCTTCCCTTAATCTTAATTGTTACACCGGGCAATAACTCCCCGGATGCAGCATCTTTAACGGTACCTTGTACACGTATATCATCATATAATTTATTCGAATTACCTGCTGCCAAAAGCGTTGGAATAGCAGTAAGCATCAGGCAGAGAATTATAAAAGTTTTCATTACAAATTCGTTTAATAAAGAAATGCCGAATCTCTTCTTGACCTTATAAAGTTTTTCCATAAAATTGGTTTAGTTGGGTTTATATGTTAACAGGTTGATGTCAGAATAGCCTGTCCGTCTTATTGTTGTTAGTAAAAGTTATATAACTATCGCTTACTCCTTTCCTGTTAAAATTCTAAAATGTACCGTATAACAATATTACATCAATTTTTATTCAACTATTTAGCATTATTGTATAAGAAATTAAAAGAATTGTAGAATACATTAATTTGCTTAACAACCATACTAATTTAATTTATTAAATATGCAAATTGTCCTTTTAATGAGAATTTACAGTTGTTTTTTCAAAAAAGCAATGGTTAATAGTTTTTTCTTAAATATTATCCAAAATGAATTTTAATTTAAAACATATGGGTAGTAATTTGTTTAATTCTTCACCCAGGCTTTTATTACATGAATAATCTATTATTAGACTTTGAACAGGCAAAATCAAAACATTTGCTTTTTAAGTCAAGGTTACGATCTATCCTGTATGATATTTCGGTTGATGAAAGCCCTGTATTAAGCCACCATGAATGTGCCGTGGGGCAATGGATTTATAACCATGCCTTAAAAGCGTATGGTCATATACCAGAAATGCAAACGCTTGAAAAAGTTCATGCTGATATCCATAGTTCTGCAAAAAGATTGGTTGAACTTCATAAAGCGGGTAAAACTCAGGAAGCTAAAGATGGGCTGTCTGAAATGGAGGCAATAGCGGATAATCTGGTAGATCTTCTAACCACTATTGAACAGAAAATAGATGCAAATCCACTGGATACTTCCGCAACGTCGCATGTTGATATCAAACTAGATGAATATTATGATCTGTTACGCTCTAACGCAGAGCTGAACAAACGTATAAAGCAACAAATAGCAGAAAGTGGTCAGTCTGCACTTAAGTTTGATACTGTATTATCTGCTTTACAGGAAGGTATAACTATTCGCGACGCTCATGGCACTTTACAAACTGCTAATAAAAGTGCCGAAAACTTAATAGGATTATCTTTTGAGCAGATGCAGGGATTAAGTGCCATAGATTCAAGATGGGGAACTGTTTATGAGGATGGTAGCCCTATGCCGGGCGAAGAGCATCCTCCCATGTTGGTTTTAAAAACTAAACTCCCCCAATTAAACCGGATAATGGGAATCCGGCGGCCGGATGGATCTATAATCTGGCTACAGGTAAACGCACAACCGTTAATTGATGTAAAAACCGGAGAATTATCAGGTGTTGTTTCTTCATTTTTTGATGTAACGGCAACGAAAAGAGCAACTGCGGATCTTAAGGAAAGTGAACATCGTTTCCGGTTACTTGCTGAGGCAACTCCCCAAATGATCTTTACTGCAAATTCATCAGGCCAGGCCGGTTATTTTAATCCGCAGTGGTTTCATTTCACGGGATTAAACCATGAAGCACTCATGAATACGGGATGGCAGAATGTTATTCATCCTGATGATTTACATTATACGTTAAATAAATATAATTCCTTTCGCAGAAGCGAAAATGGCGGAGAATTTGAAAGCCGTTTTAAAGGTTCAGACGGCATATACAGATGGCACCTGAACAGGATGCTGCCCATCCAAAACGAAGATGTCGCAGAGATGCTTTGGATAATTACAACAACAGACATTAACGATCTGAAGCAATTACAAGAGCAGAAAGATGATTTTATAAGTATTGCCAGTCATGAGTTAAAAACGCCTGTTACTACACTAAAAGCCTCACTTCAGCTTTTAAGTAAAATAAAGGATAATCCCTCTTCAAAAATGTTACCCACCCTGATTGAACAGGCCAATAAAAGTTTGGAAAAAGTAAGTGTTCTGATTGAAGATTTGTTAAATGCAAGTAAATTTAACCAGGGTCAACTCCATCTTAAAAAAAGTAATTTTAACCTGTCGAAACTGGTTGAAGATTGCAGCTATTATGTTCGGACTGCAGATGAATATCAGTTTGCTATTACAGGAGATAAGGATATAGAGGTTTATGCAGATGCTGATCGTATTGACCAGGTACTGACAAACTTTGTTAACAATGCTATAAAATATGCCCCTGAATCACTGAAAATCATAATCAATATCGAAAAATTAAAAGATCATGTTAAAGTCTCGGTTATTGACAAGGGCCGTGGGATTCCGAAAAACAAGTTGCTACATTTATTTGAACGTTATTACCGTGTTGATGCAGCGGGGGCTCAATATTCGGGCCTGGGTTTAGGACTTTATATTTGTTGTGAAATTGTTAAAAAACATAATGGGGAAATTGGGGCAGATAGCACTATTGGCGAAGGAAGCACCTTTTGGTTTACGCTGCCACTTACATAAAAAGTTTATCGCTTTAATATTATATACCCTTTATTTAACGCAGTAATAACCTGACCGTTTACCGTACGATTAGTGGTTATAAGATAATAATAAACACCCTCAGGCAAAGGTGAGCTCATATTCACTATCATTCCTTTATTTGCAAACCCTTTAAACACCCTGTCACTTTCATTATACCCTTTAATACGGAACAGCCCATTTCCCCACCTGTTGAAAATGACCACTTCATTATCCGTAAAGGAAATAATATTCTCTATATTGAAAAATTCATTCCCTTTATCATCACCATTAGGTGATATCATCGGGTCTGGTTTTATATCCGGATTCAATGGGATTTCTCTGCTTAAAAGAGTTGCAGGCTGATCTTCTGCAGGATATATATCATTGATTACAACCACCGACCCATTTGCATGCATGATAAAACTAACATCAACAGCTGAAAATTTAGTGGCGATCTAGTTAGCGTACTTCCTTCTAGTAAGGCAATAATGTCAGTGAAACTTTTTAACCGTTTACACGTTAAATAATCACACATAACTAAAAGATAATCAAATGAAAAGCCTCAAAGTATCTGTATTAATGCCAATGATGGCGATTGCCCTTTTTCTGTCAAGCTCCTGTGCCAATAATACCACAAAAACCGATGAAACGGAAGTTAAGGTAATGGATTCGGTTTCTAAAGACCTGGATAAAACCACTTCCGAATTAGATGATCAGGCAAAAAAAGTAGAAACTTCGTTAGAGAAGGTAGATAAAGAATTTGTAATAGCTAAATAAATCAACCATGAAAAAGAACAATATTTTAAGGATAAGCATACTGCCGCTAATTATAGTAGCCATGATGGCGTTTACTAATTTCGTGCCTCAAAAAGGTGGAGAAAAGAACGGGAAAGACAATAAAGAGCAGGGAAAGTCTGACAATGGTAAAACACAGGACCACAAAGGCGACAATCATCCGCAAGAAGATAACCGCAAGGGAAAGAATGATGACCAGGGAAGAAACGATGATCGTGGAAAAGATAATGACCAGGGGAAAGATAAAATGAAAGACAATAAATCTGCCCAGGGAAATGACCGTGATGATAAAGATCGTGGAAAATCTGACAGGGACAATGATGGCCGCGACGATGATGAAGGTAAAATGAAAAACAAAAACGTTAAAGGCAAAAATGACTGGAAAGATGATGATATCAACTGGAATATGGAAGATTTTTCGAATCGTAAACGTCCAAAAGATCAGAAGAAAGTAAATATATGCCACAAGCCCGGCGATGATGCTCATGGTGTAACCATAAACATTTCTGAAAACGCCGTAGCCGCACACATGCGCCATGGCGACCAAATGGGAAATTGTTCGTATAATAATGACAGGTGGTCTTCAGATTATATTAAGTCACGCGAAAACGTATATAATAATTATGAATATACCCGCGAAACAGTTTCTTACAGCAATGCACTGTTACAGTATGCAATAGCCAAACTTACCGGTGTAAGAACTAACCTGACCAATAACAGGACTAATTATACTACGCAGGAAATACAACGCCGGGAAGCACTGATCTTGGATCTGCAAAATAATGTTAATGCTCTGTCAAATCAGTTGAACACGACCAGAGCAGTATTAGATAATAATGTGAATATTATCATTAAATTGTAAAGCTATAAAACACAAATATCCCCATTGCTGGGGATATTTGTGTTTTGTATTAATCCGGATTTTTATTTAACTATCGGGCATATCTTATCTGCCCTGTAAAATCAATCTATTTTTACAAATTTCACAAAAGAAGGTCGGTCTATTTCAATTTTTTGACCAGTAGGAGAAAGAAGCCCCGTTTTCTGATCCCGCTTAAAAACAACAATGGTATTAGTCCCCTGGTTGGTTACCACCATCCAGTTCCCCGAAGGGTCTATCTCAAAAGTACGTGAACTTTTTCCGGTTGTAGATTGCCGTCCCGTTAAAGTTAGCTTGCCCGATTTTTGATTAATTGAATAAATTACAATTTCGTTAACCGCATTACGTGTAGATGCATATAGAAATTTACCGTCAGCGGAAACATGAATATCTGCTCCGTCGCCTTTTCCGGTATAACCTGCAGGGAGCATGGATATAGTTTGTATAGCGGCCAAATGTCCGTCTTTATAGCTAAAAGCATTTACTGTGGAGCTCAACTCGGTAACGGCATAAATAAATTTTTTATTAGGATGAAATGCAGAGTGGCGTGGGCCACTGCCTGGTTCCAGTGTAACAAAAGCTTGTGCAGCAGGCTTAAGCGGCAAAGGCCGGTTTTTGGGATTAAAGCTGTAAATATTTAATTTATCGGTACCTAAATCTGCAGCAATTACATATTTATTGTCAGGAGACAGAACAGCGGAGTGTACGTGCGGTTTTGTTTTAACAATACTACGTCCTTCATGTTTAATATCCTGAATGTCAGAACCTAAAAAACCATCTTTTTCCACAGGAAAAGCTGTTAAAGATCCGCCTCCATAATTTGCTGCAAATACATACTTACCATTCGCATCTACTGAAATATATGTTGGTCCGGAACTGCCCGATGGCTGACTATTTAAAAAGGTAAGCACCCCGTTTTTAGAATTATATGCAAAGGCATTTATTTTACTTGCGCTGGCCTCGCTTACCGCGTACACAAATTTACGATCCTTGGTAACGGCCAGATAAGACGGACTGCTAATCACAGTTTTATTTTTATAGGCAATACTGGCAGTTTGGGTATCAAACTCATAGACATAGATACCTTCGCTTTTACCGGGACTTGTATAGGTGCCAATAAGCATGTGATATTTAGTATCCTGAGCATTCAGCACGCTGGTTAATGTCAGAAAAACAAATAGCAAAAGTATTTTTTCAAATTTCATAATTGCGATTAAGACCACAAGTTATAAAACTTAAACCATTTAACTGTACGGGAATGGATATGGAGAAAATTTTCTATCGACGAATGCCGATACTTAAATGATAATTTTATGCGAAAGTTCTTTCCCCGTCATATCATTTCCTTTCAATTCAATATATTCAATATCCGGAATAAAAAATGACCCGCCGTTCACTCGTACAAAAATCCGGGTTAAAATCACTGGGATTTTATTAAACATTGCATGCACCTTATACGTATTTGCCGATTTCTTCAAATAAAGTGGCATTTTTTTATACGATACCAATAATAACTGGTAATCACCATTACCCATTGGTTTACTTTGTATCCCGTAGGCGAATTTATTTTCAATTGCATTAAGCCCTTTACGTTGGCCATTTTCATTATACCGTATCCATGAACCCTTAACAGGGTTATTAGTGTTTAACTTGCCGTCAGCCTTATAATTCAATTCATAAATCACGGTATTAGCATCCGGATCCCGCTGTAAATAAAACAGCATATTTTTAACTTTGGGAGATGGAAGCGTGGATTTAGGATCCTGCACTTTAGAAATGATATCAGCATTAACTGAAAGACAAAATAGCATGGATGATACCAGGAAAAGGGTATTAAATATCCTGTGTCTATTTGCTTTTATCATTAATGTAAACTGTAAATTTTCTAAATATAGGTAATTAACTGTCCGCATGCAATGCCTGATTCCGGGTATTTATTAATAACGGCCCTTAATTTCTTATATCCAAAATGGGTTACATCATTTATATCCCATTGCCTGCAGAGCAAATAATTCGGCATAACGGCCACTTTTTTCAATTAGTTCTGCATGAGTTCCTGTTTCTACTAAATGTCCCTTATCTAAAACAAGAATACGATCTGCCATACGAACTGTAGAAAAACGATGTGAGATCAGCACGGCTGATTTTCCCCGGGTCAGCTCTGCAAACCGTTGAAAGACCTGGTATTCGGCTCGGGCATCCAGAGCAGCTGTTGGTTCATCCAGAATAAGCAACCGGGCATCTTTCATATATGCACGGGCAAGTGCTACTTTTTGCCACTCCCCTCCTGAAAGTTCAACACCGTCTGAAAAGCGTTTTCCCAGCATCTGATCGTAATGGTATGGCAGTTTTTCTGCTAATACATCTGCAAGGCTTAGTTTGGCAGATTCTATGATCAGATCCCGGTTTTCTTTTTCTTTAATATTACCTACCGCGATGTTTTGTGCAAAAGTCATCTGGTAACGCAGAAAATCCTGGAAGATAATTCCCATGTTCATTCTTATATCAGCCAGATCATATTCTTTCAGATCAATATTATCGAGCAAAATGCGACCCTCAGTCGGGTCATAAAGCCTCGCCAGCAATTTTACCAGGGTAGTTTTACCGGCACCGTTCTCTCCTACAAGAGCAAGCTTTTCGCCCGGATGTAGCGTAAAGTTTAGGTGGCGGTTAGCCCATTTATCCGAATGCAAATATTTAAACCCTACATTTTCAAAAGTAAAACCGGTTTTTATAGGATCTGGAAAAGGAAGGGGATTAGCTGCAGTTCTGATTCTGGATTTAATATCGAAGAATTCAAAAAAATCCTGCAAATATACTGCCCCCTGTGATACTGCCGTAAAACGGGTTAGTATGCCTTCCAAAAGACCTTTCATCTGCCGGAAGGAACCGGCAAGAAAAGTGAGTTCGCCGATAGTTACCTGGCCCTTAATAGTTTGCATAATAATTATTACATAGGCGGCGTAATATCCGGTACTTCCGAGAATAGAGAACAATGTGCCCCAGGCAGCCCTGCTGATGACAAGTTTGCGGTTGTCGTTGTAAAATTTAACAGACAGGGTTTGGAACCGATCGGTAATGAACTGCGAAAGGTTGAATATCTTCACCTCTTTAGCTGTTTCATCACTTGCTCCCAGAAAACGTATATAATCCAGTTCTCTGCGTTCGGGGGTTTGCCCCCGTGTTAATGCATAGGTTTGATCGTTAAAATATGATTCACCTAAAAATGAGGGAAGGATCGCAAGTATTAATAAAAGTATCAACCAAGGATTGAAGGCCATCAATCCCGCAGCCAGGAAAGCGAGCGTAATAATGTCCTGGATCTGGCCCATAACCTGCGATAATAATATGGTACGCCCTATAGTTTGCTGCCTGGCACGCTCCATCTTATCGTAAAACACCGAATCCTCAAACTGATCGAGGTCGAGCGTTGCTGCATGCTCAAGAATTTTTACGGAAGAATAATTAGAAAACAGATCTCCCAACAGGCTGTCTAACAGGCTAATTGCCCGGCTTAAAGCGTCTGCCAGGATAGCTAGCGCAAATTCAAATGCAACCAGTCGCCATAAAACCTCGGCTGAAAAATCCGGAGAGCCCGTACTCAACCCAACCACCTGATCGATGATAAGCTTTCCGACGTACAGCATTGCCACAGGTATTGCCGACCGCATAACTCGAAGAACAGCGCTCGCCAACGTCATACCCGGGCTGGTTTGCCATACCAGTTTTAAAAATGCAGGTAAATTATTCAGCGCAGAAATGCGCTCTTTAAAAGTTAATTTTTTCAGGGTAACCGCAGGCTTTTTTTCAAACCGCTTAAACTTGCTCACGCTGCAAATTAAGCATTCGGATACTATTTAAAATGATGCACCCGGATTTCTTGTATTAAAAAAGGCGGGATATTTCCCGCCTTAAGTGTAAAATATATGCTTATTATTTCCCGGGAATAATATCTATAATCACTGTTCTGTTGTAAAACCGTTCTTCGGGCAGGTTATTTTCAAACGGCGCCCTGCCGGTATCTTCACCAAAACCGGTAGTTTCAAACTTAACATTACTCTTGCCAGAATTTGATAATGCGCGTTCAATAACCTTTTGAGTTTGTTGAGCCCTGTTATGAGACAACGTATGATTATAACTATCCTCACCGATAATATCGGTATGACCATGAATGCTTACTGTTGAACCATCAGCAATTTGTGGCGATATAACATCTGTTAAAAACTTATCATAAGATGCTATGGAATTTGCTTTGTCAAAATCAAACAATATACTGTAGCGGAACCCTTTTTCTATCATATCATTCTGACGTACTAAACGAATTGAGCTTTCCTTTTTAACAGGCAGCCCGTCTTTCGTTTCACCAAGCATGGTTACTTTGTAATTTCCTTCCTGACGATCCCCTAAAATGGATCTCCCGGGAATACTTTCCTTATCTGTTGTGAAAGGTCCGTATTGTTGGATAGTACCTTTATCATCTGCAATATTTATTGACCACGATTTAAGCAGGTCTGTAGCTCCGTTAACGTTTAAAACTACGTGACTGTCAAGCGGATCTGCCTGTGTGGCCATGATCTGAACAGGCTTCATCATTCCACCACCCACTTCCGCAAGCAATTCAGGCGAAGTACTTTCAATATCAACCCTGCGATCTCCGGCACGCAACAGGGGAAGCTCTTTAGTACCACCCGGTTGTTCTGAAGGTATAAGGGGTTTGGTGCGACCTTCGGTATTTATCCTTGAGGCATTAACTCCAAAAACTGATACTAAATATTGTTTAATAGCTTCGGCAAATTGTTTTCCTTCCTGCGGACCATTAGCTGATGCCCCGCTTAATGATATTGTAGCACCGGGGTTTGATCTTAAGCGGTCACCCATAATGTTCAGAATATTATGGTATACATTTAGCTGTCTTGAAGACCGGCCTGCCATGCTTTGCAACTGTTCCTGCTGTAATTGCTCTTCCTTAAACCCTGATGCCTGATTTTGTGTAAGCAACACATAGCGGTTTGGAATGGCGGCTGAACCTTCATCAAAAAAGACCGAATTACGCAGCGGTAAAGTTTCACTCACCTGCCGTCTAATAAATATAGGTTTAGGCTCACGAACTGAAAAAGCAATATCCCTTACCGGCCTAACTGCTAACGGGGTTTCCCTTACAATCTCCTTTTCACCTTTTCCAAACTTGAGCGCAATACCAGACCTTAATGTGGTTATTGTCCAGCTTTCTATCTCACGCGGCTCCTGTCCGAAATAGGGATGAAAGGAAAGAAACGGTGATAAACTCACCTTAGTGGTGCTACCCGGAGAAGATATTTTAAAATCATAGCCCACTCCTATCTGTCCAGAAATCACGGTTTTACGTACGGCACTCATTTCCGAATCGGTATCTGGCTGTCTGAGCTGGGTGTACGAAAAATCTTTGTCCAGATTTACACCTAAGCGTGGCCCTGCGAAAAAATAAAAATCAGAGTTTGCGTACCCGTAACGCAGGCTTGGTTCAATTGTAAAGTAGTTTGTTTTTGTTTTTAATGTAGCGGGACAGTTGCAGGGAGCGATCACATTGTTAAACTTTCCTCCGCGGCCATCATATCCCAGGTTCAGCATACCGCCCCATATTCTTCCAGGTCGATATTCCACCAGGAGAGATCCATAAGGACGCACTCCAAACCCCCTGTGAAATGCAGTAGGAATAAACAATGAATTGTTCAATCTCTGAGTTGTTCCGTCATAGAAATTTAAATTTGCAGCCCCGGATACACCGAACCACCAGGTGGGTTGGGTACTTTGTCCCTGAACTCCGGTACGGGCAAGAATTATCATCAAAGAACAAATGACAAATTTGCGTATGGTTTTATTTTTTAGAAACATAAGATATCTTTTTTGAAGATTAAATTTTTTTTTGTTTTATAGCGTTGATTAAGTAAATCCCCCCGAGGGGGGATTTTTAATTCAGAAACTGAAGCTTATTGAGGCACATTTATGGTTGTGTTTACCATGGTAACTGAAGCAACCAGGGAGAGAGCCCGGCCATTCAATACCGTTTGTACGGTATTGCCAGCAGTAGAGAATGTAACTCCTGCAGAAGAAATGATGGTTCCAACCATTGTTCCGCCTCCGGCAGCGTTAATAGTAGCTGCAGTACCCACATACCAATATACATTTCGGGCCAGTGCACCATTTGTCAAAATAATACTACGTGCGCCTGTTGGCCCTGCAACTCCTACTGTCAGCGCAGTTGGTACCTGGAAAACCCATACAGCATTCGAATTCCCCTGAGCATCAAGCGTAAGGTTTCCGTTTGTGATCATATAAGTACCACTTGCAGATTTATAAGTGCCCGGGGCTAATGTTCTGCCACCTAACTCGTCATTGCTGAGAATAGTACCACCTGGCCTGTTAGCCGGCGAAATACTGACATAAAAGGCATTCATTGCAACCAATGCCTGAGCAGCAATGGCAGATGAAGCAGCCGATCCCGGAGGGGGAGGAGCTGTGTGAATTCTGCCCGTTACCAATCCTTTATTAAGAGGTGTTTCTGTGTAAACATCACCTGTTGTACCGTCATGGAAACCGGTTATTAAAGTAGAGACCCCAGTGGTACCAATACTTCCATTATTAATGACCGTATTTATTCCCTGGTTAGTTATCCCTGCACTTCCGCCAAAAGCTCCGAAAATAGAAGAGAATAGTGGTGCTACCGGTGGGATTACAGGTGGAATTACAGGTGGAATTACAGGTGGAATTACAGGTGGGATTACAGGTGGAATTACCGCTGTAAAGTTTGCGGTAATATTTTTATTCGCATTCATGGTAACCGTTAATGGATTGGCAGAGCCTGAAGCATCTCCGCTCCATGATGTAAAAGTAAAACCCGAATTTGGCGTGGCAGTAAGCTGTACCGTAGTTCCGTTATTGTAAGTCGGCTGGTCCGGATTTTTTGTAACTGTACCGTTAACTGCCGTCACATTTAAGGTAAACGTATTTGGTGTAAAATTAGCTACAAGGGTTTTGTTAGCATTTAGCACGAATGTATAACTCGAACTGGTAGACACTACAACTCCGTTCTCTGTCCAGTTAGCAAATGTATAACCCGTATTAGCAGTTGCTGTTACTGTTCTGGAAGATCCGGCCGGATAAGAACCTGATCCGCTAGTTGATCCGCCTGCTGCCGGATTTGAAGATAAATTAATGGCAAACTGCGATGATGGCACGATACTGAAGTTTGCGACTAACGTTCTGTTCCCTGTCAGCACAAACTGATAGTTGGAACTTGTTGAAACTACATTCCCGCCCTCTGTCCAGTTAACAAAAGTATATCCGGAATTCGGAGACGCGGTTACTGTGACAGTGGAGCCTGTATTAAATGAGCCTGCCCCGGTAGTTGTACCACCTGCGGCGGGACTTGATGATAAATTAACTGCAGAAGTTCCCGCTGTTACCGGTGAAAAGTTAGCGACCAGTGCTCTGTTACCAGCCATAGTAAATTGGTAGTTTGAGCTTGTTGATGCTAATACTCCATTCTCTGTCCAGTTCGTAAATGTAAAACCCGTATTCGGTGTTGCAGTTACTGTAACTAAAGATCCCTGAGCAAAGGTTCCTGCTCCGGCTGTAGTTCCTCCTGCTACAGGATTAGATGATAATGTTACCTGGGGAATAGTTGTAAAGGTCCAGACATAATCACTAACCATTGCAGTACGCAGTGTGTCTGTAGCTGCAGCAGTGATGGTACCAGTATAAGTGGTAAAGGGCGCCAGGGCTGCATCAGGTTTAAAGGTAAAAGTTTTACCGCTGGCAGTCGGAGCAACTTTTCCTGCAATAAGTGTAGTTCCTTGTTTGATCGTAAATGTGGTATTATTAATAGTTGCCGGATTCATGTCTGTATTGAAGGTTGCCGAAACTAATTTGTCAAGAACCACATCTACAGCTTTATCCATAGGATCTGTAGAAACCACCACCGGACAAAGACCTGTAACTTCGCCTTCAAAATCATCTTTCTTACATCCTGTAATAATAATGGCAAGCAAAACTACCATGCACCACATGATATTGCTTATTTTAGAGTAGCCTTTGCTTTTATGCAGCAGAGTACTATTCTTAATCAAAGTAACTTTTCTGTTCATATTATTTATTTTTAGATACTATCTGAGCCCTGCTCTCCTTAATAGAGATACCCAGGGCTCAGTGCACTATAAATCTACCTCGTGAACAGGGATAATATGTTACACAATTTTAGAAATAAGTTATATAATTCACACGTTCTCCAGCGCAATATGGCTATTGTGCTCAATGTGTTTGAAATAAGATGGAGTTACGCCGGTAACTTTTTTAAATTGAGTGGATAAATGAGCTACACTGCTATAGTTCAGCTTCCAGGCAATTTCAGTAAGGCTGAGTTCATTATGCTGGATCAGTTGCTTAACTCTCTGGATCTTATGGAGGATAACAAAATGCTCGATAGTAATATTCTCATGCTCAGAAAATGTATTAGCGAGATAGGTATAATCCAGACCTAATTTTTCATTAAGATAAGACGAAAAATTTATTTTCACGGGACTATCTGAGTAATGCACCATTTCAATGATGGCAGTTTTTATTTTTTCAACCAGAATATTTTTCTTGTCATCTATTAATTCCAATCCGAATTCTGACAAAGCAGATCTGATTTCATTAATTTCTTTTACAGAAGCTATTTCCAGGGTTTCTACTCTTCCTAATTCAATCAACGTGCAATGAAATCCCAGCTTTTCCATCTCGGATTTCACTATCATTTTACATCGCATGCTCACCATGTTTTTTATGTATAACTTCATATACTACAGGTGCAAAGCAAGTGCCGCATAAGCGTATATTATACTGGTTTGGGTTATTGATTCTTACCAAATTATACTCCATTCTTAATACCAGTCTGGCAACGTTGAGGTCATGTTTTTTCTGTCATTTTATTACCAAAAGAAAAAAATTTAATTGTAAATAAAATTGCTTGATATTTTGTTAGAAAATTTAAATGAGAATTATGATTAGTTTAACAGAATACTGTAGGTTATTAACTAACTATTAATCGTGCCAATAAAAACAAATAGATCGTTTCTGATGGAAATAAAAAATCGTCTCAACGGAGTCAAAATTCTATCTGTTAGGATAGATCGACTCCGTCAAAACGACTTTGAAGATCCGTAAAGATCTTTAAATACTAAAAATTGGTTGAGCCTTGTGTGGTTGACTCGCGCGTTTCAGATTGCTGAGCAAACCGGTCTTCAACCTGCCCGCTATATTGCGAATAGCGATCCTTAACCTGGTCACCAAACTCTTTTGCTTTATCCATCCACTCAGGAGACTTAGCGGTAAGATCATCAAGAATTGATGTACCATCAGGTCTTCTTTTTGTTACATAATTTACACCTACGGCTACCGCGGCGCCTAAAGCAAGAAATCTTAATAGTCCCATAATATTTGTTTTAAATGATAGATGATTGATTAAATTAATTATAAACGCCTGATATTTACAGCGCTTGGTCCTTTTTTACCATCCTCTACCTCGAAGCTAACTTCATCACCTTCACGAAGTTCTTCAGATATGGCAGAAACATGAACAAAAACATCTTTACCGTTTTCATCGGTAATAAAGCCAAAACCTTTGGCCTGATTGAAAAATTTTACTTTACCCGTTGGCATAATTTTATTGTTTAGTGATTTATTAATAAACCATAGCCGAACAAAGTTGTTTTATTTTTAATTCAAGATTCATATAATAAAATATATCTTCATACAAACAAGCCTGATTAAACTAAATTACCGGGTCTTTGTTATTAAGGAAATACCAGTTTTTATGAAAGCAGTGTTTAAAATATTTTTCCCCGTCATCTTTTTGTCAGCATGTGCAGATGGTTCAAAGGAACTACCTAATGTTTCGCAAGGGATGAATAAACAACAGGTGATTCAGCTTATTGGTGAGCCTCCCAAAAGGAAGAACTTGGCAGTAGCTGAACTTTGGACATACCCGGATTATAACAAAACGCTCATTTTTCGATCTGATACGGTGTATGACATTATATCTGCTTCAACTCTTAAAGTAGATTCCATAGAAAGTTCTTTCAAAAACCTTGGAAATAAATTAAAACGGGGCACAAAGAAAGTGGGCAAGGAACTTGACACTTTGGGCAAAAAACTGGAAGGCAAGTTAGACAGAGACACCAGTAAGAAAAAATAAGCTTAAATGCGTTCGTAAGCTGCTCTTATAAAGTTCATTATTCCGTAACAAACCAATCCTAATGCCAGGGCAGAAAGCAGATATGTCCCAAACGGCCCATCTTTAACGAACTTAAAAGCTGATGACGTATCCCCGGCCTCTCTAGCATTTTCGTAAAGAGCAGCTTTTAAAAACAGAAAAGCAATTATCATCCAAACAATCCCTCTGGAAATATATCCTATTTTACCTGCCCTTAATAATGATGTTGACGCATCTTCATTAAGTTCTTGCGAATTAATGTGCTTTTTATATTTTTCTGAGAAACCATAAATTATCTGATATACACCTATACCGGCAAAAATAGCTGCTGCTATACCTACCAACCATTGCCCCCCGGGTTTGCTAAGCATTTCCTGAACCATTTCCTGTCTGGAATCACCTCCGGAGCCGCCTTTACCCAACACCAGATTTCCTGCAAGATAACAGAGTGCCAGATAGGTTATCCCACTAAAAAAATAGGCAAATCTTTTTCCGTAACCTTTAGCATTATCCTTTTTGTGGCTGGTATTAAAAAAGCTTTGAAGAAAGCGCCATATACAATAACAAAGTAAACCCAGTGTTATTACAGCCAGCAACAACCTGCCTGCAGGTTGTTCCAGAATAAATTTAAATACCCCCTGGGTATCATTCTCATTTTTACTGCTTCTGAGTTTAAATGCTGTCATAAATGCCAGGAAACCTATCAGACAATATACAATACCCTTAGCTATGAGCCCTACTTTGGCTACAGGTTTAACCCATGATGGTCTTTGAAAGGATGAGCTGAAATTCATTTTATTATATAACTAAATGGGCATTAAAAAACGGCATTAAAGATGCTTTAATGCCGTGTGCAACTTAAAGTGAATTATACTATTTGTTTCTGAGATGAAGAATATGTTTTATAATCTTCACCTTCTACATAATGTTTAAAGTTAATAACATCTTCGCGTATCATGTTTTTAAATACGCCGTTAAATAATGACGCAATTCCCCTACCTAAGTGCCCTGCAGGTGGAAAATAACTGATCTCTACATACAGTTCGGTACCTGAACCATCAGAAGCATCATTAAATTCAACCTTTCCGGCATTATCTATCATTGACCCTTGAACAGAATGCCATCCGATGTAGCGATTCCCTTCCTCGCGGGTTATCTCTGCATTCCAGCTTATTTTTACAAGTTCGCCCGGAACATTTGCACTCCAATGCGACAATTTATCATTCTTTTCCTCAACAGATGCAATATGCTTCATAAATCGTGGAAGGTTTTCTAACTTACGCCAGAATGCATATACTTCCTCACGCGGAGTATTAACAATGAAACGTTCTCCGATGGTAATCGCTTCAACATCAGTACTGTCCTTACCCATTTTATTGTATATTGGACATACGCCGGTAGCACCGCGATATAATAAAACCCCACCAACTGCAGCTTCCTGTAGAGCAATCAGTGGATGTCGTGAGATGTTAGAAAGGGCTTTATAAAAAATTATTGCTCCTGTAGCAATTGATATAAGGCGCTCTGTAGTATTCACATTTGAATTGTCATTATCCATCCATACTTTATCCTTTAAAGCATTCAGGCTTGTTTTTGATAATAAATTGGTCATTTCCATTTTTTATAGGTTTTATACATAACAATAAATACCGATGTGTGTTTCTGTTCATGCCGCTTTTACCTTAAACATGAACCGAACAGATAAAGCTCAAGTATCAAATTAGCTTTGTATAATTGCATGTCTCTTGCAGACATCATTAATTATATCAGAATGAAAGATTTTAAAAAATATTTTTTTATTCCCGCTTCCACTGCAGATGTTTATTTGGCACTAACTACTGAAGCTACCATTCAGCTCTGGACCGGTGAAGAAACCGAGATGAGTGCAGTGCCCGGCACAGAATTTTCTTTATGGGATGGAAGTATTACAGGAAAGAACCTGGAATTTGAAGAGGGAAAAAAGATAGTTCAGGAATGGTATTTTGGTGATCAGGAAGAAAAATCGATTGTTACAATAAAACTTCATCCTGATAAGAACGGCGCTTCTGTTGAGCTTCGGCATACCAATATCCCTGACGATGAATACGATGATATTATGGAGGGTTGGAATGAGACGTATTTTGGCTCGCTTATAGACTTTTATCAGGATTAACATAAATCATTTACTCCGTTTGCAGATTCAAAAGGCTATAGTACGCAGGAATTTAGTAACTTGCCATCTTCTATAATTATAATTACATATTGACTTTTCAGGATTTTAATTTCGACGAACAATTAATTGAGGGCCTTATGAGTATGGGTTACCGCGAGCCCACTCCCATCCAGGCCCAGGCTATTCCACTGATTATGGAAAATAAAGACCTGATCGCTTGTGCTCAAACCGGAACAGGCAAAACAGCCTCATATTTACTGCCTTTATTAGATGATATTGCAAAAGCTGAGCATAAAGAGCATACTACCACACTCATTCTTGCACCTACCCGCGAACTTGCGCAGCAAATTGACCAGCAGGCAGAAGGCCTGGCCTATTTTACAGGCATTAGCTCAGTAGCTGTTTTTGGAGGTGGTGACGGGAGTGTCTATGAACAACAGCGCAGAGCACTAAGGGATGGGGTAAACATTATTATTGCAACTCCGGGACGTCTAATTGCCCACTTGGTTTCTGGCATTGTGAAAATAGATAATTTACGGCATCTGGTATTAGATGAGGCAGACCGAATGCTGGACATGGGCTTTCAGGAAGATATTATGCGTATCATCAGCTATCTCCCGAAAAAGAGGCAAACCCTTTTGTTCTCTGCAACAATGCCCCCACGGATACGGACACTGGCCAAATCAGTGCTGCATGACCCTGAACAGATTACGCTCGCGGTCTCCCAGCCTGCAGCAGGTATAACCCAGCAGATCTATAAAGTATTTGATGAACAAAAAATTCCACTAATTACAAGCCTTCTTCAGGATGCCAATTACTCAAGCGTAATCATATTTGCATCTACCAAGGAGAAAGTTAAAGCGCTGTATAAAGCATTAAAAACAACTAAAGTACAGGTTAAGCCTTTTCATTCAGATCTGGAACAAGCTGAACGCGAAGAAATATTACGTGCATTTAAGAACAGAAAACTTCAGGTTTTAATCGGCACAGACGTGCTGTCGCGCGGTATTGATGTAGAAGGTATTAGTTTAGTTATAAACTTTGACGCTCCTTCAGATCCTGAGGATTATATTCACCGCATAGGGCGTACTGCACGTGCTGAAACTACGGGCACTGCCATTACACTGATCAATCAAAGGGATCAGCGAAAGCTGGCTAATATTGAAGCACTTATCGGGCGGAGTGTTAACGAAATTCCGCTGCCCGAAGAACTTGGCCCTGCTCCCGACTTTAAAGCCAATACTTCCATAAAAAGGAATAATGACAACAGAAAGAAGCAATGGAAGCCCGGTAATCGCCACGGTAAAAAACAAGCATAAATTATTCAAACAGGTTTGTCATTTCGACCAGCGGGAGAAATCTCGCTCCACGAAGAAACCCAACTACAGTAAGATCTCTCCTATCGTCGAGATGACAAAAATAGTCGGGATGTTAAAGAATCATCGGGATGACAAGAATAAATTGTCATTTCGACCAGCGGGAGAAATCTGGCCCAGCGAAGAAATCCAACTACAGTAAAGATCTCTCCTATCGTCGAGATGACAAAAATAGTCGGGATGTTAAAGAAACGTCGGGATGATAAGAATAAATTGTCATTTCGACCAGCGGGAGAAATCTGGCTCAGCGAAGAAACCCAACTACAGTAAGATCTCTCCTATCGTCGAGATGACAAAAATCGTCGGGATGTTAAAGAATCATCGGGATGACAAGAATTGGCGGGATGACAAGAATAAAAACAGCTTTGTCATTTCGACCACCGGGAGAAATCTGGCCCAGCGGGTAGGATAAAATTATATAAAGGAATGATTATATTTCATCATTTAAAAAATTCCATTCAGGATTTAAACTATTGATTAGCTTTTCCTTCTTAATCCGACTCCATTTTTTTAATTCTTTTTCACGTTCGATTGCATGGTCAACATATTGGAATCTTTCCCAATAAACTAAATTATAACAATGATATTTTCCTGCAAAAGTGTTAACAGTACCACGATTTTCATAGTGTTGCAGCATTCTTGTGAAAAGGTTATTAGTTACACCAATATATAGTGTAGTTTTCGCAGGGTTAGTAGTTATGTAGATAAAATAATTATGATCTTTCATTCCACCATATAAACGTAAATTATAAATAATTTATCAGTTGTACCAGCAAGAAGAAATTTCTGTTTTAAAAGTTAGATACAGCGAAGAAACCCAACTACACTAAGATCTCTCCTATCGTCGAGATGACAAAAATAGTCGAGATGACAAGAATTATTGAGATGACAAGAATTGGCGGGATGACAAGGATAAATCTATTTGGTTAGCTGTATAACCCCGCAACCTATTCTGGTTCCGGCATTCCCTGTTGGTTGAGTTACATAGTCATCAACCCCGTTATGAATGATAATAGCCTTCCCCAAGATATCATTAGACGCACCCGTACCCAGACTCCATTTGTCTGTAACAAGCTGCATGGATCCGCGGCCGGATTGGTTTAAGCTTATATTTCCAATATCGCCTAAATGATGAGGAGCGGAACCCCAACGGCCATGAAGTTCGTTGGTAGGGTTCCAGTGACCGTGTGCATCATTTCCCATATTACCGCAATCTCCATGTTCATGAAGATGTACCGCAACACTTTGTCCCGCTTTAGCCGGAAAGGATACTGTAATATCCATAACAACTTTTCCACCCTGTTGTGAAAAATTTATAGTTCCATTTCCGGGCAGATCTGCATTAGTAGCAGTAATTAATGCCTTAGCTTGTTTATTACCCCCGGTTGCAGGAGTACGCATATTTGAACATGAAAAAGCAATAAAGATCACAAGTATACCCGCTGAAATCCTGGCGAAATGAAAAAATGAGTTCATATAAATTTATATTAATGTAAATAACAATATGATTAACAACAGAACTTAGGTTTTGTTATCCATTTTCAATCTGCCACTTTGTCAATTAAAGAATTTTGGAACAACCATTGATAATCCTTGCTTCAAGAGATTAAACAAAATTATTATGCAAGAAAAAGGTACCATTTCGATCCACACAGAAAATATCTTCCCGATTATTAAGAAGTTTTTGTACTCGGATAATGAGATCTTCCTGCGCGAACTCGTTTCTAACGCAGTGGATGCTACTCAAAAAATCAAACGATTATCTTCCCTGGGTCAATACACTGGCGATCTGGGAAACTTACAAGTGGAAGTTTCATTTGATGAAAAGAAAAAAACCCTGACAATATCTGACCGCGGCATAGGAATGACCGCCGAAGAAATTAAAAAATACATTAATCAAATCGCTTTTTCAGGCGCTGCAGAATTTGTAGAGAAATTTAAAGATGCGAAGGATGCGAATGAGCTCATCGGAAAGTTCGGTCTGGGATTTTATTCGGCATTTATGGTTGCAGATAAGGTTGAGATCAATACGTTGTCATACCTGGATGGTGCCGAGCCTGCACGCTGGATCTGTGACGGAAGCACAGAATTTGAGATCACTGAAGGTGACCGTACCGAACGTGGTTCAGAGATCATCCTGCATATTAATAAAGAGTCTAAAGAATTCCTGGATAAACACAAATTACAGGGAATACTTGATAAATACTGTAAGTTTTTACCCGTTCCCATTAAGTTTGGAACAAAAACGGAATCAGTAGCTGATGGCCAGGATGAAGAAGGAAAACCGAAATACAATTCAATAGAAGTTGATAATATCATCAACAATCCAAACCCCATCTGGACTAAAGCTCCTGCAGATCTGAAAGACGAGGATTATCTTGAATTTTACAAAGAACTGTATCCGTTTTCAGAAGATCCGTTGTTCTGGATCCATTTGAATGTGGATTATCCTTTTAACCTGACCGGTGTTCTGTATTTTCCAAAGCTGAAGAACGATTTCGAAATGAAACCGAATAAGATAAAGCTTTACTCACGCCAGGTTTTTATTACTGACGAGGTAAAAGATATCGTTCCGGAATTCCTGATGCTGCTACATGGAGTAATTGATTCTCCTGATATTCCTTTAAACGTTTCAAGAAGCTTTCTGCAGGCTGATAGCAATGTTAAAAAAATCAATAGCTACATCACCAAGAAAGTGGCAGACAAGTTAGCTTCTCTGTATAAAAAAGATCGTAAGGTTTTTGAAGATAAATGGCAGGATATAGGCTTATTCGTTAAATACGGAATGATCAGCGAAGAAAAGTTCTATGACAAAGCCAAAGATTTTGCGTTGCTGAGTAATACGAAAAATGAGCACTTTACACTGGATGAATACAAGGAAAGGGTTAAGCCGCTTCAAACAGGCAAGGACGAATCCGTAGTTTATCTGTATACCACCGACGCTGCAAAACAAGATGCGTTTATCCAATCAGCAAATAAAAAAGATTATGATGTGTTGGTGATGAACTCCCCCATCGATAATCACTTTATCAGTCAGCTGGAGCAAAAACTGGAAAAAACTTCGCTTAAGCGGGTTGATTCAGATGTGATTGACAGGCTGATACAAAAGGAGGAAGCACCTGCCCATGTATTAACCGACGAGCAGACTACAAAAGTTAAAGAGGTTTTTGAAAAAGCTATTCAAAAACCAAATATGAAAGTGGAAATAGAAAGCCTTAACCCTGAAGAGCTTCCGGTTCATGTTACCATGGATGAGTTTATGCGCCGAATGAAAGATATGGCAGGCATGGGGGGTGGCATGAGCTTTTATGGCGCTATGCCTGATAATTACAAAGTAGCTATTAACGCTAATCATCCACTTATAAGCCGAATTGTTCACGCTGATAATGATGAGGAACAGGCACAGCTTGCAAAACAGGCATTTGACCTTGCATTATTATCGCAGGGCATGTTAACAGGTGCTGAGCTTACTGAATTTGTAAAACGAAGTGTGAGTTTGATATAATAGTATTCGTACAAGTAAAATGGGGCTGTGACAATGCAGTGCCCCTTTTATTGTTTCCAACATGTGTATGGCGAAGGCATGGAGTAAAATCAACCATCCCGTCTTAATACTTCCAATGGAGGTCTGTTTAATATCCCCCTGCTGTTTATCACCCCAATTAATACGGTAAGTGCAGGAACAAGACAAAACAGGATAATTACAGGCATTGGTTTAAATATAAAATCCGTTTCAAAAGTAAAATGTGCAAGCGCCCAGCTTGCTGCAATAGAAAGCAGAATACCGGTGAACGCAGCTAATGCACCCAGGAAAAAGTATTCCAGGATTGTGATGAAAATAATTTGCCGGCGGCTGGCTCCTAATGTCCGCAGAAGTACACTTTCTTGTATTCGTTGATATTTGCTGATTAAAACTGAAGCGATAAGTACAATTAAACCGGTAATAATACTGAAGGCAGCCATAAACCGAATCACAAACCCGATCTTATTTAATATTTCGTCGAGCACCTTTAAAACCAGGTCAAGATCTATTATAGAAATATTTGGAAAGCGACGGACCACTGCTTGCTGGATCCTTGCAGATACCTCTACAGAAGGAACCCGGGTAAGAATTACGTGAAACTGGGGAGCATCTTCAAGAACACCAGCAGGAAATACCACTCTGAAATTAGTCTGAATTCGGTTCCAATCCACCTGCCGGATGCTGCCCGCAATAGCCGGGATAAGCGCACCTTGTACATTAAATACCAGGTTATCGCCAACAGATACCTTAATCCGCCGTGCATAGTCTTCTTCAAGAGAAACATAAATCTTGCCATCAGGGGTAATATTGCCGAACCATTTACCTTCGGTAATCTTTTCCGAATCAGTAAGCGAGTCCCGGTAGGTTACCCGCAATTCAGAGCTGAACGCCCGTCTGGAAACATCCAGAGTAGTATCTTTCCTTACATCGGCAGCGGTATATCCTTTCACCTCTTCTACCCGCATAGTAATTATTGGCACCTCTTGCAAAACCGGCAAACCCTGTGTATGAATTAATGCTGAAACTTCTTTTTTCTGATTGGTTTGTATGTCAAACAGCAACATATTAGGTTGGTTACCGCTGGCCGAAAGCGTAACCCTGTCGAGGAGAACATCCTGAACAAGTAAAAGTGTACTTATAAATGCTGTCCCTAACCCGATGGATACTATAAGAATAATGGTTTGGTTATTAGGTCTGAACAAATTTGCCAGACCCTGCCGCCACAGGTAGCTCCATGAAGAAGGAAAGAATTTGCGCACCAGATATACAAGTGCCCATGAAACTCCCGTTAAAACCAAAAATGCCGTAAGCACAGCCAGGGTAAAATATACAGCTTCCCTCCACTCTCCCAATTGTATATAACTAAATATGCCTATGAATAAAACGATCATTAAATAAACCACCCATTTAACAGGATCACGAAATAGCCTGGTTTCTTCTAAAGACAGTCTTAGTGTATTAAGCGGAGAAATATTACGGATAGAAACAAGTGGAAGAAGAGCAAAAAGAAGGGAAATGATCGTTCCCAATGCAATTCCCTGAAAGATGGCCGTCCATGAAATATTAACAGTTATCGCTACAGGCAAAAGATCTTTCAGTACAACGGGCAAAACCTGCTGAATAAAAGCACCTAATATGGCCCCACCTGCAGAGCCTAAAAACCCTATTCCGGTTATCTGGATGAGATAAATAAAAAAAGCCTGGTAGCCTGTTACACCCAGGCATCTAAGGATGGCTATGGTCGCTATTTTTTCACGGATATAAATATGTACGGCACTGGCAACCCCAATACAACCCAGAAGCAACGCAATGAAGCCAACCAATGAAAGAAAACGGGTAAGGTCTTCAAATGACCTGCCGGTATCTCGCTTTTGCGATTCTATGGTATCGTGATCAAGGTCAAATTGCTCAATCCGCGGTTCAATACGCTTTGCAAGCTTTTCTGCATATTCCGGGCGGTCAAATTGGTAATAAAAGATCGAATTGATTCGGCTTCCCTTTTGCATCAGCCCCGTTTGTTCCAGGTATTGCATGGGAATGTATACCACGGGTGCTACGGAAGCAGTGATTCCGGTTTGACCGGGAGCTTTATTTAATATCCCGGCAATCTTAAAGATCATTTTACCAACCCGTATCGTATCGCCAATCTTTGCATTGAACTGCAACAGGAGAGTTTTATCTACCAGGGCAAAATGCTCTTTCCGAAAATCATCTCCGGCTTTTTCAGGAGTAGTTTCTATTTTACCGTAATAAGGAAAGTTACCTTCAAGGGCACGTACCTGTGTAAGCCGGGTGCCGCTATTAAATACTATCATGGAGGCAAAGTTTTTTTGCTGTGAACGCATTGCCCCCTTGCCAATGGAATCCAGGAATTTTTTTATTACCGGTGTCAGCGGCTTATTTGTAGACACAACAAGGTCTGCACCTATCAATGTTGCTGCCTGGTTGTCAATGTCCTGACGCAGGTTATTGCCAAAAGAATAAATAGCAACTAATGCCGCAATTCCCAGTATAATAGAAGATACAAAAAGAAAAAGCCTGGATCGGTTCCGCCTGCTATCCCGCCAGGCCATTGTGAAAAGCCAGGGGAGATTCATTTTATTATGCATATCCGTGATTAGCTACTGATCCGGTTTTTTCATCAGAAAAAATTTCCCCTCCTTTAATCCGGATAATTCGCTGGGTTTTAGAAGCCAGCTCCATATCATGTGTCACTAATATCAGCGTTGTACCTGCCTCTTTGTTCAGATCAAATATAAGTTTCATCACTTTTGCACTGGTTTCGACATCCAGATTTCCCGTTGGCTCATCAGCAAACAGTATTTTGGGACCAGTAGAAAAAGCACGGGCAAGTGCTACACGCTGCTGTTCTCCACCAGAAAGTTGGGCAGGATAATGGTGAACACGATCTGCCAGGCCAACCTTTTCCAGGAGAGACAACGTACGTTTCCGGATATCTTTCTCGCCCCGTAACTCTAAGGGCACCATTACATTTTCCAATGCTGTTAGTGTTGGCAACAACTGGAAATTTTGAAAGATAAAGCCTACATATTGATTCCTCAACTGTGCCCTCTGATCTTCGCTAAGCTGGTCTATTCGTATTTTATTCAACTCTATAGTACCGCTGCTTGCTCTGTCAAGACCTGCACAAAGCCCCAAAAGAGTGGTTTTACCACTCCCGGAAGGCCCTACTATAGCTAATGCAGATCCTTCTTCCACGGAAAAATTAATAGCCCTTAACACATGCAGGGTATGGCCTGCACTATGATAGCTTTTACTTAAATTTTGTATGTTTAATATAGTCTCCACATGCTAAAGATATAGTCTGCAAATAATAGTCTGGATTTTTTATTAAATTATTACACCTAAAATATAGTGCAGACTAAACTTAAATAGCATGTTGATGTTTAAAATGTTCCAGAGTAAAAATATCAATATGTATAAAATTAACCTCTTACTCTTAACAACACTGTTATTTACATGCTGTAATAATAACAAGCAGAAAACTGGACAAAGCGGGGAAGCCGGAATGGATATTACAAAAAAGGAGAAATCTAAAACTATCTTAATTTTCGGCAACAGTCTTACAGCTGGTTACGGACTTGATGATCCGTCCGATGCTTTTCCGGCACTTATTCAGAATAAAATCGATTCACTCAAACTACCTTATAAAGTAATCAACGCAGGGCTAAGCGGAGAGACCACTGCGGGAGGAAAAAACCGCATTAATTGGCTATTAAAGCAAAAAATTGACGTATTTGTGCTCGAACTTGGCGCCAACGACGGGTTGCGGGGAATTCCGGTGTCGGAAACCTCAAAAAATCTGCAGGCTATTGTAGATCAGGTTAAAGCCAGATATCCCGATGCTAAACAGGTACTCCTTGGCATGGAAGTGCCTCCCAATATGGGCGGAACCTATGTATCTCAATTCCGTTTAATATTCAGACAAATAGCTGAAAAAAACAATATGACCTTTGTTCCTTTTATGCTTGAAGGTGTTGCAGGAAACGTTGAACTAAACCTGCGGGATGGTATACACCCAACGGCTAAAGGCTATAAGATAGTAGCAGAAAATGTATGGGCGGAATTAAAGAATGTGCTGTAATACAAAGCCGCATTTATTTCAATAAAAGATTGTAACATTAAATTCTAGATCCAGTCTGATATATAATTGCCAGTTTCCCATATTGGTAGTTTAAGTTAGTTGATTAATGTTATAGCTCATCGCACGATGGGCTATTCTTTTTAAGTCGTTAATTGCCATACAGTTTTAAAACCAAATTAAGCACTTGGCACAGAGATTGCATATGATATAATATGAACATACTTAAAATATCACAAACTGTGTATCCGGACGGAAGTATAGTGAAATATCCCGATGGATTAGAACAGGAGGAATTACTTACGCGGGCGTATAGTATCCTTAAAAAATAATTATTGGGTTAAGACAGGAATTTTCTTTTAAATATCCAAAAGGTGTCAGACACATGTGTTTGACACCTTTTTAGCAATATAAAATTTCATCATAAATCTGTCTTATAGGCACTAAAGTCATAACTTTATTTTTTGAAATAAATAATAGCCTCTAGAAACTACGCTCCTGATTTGTTAACCTTACTTAAATTCTTTAATTTTTATACTTCTAAACGCTACAGCATCACCATGGTCTTGCAACAGAATGCGCCCTTTTGGTGCCATTCCAAAATTTGGCCAATCTTTGTATTTGCTTTTTGAAACCAGGTCAAGAAATTTTTCAGACCCGCGTTTGTATTCCAATATCTTATGCCCGTTTAACCAGTATTCAATATTATTATCAGGATAAACGCGGATTATTGCCTGATTCCATTCCCCCGGCTTTTTTTGTGATTCCGGTATTTTCGCAGATGTGATAAGATCATATAACGACCCTAGCGTGCGGTTACCATTCTTTCCTAATTTTGCATCCGGATGCCGTTCATCGTCAAGTATTTGATACTCCGGGCCGATGGCAGAGCCTTTATTTTTTTCTGTTTCAGTTACAAAGTATTTAACACCACTATTTGCACCCGGTGATAGTTTAAAATCGAACTTCAATTCAAACGCACCGTACTCTTTCTGTGTTACAATATCACCACCATTTACAGATTCTCCACCGCCAGACTTAAGAACACGAAGTTCGCCATTACTCATCTCCCAGCCTGTATCAGGAAATCGGGTTTTATAAACACCTCTCCATCCATTGGAGGTTTTTCCGTCCCATAATAATGAAAAACCATTCGCCTTTTCCTGAGCGGACAAATTATTTGGAATAGTGTTGGCAACAAAAATATCATCATTTGGAGATGCATTTAGATTGCTGGTTTTAATGCGAATATTTCTCCATTTAATCTGTTTACCCGGCGTATCATTTTTACCTATACTGTGTACCTGAAGTGCAATAAAGCCGCTAGAAGTTTCGGCATCTATTAAGTGTGCGGTTGGTATTCCGTTTACCCACGTTCGTAAACTATTCCCAATAGCCTCAACTCTATACTTATTCCATTGTCCGTTTTTAAAAGCATTTTTTCCTTTGGGATTATATTCCATAGGGTATAGCCAACCTCTACGGGCCTCATCATATATTCCACCACTCCATTGCCGGGGTGCCGGATCTACCTCAATCTGATAACCGTGCACTCTACCGTTTTGATATTCTGGTTTGCTCAGGCTTCGCACCTGGATTCCTGAATTCATTGATGGATCAACAAATAATTCCAGTTCAAGAATAAAATCTCCATATATCTTTTGAGTAGCTAAGAAAGAATTAGGTGTATTTGCTACAGTGGTTCCAACGATTTCTCCATTTTTAACTTCGTAAACGGCCTTGCCATTCATCTGCTTCCATCCCTGAAGATCTTTTTTATTAAAAAGAGATTGCCACCCATTATCCGTTAATTTTGGGACGCCACATTGTGACAACAGCATAATGCATATTATAGCCATAGTCATGGCTTTGATGTTGCAATTTTTCATTCTTATAATAGTAAGCCTTCTCAATGATCTCCGGTTAAAAGGATGAATATATAGAAATTCAAAGGAATAGTTTATTATTTTTTATGATCTAGAACTTTTGCTAAACCAACTTATTTTTAAGGCTTTTTTCTAACAGTAACTGAATTATTCCATCCACCAAACCTACTTTTGGAACGTATATGTTTTTCACAGCTCCCCATTTCATTACAGCAAGGTAAATTTCACACGCTGGAATAATTACATCAGCCCTGTCGGCATTTAAACCTAAAACATTAATGCGCTCTTTCATTGAATATGAATTCAGTTTATTATGAAGAGACTGGATCTTAAGAATACTTAAGGGAGTGCCCTCTTTCTCTTCAGACATTTTAAAAAGTTTATTGATATTGCCCCCGGTACCTATACCTATTAAATTTTTATGCACTCTATAATGATTCCTAACCCAATCCTTCATATCACTCCAGGTTTCATCCTTATCCTGGTTATCCAATATTCGTATGGTACCAATATCAAATGATCTGGACTCTATTAGCTGGTTTTCAGAAAAAATGGAAAGCTCGGTACTTCCGCCTCCTACATCAATATATAAATAGTTCTTTTTACGGTCCAGGTGCTGTTCTATATGGCTGGAATAAATAATATTCGCTTCTCTCTGCCCGGCAATAATCTCCAGATCTATATTAGCTGAAACTTTAATCTGGCGGACTATATCTTTACCGTTCGAGGCCTCACGCATGGCAGATGTGGCGCAAGCCATGTAATCGCTTATCTTATAAACATCCATCAGGTTCCTGAATGCGATCATGGTTTTAAGCAGCTCTTCTGCTTTTTTATCAGATATTTTTTTATCCAGAAAGGCATCATCTCCTAAACGAAGGGGTACCCGGATAAGTGTTGTTTTCTTAAAAGAAGGCTCTCCGGCATCTGAAACCACATCGGCAATAAGTAATCTAACGGCATTCGAACCGATATCTATGGCAGCAAATCTCAATGGTAATTGATTTTATATTTTAAATACTTATAAATATCATCCTGGGCCCGATAACTCACCTTTCCTTTTTTCCTGTACCGGTTATTATTCAACTGATTGATTTCACGTGATTTTGTATTGTCCTTTAACTGGATATCAATTATATCACGTATTTCCTTTCTGATATCTGCATCCAGAATAGGGAAACCTACTTCAACACGGTGATCCAGGTTTCGGCTCATCATATCAGCGGATGAAAGATAAACCACTTCATCTCCACCATTAGCAAATATCCAAACCCGGGCATGTTCCAGATACTTATCTATAATACTAAAAACTTCAATATTTGTACTAAACCCTTCTATACCAGGCACTAAAGAACACATTCCCCTGACAATAATTGTTATTTTAACTCCGGCATTATTTGCGTTATACAATTTGCGGATAATATCTTCGTCGCACAAACTATTCATTTTTAAAATAATAGCTGCTTCTCTACCCTCCTTAGCAAAATAAATTTCTTTGTCAATAAGGTCATACAGCTTCTGGCGACTTTCCAGGGGCGAAACTATTAGATTTTTGTATCCCCGATAAAACACTTTCTCATCTAATCCACCAAATAATTTAACCAGTTCGCCCGTAATCTCTTTATTAGCTGTAAACAAACTATGGTCACAATACAGCTTGGCGGTCTTTTCATTAAAGTTACCTGTTGCCAGTATTGCATAATATACCTTCTTACTTTTTTCGTTTCGTGTGATCAGGCATATTTTAGAATGTACTTTATAATCCAGGATGCCATAGTTTACCCGAACGCCTTCCTCTTCTAACCGTGTGGTCCAGTAAATATTAGCTTGTTCGTCAAACCGGGCTTTTAATTCAAGCAGTACGTTAACTTTCTTTCCATTTTTAGCCGCATTGATAAGCGCATAAATAACCCTGGAATTTTCTGCAAGCCGGTATAAAGTAATACTGATTTCACTCACTTTGGGGTCAATTGCAGCCTCTCTAAGTAAATGGATTGTATAATCAAACGATTGATATGGTAAATTAACAAGGAAATCTTTCTTAATTATTTGAGCAAACATGCTTCGCCCGGTAGTCAATTCTGCAATAGGAAGCGGCTCTAATTTAGGATATACGAGCTCCGGGCGCCCGACATTAGGAAAATTTATGAAATCTTTAAATTTATGATAGCGGTTGCCGGGAATCAATCCATCAGAGCTTAGGTCCAACTGATCTACCATATAAGTTAACATGTCAAGTGGCATGTCACTATCATATAAAAATCTCATGGGTTTACCTTTCTTACGTTTTTGAAGGCTTTTTGTAAGGGCATCTATGAATTTTTCACTTACATCCCGATCCAGGTCAAGCTCAGAGTCGCGCGTTAACTGAATAGAATATGCTTCGATTGAATCGTATTCGAAAATGAAAAAGATGTCGTCCAGGCAATACCTGATAATATCATCTAATAGAATAAGATATTTCAGATTATTAGTTTCAGGCAGAACAATGAAACGTTCCAGTAAATCAGTTGGAATCTCGACCAGTGAATACCTGATCTTTTCTTTATTTTTTGTCCGCGTTAATTTAACAAGGAAGTATATTGCACGATCTTTGAGTTCAGGTAGCGTTTTATCCTTGTCCAGCATTACGGGAACAAGGTTTGATAATATTTTTTCCCTAAAATAACTTCTTACAAACTGACCGCGTATTACGTTAAGTTGCTGCTCATTTAAAATGAATATTTTTTCGTCGGCAAGTTCTTTTGTAATTTCATCTTCAAACAGGTGGTTAAATTTACGTTCCTGCCTGACTACAATATTTTTTATCTGGTTGAGTATCTTTTTGGGGTTATAACCAAGAACTTCTTTGGCTTTTGCATTAACGTTAGCCAAACGGTCAAGCGTAGCTACCCTAACCCGATAGAACTCATCCAGATTTGAAGAAAAAATAGCCAGAAAACGAATACGTTCAATTAAAGGAACTGACTTATCCGCAGCTTCCTGAAGTACACGTTCATTAAAGTATAACCAGCTGATCTCACGATTGGTAAAGGGTATATTACTTTTCGGCATGAATTAAAATGAGCAGTCCCAACCATTAAGGCCGGGACTGTAAAACTCTATATTTAATGTTAAATTAATATTAATAGTGTATTAACACTTTATATTACAATACATCTGTATTATTTGTTCTGTCTGAATTTATATTTTCAGATGTTGATGCAACGTTATCATTACTGTTAACCGGGGGAGATGTAGTAGCTTTTAGTGGCGGCGTTCTCTTAACCCTGGGTTTTCTTGGAGTTTGTGCTGCTGGTTTTGCGGCTATTGTACGCGGCTTAGGCATTTTCACAGTTACCCCCCTAGTTGACGCAGCGGATTCTTTAGGCACGGCACGCATAGTTTTTCTTACTGCAGGGATCTTGACAGGTTGTGCAACTTTTACCGTAGAAGCCATAGTCTTTTTAGCTACAGAAGTAGTTTTGGCTTTAGCAACAACTTTTTCGGCTCTGCTCAAGCCCGTGTTAGGTGCTTTTACGGCTCTTTTAATAGGAGTTGCAGTCTTTTTTCTCACTATTCTTTTAGGCGTATCCGGGCTATCACCTATTGATGAAACTTTATCAGCAAGTTTTTTTGCTAATTGTTTACTTAGCTTTTTTACATCCTTAGTTAAATTTCCTGCTTCATGTCCAAGGTTTTTAATTACATCAAGAAACTTACTAGTCATACTTGCTTCCAGTTCCTTCTTAACAACCCGTTTATTTGATTTCTTTGCCGCTTTTTTTTCAGGTTTTGCTTTTTTCGATTTCATAATCGCGATTTTTGTTTAATAATAAAAGATTATCAAATTTTGTTTTATAATTAAATCTATCATTATATATTTAATTCTCAACTAATTAATTTAAATCATGCCCACATTTGATATAGTAAGTAAGATCGATGGACAAACACTCGACAATGCAATTAACACCGCAAAGAAAGAAATTCTGAACCGGTTTGACTTTCATGACTCAAAAAGCACGGTAGATCTGGACAAAAAAACGAATGAGATAACTATCGTAACCGAGAATGATATGCGACTGAAGGCAATTATTGATTCAATCATTTCAAGGATGGTTAAACAGAGCCTTGATCCCAAAAGCATGGATATGGGTAAAGAATATTACGCTTCTGGAAATATGATCAGAAAAGAGATAAAGATTAAAGAAGGTTTAGATAAGGAAGTTGCTAAAAAAATTGTGAAAAAAATTAAAGATAGCGGTTTAAAAGTGCAGGCTTCTATTATGGATGACCAGGTGCGGGTGCAGGCTAAGAAGATTGATGACTTACAGGCGGTAATTTCTCTTTGCCGTACAGAAGACTTTGAACAGCCGCTGCAATACATTAACATGCGAAATTAATTAGTGGAAAATTTCATAATCTCTACGGATAAATCCAGGTTACAACTTGCAGTAATACATGATTTTTTAAGTAATCAAAGTTATTGGGCTGGAGGAATACCGCTTGAAACCGTAACACGATCTATTGATAATTCAATTTGTTTTGGTGTTTATAATGGTAATGACCAGATAGGATTTGCCAGGGTTGTTAGCGATAAAGCAACTTTTGCTTATTTGGCTGATGTATTTATTCTAAAGGAATTTCAGGGCCGTGGACTTTCTAAAAAACTGGTAGAAACTATACTTAACCATACAGAATTACAAGGATTACGCAGGTGGATGCTAGGCACCCTGGATGCTCATGGACTATATAATAAATATGGATTTAAAGCACTTTCACAACCGGACCGTTTTATGGAACTTAAAAGTTTAAAAAACTACTGTTAAACAGTTTTTACATCCTTATCATCATATTCTTCTATATCCGTGATATAATTATTTAAAACCAGGAATTCAAATAAAGGCCTTGCGGCTTCAGATACAGGAATATTTCGTGTGGTGATAATTTGACTGTTTTCTTTGTCCAGATAGGGATAAGCATATAGCTTCACATTCCGGCTAAATAAATCGCTTATATAACTCAACAACTCATCAGTATAGTTTTCACCATAATTTTTAGAGTTAAATATATTTTTAAGGTTTGCTATGTTGGTAGATATGCCTACGCTATTTGGTTTGCAGCGTGATAAATATTGTGCAAGTTTGTGATTACGTGTAAAATCTGAAACTATCACATAGTTTCCGGTTTTACAAAGCTCCTCGGCACGTTCTGCAAAACGCTCCAGATCAGCATTGCTAAATTCTGCTGAGTCATCCAAAAGGTTTGTCATTAACACTTCTATAAGTACCAACAGGTTTTCATCAGTGACATTTTGTGACCGCTTAAACTGCTCAACCGCTTTATTAAAAAGATCAAAATTAGGAGTAGATTTCTGCCCGTACTTAGTACGAAGTATCATCACATCTTTTTTATACAAAATATCTTTTGACTGGTGCGCACGGGCTTGCGGATCAAATATGGCTGCTCCGGAAAATCCTTTTGCTATCAGATATAAATTTACCAGGCGGTCATTTACATTTTTAAATATAGGCCCATTTAAGCTTACCAGATCAATCTCTACCGAACCATCCGAAAGATTATCAACCAATGATTCAATCATTGCTTGTGAATCATGATGATAGTAATATGCTGCATAAACCAGGTTAACACCTAAAATGCCGAGAACATTATTTTGTAATCCTGAATCACTATCCAACAATCTCACATGAAAAATAATATCGTTAGGTTCACCATCAGGCGTTATTTGGAAACGAATTCCTAACCAACCGTGAGGATCATTGGTTTTGTTAAAATTAAGCGTGGTAACTGTGTTGGCAAATGCAAAAAAAGTTCGTCCTATGTACTTGGGGCCAATTAAGCGCTCAGATAGTAAATCAAATTCATGATGTAGCATTTTGTCTAACCTGGACTTAGTTACATATCGTCCGGACTCTTCTGCACCATAAATGGAATTACTGAAAACCATGTCATAAGCTGACATCGTTTTGGCCACCGTACCTGAAGCTGCGCCTGCAGTAAAAAAATTGCGTGCAACCTCCTGCCCGGCTCCTATTTCGGCGAAAGTTCCGTAAATATTAACATCCAAATTTATTTTTAATGCTTTGCGTCTGTTTTCTAAAATTTCCCTTGCCATACTGGTAAAACTACAAACATTTACATGATACATATACAGAAAGCATGAAAATAACTTAAATACTGTATATTTTTTTGTACAAAATGAACTGAAAACAAATCAAAATTAACCTATCTTTAAATGTCATACTTAAGTCAGCAATACTTGTAACTACCACGAAAACAGTATTTCCCGCATTACTATTAAAATTTTGGCTTGTAAGTTGCCTAACGGTTATCACATTTAAAATTGAAATGATTATGAAAAAGTTAGTAATATTAGCAGTAGCAACCCTTTTTAGCGGAGCTTCAATGGCTCAACAGAAAACGGGACTTAAAGTAGGGGTAAATCTTCCGAAGTATAGTTATGGCGCAGACAATGCCAATAATGGCGAAACCGGCACCACAACTAATTTTCACGTTACCGGATACATTGACAGACCATTATCAACAAATTTTTCTATCCAACCAGGTATATCACTACAAGGTAAAGGGGGAAGATTTGTAAATACTACAAATTTTGAAGTTGAAGAGAACACCATGTGGATTGAAGTACCAGTAAACTTATTGGTTAAAGCACCAGTTGGTACAGGAGGAAATTTCTTTTTCGGCGGAGGACCTTATGGAGCCCTAGCTATTGCAGGACAAAGAAAAACTGAAACCAACACTACTAAAACCGAAACTGATATCGAATTTGGTGATGAAAATGGAGACGATTTAAAAGGAAGTGATTTTGGTGTCAACCTTTTAGGTGGATTTCAAATGAGCAGTGGTTTAAACCTGAGTGCTGGTTATGGACTTGGATTAACAGATTTAAGACCTAATAGCAGCGGTGGCCAAGGAAAACAAACCAACCGTGTTTTATCTTTCTCTGTCGGTTTTTCATTCTAAAAAAACCCATCGAAATAAAAACCCGTGCCTGATAACAGGCACGGGTTTTTTTATGCATTTGAATAAACGATTAATAAATTACAGCGAAATAATATGATTAATATTCCCTCTACAAACTCTTAAAGTTTAAAATGGCATTCCAATACCAAAATTATAAACAATAAAACGGTAACTATCCGGCGAATTAGTTTGCCTGTAAGTTCGTTTAAATTCTTTCTGATTAAACAGATCCTTAATTACCCATTGATCAGACCCTTTGAATTGAGGATCTTTAATCTTAATACCAGCGTCAAACCGTAATATAAAGTAGTCCAGGTCGAATCTTAATCCTCCCCCAGAGCCGATGGCTAATTGGTTTAGTACTTTATTAAATTTAAATTCTCCTTCAGGATTTTCCCTTGTTTCTCTTATTCTCCAAATATTTCCGATATCAGTAAATAAAGCCCCTCTAACCTTGGCTCCAAAAAAATAATCAAGCACTTTAAATCGATATTCCAGATTACTTTCAAATCTAATTTCTCCTAATTGGTCCAGATTACGAAGGTTGGCGCGAGTAGTAGAATCTGTTATAGATCTCCGGTTATAGTTACCGGGGCCCAATGTTCTGGCTTGCCATGCCCGTACCCCACTGGATCCGCCTGCAAAAAAATTCTTTTCAAATGGCAATGCTTTTTTATTTCCTTTAGGATAACCTATGCCCGGGGTTATTCTGGCAACAAATTGTCTATCGCCACCAAAAAAACGATATACCCGCACGTCTACCTCACCCTTAACGTATTGAAGATAAGGAACCTTAAATATTGTTCGGGATCCGGTGCTATCTTCTGGAAATTTAAACAATCTACCAACAAGGCCTAACGTATTGCCCCCCAGATCAGCGCTTCCGCGGAAATACAGAAAATTGCCATACGTGTTTAGCCGCACTGCATTAAATGTATAAGAATATAAGCTACCCAGGTTAAAGTATTGCCTGTTGTTGGTTCTAATGAACAATTCATACCCTTTATTTCTTAAATCTATTAAAAATAACGAATCCAGGCGCCCATTCCGATATTCCAGGTTAATTGGTGTGAAGGTATGATACTTAAATCTTGAAGCTGCCCAGTCGTACGTTACAGAATTTATAAACGTACGGTTCTTAAAAGCATTTTTCTGCTCAAATGATTGAAAATTTGTTGAAAAAGTAGTATGAGGAATCCCTACACTGTTGTATACAGGTACAGGAAAGGGCGTGAGGAGCCTGGGAAATATCAGGTTAACACCTAGCTGTAAATCCTTATTAAAAATACGTTCAATAATATTGCCTTGCGCCGCCTCGTCAAACAAAAGTCCATATCTGGCTTTTATTTCCAATTGCTCTGCACCACCGAAAACATTCCGGTTGCTAAACGTATTCGCCACATTAAACCCATTCCTCCCAGTATTAAAAGTATATTCACCTTCCACACGGTTACTCATCCGTTTAAGGGGAGTTATATCATATTGCGGATTTAACCTGTTTGTACTATCGGCGGTTTTTTGATAAGTAATCTTTATATTCTTAAATACATTCAGTTCATATAATCTGTCATACGTAAGATTTTCCCTGCTTATATTATATTTATCGTTTTTGTTTACGAAAATGTATTTGGAAATTCGCTTAGGTGAAAATTTACCAGAATAATCTGTGAAATGATATTGGGTATCAGCTACAGCCGAATCCACAAGTAACGAATCCCTCTCACCATCACTGGTTTTAATCGTTACATAACTATCATTAATTGTGTAAATGGGGTGTTCGGTCTTATCTTTAGGATTGGCAAGCAGCATTTTAAGATCTACCTGGCTATTATTATGGAAACTATCTACATCAAAACGAACATATTGCCTTAAATAATCAAAATACCCATTCCGCTTCATCATCTGGTAAACTTGTTCCCGCTCATAAGCCAGGGAGTCCGCATCATAACGATTTCCTGGAGTAAGGTGGGTAAATGTTGACCGGTTTCCTTCATAAAGCTTAGCTACTTCAGGATCGTCAATTTGATAGGCTATATTTCTCACTTTAAATTCCGGCCCCTGTTCGGCAGTAAAGGTTATATGAGCGCGTTTTTTACTAACTTCTATGTCGCTTTTCACCTTTGCATTAAGAAATCCTTTTGAAGCCAGAAATTTTTCTATTTCTTTCCTGGATATCTCTACAAATGAACTGTCAAGTAAATTAGGTGCTTCCCCAATCTTCTTTATTCTATCAGTACGATATTCCCCTTTCCTGGTATTGAAAATATTATACAAAGCTAAATTTACCTTTGAATTTGGTCTGATATCACTCTGAACATATAAATAAGCTTGCTCTTTAAACCGTTTATCTATACTATCCAACGTAACTCTGGTTACAAGTGCCTGATGATCCTTCAGGTACCGTGTCGAGCGGCAACCACAAAGAATAAATAACAAAAGCAGTATACTTGTAAATAAAGAATTGCGGATTATTATATATGCTTTCAAAATCTGAGATCAGTTTTATAAAATCGTTACATCTAAAAAAGTTCAGAAAAGAGCAAGGTCTTTTCCTGGCCGAGGGATTCAAGTCTATAACAGAATTCCTCCATTCTGATTATTTGATAGAAACCATCTATTATACGGATGCTGTAGCACCAAATTTGGATAAAATATCCCAAAAATTAAAACTGGTAAAAATTAATGAAGCTGAGCTTCTAAAAATCACCACATTAAATACTCCTCAGGGAATTCTGGCAACCATCCGAATCCCAAAAGAAACCCTAATACAGCCCGAAAGTTTCAACAACACCTTCACTTTAATGCTTGATGGTATTCAGGACCCTGGCAATTTAGGAACAATTATTCGTACAGCCGACTGGTTTGGCTTTAATCAGATCATTTGTTCTAATGATTGTGTAGATGTTTTTAATTCTAAGGTTGTACAGGCAACAATGGGATCTTTGTCCCGGGTAAATATAATTCATACAGATCTGGCGGAAATATTAGGCTTAATTAAAGTACCTGTATACGGGGCATTATTAGATGGACACTCTGTTTACAACACCCCATTTACAAATGAAGGGGTTATTTTATTGGGAAATGAGGGGAAGGGACTTTCTAAAAATATTTTACCTTTCATAAATACTGCTATCACTATTCCCAGATATGGGCAGGCAGAATCATTAAATGTAGCCATATCCGCAGCGATAATCTGCTCTGAGATCAAAAGAAAGTGAACATAATCATATTACTTAACCTAATAATTGTTAGTTTTGCAATCCTTTAATTAAAAGGGTCGGATGGCCGAGTGGCTAGGCAGAGGTCTGCAAAACCTTTTACAGCGGTTCGAATCCGCTTCCGACCTCATTAAAAAACATATTTTATAAATAAAGTCATGGGTGTAACACGTTTAAAAAGAAAAGACAGAAGAAATAAAACCGTTTCGCGGTTAGAAGTTCAATTTTTAAAACTCGGCCGTAATGTTGAAGTTGGCAGCCGCTCATTGGAATCTCCGAAAAGCCAGGTTTCTATAAATAACGAGGTATTAAAACAGCTTACAAAGCTGGCCAAATAGAATTTCTTATTAAAATTTTTCCTGATTGCAATTGCCTTCAGGATTTTTTTATGTCCGATTTTTTTGAAGCCGGAATATTAGTTTTCAACAACCTTTCATTAATTCTTTTAACCAATCCCGGGCCTTCGTAAACGAAACCTGTATAAATCTGAATCAGCGAGGCTCCTGCATTCAACTTTTCCATTGCATCTTCCGGCGAATGTATTCCACCTACTCCAATAATAGGAAAAGCCTTATTTGATTTCTCCGAAAGGTATCGAATCACTTCTGTTGATCTGGTGGCCAACGGTTTTCCGCTAAGTCCTCCGTTTTCATTTTTCAAATTACTTTTAAGCCCTTCGCGAGAGAGCGTTGTATTGGTAGCGATCACTCCGGCAATACCTGTTTCTTTTACAATTTCTATAATATCATCAAGCTGAGAATCTGTAAGATCCGGCGCTATTTTCAACAAGATGGGACGTGACACCTTATTTTTGTTGTTGTGTATCTGCAAAGTTTCCAGGATATTCTTCAAAGGCCCTTTCTCCTGGAGTTCGCGCAAACCGGGAGTATTTGGAGAACTCACATTCACTACAAAATAGTCTACAACATCAAATAACTTTTTAAAACAGGTTACGTAATCATTTACGGCATCTTCATTTGCCGTGTTTTTATTTTTACCAATGTTTCCCCCTATAATAAGTCCTGCGCGTTTAATGTATTTCAAACGTGCAGCAACTACATCAACGCCAACATTATTAAAGCCCATACGATTAATTAATGCTTTATCTTCAGGCAAACGAAACATACGTGGTTTTTCATTACCAGGCTGAGGTAAAGGAGTTACCGTACCCACCTCAATAAATCCAAAGCCAAATGAAGCAAGTTCATTTACCAATTCAGCATTCTTATCAAATCCGGCAGCAAGCCCCACCGGATTCATAAAATTCAGTCCGAATACTTCGCGTTTCAGACTCGAATTTTTCAGGCCATAAACATTTTTCAATAATCCCGAGGCACCCCATACCTTGTTAACTGCTCTAAGTCCGGAGGTTACCACATGATGTATTTTCTCAGGATCGAATTTGAAAAGGAATGGTTTGACGAGATGATACATAATGCGAAATTAACAAATAAGTTAAGAGACATTAGAAAGTGTATTTGCCAAATCACAACAAATATTCAGTTAGACTAAGAAACATCTTCTTGATCTGGATTAAAGAGCGGTTGGTGAGGACACCCAACCGGGGCGCAGAGCCGTGGGCGGCGTTCCCACCGACCACCAATTAGACATAAATTTAAATATTTCTTTAAGTATACACAAAAAGTATATACTTTTGAATATGAAAAATCTATCATTAAAACTTGAAGACAATCTTTTTAAGGAAACAGAGGCTATCTTAAATAAGATTAATAAAAATCGGAACGGGTACATTAATGAAGCATTAAAATTCTATAATAAGCTACAGAATCGTAAATTATTGGCAAGCCAATTAAGTAAAGAATCAAAACTTGTTAAAAACAGTTCTATGGAAGTCTTATCAGAATTTGAAATGCTTGATAATGAAGATTAAACAATATGATTTATGGGTTGCAGATTTAAATCCAAGAGAAGGAACTGAAGCAGGCAAAGTCCGGCCTGTAGTTATTATTCAAACCAACCTTTTAAATAAAATTCATCCTTCAACTATTATTTGTCCAATCACAACAAATATTCAATTAGATTCCAAAATATTACGAATCCATTTAATAAAAGGTAATGCAAATGTTAAAAATGATTGTGACATCATGATCGATCAGATCAGAGCAATTGACAATACCAGATTATTACGAAAAATTGGAACACTTGATGTGGATACTATTACAAGAATTAAAGAAAATATTAAAATAGTTCTTGACCTGGATTAAAGAGAAGGCTTGAAAAGCTTAATAAGCGGTTGGTGAAGACACTCAACCGGGGCGCAGAGCCGTGGCGGTGTCCCCACCGCCACCCATTAGATATCATTCATCAGGAAATTATTCATAACCCATTCATATTTTCTATTTTTGCGCCGTGATTGCAATAAATAACCTCACGTTCGAGATCGGTGCTCGGGCATTATACGATGAAGCGAACTGGCACATAAAACCCGGAGAGAAAATAGGTCTGATCGGTGCTAACGGAACCGGAAAAACTACCCTCTTAAAGATCATTGTTGGTCAGTATTCTCCAACCAGTGGTACAATTTCCATGGCAAAAGATCTGAAGATGGGGTATCTTAACCAGGATCTTCTCTCCTATCAATCTGACAAAAGCATTCTACACGTAGCTATGGAAGCTTTTGGCCGTCAGAACGAACTCCATACAGAAATAGAGGCCATTCTTAAAAAACTGGAAACTGATTATTCTGACGACTTAATTAACAAGCTCAGCGACAAACAGCATGAGTTTGAAACGCTTGACGGTTATAGTATTGAATATCGCGCGCATGAAATTCTAGCTGGTCTTGGATTTTCTGAAGATGAACAAAACCGCAAGCTGGGTGAATTCTCAGGCGGATGGCGTATGCGGGTAATGCTGGCCAAAATACTTTTACAAACTCCAGATATTTTATTACTTGATGAGCCAACCAATCATCTTGATCTACCCTCTATCAAATGGCTGGAAGGTTATTTGCAAGCTTTTGAGGGTGCTATTGTAATTGTATCTCATGACAGATGGTTCCTGGACCGCGTGGTGAATAAAATTGTTGAAGCAAGAAAAGGAAAGCTGATCCCTTACTCTGGAAATTATACTTTTTATATGGAAGAGAAAGCTCTTCGTGGAGAAATTCAAAGTGGCCAGTATAAAAACCAGCAAGCAAAAATTAAGCAGGAAGAGCGGCTGATTGAACGCTTTAGGGCGAAGGCAAGTAAAGCAAAAATGGCTCAGTCGCGAATTAAGGCACTGGAAAAAATGGATCGTGTGGATGATGTGGACGACGATAATCCAACCGTGAATTTCAGCTTCAAATTCAGCAAGCAATCAGGCAGACATGTGGTAAGAATAGACGATGTAAGCAAATCTTACCCTGGCGTGCCTATCTTGAATAAGGCAAGTGCAATTATTGAAAAGGGAGATAAAATCGCTCTTATCGGTGCTAATGGACGAGGTAAATCAACCTTATTGAGAATTATTGCTAGCGCAGATAAGAATTTTGAAGGTAAAAGTGAGATCGGACATAATGTAACTCAAACGTTTTTCGCCCAGCATCAGTTAGAGGCATTACACCTGGAAAATGAAATTTTAAGAGAGCTCCAGGCCTTTGCGCCCAAACATACAGAGACCGAGCTTCGTTCCATTCTGGGATGTTTTCTCTTTACAGGTGATGATGCGTTTAAAAAGATCAAGGTATTGTCCGGAGGTGAAAAGTCCAGAGTAGCGTTGGCAAAGGCATTAACGGCAGATGCTAATTTCCTGGTACTTGATGAGCCTACCAACCACCTGGACATGCAATCGGTAAATATCCTGATTCAGGCATTGGATCAATTTGAAGGAACATTTATTCTTGTTTCGCACGATAGGTATTTATTGGATAATGTTGCAAATAAGATCTGGTTTATTGAAAATCAGCAAATCAAAGAATATCCCGGCACTTATGCAGAATATGAAGAATGGAACTCTAAACGCGTTGTGTCTTCAGAAAAGGAATCCGTTATAACAAAATCTGCTATAAAAAAGGAAAAAGAAATTAAACCGGATACGGATAACGACAAATCCAGGGATTTAAAAAAAATGAACCTGGATTTAAAGCAACTGGAAGATGACATTGCTGAATTAGAGCGGGAAGTTAAAGATGCGGAGTTAGACCTTGCCCGTGAAGAAATTTATACTAATCCTGATAAACTATCTGAGGCAAACCGTCGTTATCAGCAGGTAAGCCCCAGGTTATTAAAGGCGCAAGCAGAATGGGAACGTGTCGCAGAAGAAATTATAGAACGGGAAGTATAAATAATCACTTTGTGCAAAACCAAAGATTATGCTCACTTTAATATTGACAAAAGTTAAATATTGCATGAAGCCGCTAATCTTGTTTATAGCTTTTACACTTTGTTATGTATCAGCTTCTGCGCAAAAAAAACGTCCACGGAATACTAACACTACCCCCCAATCCCAGATCAAGTATGAAAACTTCGTATACCTTCCCCAGATAAAGTCAGTTGAGTTTTATAACAGGGCAAAAGAACAGTCGGTGCCGGTTATTATCTTAGGTACAAATGATGAGTTGATCCTTGGGTTTGACGATCTTAGAGAAGGCAGAAGAAATATTTCATACTCCTTAGAACATTGTGATGCAGGTTGGGCCAGCAGCCGCTTATCTACATTAGATTATCTTGAAAGCTTTCCGGAAGATCGTATAAATGATTATAGAAGTTCATTCAATACACTGCAAAAGTACACTCATTATGAAGTTACGATTCCTAATCTAACCATCAGACCCAAAATATCCGGAAATTACCTATTAAAGGTTTATGAAGATTCTGACCAGAGAAAATTGATCCTGACGAGGCGCTTTTATGTTGTTGAGCCAAAAACCAGTATTAGTGCAGAAGTTTCTTTTTCAAGTGATATTGCAGAGAGAAATCGCAGGCAAAAAGTTAACTTTATAGTGAATCACCCACAATTGAGTATTCAGAACCCGTATACTGATGTAAAGGTTATAGCTATTCAAAACGGCCGTGATGATTTGATGCAAACTTCTCAGCGCCCAACGTTCATCAGGCAAAATCAATTAGTGTATAATGATTTGCGCAACTTTGACTTTTTTGGAAGTAACGAATTCAGACGATTTGATATAAGGAGCTTGAGGTTTCAATCCGAAAGAATCTCTAGAATTGAGAAAGACAGCCTTAACAGAATATTTCTAATTAATGATCCCATACAATCAAGAAGCAGTTACACGTATATTTTTGATGAAAATGGTGCTTTTTTTATCCGTAATCAGGATGGCAGGGATGATCGCACCGATGCTGATTATGCTATGGTGCAATTCACACTGGTAGCAAATAAACCTGCAACTGCCGGAAACGCATACGTAATAGGCAAATTCAACGATTATCAAATCAGTGAGGATAATAAACTTTTTTATGATGAAGCCCGCAAGCGATTTTACGGTGCAGCCTTTTTAAAGCAAGGAGTGTACGATTATCAATACATTTGGCAGGAAGAGGGCAGTAAACTACCCGACCATAACGTTTTTAACGGCTCTTTTTTTGAGACTGAAAACAACTACCAGATCTTTTTTTACTACCGTAGGCCGGGATCAAGATGGGATGAGCTTATTGGCTTTACTCAAATCAATTCTGTAAAAAGATAGTTGAAAAACGATTGCAAGATTGCGCCCGGCCTGCAACCGGCATAAAAGATTAACTTCGCCTTTAATGAGTACAAAAACAAAACCGGCAAAGGCTTCATTCACAATTATGAATGAGTTGGTTCTCCCTAATGATACCAATACATTAAACAATCTCATGGGAGGCCGTCTGCTACACTGGATGGATATTGCAGCAGCCATATCTGCTCAAAAGCATTGCAATCAAATAGTAGTTACTGCTTCTGTAGATAATGTTTCTTTTAAACATCCTATCAAATTAGGTGATGTGATCACTATTGAGGCTAAAGTTACACGTTCATTTCACACATCAATGGAAGTCAGACTGGATGTATGGGCCGAAAATATCCCGTCGGGTTCCAGGATTAAATCCAATGAAGCTTATTATACTTTTGTGGCCATAAAACAGGCTGAAAATCCTATTTCAATTCCTGAAGTGCAGCCTGAATCAGAGGAAGAACTAAAATTATATGAGGGAGCATTACGGAGACGCCAGTTACGCTTAATACTGGGAGGAAAGATGCAGCCCGACGATGCTACCGAATTGAAAGCTTTATTTATTAAAGATCACGACTAATTTCCGGGGCTGCTTATCTCTAATATCCGGTCAAATTCTTCTGCCTTCAAAGCCATTACAGATAAGCGTCCCTGGCGTACCAGGCCAATATCTTTTAAGCGGCTATCTGCTTTAATCTGTTCCAGGGTTACCGGATTTTTAAGTGTTTCAACAGGCACAAGATCTACAACTACCCAGTTTGGATCTTCGGATGTAGGATCCTGATAGTGTTCTTTAACAACCTTTGCAACTCCTACAACTTCCTTGCCCTCATTACTATGATAAAACAGCACCAAGTCGCTCTCCCTCATCGCTTTTAAGTTATTACGTGCCTGAAAATTACGTACACCATCCCAAAAGGTACGGCCTTCCTGAGTAAATTTGTCCCAGCTATATTTTACAGGTTCAGATTTTACGAGCCAGTGTTGTGGTTTTTTCATTGTTTTTGGTACCTCGGGCTGTTTTAATTAACTAATGGTGACAAAGATAAATGAAAACATAAATTGAACATGAAGAAATAGTCACAATCAAAAGTTATTCATTTTTTTGAATGGATATGATTTTACCCTTTATATACCTGCTGATCTTAATAAACCTTATATCTTCTTAATTTATAAAATAAACCAAAGAGGAAGTCTTATCGAGATTTAACTAAAACTTTAAAATATATCAGTCCTAAATTTAGTAATATTGAGATATGACTCTTCAATCATACGTCGACATAATAAATCTTCGATACAAAACCGGAATAAGCAGGGAACATACTTACAGGGGGGATTTACAAGCTCTGCTAATGAATTTACTCCCGGATATTTTAGTTACAAATGAACCTGCCAGAGTGGCCTGTGGAGCTCCTGATTATATGTTAACAAGGAAAGATATTCCTGTAGGATATATTGAGGCAAAAGATATTGGGGTTGATTTACATTCAAAAACCCTAAAAGAGCAGTTCGAAAGATATAAATCCGGGCTAAGCAATCTGATATTTACAGATTATCTTGATTTTCATTTTTATAAAGATGGGGTTTTCACAACAAGCGTTTCCATAGCAAAGATTGAAAACGGTGCCATTATTCCGATTCCTTCCAATTTCGATACCTTTCAAGGACTTATTAAGAACTTTGCGTTAACAATATCCCAGACTATTAAAAGCCCTACTAAACTAGCTGAAATGATGGCCGGTAAGGCAAAGTTAATGGCTGACATTATTGAGAAGTCGTTAAATTTCGATGATGATAACGATACCCAAAGCAGTTTAAAAAAGCAAATGCTTTCATTTAAGCAAATGCTTATCCATGATATAGATAATAAAGCATTCTCTGATATTTATGCACAGACGATTGCTTATGGAATGTTTGCTGCAAGATATCACGACCCAACTCTACCAACTTTCAGCAGGCAGGAAGCTGCTACCCTGATACCAAAATCAAACCCATTTCTGCGAAAATTATTTCAGGATATTGCAGGATATGACCTGGATGACCGCTTAGTTTGGATTGTTGATGAGTTGGTCAATATATTTTTAGCTAGTGATGTTGCAGATATCATGCGGAACTTTGGTAAGAGCACCAAGCAGGAAGATCCGGTGGTTCACTTTTATGAAACTTTCCTTGCTGCATACAATCCTGCATTACGTAAGGCTAGGGGAGTATGGTACACGCCCCAACCGGTTGTAAATTTTATAGTTCGGGCAGTGGATGATATTCTAAAAACGGAATTTAACCTTCCGCAAGGCCTGGCTGATACCACAAAGATTAAAGTAAAAAGTAAGCACCATACCAAAGCTACTACCGATCAACGATCCAAGATGAAGGAAGTTGAACTTGAGCACGAAGTCCATAAAGTTCAGATTTTAGATCCTGCGACAGGCACCGGAACATTTCTGGCAGAAGTTGTCAGGCATATTTATAAAAACTTCGAAGGTCAACAGGGGATCTGGAGTAATTATGTCAACCAGCATTTAATACCACGGTTAAATGGTTTCGAGCTGCTCATGGCAAGTTATGCAATGGCACATTTAAAGATGGACATGCTATTAACCGAGACCGGGTATAAAGCTACTACCGATCAGCGGTTAAGGATATTTCTTACCAATAGTCTGGAAGAAGCTCATCGGGATACTGGAACTTTATTTAGTTCCTGGTTGAGTGATGAGGCTGATCAGGCGAATGCTGTTAAAAGGGATACGCCGGTTATGGTTGTGATTGGAAATCCTCCCTATAGTGTGAGTAGCAGTAACAAAAGTGAATGGATAGAAAAGTTAACAGCGGACTATAAAAAAGACTTAAAGGAAAAGAACATACAACCCCTGTCAGACGATTATATCAAATTTATAAGGTTCGGGCAGCACTTCATAGAAAAAAATGGAGACGGCATACTAGCTTATATCTCTAATAACAGTTTCTTGGATGGATTGATACATAGACAAATGAGGAAACATTTATTGGAAGGCTTCGATGATATATATATCCTTGATTTACATGGTGACGCAAAGAAGCAGGAAATTTGCCTTGACGGCTCCCCGGACCAAAACGTTTTCGACATAATGCAAGGCGTAAGCATTAATATTTTTGTTAAGACCTCTCGAACTAAAAATTTAGGTAAAATATACCACTCTAGTTTGCAAGGTAGCCGTAATTACAAATATGAATTTCTGAACCAGAATAAGCTTTCTACTATCAACTGGAAGGACTTAGATTTCAATGAACCAAATTTTTTCTTTGTTGAAAAGAACTTTTCAGGCAAAGAAACTTATGAAATTGGATTTAAACTTGATGAACTTTTCACAAAATACAATAATGGAATTGAAACCGGAAAGGACAGCTTCTTTTATTCATTATCGAAAAATGAACATATTAAGTTGTTAAAGCTTGCTTTTTCTAATAAATCGGAAGCTATTAAGGATTTTCAAATAACCAATACAGAAAGTTTTAAATTTCTTGATAAGTTGTCTGTAAGCACTTTCAACGAAAATTTACTAAGACCAATCAGCTATCGACCATTCGATGTTATATCTTGTTACTATGACAGGGATTTGCAAAGAAGACCTGCTTACAGTACAATGAGAAATTTATTCAAACCCAATCTTGGCTTATTAGTTCCAAGACAAGTAAATGATAATTTTCATCATGTCTTCATCTCAAGTTACCCAACTGACTGTAATTTAACAGGCACTGCTAAGAAATTTGGAAGTGCTCCACTTTTTCCACTGTATGTTTATCCAGAAACTAGCAGTCAACAAACCTTATCTCCAAACCAAAGAATAGCTAATCTTAGTAAAGACATTATCAATAACATTGCGAAGAAATTAGAAATATCCTTTACTAATGAAAAAGTGGAGAATAACAAAACGTTTGCACCTATTGACATTTTAGATTATATCTATTCAGTTTTACATTCACCTGCCTATAGAGATAAATACAAAGAGTTTTTAAAAATCGACTTTCCGCGAGTTCCATATCCTCAAGATCAAAACACCTTCTGGAAACTGGTAAAACTGGGTGGAGAGTTAAGACAAATCCATTTATTAGAAAGCCCAGAGGTTAACAAATACATTACCCAATATCCTATTGATGGAGATAACATTGTAACTAAAATTAAATTCGAAGAGAATTACGAAATAATTGATGGTGATACAATAACTAATATGGATCCTGTTTATCCGATGGGAAGGGTTTATATTAACGACACGCAGTTTTTTCAACTGGTGCCGGAAGTTGCCTGGAAGTTCTATATCGGAGGATATCAACCAGCTCAAAAATGGTTAAAAGATCGAAAAGGAAGAGAATTGAGTTTTGAGGATATTTTACATTATCAGAAGGTTATAGTAGCATTGAAGAGAACTGATGAATTAATGAAGGAAATTGACTTGGTAACAATTTAACACTTAGTTATAGATGGAGGCAGCAAGCGATTTACTAATAGCTTAAAATAAGGGTAAATAAATTAATTGCCCTGTATTGCCCGTAACTATTCACGCTGCATTATAATATTCGGGATACCGGGCGGGCTTTAGTTTATTAATTTCTACGTAAAAGTACTGCTCTGCTTTATCAACAATACAACGCACCTTAGCTATTGTTGTATCAGTCTGAAAAAGTGATAGCACCTGCCCCATCATAGTAAGGCCCACCATTGAAAAATCTACAATATCACCTAAATTAATAAAGCTTGCTGATGGTTTTTCTACTGCTATCATATCAATACGTTTTAATTATAATTCCTGTAAATAACCTTTAACTTAGTAGACAGAACAGTACACAAAGACGCTTTATTTGAATACAATTGTGAACATGTGCTTTTTAAATGTGATGGAATTTGTACTGAGGGAGCATGCATCATTACCACTTTAGCTTCAGAAATAGTTTGTTTTACAACGGGAGATGATGTTAGCTTAATAATCATGGTAATAATTGGTTTAATTGATAAATTAATTAAATCAAATGTTTTGCCAATAATTTTATATGCAAATTAGAACTATATGTGAGCAAAAAAATTATCACAACGGGCATTTTATTACCAGTATTTTCCCAGAAAGAACATTTTCTAAGATAACTGATCGCTCACAGTTCTCCTTTCCTAATTGTCGATGATAAATTACAAGGTTTGTTGATAATGATATACATTTAAAACACAGGAGCAGATTGGGTTTCTTAATTATGCTAAATTAACGAAAATCCAATAAAATGCGTTATAACGTATCTAGGGCACTATTTCGGTTGTTTTATATTTGGTAAATCTTGCCTTTATAAATATTGGCACCTGATTTGTTTACACCCTTATGAACAATCAGAGTCCTAACCAAGGACTTCACATACTAACGACAAGATGGAAAATCAATTAAAAATAACGAATACGGCTTACCCGGATGGTAGCGTAGTAATGTACTTGCATGGCATGATGCCCCCAGCAATTAAAAATATGGGTTCTATAATGAAGCAGGCTGTTTACAATTCAATTGTAAATGAGAATACCCAAGTTCCTAGTTTTATGTTAAAGAAACACCTCTCGAAAGCTGGATAAACTTTTACTTTTCAAGTGGCCGATACTTTTATCAATTGAAGATTCAAATTAGGAATTTCAATTGATAAATACGAAAGTAATACGGCGCTACTTATGTTTCTACCTAGTTCTATAGTCCAATAGCTTTTAAGCTAGAATTATAGTTTTTCAGGATTCTATTACCTTGCCAATGAAATTCTAATATGAGCTTCCTAAATCTTGGGATTTCACGGAATTAACATTTATAGGCCTTTTATTTTCCCTTTTTCAGATTCTATTCGTTTTAAACGTTTACAATAACATTGCCTGGGCTATGATACGGCAGATCATTTCCCAGCATTTAAATGGTAATTAAAGGTGATATGGATCCTGTATTATTATGTAACAATTAGCACACCCGCATATTGGGGAGTAATATCCACAAACAACCTTTCAATTCCCCGGTTCAATTTACCCAAACTTAAAAAAACCATGATATACACGTGTTTAACTTCCTTTAGTATAGTGGTACATCTATTGAATAGAAACACATAGGATTAAGTTTACATTCTCAACATTTAACTTTTTACTTAACCGTATTATGAAAAAAAATTTACTAACAGCATTTTTCTGCGCCATGTTTCTTTTATTCAAAGCTGATGCAAATGGTCAGCAGACTCAAACAAGTAATGTTGCCGTGACCATTGCTACAGTTACTGAATTAACAGCAAATAATACTAACCTTGCTACGTTTGCTTTTGCAACCGGAGCAGAACTGGAAGCTGGACTTACCCAACCAAATGCGGTATCACTTGCTTTTAAGTCTAATAAAATAACCAAAATTCAAATCAAGGCTCAAGGAGCAGGAACTTTTACCGGAGGGGCTGGCGATATGCCTGTAAGTGTTATTTCATACAAGAAAAATGGAACAGGAGCATTTGTACCTTTAACATCTACTGCTGCTGATTTATCTTCTTCACAATCAAAGGGTTCTAGCTCTTTTGGTATAGATTACAAAATTACGCCGGGCTTATCCTATGATCCTGCTTCTGATTACGCAGTGACTATTGAATATATACTTACACCACAATAATTGCTTTATTATTCATATGTTATTGTAACTAAGTTTTGTAATAATATGTTAACTTATAAAATTAAAAATCGAAAAATATTTGGAGTTCTTTTGTTTTTCGCCTTTAACTGTAGTTTAGTTATGGGGCAGAAAACTTCTACAAGCATAGTTTCAGTTAAAATTCCGGAGGCATTAAGTCTTTCGGTTTCAGCTGGGAGTACAGTGGATTTTGATTTTACAAATGATTTAACGTTACTTACAACGGGTATTGAAAAGATAAATGCTGTAACATTGACCTATCAGTCTAATAAACCCTGGTTTCTTAATATAAACGCTACTAATGGTAATTTCAGTGGTGGAGATGGTGCAAATCCGATGCCTTCGTCAATTGTTCAGTTTAAAAACCATACGGGCGGAACATACGTGCCTTTATCAACTACTACAGTATCCTTAAGTGGAACAACAGGAGCTAAAAATCCAAAAGGTGCCAGCACAGTAGGTGTTGATTATAAAATTACTCCCGGGCTTAATTATCCCGCCTCGTCTGATTACTCTATTGGTATCACTTATACTATAAGCACTATATAAACGTTAATCGTTTGTTTTCTGGAAGGAAAGCTCTGCTAATTGCAAAGCTTTTTTTTTTAAGCCAATATGTCTGCTCCCGGATTAAATTTACTTTATCTTTACGCAACACATTGTTATCACAAATACCATATATCAACGGTTTGTTTAGAATTATTGGCTTTGTGTGGTTGATAAGTCCTATGGCTGTTAATGCTCAGCAGCCATCATTAAACAACAACCATCTGCGGGTTACCTTTTTGAAAGATACCGTTTTGCAAAACGGATCAACCCATAGTTTTAACACTGTTAGAATTGCCAATACCTCTTCAGTAAAACAAGTTTTTGGATTAGAATTAAACCTACCAGAAGGCTGGAACAGCCTTTTCACAAATCGCCAGGTAAATACCGTTGAGCCTGGCCAAACGCTGGAACTCCCTATTCGGGTTGCTGCACCAAACATTACTTTAAGCAACCAACTCTACGCTATCTCAGTAATTATAACAGATAGTGGCATTGGTGGAAAAAGTGCTTATACATATGTTGCCCGTGTGCAAGCTAATTCTAAATGGCGCGTATCATTACTAACACCAGATCTTAAACTGGATCGTATTAGTAAAGAAACATATTTCCAGTTCAAAATATCGAATACAGGAAATATTACACAGGAATTTACAGTTAACATTAATACACCACTGGACCTGACAATACCAAAACGTAACAATAAGTTTAAAGTACGGGCAGGGTCTGATACCATAATCCGTGCTGGGATTATTACTGAAGTCCGCTATTTACAAGAATTTAAGGCGCAGAATATCAGCATAGAATTTATTAATAAAGATAAAGAACAACAAACCTTAGTTCAAAAGGTATATAGTAACAATACTTTATTTCGCGAAAATTCTTCAAGATGGTACACCTCTCCTTTGGCAATCGAACTGGTATCACAAAATTTTAATATCCCGGCGCAACAGGTATATTACATTAATAGTTTTGGGGCATTAGATCTTGAAAAAGGGCGTTCGTTATCGTTTAATTTCCGTTCAGATGATTTTTATACTGAAAATAGTGGCGCAACACGGTATGCTAATATTAACTATATAACTAAACGCTGGAATATCTCTGTTGGAGATCAAACGGAATTCAGTAATTTTTTAATAGATGGCTTTGGAAGCCGGATTCAATACAGATCCCCGAATGGATATCAATTTAGTGCTCTCGGAGTTAAAAGCAGACTGGGAAATGCAAATCAGTTTAGCGTTACACAAGAATATCCCATAGGGAAAGATGCCACATTAATAAATAAAACCCTCGCAAACCTGGATATTGGATCCCATGTTAATAGCTTCTCAAATATTGCTGAGTACAATAAGGTTTTTGAAAAATTTGGCGATCTGGCACTCATAGGCGGCTACGGTTTAGAGACTATTGATCTCCCTGCATTTAAAGATGAAATTAACGGGCAAACAGCAGGTCTCCGATATAATTATAATTCACCTGTTTTTATTGCCCGAACTACCAATAGTATAACAACCCGTGACTTTCCGGGGCTGGAGCGAGGAGTTAAAAGATCATCAAACGAAATTCGCTTTCCGCTAAAAAATTATTTTGCAGGGGCAGTAGCTGATTATAATGACCGATCTGTTAGCACGTTAGATTCCAGCAGGTTTATTTATTTATTTGGCGGAAAAACCAGTGAATATGGATTGCGTACCGGTTACAGCAAAGAAAGAAATAACTTAACCCTAACTGCCACGGTTGTTGATCAATTACAAGACAGTATCACAAGCACTCCTTTTAAGTCTTACAAACTGAATCTAAACTCCGGGTTGGCTATCTCAAAAGCTTTTGGGTTATCATTCTCCGCAAATATCGCACAAAGTTTATCGCCGGCTTTTCCACAACTTAAGCATGTTTATGCAATGAACGCCTTCGGGTCGGTTCAATCGAGCGGGTTAGGTGTGAGCTTCAGATATGATAAAGGACCTATGTACTATTCAGAATTACTCTCCTTCTACGAATCAGAAGTTCAAACTAATAGATACCAGATTTCACCGTACATTGAAAGAAGTTTTTTAAAATCCGCGTTAGTAGCCCGGATGGAATTTAATTATGCAGAAGATATTACCAGTAAAACAAAAAATTATCTTGCAAGAATGGATGTTAATGTAGATCTGAATAAGAGGGGTTTATCATTACGTTTTTATGGAAATCATGATTTTGGAAACCAAAATGCCCTGAATTCCTTAAACATGAGCATCAAAAAAAACATCACTCTTCCATTAGTTGGTTTGCAAAAATACCGCACTTTAAAAGTGGTTCTTTTTAAAGATAATAATAACAATAATGTTTTCGATTTGAAGGACGAAGCCATTCCCGAAGCAAACATCAGGATTGGCAGCCAGTACTTCGCAACAGGAAAAAATGGGGAGGCTACCTATAAAAATATCAAATCAGGTGATTATTCCATCGACTTGGGGCAGGTAACAAGCATTCGGGGCTGGAAAGCAAGGAACGGTTTTAAGCCAACTATTTCCGTTACCCAAAATGAAACGGTGTATATTCCTTTTCAAAAGAGCAAATTTTTATCCGGCCGTTTAAATTTAGTTAAAGATGCGCTGAGTAAAATTCAATTCAGTTCTTCTAATATCCGTATTACAGCCATAAGCTCAAAAGGCGAATCTTATACAACATTAACAAATGAAGATGGTGCGTTCTTCATGAACCTTTCTGAAGATACTTACTTAGTTCAAGTTAATGCTAACGTGTTTAATGAGCAGTTTAGGGTACTTCAGGAAACATTTAATGCCGACCTCGTAAATAAACCCGAAGAAACTATAATATTCGAAATCCGGGAGCGGAAGCGCGAAATAAATATAAGGAAGCCAACTCAATAATAAAATTACAGGAAATGTTAAACATTAATGGCTTTCCATAAGAGGTCCTTTAGATTATCAAGGCCCTTTTGCGCAACTGAAGAGATGAAAATAGTTGAAACGTTTGGTAAATCCTTTTTCATTTCTGCCATAAGTTCCTCATCCAGAAGATCAGATTTCGTAATAGCCAGAACCCGTGGCTTGTGCATAAGCTCAGGATTATACTCTTCAAGTTCATACAGAAGAATACTATATTCCTCTGTAACAGCCCGGCTGGTGTCTGCCGGTATCATGAATAACAACACTGAATTACGCTCAATATGTCTCAGAAAACGAAACCCTAAACCTTTTCCTTTTGAAGCCCCTTCAATAATTCCGGGAATATCTGCCATAACAAATGATTTGCCATCCCGATAGGCAACAATACCCAGATTGGGAACTAAGGTGGTAAATGCATAGTCAGCAATTTCGGGTTTAGCAGCAGAAACTACTGATAATAAAGTTGATTTGCCGGCATTGGGAAAACCTACTAAGCCCACATCTGCAAGTACCTTTAATTCAAGTACCATCCACTCTTCTTTTCCGGGTTCGCCCGGCTGCGAAAAACGTGGAGTTTGCAGGGTTGATGTTTTAAAATGCCAATTTCCAAGGCCTCCCCGACCTCCCGGAGTTAAAATTCTTGTTTCGCCATCCTTTGTGATCTCAAAAATCACTTCTCCGGTTTCTGCATCTTTTGCTATAGTTCCAAGTGGCACCTCCAGTATTTCATCTTTTCCGGATCTTCCGCTTTTTAACGAACTGGCTCCTGCCTGGCCATCTTCTGCTATAACATGTTTGCGGTATTTAAGATGCAGCAATGTCCATAACTGACTATTTCCTTTTAAAGTGATATGGCCTCCCCGCCCGCCGTCTCCTCCATCCGGGCCACCGTTTGCGTTCTGTTTATCCCGATGTAAGTGAGCGGAGCCGCCGCCGCCATGACCTGAACGACAACAAATTTTTACATAATCAACAAAATTAGAACCCTGAGACATATATGGAATTAATTCACACTCAATATCAATTTACAAAAAAAGCGAGCTGATACCTGCTCGCTACATATTACCTTGATGGATATGTTGCCCTATTATACCTTTATATTTTCAACCTCCTGACAAACCAAGCCAAATATATCATCAATGCTTCCTATTCCATTTATGCTGCAAAACTTATCTTGCTGCTTGTAATAATTAGCTACAGGGGCAGTTTTAGAATTATATTCTACAATTCGTTTTCGGATAATCTCAGGATTGGCATCATCCAAACGTCCCGAGTCTTTTCCTCTTATAAGTAATCTTCTTTCAAGTTCATCATCATTAACTTCAAGAGCTACCATACAAGCTATTTGAGTATTTTTTGATTTTAAAAGCTCGTCTAAGGCCTCAGCTTGTGCTACTGTTCTTGGAAAGCCGTCAAAAATAAATCCGTTGGCACTTTTATTTACATCAAGTTTATTACTGATCATACCAATAACCACTTCATCAGGAACCAGAATACCCTGATCCATTAATTTTTTTGCCTCAAGTCCAAGTTCAGTTCCCTGGGATATTTCGTTCCTAAGCAAATCACCGGTTGATAAATGAATGAGCTGGTACTTGTCAATCAATTTTTGCGACTGGGTACCCTTGCCGGCTCCCGGAGGTCCAAACAAAACTATGTTTAGCATTCGTGATATTTTTAAAATTTAAAAGCCTTTCCGAAAATTGGGGCGAAAAGGCTTTGTTAATAACTGTGCACTTGAAGGGAGTCGAACCCCTAACCTCCTGATCCGTAGTCAGGTGCTCTATCCAATTAAGCTACAAGTGCCTGAAGAATTGGACTGCAAAGATATAGTTTCTTTTTAAAACGTATAAACTTTTGTAAAATATGGTACTGATACTTGTTTCAATTATTTTTTATCTTTTGAAGCAGGCTTTGAAATAGACTCGCGCATATCGGTATCGGCCTTAAGGTTCTGCATTTTGTAATAATCCATAATCCCTAAATTACCACTTCTGAACGCTTCAGCCATTGCCATAGGTATTTGAGCCTCTGCTTCGATTACCTTAGCCCTTGCTTCCTGAGCCTTTGCACGCATTTCCTGCTCAGAAGCTACAGCCATAGCCCGGCGCTCTTCAGCTCTTGCCTGGGCAACCTTTAAATCTGCTTCAGCCTGATCAGTTTGGAGTTTTGCGCCAATATTATCGCCAATATCTATATCTGCAATGTCAATAGATAGGATCTCGAATGCGGTTCCGCTATCCAATCCTTTTCCCAAAACTGTTTTAGAAATACGATCGGGATTTTCTAAAACCTCTTTATGATTTACAGCCGATCCGATTGTAGTTACAATACCTTCTCCAACACGGGCCAGAATGGTTTCTTCGCCAGCTCCGCCCACTAACTGATTGATATTAGCACGGACCGTTACACGAGCTTTTGCTACTAACTGAATGCCGTCTTTTGCAACGGCCGCTACCGGTGGGGTGTTAATAACCCTGGGATTTACGGATAGCTGCACGGCATCAAATACATCGCGTCCAGCCAGATCTATTGCTGTAGCCAGTTTAAAATCGAGTGGTATATTCGCTTTATCGGCAGAAATAAGAGCCTTTATTACGTTGTTAACATTCCCTCCGGCCAGGTAATGTGTTTCAATATCATTAGAAGTAATATTTAAACCTGCCTTGGTAGATATAATCATGGCGTTTACAACCAATGAAGGTGAAACTTTTCTCAGCCTCATCAATACAAGATTTAAAAGATTAATTTTTACCCCTGATAGTTGTGCGGTAAACCAAAGATTAATTGGTAAGATATATAAAAACAAAAATAAGGCTATTATTGACCCTACAACAACAAAAATAAGGTATGCTGGATTCTCCATAGTGTATTAAATTCAATAATTTAAGTCTGAGTAAAATTCTTTTTAAATATAGATAATAAATTAAACTTTAAGCTGATCGTCTAAAATCGCAAGCCCTTCTTTAAATGAATGTGGCTTGTATCCTAATTCGCTAATGGTTTTATCAAGTATGAACCCTGTTTTTTTTGGTCTTTTTGCGGGTTGGTTAAGAATATCTGATGAAATAGGATTAATCAAATTTTTGTTAAGCTGCCAATAGTCTGCAACCTGCTGTACGATTTCTATAACATTCATAAAATCCTTTCCCGATGCATTATAAATGCCTTCAGCTTGTTTTTCAACTGCTAAAATACAACATTGAGCTAAATCTTCAGCAAGTGTTGGCATGCGCCATTGATCGTTTACCACATTAATCGGCTCACCTTTTTCGAGTGCAGATTTTGCCCATAACACAATATTTGTACGGCTCATGTCGGTTATAACTCCATAAACTATTATAGTACGAAGTATCGCCGCTCTAACTGCAGAGCCCTGAATTATTTTTTCAGAGTTGAGCTTGGACTGCCCATAATAACTAACAGGATGAGGTTCATCCGTTTCAGTATAAGGCCCGGCTTCTCCGTCAAAAATGAAGTCCGTAGATAAATGTACCAGGTGTATATTCAGAATCTGACAAATATTAACTATAGTTTGAACAGCGTCCACATTTAACGCAGCACATGTTTGCTGATCGTTTTCACAAGCGTCCACATTAGTCATCGCCGCAGTATGAATGATACTATCTGGATGATATTTTTCTAAAACAGATTTTACCTGCCCGGAATTACAAATATCAAGCTCTTCGTATATATACCCAGTAGTTATTTGGTGACGATTTTTGCCTTTAGAAGTAGCAATAAGGTTGAATGCTTTTGTTTTAAGAATAAGGTCGGTTATTTTTTGACCTAGTAATCCATTACTGCCCGTAACAAGAATAGTTTTCATGCTTCAAAGAAGTAAATTATTTATAATCTTTTTATTTAAATTATATTTTTCTTCTTTTCTTACGCGAATAAGCTACTAAAATAACCAATACTATTAAACCGATTATCCCAAATAACCACCACTGTTCACTGAAGTTTTTATTTGTTCCGGCATTATTACTCAAATCGCTATCTACCACGTTTTGGGCGTGTACAATTATGTGAGTAAGGAAAATAGCTGCAAAAAACAACAGGCTATATTTAATTGATTTCATTAATGTTAAATTAATTGATTAAAGAAACTGCCTTTAATATCTATAAAGATAATTCAAGACAGCTTCTATCCTTAAAGAAGATTACACATCACGTCTGCTTCCGCCTCTGGTAATTGCTATTATAATAACAATAAACACAGCTACTCCAACAACCCAAACCCAAGGTTGTGCATACCACATTCCTCCTCCATCATTGGTACTAATATCAACGTCAACCTTTTCTGGAACTGTTTGAGCAAATACTTGCACAGAAGTTAAAAAACTTCCAATGGTAAGTAACGCTGTAAAGATCATTTTTTGCATTAAATTCATAGATTTTGTGTTTGTGAATTGTTTCATGTTTGTGGTTTTTAAGGTTTAAGTGTTTATTATTTTTTATTTAAAATTAAAGAATTAATAACGTAACAGATTTTCTTTATTAAGTGTTTGATTTTAGCAGATAAAGCGTATTTTTGCAGACCAAAAAAGACGTCTGTTTATACAGTTGCAAATTAAACATTATTTAAAATTTATTTTACTAATATATGCCAAACGTTGGAAAAATAGCACAAATAATCGGGCCCGTAGTTGATGTCAGCTTTGCTGATAGTGCTAATCTTCCCCGAATTTATGATGCGTTAGAGGTTCAAAAAGAAACCGGACAAAAAATTATTTTTGAGGTTCAGCAACACTTAGGTGAAGATCGCGTGCGTGCAATAGCAATGGACTCAACTGATGGTTTAATGCGCGGCATGCCGGTAACTGATACAGGTGCTCCAATTAAAATGCCCGTTGGCGACAACGTAAAAGGACGTGTATTTAATGTAGTTGGTGATGCTATTGATGGAATACCGAATCTTGATAAATCCAACGGTCGTCCTATCCACAGTCATCCTCCCCGTTTTGAAGATCTTTCAACAGAAACCGAAGTGCTATTCACCGGTATAAAAGTAATTGATCTTTTAGAGCCTTATGCTAAAGGTGGAAAAATTGGGTTATTCGGTGGTGCAGGTGTTGGTAAGACGGTGTTAATACAAGAACTTATCAACAACATTGCGAAAGCATACTCGGGACTATCCGTATTTGCAGGTGTGGGTGAACGCACCCGCGAAGGTAATGACCTATTACGTGAAATGCTTGAATCAGGAATCATAAAATATGGTGATGAGTTTATGCACGGAATGGAAAAAGGCGAGTGGAATCTTGACAAAATTGATCAGGAGCAATTAAAAGAATCTAAAGCTACTTTCGTTTTCGGACAGATGAACGAGCCACCGGGCGCACGTGCGCGTGTAGCCTTATCGGGACTTACTCTTGCTGAATACTTCCGTGATGGTGATGAACAAGGACAAGGACGCGATATCCTATTTTTTATTGATAATATTTTTCGTTTTACTCAGGCCGGTTCAGAAGTGTCGGCTCTTCTTGGGCGTATGCCATCAGCTGTTGGATATCAGCCAACCCTGGCAACCGAAATGGGTTTAATGCAGGAACGAATTACCTCAACCAAACGTGGATCAATTACATCAGTGCAGGCAGTATATGTTCCTGCTGATGATTTAACAGATCCGGCACCGGCAACAACTTTTGCCCACTTAGATGCTACAACTGTACTTTCACGCAAGATTGCGGAACTGGGTATCTATCCTGCTGTGGATCCCCTGGATTCTACATCCCGCATCCTGAACGCTGCCACACTGGGTGATGAACATTATAACACCGCACAACGTGTTAAAGAAATTTTACAACGCTACAAAGAACTTCAGGATATCATCGCCATTTTAGGTATGGATGAATTATCAGAAGAGGATAAGCTGGTAGTAGGAAGAGCGCGTCGTGTGCAGCGGTTCTTGTCACAGCCTTTCCATGTGGCAGAACAGTTTACAGGGTTAAAAGGTGTACTAGTTGATATTAAAGAAACTATAAAAGGTTTTAACATGATCATGGACGGCGAAGTGGATGAGTATCCTGAAGCGGCTTTTAACCTTGTTGGCACCATTGAAGACGCTATAGAAAAAGGAAAGAAGATTTTAGCGGAGGCGAACGCTTAATTGAGATATGAGAAATTAGATTTGAGATATAAGATTCGAACTGTATTTAATGCTGTCTCAATTCTCATATTTCAAATCTCACAGCTACTAAAATGAAATTAGAAATTTTAACACCTGACAAGACGGTTTTTGAAGGAGAAGTTTCCTCTGTAACCGTGCCCGGCACAGCGGGTTCCTTTGAAATATTAAAAGACCACGCTCCTATTATTTCAACTCTGGAAGATGGAAAGGTAATTATACGTAGTAGCGATAAATCGGAAAATGCCTTTCTAATCAAAGGTGGAGTGGTAGAAGTATTAAATAATAATATTATGGTATTAGCAGAAGGGGTTAAATAGTAGTTTTATTTTTATTTTAAAATACAGCCTACCCTAAAAATATTTAAATTATTAACAAAAAAGCCCCTTAACAATCGTTAAGGGGCTTTTTTGTTAATTGATAATTTTATCTTGAATAAATTACCGAGCCGTTGTAGCCGATACCGTGCTACGGGGCCAACGTAATAGATATTCCATTGAAACGTGACCTATCCTCTATACTATTTTCACGGATAATGATTTCGTAATTTTTACCGGCTTCAACCACTATCTGAAATTAAATTGATCCTGAATCAGTAAGAGATTTGCCTGTTACTTTAACTTGAGTAGTTACGGACAAACCTGCTTGGCGGAATTCTATATCTACCAAGATTGGAAGTCATCAAGAGATGTCTTTATACAAATATTACTTTTTTATTTCTGGTAGAGAGATTAAATCACAACATATAGCCAGCCACTAACAGACTGCTGGGGTGTTAAGAGTATGTCACTTATCCCACAGGGTAATAAATACTTCCTGAAGAATATCCTGTGCAGGGCCTGGTTCTTTAACGAACTTTAGGATGATTCGATAAATAGCTTGGTGAAAGTGCAAAATAAAATGTTATAGGCTTTAATACTCCCTTTCTGTAACTCGTGTACCATTAATACGGTATTTATCTCGCCCTTGATTCCCATCTTAATAAGAGTTACCTTAAGGTAATATTTATATTCTTCATTATTTATATATGTAGTGTTATGTTAATGGTATTGTGACGGTCGCGTGAGGGATAGAAGCGAAAAGCCCACAGCCATGAGGCACGAATGGGCGAGGACTTGTAGCGGATAGCCCGATCCGCCAACCGGCGGACACGCCCAAAGCCAATCTAAATTAACATAACATTAGCTATGCTGTTGAGATTGTGGTTGGAAATGGGTACACTTGATGGGTAACTCATTCCATCCATTTACATCCAGTTAATCAACTTTTGCACATTAAACTGCGATGCCCGATGCAATTAAGAATGAGGGTGTTGTGTAACTAAATATTAAACAATTCGTAAAATTTGATATTATAAATAGGTCTTTGTTTTCAATGGATATGTATTTACTGTCAATATTCGGATAACGTAACAATTATATATGAATATATACAGATATATCCTTTTAACGCTGATCCAAATATCCTCCTTATCAGCGTTTTCGCAAATCCTGCACCCTCGTTTTAAGCATATAGGAACCAACGAAGGTCTTTCACAAATTAGTGCGATGCATATTATGCAAGACAGCAGAGGATTTATGTGGATAGGTACAAGAGATGGATTAAACCGGTATGACGGTTATAACTTTAAAGTATTCACAAATGATCCTGAAGATCCAAATAGTTTGAGCAACAATAATATTCGTGATGTTATAGAAGATGCGCAGGGCAATATATGGGTGGCTACTCTTGGCGGAGGACTAAATAAATTCGAAAGACGGAAAAACACATTCACATCTTATACCCATGATGCCAGGAACAAGAACAGTATATCCAGTAATACGGTATTCAGGATTTTAGAAGAAGGGAACGGGAAAGTTTGGGTTGCAAGTCAAAAAGACGGTTTAAATTTGTTTGATACAAAAACTAAAAGTTTTGTTCGTTATATAAATAATGAAAACAATCCGGCAAGTCTGAGCCATAATGAAATTCGGGCACTCTATAAAGACAGCAAAAATAATATCTGGGTAGGTACTATGGGGGGCTTAGATTTATTTAACCGGAAAACCAACTCCTTTATACATTTTAAACATAATGATAATATCCCCGGATCTATTTCGGGAAATAAAATAGCCAGCATTTTTGAGGACAGCAACCACCGTTTATGGATAGGTACAATTGACAATGGCCTTAACCTTTATGATAGCAGTAAAGGAATATTTCATCATTTCCAACACAACCCGCTGAACAGTAATTCACTGGCAAATAATAATGTACTCAGCATTCACGAGGATGATCATAAAAATATATGGATTGGAACCGAAAGTAATGGCATAAGTATACTTAACCCGCAAACAGGACAATTTTCTAATTACCATCATGATGATATAGATAATACCAGTTTAACCGCCAACAACATTCCAAGCATTTTTAAAGATAAAATGGGAAATATGTGGGTTGGTGCCTTTGGAGGCGGGATTAATCTGTATAAAAAAAGCATCGAAAAATTTGCTCATTTTAAACGCAATTCTTCGACAACCAGTCTGTCTAATAATACTATACTTACCCTGTATGAAGATTTGGATAATAATATATGGGTGGGTACAGCCGGGGGCGGGTTAAACCGGTTTAACCCCAAAAACAGTACTTTTACTCCTCTTAAAAACCTGAAAGAAGATGGAAGCAGCATGGACAAAGACCATGTAATGGCCATACTGGAAGACCATGAAAAAAATTTATGGTTAAGTATTTGGGGAGAGGGAGTTAGGATTTGGAACCGTAAAACCAATTCATTCAAATTTTTTAAGAATAATCCAAATGATCCAACCAGTTTAAGCGGAAGTAAGGTAACCGTCTTCACTCAAACACGAGATAAAAAGATCTGGATTGGTACTTATGGTGATGGTCTGGATTTATATGACGCCGCCTCGAACAGCTTTATCCATTATAAACATAATGTTAATGATCCCAAAAGTATAGGAAGTGATATGGTTTATTCGCTTCTGGAAGATAGTAAAGGAAATTTATGGGCAGGAACTTACGGAGGCGGGTTGAACCTTTTAAACCGGAAAACGAATAACTTTACCCGGTTTTTGAACCATAAAAATAAGAATAGTATTAGTAGTAATGTTGTTACTCACATCTTCGAGGACCACTCCGGAAATATATGGGCCTCCACATTTTCGGGCTTGAATCGCATCGATCCTAAAACTCACCATTTTACCGTTTTTACAGTTAAAGATGGGTTGCCAACCAGTTACATTAATGGTATAACAGAAGATAATAAAGGCCATTTATGGGTGAGCACAAGCAAGGGTGTGTCCAGCTTTAACCCGGCAACCAAAACGTTTACAAACTATACAGTAGAAGACGGACTGCAGGGAGATGAGTATAGGCTGCATTCTGTATTAAAAAGCCGTACGGGGGCTTTGTATTTTGGAGGATTCAATGGATTTAATTCATTTTTCCCGAATCAGATCAAAGAAACAGTATATAATCCGCCGCTGGTTTTAACCAATTTTGAGATCTTTAATAAAAAGGTATCTATCGCCAAAAACAGTGAAGATTCTTCGCCCCTGAAACAGGATATTTCAGAAACGCGTTCCGTTACACTATCTTATGATCAATCAGTTATATCCTTCGAATACGCATCTTTAGATTATTCTTCTCCCAATAAAAAAGTATATGCTTATATACTGGAAGGTTTTGATAAAAACTGGAATTATATAGGCAGTAAGAATACCGCTACATATACAAATCTTCCCCCGGGCGAATATGTTTTTAGAGTGAAGGTTAAGAACAGCGCCGGGAAATGGTCTGCTAAAACTCTAAGTTTAAGCTTGGTTATCGTACCGCCTTTTTGGTTAACCTGGTGGTTCAGACCACTAATTATTTTATTGGTAATAGGTAGCGCGTATGGCTTTTACCGTTACCGGATCAATGCCGTTAACCGGCAAAAAGCGGAGCTGGAGCGACAGGTGAAAGAGCGTACCGCAGAAGTAGTGAGGCAGGCGGAGGCCCTGCAGGAACAAACTCAAAGTTTGCAGGTGTTAAACGAAGAGCTAAACCAGCAGTCCGGAGAGTTGCTGGTACAAAAAGAGTATTTAGAAGTACTAAATTCGGAACTGCAAGACAAATCTGAAGAACTGCAAGTCCAGTCTAAAGAATTACAAAGTCAATCAGGGTATTTAAAAGCTTTAAACGAACAACTTGAGGAGCAAAAAATACAGGAAAATAAGGCCCGCCAAGAAGCAGAAAATGCTAACCAGGCAAAGAGTGTCTTTTTAGCTACCATGAGCCACGAGATCCGCACACCAATGAACGGGGTGATTGGCATGGCTTCCCTTCTTTCAGAAACCGCTCTGAATCATGAACAAAGAGAATATAATGATACGATTATCACCTGTGGAGACAACCTCATCACGGTCATTAATGATATTCTCGATTATTCCAAAATCGAATCAGGGTCAATGGATATTGAAGAGGAAGATTTTGATCTACGCCATTGTATAGAAGATGTAATGGACCTCTTCTCGCAAAAAGTGGCGGCAAAAGGGTTAGATCTGATTTATGATATAGATTATACTTTGCCCTCGCAAATTATCGGAGACAGTCTTCGATTAAAACAAGTGCTGATTAACCTGATTAACAACGCCATTAAATTTACCCATCAGGGCGAGATATTTTTAAACGTTTCTCTGCTTTCTATGGATAAGGATAAGATAGAGATTGGCTTTAAAGTAAAGGATACAGGTATTGGTATCCCCAAAGAAAAGCTATCATCACTTTTCAAAGCCTTTTCGCAGGTAGATTCTTCCACCACCCGCAAATACGGAGGAACAGGGCTTGGTCTGGTGATCAGTGAACGATTGGTTAATTTAATGGGAGGAGAAGTGCAGGTGGAAAGCGAATTTAGACAAGGATCATCCTTCAACTTCAACATTCAGAGCGTGGTGAGTAAAAAAGCACCTATTATTCCTATTTCTACCAACATCACAGAATTGGAAGGTAAACGGGTGCTAATTGTAGATGATAATCACACCAATCTGCGGATCCTCAAGCTGCAACTGGAGCAATGGAAGCTTTTAGTTGTGGCAGTTTCTTCGGCTCAGGAAGCTCTGGACAAATTAACAAGCGAGAAAGATACCTTTCAACTGGTGATTACTGATATGGAAATGCCAGATATGGACGGGGTTGGACTAGCCACGGCCATTAAGACCTTTAAGCAACGGGTTCCGGTAATAATGCTCACCTCTATAGGTGATGAAAGCAGGAAGAAATATCCGGAACTATTTTCGTCGGTGTTAACCAAGCCTGTTAAACAGAATCATCTGTTACTCAGCATACAGGGTGAGCTGGGACAGCAGAAAACTATGCAGGCAGTTGAGGTAAAAGCTCCTACCATACTTAGAGCAGACTTCGCAGAAGAATTTCCACTTAAAATTCTGATTGCAGAGGATAATCTTATTAATCAGAAGCTTATTGAGCGTATCCTGCATAAACTGGGCTATATGCCTGAAATTGTACCCGACGGACTTCAGGCACTTGAAAGTATAAGGGGGGAGGCTTTTGATGTGGTACTAATGGATATTCAAATGCCCGAGATGGATGGATTGGAGTCGACCCAAAATATTCGTAAGCTTCCACCGCCTTCTACACAGCCTTATATCATTGCCATGACAGCCAATGCCATGCCCGAAGATAGAGAGAACTGCATAAAATCCGGAATGAATGATTATATAGCGAAGCCTTTAAAACTGGAAGAATTTCTTATAATATTAGAAAAAGCAGCTTTAACAGTAAGAGAAAAAGAAGCAGCTTCATAATAATTGTATATTCAGTCTTTAATAACTCTATATTTATGATGACACTTCAATTTTACTCTAAGTTAATACTTTATCTTTCTATCACTTCCCGCCTTTGGAATAAAACGTTGTTTTAGCATTCCAAAATTTGGGCGATCTTGATATTAAGTTTGCAACAAGTCTTTAAATGCTTGGGATCCTCTTGATATCCAAGACTTATATACTCCTGTTAATCATTATATGCTCAAAGTGATTTAAATATTTTCAGCTATTCATAATCCTGGTCGCCCGATAATAAGTACCACTTGTAAAATTTTCCATTTATATTTTAAGTGCTATTTATAGTAAAAAGCCTGCGAACTATAGTGTTCACAGGCTTTAAGTGTATAACAGATCAATAGTATCTAATGCCGTACTACGGGGCCAGTACTAACTGTATCCCGTTAAAGCGAGACCTATCCTCTAAACTATTTTCACGGATAATGATTTCGTAATTTTTACCGGCAACCACCACTATTTGAAATGAAGTTGCTGCTGCATCAGTAAGAGATTTTCCGGTTACCTTAACTTGTGTAGTTGCAGTTAAGCCTGCTTCGCGGAATTCTACATTTACCAGTCCAGGGTAGTTAGGATCATAGTTCCAGGTGCTTACATTATAAGTTCCTGCAGGAAGACTTTCCATACGGATGCCTATACCTGTAGAAGGCCCCTCATTAAATGCAAAATCTCTGCTTACTTCACCGGTAGTGGCTCTGTCTCGGGTGCCCAGAATTGCGCCAAACAACGTGAATTTATTGCCGTTAATGGTAATCATATTACCCTCCGTTCCTAATAAGCCGTTCCATCCGGGTTTGGTTATCTGATTGGTATGGTTAACATCAATCTGGTAAGTGCCAGGTGTATTAACAACCGGAGGAGGAGGTGCAACCGGGTTTACTTTAGCCATAAACTTGTTCCATACATCCTGGGTCATATTAGGGCAAACTGTGCCGGAATTTACATCACTATGCCCGTTTATGCCGGGTGCGGCCACTGCACGTACTTTAGGAATTCCTCTTCTTTCGCAAACATTGGCTGCAAGGTTTCCTCCCGAAGTAAGCATCGGATCGCTGTACCACATAGAAAGGTTAGATGCTAATGCCTCGTGTTCCGTAGCTACACCCCGCTCGTTATAGAAGGCTACGCCCTGAGTAAAGGCCTTGTTGGCCTCCCTAACCATTTGGGTTACCTGTCCGTCTGAATTACGGATCACATAATGAGAACTTACATTCGAATCACAATTTTTGAACCAGCTGATAGTACCCTGATAAGTACCGGTACCAATGTAATGCACAAAATAGTATCCGATAGTTGCACCATTCCGGCTGCCGTAGTTACAAGAGGGTGCGTAGTTTTCTATAGCTCCCGGATATTCCGCTGCAGAAACAGTGGCAGATGTTGGAATTGCCTGGGTGGTTGCTCCGCCCTTACTGTAACTTGCCGTTTGCTTATTTCCGGCCTCTTTTATTTTATGGCTAATATCCACTCTTACAGCGGCTATGTTGATTATCTCTCCCCAAAGGGTTACAGATTTAGAGCCTTTGGCTATCAGGTCATAAAAACGTTGTGCCAGTTGTTCGCTATACATTGCATCGGTAAGGCCGGTAACTTTTTTAGTCGCTTCAAACCAGTCTTCCAAATTGTTTGCGCTTGTGCCCTGTTGATACTTGGCTAATAAAGCTGCTGCTGCACGAATATTTGTTTTTGCATCATCTTTAATTTGCTGAGGGCTCACTTTTAAAATAGCTGCGGCTTCTGTTATTTGGTGAGTAAACTGGTTTTCTATAATACCTGTTATACCCCATGAACCATACATGGATTCGCTGACCTGGGTCCAGTTGCTTTGTACCTGACCAATAGCCATTAACAGCTCTACCGGAACATTAAACTCCTTTGCTGCTTCATTAAAATATTTTTGAAGGGATTTAACAGAAGGATGCGGACGGTTTAATGAGACTGCTAACTGGGCGTCTTTGTGATCATGTCCGTGGTCATTGGATTGGGTGCTTGAGTTTTTTTGAAGAATGGTTGCGTTAAGATAATGAGTCATGTCTCTCTGCAACAATTCATCTCCTTCTGCAGTTACTGTTTTTTTAACCGGGGTTTTTATCAGCAGTTCTGGCAGTCGAAGTAATTCCTGGTCTGTGGGAGTGGCAGACCACGTGCCGGGATCATTTTGTGATAAAGATTCATTGGGTTCCTGACCCGGAGATGCTTCATCATTCTGTCTTTTACAGGATGATGCCACTAGTAGCATACTTAACATGCCATACGTAAGAAATTTTGTTTTCATTTGATTAGTTGTTTAAGGGTTGGTGAGCTGGATTTTAATCGATTAAATAGTTAGCTTAATGAAATGTAATAAATGTTATTAGATTCAAAATAAAATGGCTACAGATATATAATACCCTGATTCGCCTATGGCAAATCAGGCTAGTTATTTTATTTTAACCATTGTAGCTGATACTGTACTATGGGACCAGAATGATAGATATCCCGTTAAAACGAGACCTATCCTCTATACTATTTTCACGAACAACGATCTCATAGTTTTTACCGGCTTCAACCACTATTTGAAATGTACTTGCTCCGCTATCGGTAAGAGATTTTCCAACTACCTTAACTTGTGTAGTTGCAGTTAAGCCTGCTTCGCGGAATTCTACATCTACCAGCCCCGGGTAATCAGGATCGTAATTCCAGGTGCTTACATTATAAGTTCCTGCCGGAAGACCCTCCATACGCATGCCTATACCTGTAGAAGGCCCTTCATTAAAAGCAAAATCTCTGGTTACTTCGCCAAAGGTGCCTCTGTCTCTCGTACCTTGTATTGCGCCGAACAATGTGAATTTATCGCCGTTAATGGTAATCGTATTACCCTCTGTTCCTATTAATCCGTTCCAGTCTGGCTTGGTTATCTGATTGGTATGGTTAATATCAATCTGGTAAGTACCGGGGGTATTGATAACCGGAGCAGTAGTAGAATTATTAGACCGATATTTAAAGTTTTGACGGGGTTGTCCGATACCTGCAAAAGTCCCCATAGTTGAAGCACTACCTCCGGCTGCTCTAAATTCAAAATGGATATGATCGCCTGTAGAACCTCCCGTGGATCCTTCCTTTGCAACGACATGTCCTTGCGGAACCTCTTGACCTGAAGTTACCAATAATGAACTATTGTGACCGTAATAGGTTCGGGTACCGTCACTGTGAGTAATGATGACTAAGCGTCCGTAACCTGTGGTCAGACTTCCGCTGATTCCTGCAAAGGTAACCTGTCCGGCTGCCGCTGCTCGTACATTATCAGCTCTGTCATTGGGGGTATCGAAATCTACTGCTGCATAACTATGCTGCCCCCCGGGCGTGTATAAGTTACAGGTTGATACATAGGTGTGAGCGCCTGAAGGTGCAGGTGTTCCATGTCTGGACACACAATAATCGGCGCCAAGATCCCAAGGTAAATAGTAGCTTAAGGCTGATGTTTTAAATGTACCTGGTGTGGCTTTTGTCTGAGTGCTGCTTCTTTTCCAGCCTTGTATGATAATATGATCTCCTTTGCCGGTTAATAAGGTTTTATGAGCTTTGGTTTTTATATCAAATTCAAACAACACATCTGCCAGTCCGTGCAAAGGATCATAGGTATTATCATTAGAACCCACAATTAAAAACTTGTCCCTGTCCGGCGTAAGTATCGGTGTACGCATGGACTTAAACGGAAGTTCCAGCTCGGTATTTGTCTTTTTATCCAGATCATAAACC
>DATLXK010000013.1:0-1672 GCA_035575925.1 Sphingobacteriaceae bacterium
TTTGGCTTAAAATATTGGTTTAAGTTTACCGGAGATGCCCCTAAAGATTCTCAATTGATAGAAATTACCGGTAAACAGTTTGATTGGGATTATAGATATCCGGGTAAAGACGGAGTTTTTGGCAAAAAGAATTTTAAGTTAACGGATGCTTCCAAACGCAATCCCCTCGGCGTAGATTGGACAGATGCTGCAAGCCATGATGATATTCATGTACAAAAAGTTATGCATGCCGTAGTTGGCAAACCTGTTAAATTGGTAATATATTCTCAGGATGTAATTCATGATGTCGGCCTTCCGCATTTCAGAATGAAAATGGATGCTGTTCCGGGTATACCTACTACATTATGGTTTACTCCAAAATGGACAACCGAAGAAATGAAAGTACGGACAGGAAACCCAAATTTTGTTTATGAGATCGCATGTGATCAACTTTGTGGTAAAGGGCATTTTAGTATGAGAGGGGAAATACTTGTGGAAAGTCAGCAAGATTTTGATAAATGGATTGCAGGTGAAAAACCGGAATATTTAAAAGCGATGGCTCCTGAAGAGCCTGCTAAAACCGATTCAGCTGCCATAGCAAAGCCGGTAGCCCTAAATTCGAATTGATTTTGGCCGTAAGGCTATAAAATAAAAATACTATGAGCAACGAAGCTATTTTGCATTCACACCAAACAGGTACGCATGATGCGGCACATGCTCATGAGCATCACCATCATGAAACCTTTATAACCAAATATGTTTTTAGTCAGGATCATAAAATGATTGCCAAGCAATTTTTAATTACAGGAATGATTTGGGCAATTATTGGTGGATTATTCTCAGTTTTATTTCGCTTACAATTAGGTTATCCGGAATCAACATTTCCCTGGTTAGAAGATTTTTTAGGGGGTTGGGCTAAAGGCGGAAAAATTGATCCTGAATTTTATTACGCTTTGGTAACAATGCATGGAACTATACTTGTATTTTTTGTACTAACTGCCGGATTAAGTGGAACTTTTTCAAATTTTTTAATTCCATTACAGGTTGGAGCAAGAGATATGGCATCACCATTTTTGAATATGTTGAGCTATTGGTTCTTTTTTGCAGCTTCTATTGTAATGTTGGCTTCTCTGTTTGTACAAACAGGGCCGGCAAGTGGCGGATGGACTATCTATCCTCCGTTAAGTGCATTGGGAGAGGCTTCCAGCGGATCAAAGATTGGAATGGATCTCTGGCTTATTAGTATGTCGTTGTTTATAATCAATGCCTTGTTGGGGGGCCTTAATTACATTACTACTATACTTAACATGCGCACAAAAGGCATGAGTATGACCAGGATGCCTTTAACCATGTGGGCACTTTTCTTTACAGCAATTTTAGGTGTATTATCATTTCCTGTATTGTTATCAGGTGCTATATTATTACTATTTGATAGAAACCTTGGAACCAGTTTTTACTTAAGTGATATCGTTATTAATGGTAAAATTTTACCTAATGAAGGCGGAAGCCCCATATTATTTCAACATTTATTTTGGTTTCTGGGCCATCCTGAAGTATATATTATTATTCTTCCCGCAATGGGTATTGCTTCAGAAGTAATGTCTATCAATTCCCGAAAACCAATTTTTGGATACATGGCGATGGTAGGTTCATTATTTGCCATCACAGCATTAGCTTTTGTGGTTTGGGCTCA
>DATLXK010000014.1:0-229716 GCA_035575925.1 Sphingobacteriaceae bacterium
TTAAGCGGAACTTCAGCAGCAAAAAACGCAAGAGGTACTTCTACTATAGGAATTGATTATAAAGTAAACCCGGGTTATTCTTATGCTCCGGCACAGGATTACGGTATGGTGATTACTTACACTATAAGCAACCTTTAAAAATATATTTTTAGAACTTGGGTTACTCAGAAGCCGGCTTTTAGCCGGTTTTTTTTATGCCGAAAATTTTAAAAAAAATAATGTTAAATTGCATGTAATTAAACTTTATAATATCATCTGACGTATAATTAATATGCCACCGACCAAACAGTATATATTTGCTATGAAACAAATAGTATTCTTATTGTTTTTTACTCTCTCTTCAATTATTGCTTGTGATAACAATAAGAAAGTAATTCTAACCAATGATACAATTCCCATTACCGGGCCTGGCACTTATGTGGCTAACAGTGATACTATACCTATAATTTTAGATTCTTCAAAGGTTATTACACCGGCTCCATCCATGCCGAGCGGAGAGCGATTTATTAATACCGGCCGTACAACACCCGGAGAGCTTATTACCTATGCAAAAACATTAACCGGTATTCCTTATAAATATGGCTCTATAGATCCAAGAGTCGGATTTGATTGCTCCGGATTTATAACCAATGTATTCAACCATTTTAATATTACTGTACCAAGACCCTCTGTAGATTATACAAATATAGACCGGCCTGTGGATATTAGTGATGCAAAACAAGGGGATTTAATATTGTTTACTGGGACAGACAGCCTGATTCGTGAAGTGGGGCACATGGGAATAATTGTAACAGGAAGTGACGCAGGAATATCTTTTATTCATTCAACATCCGGTAAAGCCAATGGCGTTACTATTACACCTTTTAATAACTATTATCAGGGAAGATTTGTAAAAGTAATACGTATATTTCCCCAGAATGAATGATTAAATATCTTTAATCTCTTTTATAATTAATTCTGCTACGTCCTCAGCTGTTTGCAAAACCATCTCCCCGGGTGAACCCTTATAAACTTTTCTAAATTTAACTGGTTTATTGTAACTATGCTTTTAAAGTATTAATTATTTATCCTGTATTATCAAATTATCCCATACAGTGCTTTGCCCTTTTCACCTAAGCTGTCCACCCGTTGTTCAACTTCCGGATCTTTTGTTAGTACCGGAGCATGATGTGGTTTTATCCGGGCATCAATAATCATCGGGCCATAGCATCCCCAATGTTTATGTTCAGTAAAGCTATTTATACCATAAACATCATGTGATGGATTACTGCGGGTAAATGTCACCCAAATAAAATTCTCAATGGTATGAGCTGTAAAAGCGGAGTCATCACATAACACCAATAACATTATCCCTTTTAATTCCTGGTTCTTCAAATGTTCATTCAGGCTATTTATTTCTCGTTCTGTGATTTCCTCTGAATGATATTCAGGGGCTTTAATGGCCAAAATACCCGGAATTACTATCCTGCATTCCACAAAAGTTGTGTGATGATTAAGACTTTGGGGGACTGCATTAGCAAGGTCTCTTTTTTTATCTCCCACAGCAGCAATAACTAATTTTGATCCCGAATTAATATCAGTACCACTATAATCAAGCGTATCAATAGTTGTTCTGGTATGAAAATGCAAGTCGCGGGTAAAATCCACACGTTCAAGAACATGGGTCAAAAATTTTCCAATATCATGTGTAATTAATTGTGAATCATCCTCTTTTGCAGAAATAAATAAATATTTAGCCAGGCTTAATTGATTTTTACCCAGAATATGATTGGCAATAGTTAATAATTCCTGGGGCTTCTTTTCTTTTAAATAAGGTGTATACCGTTCACTTCCAATGGCAAATAACAATGGATGTACACCAGCTGCATCCACTGCGTTTATCTCATGTAACCCCGGTATTTCCAACGGTATTGCTGCTCCGGTTATTTCATGTATCAATGCACCGAAACTAGTATCTTCCTGGGGAGGGCGGCCCACTACAGTAAACGACCATATAGCATCAGGCCGATGGTATACCCGGTGCACTTTTAATAAAGGGAATTCATGCGTAAGGCTATAGTAGCCTAAATGGTCTCCAAAGGGGCCTTCAGGTTTATTTTGTTGAGGATAAACAGTGCCTGTAATTACAAAATCCGCGTCTGATGAAATACAAAATCCTTCATCATCATAAAAATATCTGAAACGCCGGTTTCCTAAAGCACCTGCAAAAGTTAGTTCTGACAGGCCTTCAGGCAATGGCATAACCGCTGCTAAAGCATGAGATGGCGGACCTCCAATAAATATGCTGACTTTTAAAGGCTGACCTTTCGCATTTGCTTTGGTTTGATGAACACCGATACCGCGGTGAAGCTGATAATGAAGCCCGGCTTCTTCATTACGAATGTAATCGTTACCGGCAAGCTGAATACGGTACATTCCTACGTTTGCATTCATAACCCCCGGTTTATTAATATCTTCTGTATAAACCTGAGGCATGGTTACAAAAGGACCTCCGTCCATAGGCCAGTTAACAATTTGGGGAAGCTCACTGATTGTGATTCTGCTAAATGGGCTTGGAGAAGTTTTTAATGGAAGTGCTGACCATGCAGTTGCCGATATATTCAGATACTTTAAAGGGTTACGCAACACTTTCAAAGGGTCTGATTTAAGATCGACCAGTGTTTTGATATTATCTAAAGTGTCCCTGAAAAGAAATCTGGAACGTTGCAACGTACCGAACAGGTTGGAAACTGCAGAAAACTTACTTCCTTTTATATTTTCGAATAAAATCGCTGGCCCCTGCTTTTCAAAAACCCGTAAATGAATGGCGGCCATCTCCAGGTACGGATCCACCTCCTCCTTTATTCGTATTAAATGACCATTTTTTTCAAGGTCATTTACACAGTCATTTAGGCTTTTATACCCCATAATTAGTAGGTTATAAAACAGTTAAAGTTAAAATTCGGAAGCCAAAATCGAAGTAATTTGTTTTTGAAGCTCATCTAAATCTTGAGTGGCATAATATATCCTTTCCATTTTTATTCCATGGTACCCGTAAATTATATAATTTCTGAATGAACACGGAATATGCCAGGGATATGGATGTTTTTCTAAAATGTTATGATCAACAGACCGGATGATCCATTTGACATTTTTTATTTTGACTATTCTTGTCAAAGATCGTCATAATATTAGTATTTTGATATCGCTATCAAAAAGAGCTAAACTTGTTTGCAACAACTCCAAACCGGTTTAAAAAATCAACACCCTCGTCAATAGATAATCCTTTGTACTCAGCGTAAGAATTTTTAAAATACACTCTCTTTATACCGGAGGAGAATATCAGTCGGGCACAGGACAGACATGGAGATAAAGTAACGTACAAAGTAGAACCCTCAAGAGCAGCACCGTTTTTAGTAGCATACAGAATGGCATTCTCTTCGGCATGCAAAGCAAGTGAGCAGCTATTGCGTGAATCACGCGGGCAACCTAATTCCGGCCATTCTTCATCGCAATTATGAGTTCCTGCTGGCGGGCCATTATACCCGATAGAAATAATACGGGTATCTTTAGTTAAAACAGCACCGACCTGTGCCTTCACGCAATGAGAGCGCTGAGCCAGGTCGGTAGCCAAATTCATAAAAATTTTATCGAACCCCGGTTTTTCCAACTCTATAGCCCCATATGGAGTAATATAAAATATAAATATAGCACGGCACCATAGCTACCATAAACGCAAGGTTATTAGCTACCTGCAGATGATCTTTCAGGTAAGCATAGAGCAACGGTAACAATGCACCACCCGCAATACCCATAACCAATAGAGCTGAAGCAGTTTTCGTGAACCTACCCAAACCATTAATCCCCAGTGGAAATATGGCAGGCCACATCGGGGCATTTGCCAAACCTAGTAATGCAATGCAGGTAACAGCAGTATATCCTGTTGTAAAGTAAGCTCCTAACGATAGTACAATGCCAAGAATAGCAGCATATTTCAGGCTATTTTGCTGACTGATATATTTCGGAATGGCGAGTATACCTATAACATATCCTACAAGCATAGAAACCAATGTAAATGAAGTAAAATATTTTGTGGTATCCAGACTCATTCCCAACTCTTTACCGTAAGTACCAATTACATCACCGGCCATTACTTCAACTCCCACATACATAAATATGCACAGTGCACCAAGCCACATATGCGGAAATTGAAAAATACTCGTTTTGCCTGAACCACCTTTGCTATCAATTACATCTTCCCCCTCTTCAATCTCAGGTAATGAAGAACGTTTAATCATAAAAGCAAGACCCAGCAGTATTACAGTTATAATTATATATGGAGTAATAACCCGGGAAGCCAAACTATCCAATAATTGGTCGCGTTCGGCACCCGAAGTAACAACTTTAAGTTTTTCCTGCACTTCTGTGGCATTACTTAGAACAATTGCACCTAACACAAGCGGACTTAAAGCGCCCGCAATTTTGTTGCAAATTCCCATGATACTAATACGCTGGGCGGCACTTTCAATAGGCCCAATAATACTGATATACGGATTGGATGCAGTTTGCAGAAGCGATAATCCCATACCCTGTATAAAAAGCCCGGTAAGAAATAAGCCAAACATACGCGTATTGGCTGCGGGAATAAAAATAATAGACCCAACGGCCATTACCAACAGGCCTAATGCCATCCCATTTTTATAGCCCGTGCTCTTTAGAATAATTGAAGAAGGAATGGCTAGAAAAAAATAAGCCATGTAAAATGCAAAGGTTACAAATAACGCCTGCACATCAGTTTCCAGGTTACATGCTATTTTTAAAAATGGTATTAGTGTTCCGTTTAACCAGGTAACAAAACCAAATACAAAAAATAGTATTCCTATTATAGTAAGTTGATATAGATAACTACTTTTTTTTGTTTCAAGATTATTGTTTTGCATAAATTTTTAATTTTCGGGTCAGTTAGTTAACAAAACTCTAACATAATTTAATTTTTCCGAAGATTAAACTTTTATGCATTTTTATTGCGGCAGCTGCAAAAAGGTTTAAATAGTTAACCTTTAAAATTGCATATTCGCATTTACCTAATGAAAAAATACTATTAATGGTAGAAACAATAATATCAGGAATTGGGTTAGGGATAGTTTTATCATTTTTAACAGGTCCTGTATTTTTTGCTCTGATTAAAACCAGTATAGAAAAAGGGTTTTATGCCGGCATATCATTAGCTGTTGGTGTAATGCTTGCTGATATCATATTTATCGGTTTAACGGTTTACGGATCATCGTTTGTAGCGTTAGAAACCAAGTATCGAATGCAATTCGGACTTGCGGGCAGTGCTGTGCTATTATCCATAGGGATTTATTACCTGATAAAAAAGGTTAAGATAAGCTATGAGACCACCACTTCTAAGAGACGTAATACGGGCTATTTTCTGAAGGGCTTTTTCATGTGTCTACTGAATCCGTCAGTAATGATTTATTGGCTTAGCGTTACCGGCGGAGTAATTTCTGTTGCCGGAGAATTTGAGCCTGCAGAGATTATTCCGTTTTTCAGTGCCATATTAATCACACAGTTTAGTATGGATGTAATGAAAGCTCATTATGCTAACAAGCTTAGATATAGAATTAAAGAGAAAACGATTACCCTGCTTAACAGAATTGCTGGAAGCCTTATTATTATTTTCGCCCTGCGGATAATTTACAGCCTGTTTTTTATGAATTCTCTTTATTAAAACAGTCAATCATAGCCTAATAGGCTCTCTGATTTTTCCCCTCCATCCAATTCATAAAAGCCTTATTTACAACTTTGTTACCGCCCGGTGTAGGATAATCTCCAGAAAAATACCAGTCTCCAAGGTTATCCGGGCAAGCATGATGAAGGTTTTCCAGCGTTTGGTAAATAACCTGTACTTCGGCTTTCACTTCTTTTGGGGTAATTATCTGTGCAATACGATCTGAGATCTGCTGGGCAGAAAATGGTGCATAAATAGCCTTAACGTGATTTAAAATATCTTCCTTATTTCGGGTTATACTTGCTTGACAGTTCTTAAATACTTCGTGGATTATGGTTTCTTGTCCGGTTTCTTTAAGCAGGGAAACAGCTGCTTCAAATGCTACAAATTCACCCATTCTGGACATGTCAATTCCATAACAATCAGGGTAACGGATTTGAGGAGCGGAGGATACAATAATTATTTTTTTGGGGCCGAGACGATCAATAATTTTTAATATACTCTGTTTTAAGGTGGTTCCACGAACAATTGAGTCATCAAGTATTACTAATGTATCCTCCCCACGTTTAATTATACCGTATGTAGTATCATATACGTGCGCAACCATTTCAGAGCGATCGGCATCCTGTGTTATAAATGTGCGAAGTTTAACATCTTTTATCGCTATTTTCTCTACACGGGGTGCCATGTTGAGCATTTCTTCCAGCTCTTCGTCCGTTATTTTGTCCGAGCGTTTTAATAAAGTTTCTTTTTGTGTTAAATTTATATGTGTGTTTAATCCTTCAACTAATCCATAAAAAGCAATCTCCGCAGTATTGGGAATATAAGAAAATACCGTATTCTTAAAATCATGATTTACAGCCCGAAGTATTTGAGGACAAAGCAATTTCCCCAGCATCTTTCTTTCACGGTAAATAGAAGCATCGCTTCCGCGTGAAAAGTAGATCCGTTCAAAAGAACAGGACTTTTGCGTTTCCGGCTGCCTGAATTCTTCTTCTGATATCGTTCCATCTTTTTTAACGATAAGAGCATGGCCGGGTTTTATTTCTTTTATCTCACCTATCGGGATATTAAATGCAGTCTGAATAGCAGGACGTTCTGATGTGGCAATAACCACTTCATCATCATAATAATAAAATGCCGGACGTATTCCGGCCGGGTCACGCATAACAAAGCTATCTCCATGACCCAAAATACCGGCTATAGTATAACCCCCGTCCCATGTTTTGGCAGAGCGCCGCAATATTCGTGCAATATCCACATGATCAGCTATTTTAAGACTTATTTCGGCATTGCTGTAACCTTCAGATTTAAACCGATCAAATAATTCCTGATTTTCAGTATCCAGAAAGTGACCTATTTTTTCCAGAACGGTTACTGTATCTGCTTTTTCTTTTGGATGCTGGCCTAATTCAAACAGTTGCTCAAGCAGCTCTTCTGTATTGGTCATATTGAAATTCCCGGCAATTACCAGGTTACGGCTCATCCAGTTATTCTGACGAAGAAAAGGATGGCAACTTTCAATACTATTCTTACCATGTGTACCATATCGCAGGTGACCCAGCAATACCTCGCCCGTAAAACTGATATTATCTTTTAACCATTTGGTATCCTGTAAGAGCTCGGGTGAGCTCTTTTGAACCTCTGCAAATTTACGCTGCACGTATTCAAAAATTTCAGCTACAGCTGTAGAACCCATAGCCCTGTAACGGCTTATATAACGATTACCCGGTTTAACATTCAATTTTATATTAGCTATCCCTGCTCCATCCTGGCCCCGATTATGCTGCTTTTCCATAAGCAGATATAATTTATTAAGGCCATATAATGCGGTTCCGTATTTTTCCTGGTAATAAGATAAAGGTTTTAAAAGCCGGATTAGTGCGATGCCACACTCATGTTTTATTTGATCACTCATGGATGCTTATAAGCCGCAAAATTACGCATTTCTAGCTGAAACATACCAGTATATTGTCAAAGCTTCTCACCGTGCTGGCTTATGTCCAGACCTAAACGTTCATCCTCTTCACTCACCCTCAAGGGGGTAATCATGTCTGTAACTTTCAATAATGCCAAAGAGCCAAAAAAAGCAAAAACAGAAACACCAACTAAAGCTATAGATTGAATGAAAAAAAGCTTGAATTCACCAAAAACAAGTCCATTACCCGTTACATTTGCAGGATTTATCGCTTGTGATGCAAACACGCCAGTAAGCAACATTCCAACCATTCCCCCCACACCATGGCATGGAAAAACATCCAGGGTATCGTCTATAGCTGTACGGGTACGCCATTCAACAACCATATTACTGATAATGGATGATATCACACCTATAACCAGTGAATGAGGGATGGTAACAAAACCTGCTGCAGGCGTAATGGCTACCAAACCGACAACAGCTCCTATGCACGTTCCCATGGCAGATGGCTTTCGGCCTTTTGCTGCATCAAAAAATATCCATGACAATGCCCCTGCTGCTGATGCTGTCATGGTAGTAGCTAATGCAATAGCAGAAAGGTGGTTGGCACCGAATGCAGATCCGGCATTAAATCCAACCCACCCGAACCAGAGCAGTCCGGTACCCAGCATTACATAAGTAATCCTTGCCGGAGAATGATTCGGCTCGCTACGCTTTTTCAAATAAAGCGCTGATGCAAGTGCTGCCCATCCGGCAGACATGTGAACCACGGTGCCTCCAGCAAAATCCAATACACCAAATTTAGCCAGTAGACCATCCGGGTGCCAGGTTGCATGTGCAAGCGGAGCGTAGATCACAATAAAAAATAAACAGATGAAAAGCACATAGGATATAAAACGGATACGTTCTGCAAAAGCCCCGGTAATAAGCGCTGGAGTGATAATAGCAAATTTCAACTGGTACATAGCAAATAAAACCAGTGGTATGGTAGGCGCAATTTTCCAGGGTTCTCCATCAATAACACCATTCATCATAAAGTATGTGCCGGGGTTACCTATTATGCCGCCCTGACTTTCTCCAAAAGCAAGACTAAAACCAAAAACAACCCAGAGTATCGTAATAATTGACATGCAAATAAAACTCTGCAGCATAGTAGAGATCACATTTTTCTTGTTAACCATTCCCCCATAAAAAAAAGCCAGACCGGGAGTCATAATTAGTACGAGTGCTGTAGCTGTCAGCATCCAGGCAGTGTCGGTTAAGCTTATATTGGATTGATCAGCCGGTTTACCCGGAACACTTGGAAACAAAAAACCTAAAAAAAGAATAATTATTAAAAATACAAATGGAAACTTAGATAGATTTTTAGCCATACAAGGGTTTTTTACTCTTTATATCGCAAATATATCCTAATTTAGGCAGGAAATTGCCGTTTTACTATTAAATTATTATATAAAGCTTCGAATATCTTATAAATAATTGAATCAAAGCATTTAAATATGTATATTTTATATAAAAGATGTGATAATCTGAGGAAGTAAAAGCAGTAAAAGCAAAGCAACAGATAAAACGATGCAAATAGGCATTAACTGGCTATACTTTTTAACTTGAATAAGTTTGTTGCTGCTTCTTATGAAGGCATTTAGCGGAATTTTAAAATAATAAAATAAAGAGACGAGTGTAGTAATTGCACCTGTGATCATTAAAAGTAAAATCCAAAATGATCCTGACGATTGATATATTTCAACCGCTGAAGAAAAAACTAAAAATTTAGCTGTAAATCCGGCAGTAGGCGGCAATCCTGTTAAAGAAACTAAAACAACCACAAAGCATATCATTAATACCGGGTAATGCTTTCCCAATCCTTTATAGTCCTCTACACTTTCCGACCCTGTGATTTCTTCGGCTTCATTTATCAGCATAAATGCTGCCATATTCATTATAACATAAATAAACAGGTAAAATATTAGTGCTTTAAACCCCGTTTCTGAAAATGCTATAACTGCCATTAACAGGAAACCCGTATGCCCGATGGAAGAATATGCAAGCATACGTTTTGCATTATTTTGCCGGATAGCTCCGAAGTTACCCGCTATCATACTTGCTATTGCAGCAATAATAAGAACGTGATTTAAAATGGACAGCATATCCTTAATTTCCGGATCTGTATTTAATTGAAACGCGCTAATAAACTTTACTAAAATTGCAAATCCGGCCGCTTTTGGTCCGGTTGAAAGAAAGGCCGAAACCGGTGTTGGAGCCCCTTCGTATACATCCGGACTCCAAAAATGAAACGGAACTACAGAAAGCTTGAATCCTATACCTGTTAAAACCATTATGATTACTGTGCCCGAGGCCAGGGATGGAATGCGTGATAGTTCCTGAATAAATTGCGGATTGTTTAGATCAAGCGTACCGGTAAATCCATACATTAAGGATAACCCATATAACATAATTGCAGAACAGACAGAACCAAAAATAATATATTTCATTGCTCCTTCTGTCTGGCGGGTATCTTTAGAGATATACCCTACCATCAAATAAGAGCCTATGGAAACCATTTCGATAGAAATATAAAGCATCAAAAGGTTTGATGTCATAGCCATCAGGTTCATGCCCAATATTACCGCAAGAAGTATGGAAAATATATCCCCCGTTCCTTTATTATGCGCGATAAACTGACGATTGTTTTTTAAAAAAAATATGAAAAGCAGACCTGCAAGCAGGAATATTAGTTTAAAAAGAGCACCTAAGTGATCTATAATAATCATTCCGCTGAATAAATTTGCCGGTGCTGTATGTAGTTGCTGTATGGTATAAAACCCGACAGCGAAAAAGCAGAGCAGGGTGATATAAAAAGGAAGACTATAAATCTTTTTAAAGAAAAGATCTGCAATAATAACCAGTAGAAATCCGCAGGTTAAAGCAAGTTCGGGCCTGAAGTAATGCAGGCTGTTAATTGTATCATTAATGAAACCGGGTATATGTGGCAGATAGTCTTTCATTGTTTAAGAGTAATAAAACGAACGAACTCAATGACCGAAGTATTCATTTTATCAAAAGCAATGGAAGGTAAAATTCCAAGGATTAATGCCATAATTGCGAGAGGCACCAAAGCAAACTTCTCCCGGAGATTAACATCAGATAATTGAAGAGCCCAGTCTGTTCCGCCTTTTAACCGGGTCTGCCCAAAAAACATCCGCTGCAAAGTCCAGAGAAAGTAGGCCGCGCTGAGCAAAATTCCAATTGAACCGCCAATAGCCATCCACCGTGGCAGCCAACCGTTTACACTTTCTGAACTAAATGCGCCAATCAGAGTAAATGCTTCAGCAATAAATGCAGAAAATCCCGGCAATCCTAGTGAAGCAAAAAAAGCAATCATTATAAAAACCGTAAATGCAGGCATTAATGTAGCTAATCCGCGAAAGCTGTAAATATCGCGGTCATGGACCCGTTCATATAACATCCCCACCAAATAAAATAACATAGCTGATAAAATCCCATGGCTTATCATCTGGAGCATAGCGCCGCTTGTGCCTTCCACTGTGCCTGAAGCTATGCCCAGCAGAACAAAACCCATATGCGAAACTGATGAATAAGCTATAAGCCGTTTGAGATCAGTTTGAGCAAGGGCATTTAATGCGCCGTAAATAATAGATATCACGCCGATTAATCCAAGCCACCACGAAGATTGTGAGGCAGCATCCGGAAACATACTGAAACATATCCGCAGAATTCCATATCCTCCAATCTTTAATAAAATGCCTGCAAGAATAATAGAAACCGGTGTCGGAGCCTCTACGTGTGCATCTGGCAACCAGGTGTGCAACGGAACTATAGGAACTTTAATGGCAAAAGCAATGAACAAAACTATAAATGCCAGCAGCCTTGCCGGGACACCAAATAATTCCTGATTAGCTGCAATTGAGAATATAGAGCCCTGTACGAAATTTGCAGGATCCATCATGGTGATCATATTAAATGTATGATTACCCGTAGCTGGATTAATGACAGAGAAATAAAGCCCTATGATAACCAAAAGCATGAATACCGACCCGAAGAGTGTATACAAAAAGAATTTTATAGCTGCATATTCCCTGCGTACACCGCCCCACATCCCGATAAGGAAATACAACGGCAGAAGCATGAGCTCGTAAAATATATAGAACAGAAAGAAATCAAGTGCACAGAACACACCCATAATGGCTGCGTCCAGCAGCAGGAACAGCGCAAAAAATGCTTTTAGATTAGTTTTAATTTCCCACGAGGCTAGTACAGCAACAGCCATTACAAGAGATGTCAGAAAAAGAAAAGGCATAGAAAGACCATCAATGCCAAGGAAATAATCGATCTCCAGTTTCCCACCAGATCCCAGATCCAGCCGGATCCAGGCTAATTTTTCGACCAGTTGAAACTGACTTTCCAGGTGAACCCCGGCCACAGACGGATCAAACTGGAAATAGATGAATCCACTTATAAGCAATTGGAGAATTGTTATCAGAAGAGTTACATATTTGAATTTCTGCTGAAAGGATGACGGCAGTATCAGAATAATAAGACCTGCAATTAAGGGCATAAAAATGAGAATGGAAAGCAGGCTCATAACAGCTGACTAAAATATTTCAAAACAAAAACAGTAAGAACAAATAACAGCATAGTTACTAAATAATGTTGTACCCGACCGGTTTGAAAGTGCCGTGTAAAATCCCCGATTTTCTTTGCGAGCAGTGCTAAATTATTTACCGCGGCATCAATAATATATTCATCAACCCAGGCTGAAATAGCTGAAAATAGCAGGCCTGCCCTTCCTGTTAAATTTACCAGGCCATCTACTACTTTTCTTTCGAACCAGAAAATGGCTTTGGCAAAGGTATTTACAGGCTTAACAACCAGCACATCATATATGCAGTTAAAATACCATTGATTTTCTGAAAAACGGTAAAGCAAGTTGTTATTAGCAATACTATATCCGGGCTTTACATACCAGCGGTAACAAATGTACATCACCATTATACTTATTGTATTAACCGCGGCCGGGATAATCGTATGATAAGCATTAACCCGCTGTAACGAATTTGTGCCGTGGAATCCATTTAATATCCAGCTTGTTTCAAAAAGCAAAGGATTGGATGAAAATAAAGGAAACAAGCAACAGACAGCGAGAATGATCATGGGGTATTTCATCTCAGCAGGGCTATCATGCAAAGTAAAAATATTTTTGAACCCTTTCTGCAATCTCCACTTCCCAAAAAATACTTTAAATATGAGACGGGAAATGTAAAAAGCAGTTAACCAACTCACCAGGAGTGCTGTATATGGAACGATCGTAAATATAAGCGCTTTGGATTCTGCCCACTCAAAGGCGCGAATAAGTATGGCGTCCTTTGACAAATAACCAGAAGTTAAAGGAAGTCCTATTAATGCTATAGAAGCAACCAGCATGGTATAAAATGTGACGGGCATCAGTGTGCGTAATCCTCCCATATTCCTGATATCCTGAATATCAAAATCCAAATCATCCTTCTCTTTCAAATGAGCCAGCGCATGGATAAGAGCACCTGCAGCAAGAAAAAGGAGGCACTTAAAGAATGCATGTGTAGCGAGATGAAATATACCGCCATCTACCGCTCCAATTCCCATCGCCAGCATCATAAATCCTAACTGGGAAATAGTGGAGAAAGCGAGAATACGCTTAATATCGTTTTGAGTGAGCGCTATGGTTGCAGCCATAAGTGCTGTAAATAGTCCTGTTATAGTAATAACAAGCAGGACTGTATCATTAAATAACGGAAAGATCCGGGCGACAAGGAACACCCCGGCCGCAACCATTGTTGCAGCATGGATTAATGATGAAACAGAAGTCGGTCCTTCCATAGCATCGGGAAGCCAGGTATGTAACGGAAACTGCGCAGATTTAGCAACAGCTCCCATAAAAAATGCTATTCCTGCAATAGTAAGCCAAGTGGCCGGCATTTGATTAATTGAAGATATCCATAGATCACTATGTACAGTGGCGGATAAAACCAAACCGTCCTGCCCGAAAAGTTTTTGAATATCAAGTGTTCCAAATTGGGTATAAAGGATGAAAAGCCCAATCAGAAAACCGATATCTCCGATGCGGTTCATAATAAAAGCTTTTCTGGCAGCCTGTGAAGCAGCATCTTTAGTGAACCAAAAGCCGATAAGTAAATAAGATGAAAATCCAACCAACTCCCATGCCATATACAGCACCAGTAAATTATCGGCCATCACCAGTAATAACATAGCGGCGCAAAACAGGCCCAGATATCCCCAATAACGGTGTATTAAAGGATCTTTTTTCATGTATGCGATAGAATAGACATGAACCAGCAGGGAAATGCCTGTAACCAATACCATCATCAAAACCGAAAGATTATTAATTAAGATCCCTACCCGAAAGGTGGTACCTCCAATAGTAAACCAATCTACCTGCTGATGAATAAACTGTTCATTCCAGGTGTTAGAAAAGATAAATATGGAGATAATAAAACTAAGTGAAATGCCGGTTATAGCATAAAAAGCAGATCCTGAGGTGTTTTTTGCAAGTAAAAGACGTATAAAAGCGCAGAAAGGCAACAACACTGCTACGAGCGCTAATAAAACATATTTTTGTGGTTCTACAGCTTCCAATTAATCTCTTAGTTCATTGATCTTTGAAGGATCAATAGTATTATATTTTTTATAAACATTTAATATGATGGCTAACGCAACAGCTACTGAAGCCGCAGCTAGCACAATAGCAAATAGTGCGAAAACCTGCCCACCTGAATTAATCCTGTCATATTTACTGAAGGCAACAAAATTCAAAATCCCTGCATTCAGCATAAACTCAATACCAATCAACACCTGTATCGCATTCTTCTTAGACAAAACGGCATATAATCCTATACAAAACAAAATAGCGCTGATGATCAAAAAATGAGCTAACGGTATCATATTTTATCCTTTCTAGCGATGTGTGCAGCACCTATTAGTGCCATTAACAACAGTATGGATACTACTTCGAATGGAAGTAAATAACGAGTCATAACCTGAATACCAATCTGATGTACACTATTATCTGAAGGCTGAAGCCAATTTATCCTGTTTTGCAGCCAATTTAGATTTTCAGGTTTAGAAATTACAATTACGTTAATCAGGATGAACAGAAATATCACAGACACCAAAATAGCAGGAAAATTGTATAAGGCTGTTCTTTTCGTTAGTTTGAGATCATTCAAAAGTTCCTTATTTGACAGCATGAAAGCAAATAACATTAAAACCAATACTCCCCCAACATAAATGACGACCTGTGCTAAGGCTACAAAATCTGCTAAAGCGAAAATATATAATCCGGCAATGGAGAACAAGGTTACAAAGAACAGGAATATACTCCGAACCAGGTTATTCATTGTTACCACCAAAAAAGCGGATACCAGAACCATTGCAGCAAAGAAATAAAACACCACCTGTTCCATGTTCATTCTGCAGGCTTCTGTTGATTTAATAAAGCTTCTTTTGCAGCCTGTTTTTCTGCAATCTGTTGTTCCAGGTCACGTCGCTTCTCTGCAGCATCTTCAGCGCTCATATCTGAAAAACGATAAGTCAGCTCACTTAGCTGGGTAAAGCTACGATCGTATGAATTGGTCATGGTAATGCATTCTGTCGGACAAACTACTGTGCAGAGCCCGCAATACATACATTTAGCCATGTCTATATCAAACTTTGGAGCATATAATCTTTTGGTGGTGCCGTCTGATGTCTGGCCGATAGGTCCTGTTGATTTAATGCTCTCAATTTCAATGCAGTCCACAGGACATATCTTGGCACAAAGATCGCATACGATACAATCGTCCATTTCTACATGCAGCTGATAGCGCCCTACTTCAGGTACTGGCATTTGCTGATGCGGATATTGAATTGTTGTTGTGCCATTCTGCTGTGAAAAATAGTTTTCATCCTTTATGGATTTCAAATTTCGGCTTTGGCGTGCAGCAAAAAAGTGCTTTATGGTTATACCAAGGCCGGTAAATGCTGTTTTTAACCCTTTAATTGATCTTACCCACATATTACATGATCATTAATCGCCAAAACCCTGATATCAGCATGCATAAAAACGCAAGCGGCGTTAACACTTTCCAGCAAAGCGACATCAACTGGTCAACCCTTAAGCGTGGCAGCGTCCACCTGATCCACATCTGTACCCCTACCACCATCAACGTTTTAAGTATAGTCCAAAATACTCCCCATGCAGTTCCTGTTGTCCATTCGGCCAGTGTAAAAGATCCTATATTAGGGAGCGGTGTATTCCACCCACCTAAGAATAAGATCACCCCAATCATTCCAACCAGGAACATTAAAGCATATTCTGCCAAGAATATGAAAGCAAATCGCAAGCCTGTGTATTCTACATGGAAGCCAGCTACCAGTTCAGACTCTGCTTCAGGAAGATCAAACGGGGCACGGTTACATTCAGCCAGAGAAGCAATAAAATATATAATATAGGCTATTATAAGATGCGGAGCCTGAAAAATATTCCAGGCCAAAAATCCGCCAATGCTTTTTACATCCCAAATTCCCAGGAACTTAATGGTATCATAAGATAAAATGCCTTGTTTTAAAGCAATTTCCTGCATGTTTAATGTCTGAGAGATCATTACCACAGAAACCAGTGCAATCCCGGTAGGAATTTCATAAGAAACGATCTGGGCAACGGACCGCATAGAACCCAATAAAGCATATTTATTGTTTGAGCCCCACCCGGCCATAAGTATTCCCACTGTTTCTACAGACAGGATAGCGAATATATAAAATACCCCCAAATTTAATGATAAGGGTGAAAGGTTCGATGCCCATGGAACGGAAGCAAAACCCAAATAAACAGAAACAAAAATTACTACAGGGGCTAAAAGGAACAACACTTTATCTGCTACTGACGGAATAATGGACTCCTTTTGTAGTAGCTTCACGATGTCTGCAAACGATTGGAGCCAGCCGAACTTCCCTACTTCCATAGGTCCCAGCCTGTCCTGAATAAATGCAGAAATCTTTCTTTCTGAATAAACGGCAAATAGGGTAAATCCTGCTGTAAAAGCAAATATCAATGTTGCTACAAGAATGTAGATTAGATAAAAGTTCAAAACAGAATGTATACTTATTTAGTATGCAAACTTAAACAATCAGGCTGAAATATATTAAGAGTTTAAATAATAGAATTCACTACATGTTGACCTAAAATGTAGTGATTATACCGTTTTTCGGCTACCCGAAGGGCGGGACTTTACCACCAAACTGTCTATGGAAAACAAAACCCGCATTTTGGGTAGTGCTTTTAAAGGGCAGTTTTTATTCCTTCATTTTTCGTTTAGTTAAAATTTTTAAAAGAATAATCGGGCTGAAAAGTAATCTCTGTAATTTTTTCAGCTTTTAACTTCTCTTTAGGTGAAGCCGTGCCGTGAGGCCATACAACAAATTTAGCGACTTTTAATGGAGTGTTATTACTGCTTTTAAAACCGTGAATAGATAGAAGTTGCGAAAAGAATTCGGTTTTATCTTCATTTATTATATTTTCAAAATTATTTACTTGTTCAATCAGTCTTTTTTCTTGGCGATCATCCTTTAATTCAATCACACATAGTTGGTTATTGGTTTCGTTATAACCAAGTATATCCGTTACTATTTTCTTCTTATCTTTATTATAAATAGCAATTTCTGAAGTGATAAACTTTATATTTTTATCGAAAAGTAGCTCATTGTTGTTATTTAGCGCATAATTTATAATAAAAGCTTGCAAACGTTTTTCTGGAGTTGGTCGTTTTGGTATATCAATTTTTTTAATCGCTTTTTTTATTAATTCTGAAATATCCTTTTCAGAACTATATTCCGTGTAACTACACTTAATGCCTTGTTCTGGACTTTCCTCACTAAGTGATATTAATGCGAATGAATTTTTGCTCGCTCTAAAATGTACTTTTTTTTCCAAAAGAAACATCTTGTGCTTTTCGTTCAATTTGTGCGCAAGGGAAAAATATTTCAGTTCGTCTTTCATTGTTTAAGAATTAAATTACGTACTCAATGCCATCGTCCCAAAGCTCAATATTATTAAATCCATTTTTCTCAAATTCCGTTTTAAACTTCTCTGGGAAAGCGGTATGGATGGGAACTATTTTATTTGGGTTAATCGCTTTTGCAAATTTCATTAAGTCAGGAACGGTAGCGTGTCCGCTCGTATGTATTGAATGATATGAAATATCTTTATCGTGTTTTAGACTATTAATATTGTCCGTGAAGTATTGCTTATGTTCCTCTTTTAAATATCCTTCCCATTGCGAGTATATAATATTTATTTTTCCGTGCTTTCTCAACGAATCAATTAATTTCACACTTGGATTACGAACAAAATAAATAAGGTCGGATGGAGTTTTAAATACCAAGCTATCAACCCCGTTAGCAATTACTCTTGCACGAAAATCATCAAAGCGGTTTTCTGTAATTCTTTCCATTTGACTGGGATGCTCAAATACTTTAATTTCTTCCCAATCCATTGTTGGAACATTGCTTGACTGTTTATGGAGCATTTCTAAAAGCCAAGCAGTGTAAACATCGATTACAACTTTCTTCCCCGTTTTTTTGCACGCCCGAATTATTGAAATCAAACGATCAATATTTTGTGCTGAACTTATTAAAAAAGAAACATTTTTCTGATTTTTGATAATTTCAAAAATCCCTTCTTCAACACTCTCCTCGGTTAAATAAATATGATTTGCACGCTCTACCATTGTGCCTTCTATTATAAGCAGATCAATATTCTTTGGTGGTGCGGCAATTATTTTATCAAATACTATTTTCTTTCTACCTGTCGCCCTAAAGTCACCGCTATAATAAACTTTCTTTCCATCAGCTTCAATCAAAAATGCGAATGCTTCAGGTGTTGAATGATCGGTCAAAAAAGATTTTACTGTGAAAGTATTAAAAATGGTAAAGGTTTGCCAAGGCTTTATTATACTATAACTTCCTTTTAATTGAGGGTTATTAATAAATATTTTTGTCGCATTAATAAAATCTAAAGCAACTTCACCAATGTAAATGGGGACGTCATTCCCTACCTTTTCCATTAGTCCGAAGTGGTCTTGGTGTGGATGGGAAATTAAAAGTGCGTCTAACTTATTGTTTGCATAATCAATGTTTGGGTTTTTGCCGTCAAGTGGTGCGCCGAGGTCAACCCAAAGAATTTTTCCGTTGTCTGCTGTCAGTTCAACGCAAGTCCCGCCAATTTCTTTTGTCCCCCGATAAATTTTTGCTTTCATATTCTGGCTGCCGGTTAATTGGTCGTATAGTTCTTCTTAAAATACCCTATACCTTTGGTGCTTACCGGGAAGATGCCTGATCTTTCTAAATAAACCAGGTTCAAATACTATGACTCCTCGTTATCCCAGATTGGCATATGTTTTAAATGGATTTTCTCCTCAAAAAACAGCCGGGTACTGTTTTGAAATGATTCTGTTAAGTCAGAAACATAAAACTGGTGCTTTTTTCTGACCCCTGTATTTAGCAAATTGTGCGCCTTTAATTGATCGTGCACATAACCTGCAACAAGTTCTGCCGTGTTTACAATATCTACTTTACCATTATAAAATGAATTTATCTCTGGCTTAATTAAAGGGAAGTGGGTACAGGCCAGGATCAGGCTATCAATTTTCTTCAACCTCGGGGATGAGAGGTAAGAGTGTATAATAGTTTTGCTGATGTTATTATTAAAAAAGCCCTCTTCTATCATAGGAACTAATAAAGGGGTAGCTAATGAAGCGACCTCAATAGCAGGTACTGCAGCTTTTAATTTTTTTGCGTAGATATCCGATTTTATGGTAGACTTGGTAGCAATCACTCCTATTTTTTTATAATGCCCGGATTTTCCTATGGCATCCACAACGGGGTCGATTACATTTACTATAGGCACTTTGTCGCCTAGAAAGTTAACCAGATCATGATATGCGTGAGAGGAGGCTGTATTGCAAGCAATAATAATCATCTTGCATTTTTTATCGAGTAATAGCTTCCCAATTTTCAGGCTGTAATACTTTATAGCTTCAGGAGATTTATCTCCGTAAGGCAAATGCGCCGTATCTCCAAAATATATGAGCTGTTCTTTCGGTAAAATTTTATTTATGGCTCCTGCTACGGTTAATCCTCCTATACCGGAGTCGAAAATGCCTAAGGGTAATGATGAGCTCATGAGGTAAAAATAAAAAAGCGAAGCGGAATTACATCTGCTTCGCTTTAAAATTGCTTATTCTTTTATTATTTTTTTGGAGCTGTACTTGCCGTGGTTGAAATACCCAATTTGGCTCTAACTGCACCCATCATATCTTCTCCTCCATCAAAATATACAACACCGGGCTGAGATATATCAAAAACGTATGCATACCCTTTTTCTTTTGCTACAGCCCTAACAGCAGTTTCTGCTTTATCAATAGCTGGTTTATATAATTCCTGACGCTTAGTAGCTACTTCCTGCTCTGCTTTTGATTGTGTTTCGCCAATGCGTTTTTCCATATCCTGAATTTCTTTAACCAGCATCTCAATTTCTTTACCTACAGCATCTTTGTTAGCCTCGCTTAAAGTTTTAGATTTTTCTGTGTACACAGTAATCTTTTTCTGGCGTTCCGCATCCATTTTCTCAAGCTGTGTTTGTTTAGCTTTAGCGAATACTTGAAAAGCTGCATCTGCAGATTTCATTTCCGGCATAGACTGTAAAAGGTCACTTGAGTTTATATGTGCAAATTTTTGTTGTGCGTTGGCAGCGTTGCCTGCAAAAACTACCCCTAACGCTACTACTGCTACTTTAATTAGATGTTTCATGTGTGTTTTGTTAATTTTTAAGTGGTGATGAACAAACTTAAGTGAACAACTTCACTATTAGCTTTCTTTTTTTGTTATTACGTTAATTTTTCTTTTTTATTGTTTTGACGATGCATTAGGCTTATACCCTAATCTTGTAATTACATCATTACTTTTATCTAAACGCGGACTGGCATATAATAGCATAATCTCACTGTTTTTATCAAAAACCATATCCAGTGACTGACTCTCGGCTACTGATTGAATAGCTTTTGCCACACGATCCTGAATTGGTTTTACTAAACGCGTGCGCTGCTGAAACATTTCACCTTCATACCCAAACTTTATGCGTTGAAATTCTTTAGCATCCCTTTCTTTTTCAACTATCTCATCTTCCCTTCGCTTACGCATAACCGCTGTTAAAAGCACCTGATCAGCCTGGTACGTTTTATATAGCTTTTCAATATCAGCAAACCGGGTGTCAACTTCTTTTTGCCATTGCTGAGAAAGAGCGTCGAGCTGTTTTTGCGATGATGTATATTCAGGTATATGTTTCAGGATATATTCACTATCCACATATGCAAATCGTTGTGCCAAAACGCCTACCGCCGAAAATAAAATAAATATTCCTGTAATAATATATTTTTTCATAAAAAACATGCGTTAAAACCCGCCGCCCATTTGCTGGGCAATACTAAAGCTGAACCCTTTTTTATAATTCGGAATCCCCGGAATTGGATCAAAAGCAAAACCGTAATCAATGCCTAACAATCCAAAAATCGGAAGAAAAACCCTGGCCCCTACACCCGCTGAACGACGGACATTAAACGGTGCAAAATCCTTGAAAGTATTCCAGGTATTTCCACCTTCAGCAAATGCTAGTAAAAATATGGTAGCCTGATCACTTACTGTTACGGGATGACGTAACTCAAGAATATATTTGTTAAATATCGGACTTCCTGAGTTTTGTGCAATAGTTGGATTTGAACCAATCGGGATAACTGTATTATTTTCATAACCACGCATAGCAATTACTTCAGAACCCTGAAGAAAATCAAAGCCTTGCATTCCATCACCACCCAATTTAAAGCGCTCAAAGGCCGATTGCCCAACGGCTTTATTATACTGTCCAAGAAAACCAAACTGAGCCTGAGCCTTTAAAACAAGTTTCCCATATATACGCTGATACCACTGAGATTCAAATTTCCATTTATAATATTCCGTAAGCCTGTATCGTGAAAGATCAGTAGCTGTTTTGTAATTCAAATTGTTTAATAGCGAGTATGGAGGTGTAGCTTGAATAGTCAGCTTTAAATTTGAACCTGAAGTAGGATATATAGGTGCATCAATAGAATTTCGGCTTAACTCCTGAGTCAGGTTAAAGTTATACGCATTACCAGTTGAAAATAAGAAGCCAGGGTAATTTTTTAACCTATATTCCTGTAAGTTTATAGCATGATTTATCTGAAAATAATCATCCGGCCATTTAAGCCTTTGTCCCAAACTGAATGTCAGACCATTTAAGCGAATTCTTTGAAGATCAGAATCGGGAATATCATCAGAGTATTGATTGGATTGCAGAGAAGTAAAGGCACTAATCCCAAAATAAATTGGTTTTCTGCCTCCTAACCATGGCTCTGAGAAAGAAAAGCTATATGATTGATACTGCTTACCATTTGTTTGACCACGAATACTTAACTTTTGGCCGTCTCCTTTTGGTAAAGGTGTCCATGCTTTTGCATTAAATAGGTTACGCGCCGAAAAGTTATTAAATGTTAAACCAAGCGTACCAATAATACGTCCGCCTCCAAAACCTCCTGAAAGCTCAATCTGATCAGATGGCTTTTCAACAACCGTATATTCAATATCCACTGTCCCGTCTGAAGGATTTGGAATTGGCTTTACATCTGTTTTTTGTTCATCAAAGTTCCCAAGCTGTGCAATTTCACGTGTTGTACGCACAATGGCTTCTTTAGAAAATTTCTGACCGGGTTTTGTACGTATTTCCCTCAACACCACCCTATCGTTGGTAATATCATTCCCTTTCAGGCTGACTTTATTGATGGTATACTGAGGGCCTTCATAAATTCGAAGTTCGATATCCACGGTATCACCATATATTTTAGTTTGAACAGGATCTGCATTAAACGTTAAATAACCATCATTAAGGTAAATTGATGAGATATCACTTCCATTCGGACTTCCATTCAACTTTTTGCTCAGCTTCTCTTCACTAAAAACCTCCCCTTTGTTAATACCTAAAATCTGGTTCAGTACCGTTGATGGGTATTTTGCATTTCCGGCGAAAGAAATATTACCGAAATAATATTTAGGCCCTTCGTATACTTTTATATTTATGTTAACAAATTTGTCATTAACACGGGTAATAGAATCACTTATAATTTCTGCATCTCGGTAGCCTTTATCATGCATTTTAGCAACCAATGCCAGTTTATCTTCATCATATTTGTCGCGAAGGAATTTCCTTTTAAAAACAAGCCATGGTTTTGTCTTTTTCAAATATCCCTTAAGTTGTTTATCTGAAAAATCCTTATTACCCTCAAAGCTAATTTCATCTACTTTTACTCGTTCACCTTTATTAACAGTAACATTTAAAATAATATTATTGGTTTCCGATGTATCTTTACGCTGAGCTATACTAATATCAGTATAGAGATAGCCTTTTTCATTAAAATAACGCTTAATAATTTCTGTGGAGCTTTTTAATAAGTTTTCATTTACCACTTTGGAGGTTTTATCATTAAGCTTTTCATTTAATGCTTCTACCTCACTTTTTCGTAAGCCTAATAAAACAAATTTGGATAGCCTGGGCCTTTCAACAACAGCTATATCAAAATAAATAGAATCGCCCTTTACTCCGGTAACGCTTAATTGAATATCGTCAAATAATCCTTGCGCCCATAAATTTTTTATTGCATTTGAGGTGGCATCCCCAGGTACAATTACCCGCTCTCCCGGAGTTAATTTAGAAAGCGTTACAAGAACGTCTTTATCAAGAAACTGCACCCCGGTTATAGTTGTACCACCAATAACATATTCTTTAGGGTTAAGGTAACTAAACTCATCTCCGTTTGGAGATTTTAATACTGGCTGCGGTGTCCGCCCAAACTGAGCCATGGTTGTACCTGAGGTAACCAGTAGTAATAATAATATATATATAATACGGTTCATTTCTGCTATTTATCGATGCTAAATTAACTCAATCAGTTGTTAAAATTTGTTAAAACTAAAATTAGTTAATTGCTCGCTGATCATCCCGAAGCGCCGCTCTCTTTTTTGAAAGTCAACAACAGCTTCGAACAGGTCTTCACGCCTGAAATCAGGCCAAAGTTTAGGGGTAAAATAAAGCTCGGCATATGCCAGTTGCCATAACAAATAATTACTGATCCGGAATTCCCCGCTGGTACGTATCATTAACTCAGGATCTGGTATGCCTGCCGTATTTAAATGGTCGGCAAAAACCTGTTCGGTTATGTCTTCAGAATTTAGTTCGTTCGATTTGACTTTTTCTGCAATGATACGTGCAGAATTAACAATTTCCCATCTGGAGCTATAACTTAAAGCAAGAGTTAATGTGCACTTATTATTATTTTTCGTTTTATCAATAGTGTCCTGAAGCTGACGAAAACATTTTGCCGGCAATGACTTTAAATCACCTATAGCATTTAAACGCACTCCGTTCTTCATTAGTGTTTTAGTTTCTTTATTAATTGTAGAAACCAAAAGTTCCATTAATGCTATAACCTCAAATTGCGGCCTGTTCCAGTTTTCAGTTGAAAAAGTATACATGGTGAGATATTCAATCCCCAGATCTACAGCTCCCTCAACTGTATCACGAACAGAAAGCACTCCACTTTGATGACCAAATATCCTCAACTTTCCCTTTTCTTTAGCCCAGCGCCCGTTCCCATCCATAATTATTGCAACATGCCTAGGTAAGCGGTTCACATCAATTTGTTCTTTAAACCCCATCAGTTTATTTTAATATGCCTTACCAGCTATAACATTTTTGGCTCACAAAGGTATAAGTTAGGCTTATACCTGCAAACATGTAATTGTCTCTTTTTCTGAAGTCGCCGCGTTGAGTCCCCGCAGCCCCGAAGTAAATTCCTGTATTTTCTCCTGACCTATCTGACAGGGCACGCGCATCATTATTAATTAAAGAGTTTTTATCAGGATAAGTCATACTTAAATCGTCAAGATAATCCGTTAAAGCAGTACGATATCCCACCTCTCCTATCAGGTTCCAGTAACGCGTAACATTATATTTTATTCCCACTCCATAAGGTATGGCAAGTGCATAGTTCTTATAGGTTAGCCCTTCAGTGCTATAATTAGCAAGCTCATATTCCCTACCGTTATAGGTGGTTTTAGGGTTAAAAGCAATACCTGCAATTCCTGTAAATATATAGGGTGTGAAAATCTTCTTACTAACCCCGGGAATATAATTGAATAAGTTAAATTCAGTCTGAATACTAACTTCAGAAATATCTGAATTAAAATTCAGGTTCCGCTGCTGCTGATATTCATTAGAAGACTTAGCATCATCTCCCCTAATCTTTCCATGCATTGCGCTTAACTTAAACGACCAGTACGGGTCAATATTTCGCTTCACTTGTCCTCCAAATGCTATATCGGTAAATTTAAGTGGATTATCAGGGTTTATATCTCCCATGTAACCCGAGCTCCCCCCAAAACCACCAACTTCCCAGCTTTGAGCTAATAGGTCAGAAAATAATCCAAAGAAATAAAGGAGAAGTAAAAACCTACGCATTAAGTACTAATAATTTCTGGTATCGATGCCCCACAATAGCTTGTGTCTTAACGTAGATAAATAGCTTTCATTATTTAACCGAACTAAATTAACCTGAAACGCGGCCTTCTTAAGAGTTATTCTTACGGAATTATCCATAACCTCAGTCCGGGAATCACAAGTAAGCAGATATTTGGAACTGCGTCCTTCTATTTCAAATGAAAGAGAGTTTGTATCTGATAAAACTATGGGGCGTACATTTAAATTGTGAGGTGCTATAGGTGTAATTACAAAATTTCCCGAATGAGGGATTATAATTGGGCCGCCACAACTTAATGAATATGCAGTAGAGCCTGTGGGTGTTGCTACAATAAGCCCGTCGGCCCAATAAGAGTTTAAAAAATCTCCATTCAGATAGGCATGAATGATCATCATTGCCGATGTATCCCGTTTATGGATGGTGACATCGTTCAATGCAAAATTTTCCTCTCCAAACAGTTTCATATCAGAATCCACGCAGATCATCGTACGGGTATCCAATGTGTATTCATTTCGTTTTAAGCTTGGTATTGCAGTACAGATACTATCTTTACTAATACTTGCTAAAAAACCCATTCTACCAAAGTTTATACCAATAAGAGGTATTTGCGAATCCCGAATCATTGCTACAGCATCCAGCATAGTTCCGTCTCCGCCCAGACTTAGCATCATATCTACTTCTCCTTTCAATTCATCAGGAGTTTTGAAAATGCGGAATTTTTTAGGAAAGAAAACCTTACCAGATATAAACTGATTAAACTTATCAGACACATACGGTTCAATATTTTCTGCAGCGAGACAGTCGAACACCTGTTGTACGTATGGAAGTACCGAATTATTAAATTGTCGTCCGTAAACTGCGAGTTTCATCAGGAAAAGATAGGTGTACTGAGATATGAGAATGGAAACAGCATGATTTCTTTTACTTATACATCCAGATAATTCATTAACTGGTCATAACGGCCGGTTTCTCCGTCATCCGATTTTATATTATTAAAGGTAGCGAGAACGGTATAATTGTACCTGTTAAATGAGGCTACCATACCCGATACATCAAGCTTGTTTACTTTTAGCGTTACCTCAATACGGGTTGTGTCTGGAAATGAACGTATGTATGAACTTAAAATTTGGGCATTATCTGATTCCACTATCTGGGCCATGTGTGATAACGAATTATCCCGATTACTCATCTCCAGAATAATTATACTTCCTGGTTCCTTCACAGAAGTAAGCGTTGCCATATAATCCATCATGCAATTGATAGATATCATACCTATGTAATCCCCGTTTTTATCCAATACCGGTACAATACTCAAACGCTGCTCGTAAAATAGCCTGATTACATCATAAATATGCTGATCTTCCTGAATACTTGGATTATATAATAACAGGCTGAGACTACCAACAGCATCCGTATAATCTGCTACTTCTATAATATCATCATCAGAAAGCAGGCCCAGAAATTGCCGGTTATTTACAATTGGAAGATGATTGACCCTAAATTCTGCCATGCGTTCAAACACCTTCTGAACGCTATCGGAAGTTTTTAACGGTGGGATTGCATCTGATATCAGCTCGCGTGCAAACATAGTTAGCCTACCCGTTTTAAAAATGTGTCCAGATAAGTGTTAAACTCATCCGGTCTCTCCATCATTGGGGCATGTCCGCATTTTTCTATCCAATGCAATTCCGAGTCAGGAAGAAGCTGATGAAACTCAGTGGCAACTTCAGGAGGTGTAATCTTATCATTTTTTCCCCATATCAAACACACCGGCAATTTAAGCTTATGCAACTCTTTTGACATATTATGCCTGATAGCGGACTTTGCCATTGCTAAAATCCTGATCACTCTATTCCTATCATTTACCACCTGGAAAACATCGTCAACCAATTCTTTTGTAGCTATTGCAGGGTCATAAAAAGTAAACTCTACCTTTTCCTTAATGAAATCATAACTTTCCCTCCGCGGGAATGATCCCCCAAATGAATTTTCATATAATCCTGAACTTCCTGCAAGTACCATCGCTTTGGTTCGGTCCTGATGATTTAATGTATAAATCAGCGCAACATGTCCGCCAAGTGAATTGCCCAGAATAGTAATATTAGTCAGCTTTTTATATAAAACAAATTTATGTATGTGCTTTGATAAAGTTTTCACTCCAGTAGTTAGCAGCGGCAAATCATACAGCGGCAACATGGGAATTATTACCCTGTACCGTTTACTGAATTCTTCAATTACAGCATCCCAATTGCTTAAAGCACCCATTAATCCATGAAGTAATAACAAAACCTCTCCTTCGCCTTCTTCTATATATTTAAACCCGTTTTCTTCTTTTAGTGCGAACTTCATAGATTTCCTATCTGAGGACAATTAGTATGTTTTAAGTGTGTGCCGATGGCTAAACGTAATAAAAATATTTTTTACGAAAGATATAAAAGAATATCTGATAACTAAATGTTATTGTAACGCTTGTTTAACTGCTTCAGAAACGTTTTTGCCGTCCGCTTTTCCAGCCAGATCTTTATTTAACATACCCATAACTTTCCCCATATCTTTCATTCCTGAAGCACCGGTACTGCTTATCACCTTATTTACATAAGCGATAATTTCTTCTTGAGACATTTGCGCCGGCAGATATGCTTCAATAACCTCCAATTCTTCCATTTCTATCTGATATAGGTCGTTTCTTTGTTGAGCCTGATAGATACCGGCAGATTCTTTTCGCTGCTTAACTAATTTCTGGAGCACCCTGGTTTCAGCTTCGTCGGAAAGATTTTCTGATGCGTCTTTTTCTGTTTTAGCCAATAATACAGCAGCCTTAATTGCACGTAATCCCCGTAAACGGGATGCATTTTTAGCTAACATGGCACTTTTTATGTCTTGATCAATTTGTTGCTGTAAAGCCATTTTAAATTAATTATTGCCTGATTAAATACGTAGTATTTGCCTGTGCAGTTGGCATAATCACCAGATCATTAATATTTACATGAGCCGGAAGTGAAACTGCATACCATATAACATCTGCCACATCATCCCCCGTTAAGGCTGTAAACCCTTCATAAACTTTTTTCGCGCGGTCTTTATCCCCTTTAAACCTTACCTCTGAAAACTCAGTTTCTACAGCACCAGGGTGTATTGCTGTTACCTTTATGTGATGATGCAAAAGATCAATCCGCATCGCTTTATTCAGCGAATCAACCGCATGTTTTGAAGCGCAGTACACATTGCCATTTGCATAATTTTCTTTTCCGGCAATTGATCCAATATTAATGATATGTCCTGATTTGTTCTTTACCATCCAGCCTGATATTACCTTAGTAACATATAGCAGGCCTTTAACATTAGTGTCAATCATCGTGTCCCAGTCATCAACAGATCCTTCATCAATTCGGTCCAGGCCCATACTCAATCCTGCATTATTTATCAGAACGTCAATATGCTGCCAGTCTTCTGATAGAGAACCCAGGTTGTTAATAACCTCCTGATTATTTCGAACGTCAAAAGTTAAGGATTTAACTTTAATAGGATGATTAGTTGAAAGTTCGTCTTCCAGTTTTTTCAAACGTTCAGCGCGTCTGCCTGTAATAATCAGGTCATAATTATGACTGGCGAATAAACGAGCACATGCCTCGCCTATGCCAGAAGTAGCCCCGGTTATTAAAACAATTTTGTTCATAATCTAATATGACCCGAAATTACAGTTTTTTAGGAAGTAAGCTATTCGAAATATAAGCTAAATTGAAGATTTCTTAATAATAGCTTATCAAGGGGGGTTGAATACGGATGATTTTCGGGACGTAATACACTACGATAAGAATTTGAAAGCTTTAATTCAGGAGATAGTTTAAAAAATTCAAAATACAGGTCCAGGCCCAGACCTGCCTCATACCATAATATACCACGTGTATTTTTTACCAGTTTTTCTGTCGGGGCAAAATCTGCATCGTTTAATTTTTTCTTAGATACAATATCAAACGAATACTTGGCTCCACCAATCATATATGCTCTGAAATTTTTTCTCCGATCTGATTTTAGTTTAAAACCTACCGGAAGATCTACCAGTGTTGACTGGACTTTTTGCTGCCGGAAACTTTCCGAATCTTTATATTGATAATCCAAAAGGCGATCAGAAAACACCAAGGCAGGTGTAAAACGAAAATCTCCATTATTACCTAACCTGAAATTGGTTACGAACCCTAAACCAAAACCGGGCGAGACCGGAGAACTGATACTGTACAAGGAATCGGTTGCAAATTCCTTAATTTCAGAATCATAATAAGGATCGCGCCAGGAGGCTTTTTTAAAAATTTTGTATTCTGCCGAAACGTATTGAAAAGTAAATCCAAAATGTATAGTTTCATCATCCACGCCTCCTCCCCAACGCTGTTGAGCAGCGGCAACTAATGATATGAGAGAAAAAAGTATAAAAAAAGATAGACGTTTGATCATTTAATACCGGTGTAAATTGAACAGATACCAAACGCCAGCGGCCTGCATTTGGTATTTTTATAACCAACTTTTGCCATCAGTTTTGTGAACTCAGTATCATCCGGAAATGCATCAACAGAATCAGGTAAATAACGATAAGCGCTATTATCTTTTGAAAAAAACTTTCCGATAGCTGGAGTAATGTAATGAAAGTAAAAGTTATATAACTGCTTAACCGGAAAGTATTTAGGTTTAGAAAATTCAAGTATAACAGCCTTACCGCCGGGCTTTAAAACGCGAAGCATATCCGTTATACCCTTTTCCAGATTTTCAAAATTGCGTACGCCGTAAGCTACGGTTACAGCATCAAAGGTATTATCATCAAACAAAAGTTTTTCAGAATCTCCTTCCCTCACTTCAAATACATTCTGCAGGTTTTTCTTATGTATCTTCTTCTTTGCAATATCCAGCATACCTGCCGAAATATCAACACCAATTACTTTTACAGGTTTCAGAATCGCAATTGCCTCAAAAGCAAAATCGCCTGTCCCGGTTGCTACGTCTAGTATATAAGCCGGCTTATCGTTTTTTAATTCGTTTATTGCTTTCTTTCTCCAGATGATATCAATTCCAAGAGAAAGAAAATGATTTAAGAAATCATAAGTCCCTGAGATGTTATTGAACATGTTAGCTACCTGGTCTTTTTTGGTAGCCGATTGATCTTTATAAGGGATTACGGGTTTCGACATAATTTCCACAAAGATATAGGACATTATGAAATACATGAGTATTATTTAAATCCATACCCGGTTTGAAGTGCCAGGAAATAATAACCCCTAAATCGTTCTCATTATTCTCGTGTTAAACTGTCGGTAAGCACATGAAACATTATATTTGTCGCTAGCCAGGTTAGGAATAATAAGATTGTTTCTAACCTTCAAATTATATCATGACCCTTACACAACCACTTGGAATTAAATGGATTGTTGGTTTACTCTTAATTGTTTTTTTGCAATCATGCAGTAAATACTCCATCAACCTTAGCCCTAATTATATAAAGCAATATGATTTAGAGTTTGCCAAATATTGCAATCTTGATACTTCTGTAAACTTTGAAAGCAATGCAGTACTGAGTAACTTTTATGGGGATTATAGCATGTCCATTTGGCTTGCTTCAAAAGATGAACGGACTCGTTCATCAAATGCCAATGTAAATAGTGTTGCTATTAAGGATATTGCGGGTACCCTTCAGACTATAATTGACGATTCGAACAGCACAATCAGCGAAAGAAATAATGCAGAAAGGTTTTTGTTAATGATAAATCCTGCCAGTTTAGATAAGACTTTTGCATCTGCAAAAAAGCTGGATGCTGATTCCTTAATTGTAAAACTATCTAAAAATTATCATTTTCTGCTCATAAATGAAGCACATTATAGCTCTCAAAACCGGGCGTTTACCCATTCGCTATTAAAACCTTTGTGGGAGATTGGTTACAAGTATTTAGCGTTAGAAGCCTTGGGCTACGATGATACGCTATTAGTCGAGCGTGGCACGCCAATTGTAAATACCGGTTATTATCTGCGAGATCCGGTTTTTAGTGCCATGGTGCGGGATGCAATAAAAATAGGGTTTAAGCTAGTTCCATATGAATCCCGGGGAGACTTTCAAGGCACCTTACGGGATAAAGAACAAGCTGCAAATATTTATTCTCAGACCTTTAAAAAGGATACTGTTGGCAAAGTACTCATTCACGCAGGCTACAGTCACATAGCCGAAGACGGAGATAGTTCCTATCTCCCAATGGGTGCTCAATTGAAGCATCTGGTTAATCAGGACTTATTAACGGTCGACCAGGTAAATATGGTGGGGGTAAACCCCGATAGGCTACATCCGTCTTACGCGTATGCTAAAAACAACTTTACATTTAATAAGCCAACAGTGTTTATAAATAGTGATGAAAAGATTATTGTAGATCCTGTAAATAAAGCATCGATAGATGTTCAGGTCTACCATCCATTTACCGTATTCAAATATGAGAGGCCAACCTGGTTGTTATTTGACCCCCGATCACGGTTTGTTAATATAGCTTCGGCCTTAAGGAATTATAAGGGCCATTTGCTTCAGGTACTTAACCCGGGAGCCGGCAAAACGGAGATACCTATTGATCATATCGTCATTAACGATCATAAAGCATTAATTTTAAAACCAGGCGATTATATGATCAGAATCATCAACCGACAAGGTGATCTGGTACAAGTTGGATCTCTAAAAATAAAATAGGAACACTCTACCACAGACAGACAATAAGATTATGTCCCGGATATCTCCCGCACATGTCTATGACACAGGTCTGGTGGATATGACATACTGGCTATGGGTTTCTCCCCCTTAAAGCAAAAAAGCCTTCAAAGCGCTCTGCGCATAATCCCCCCATTTCTTCAAAGCACCCTGCAATGTTGAAACCAGGCCTTTCACGTCTGTTGGCTTACCTTTTTTTGGAGGTATTAAAGCAGTTGCAGCAACCGGAGTATCTGTAACCTTAGTGGCAAACCAGGTTATATTTTCATGAGGTAAAGCAACTCCCAGAATCATACCGGGTAATCCCGTAAAGGATTCCGGTCCGCCGGAAACAGGAATTTTATCTGAATAGAAAGCAACTACATAAATAGAATCTAAAATAATAGCGTTAGCCCTACGACATGAATAACCGGCTATTTCCCGTGTTTCATTGGTAATTTTCCAATTAATTTTCCGCGTGCTGTCTTTTACTAAAAAAGTTTCTTCGAACACATTTTTCTGAGTAACACTATTTAAAGCAGTAAGATCTGTATAAATAATATTATGCTGCCCTGCTGCAGGTTCATCATTAAAAAAACCCTGGTTTGTTTCATTACTTTTATGCGGGGTATACAGTGTTTTATTATCTGTAAAAGACAGCGTGCTCTTAACTTTTTTAAACTGCGGCTGTGTCTTTTTGTAACTCTCATATAATTGAGTCATAAAGCCCCCTTTATCTTTTTCTGTCCTTTTCTTTAGAACTGCAAACATGTTTATACTTTTTTCATATTCAACGGTGCCGGCCACAGGGAACCGCGCATATTGCGCAAATACAAAGTTCGCGGTGAACACTATAGAGAAGACGAAAATAATTGCAAAAGGTCTCATAATATTATGGTTTTGGGGCTCCGCCACCCATTTTGTTAAAATCCCAGATAGCTGAGAACATAAAATATCTTCTGATCGTGGTATAACTGTTCTGTGTGATAAAATTACTGCTTGCGCTTCTGCTAAAACCGATATTCTGATTTAAAAGATCATTGCCTGATAAGGAGAACATTAAATTTTCTTTTTTAAAGAATTTCTTATTGATAGAAGAATTCCAGATTAAACGGTCAAAGTCCTGATTGAATGATTGGGTTTTTTGCCTGAACTCATAATTACCTTCAGAGGTAATTTCAACCTTGCCGGGCAGGGTTACTGAAAACGAAGCTCTTGAGTTAAGCCCCCATCCATTATTATTGATCTGTCTTTGTAAAGATGACTGACTTCGGTAATAGTTTGGCCCAATGAAAATATTAAAGTTGTATTTCTTAGGCTTATACTGACTCGTACTGACTCCGCCCGAAAAATTATAAGACTCAGTCATATTCATGATATTATTAATCATGTTGTAGTATGTGTTACCTCTTGCAGATAAATTTAAACCTACACTTAATCCTTCCTTGTTAACCTTTCGGCGAATATTGCTATATAATGAAAAATTACCCGGCATCTTTCCGACTATATTAAAGGCCTGATAGGTGTTTTTTCCCGCAGAGTCAGTAACAATATTATTTACAATTGCATTTGATATAAACCCGTATGAACCATTAATGTAAATATATTGATCACTTAGTATTTTGTATGAATTGAAACTTAAAGAAAGGTGGTTGTTAAAAGACGGGTTTAGATCAGGATTACCAAGCACTACGTTTAACGGATCATCATTTACCCGCACAGGCTGAATTTGATTAATGCTGGGTTGAGAATTGTATCCATTATAGTTAAACCGCACGCTTTTCTGTTTTGACATGTTATATTGAAATGATGCCTGGGGGAACAGGTTCAAAAAATTTCTTTTATATGTATTACCTGTGTAGTTGTCAACCTGGCGAAAATCTACGGCATAAGCTTTGGATCCGATGTTAATTACTGTTTTATCTTTTTTATAATTAAGAATGGTACCGAAATGATTTGCTAATGCATTAACACTGTAATCATTGCTAAATACACGGTCTAAAAGATCGTATTTTCCAGTGGCCGACTGATTAAATGACTCCCTGTCTGAATTGCTGTTATTACGATCAAATCCATAATTAACTACAACAGATAATGATTTTGTTAGTAGCTCTGTAAAGGCAAGATTTGAATTAAATACAGAATTAAGCGAATTATTGGTTTTATACTGATCTATGTTCTGAACACTGTCCAATACTCCGGCATGGTTGTAAAAGCTATTGGCAGAGTTTAATAACCCGGTAGATTTATTCTCATTACTATTTTGCTTTAAGTTTAATGAAACTGTTCTGCCAACCTTTTTAAATTTTTTGTTCCAAAATACATTAACATTAAATAACTGTTGCTCCCCATCATTAGTAAGGTTCCTTGTACTTGTATTTAGTAATACATTATTCCCTCTTGAACTGGCGGCATCGTAAAGATTTTGAGACTGGCTGTTTTTTAACGTTCCGTCTATGGAGACTTTAAGGTTTGACGTTGAATCAAGTTTTACCTGGTATGTGGCATCCAGCTTTTGCCTGAACATGTAATTGTCAAAACTCTGGTCATTATTGCTCTTAATTATTCCTGCAGGTAAATTATTCTGTGTCTGCGTATTTCTAACTCCGTCAACGTCTAAAGATCCTATCTTATAATTCGCGTTAACAGATTGTTTATCACTATTCCATTTACTTTCATAATGAAATCCGCCTGCATGAGCAAGAGGGATACCCTGCCCTTCAAATCTACCGCTAAAAGACTCCAACTCATCGCCGCCCACTCCAGAGAACATTACCCCTCCGCCTTCCATAGTTTCCAGTGAAGCAGAGCCGTATTTGCTGTTTTCCTCCCAGCTTAAACCAGTTTTCCCGGTATTACTAATAGTGGCATAAGCAGAAAATTTCTTTTTAGCTTTAAATGCGTTGAACATTCCCTGCCCCTGATAAAAATCATCTGGTGTTGCTCCGGCATCAATTTTTCCAAAAAAACCGTTTTTCTTATCCTCTTTAAGTTTAATATTTAAAGTTTTAGTTTTCTGTCCGTCATCAATACCTGTAAAAGTTGCCTGATCACTTTTCTTATCAAAAAGCTGCACTTTATCAACCATATCACCCCGAAGATTTTTAGTTACTAATGTCGGGTCATCACCAAAAAATTCTTCCCCATCTACTAATACTTTATTAACAGTTACTCCTTGCGCAGTGATTTTACCATCCTTATCTACCTGGATACCGGGAAGCTGTTTTAATAAGTCTTCCACTTTTGAATTTGGCTCTATCTTGAAGGCCGCTGCATTAAATTCTGTAGTATCTCCCTTTATCTTGATAGCAACGGCTTCACCCTTTATTAAAATTTCTTTTAGCAGATTTTCTTTCAAAAGCAGGTTTAGTTGCTTGAAGTCTTTCTCTTTATTTGCAGAGTCTAATTTAAAATCCTCTACATAATCTGCATACCCCGGATAAGTAACAAGCAATATAAACTTGCCTGCTGCTAAATTAGTTATGGAAAAAGAACCATCAGTTATAGCCCTGGTAAATTTTACCAACGTAGAATCTTTTGCGTTTAAAACACTAACTGAAGTGTTTATCAACTTAGTATTTGCCAGGGTATCAACAGCTATACCTTTTATAATGTATTGATTTTGGGCAAATAAGGGGGAAAAGCCTACCAATGAAAAGAATAATAATACCAGTTTTGCAGTTTTCATGATATAATTTTATGCAGGCGAATATATAACTAAATATTTAGTTATATATTAATAAATATCAATAGCCTGAACCCATCACCAATTTACATCAAGTGTACTTCCTGGTAACTGATTTAACAAGTCACAATAGTTATACTCAATTAGTGTGAGCCCGTTACAAACCTAAATTATCTTTTTCGAAATAAATATCCCCTAAAAAGGGGATATTGAATGTTTAAACATGCATTATTTATTTATATCTGTATAATGATTAACTTATACATAAACCCCTGTCACACTAAAATCTTACCTTTGCCGAATGATCATTAAGAGCGCAGAATTTAAGTGCAGTAACACCCGTACTGATAAATTGCCTCCGGCTATTTTGCCTGAATATGCTTTTATCGGGCGCTCAAATGTTGGTAAGTCTTCACTTATTAATATGCTGGTCCAGAAGAAAGGGCTGGCAAAAACTTCACAAACCCCCGGAAAAACACAGTTGATCAATCATTTTATGATCAATGAAGACTGGTACATTGTAGATTTGCCAGGTTACGGATTTGCTAAAGTTTCCAAAAGCAGCCGCAGCGACTGGGAAAAGTTCATCAGGTATTACTTGCGCCACCGGGAAAGCCTCCAATGCGTATTTGTACTGATAGACAGCCGGCTAAAACCTCAAAAACTCGATCTAGAATTTTGTTCCTGGCTGGGTGAAGAAAGTATTCCGTTCGTTCTTATTTTCACTAAATCCGACAAGCAGTCCAGATTAAAGACCATACAGAATGCAGAGCTATTTAAAACTGCCATGCTTCAGTATTTTGAAGAAGTGCCTGAGATATTTATCACATCTGCAGAGAAAAGCGAAGGCCGTGATGAGGTTTTACAGTTTATACAGGATATTAATACGCGTTTTGAAGCACCTGAAACAGATCAGGAAACGACCTGAAACAAAAAAGCATCCACTTTTCAGTGAATGCCTTTAGGATTAATGTTGCTTATATAAATTATATAACTTCTACATTTACCGCGTTCAAGCCTTTTTTACCGCGCTCTACTTCAAACTTTACTTTATCGTTTTCACGAATTTCGTCAATAAGGCCTGATGAATGAACAAAGATATCCGGTTCGCCATCATTTGACACGATAAATCCGAAACCTTTAGTTTCATTGAAAAATTTTACTGTTCCTTCTTTTTGCATTGTATTGTTGTATTGATAAATAATTAGCCCGCAAGGTACGAATAACAAATCAGTAATCTGCTTAAAAACTTTTTTATTATTTCAGATTCGATCTCAAAGATTATCCAACTTAACAGCATGACACTTTAAATACTTTATCCTTTATATTAACACGTTATTCATGCTTAAGCCGTGCATCAAAGAAATCTGTTAACTTTGAGGCTCCCTTTACAGGGAGGTGTTTATGAAGAAGTATTTCTCTCTAGTATTATTTGCACACTCTATTTTTGCACTTCCCTTTGCTTTTATAGGCTTTTTTCTGGCAGTTACTACGACAGCTCATGTTTTTAGCTGGATGAAACTGGTACTAATGATTTTGTGTATGCTGTTTGCCCGTAATGCAGCAATGGCGTTTAACAGATATCTGGACCGGGAATTTGATGCAGAAAACCCCAGAACTGTTGCCCGTGATATTCCGGCAGGCCGTATAACTGCTAAAGAGGCACTTCTATTTACCCTCATCAATTGTGTCTTTTTTTTTATCAGCACCTGGTTTATTAACACGTTGTGTTTTTTACTTTCACCTGTAGCTCTTGCCGTTGTGCTGGGCTATAGTTATACAAAAAGATTTACGCCTTTATGCCATTTTATACTGGGTTTGGGTTTATCCCTGGCACCACTGGGGGCCTACCTGGTGGTAACCGGAGAATTTGCAATGCTTCCTTTATTCTTCTCGCTGGCTGTATTATTCTGGGTTAGCGGGTTTGATATTATATATGCTCTTCAAGATGAGGAATACGATAAAAACAAAAATTTAAAATCGATACCTGCCTGGCTGGGAGCTGGCAGAGCCCTGAGAGTATCTGCATTTCTGCACATTTTATCGGCATGCAGTATTATAATACCGATATTTTTTACTCCCCTAAGCTGGTTTTATTTTGCCGGTGCAGGATTTTATATAGCGATGCTTGTTTATCAGCACAGTTTGGTAAAACCAAATGATCTCAGCAAGGTTGGATTAGCATTTGGCACTACTAATGGTATTGCATCAGTAGTTTTTGCACTTTTCTTCCTTCTTGATGTTTATTTAAGAAGCCAGTTATAATTTGAATAATATGGAAAACTTTAAAATACAAAAAAAATCAAGGACCTATATTCCTGCTGACTTTTCAATAATATGGGAAAACCTCGAACCTCTCCTTAATGGATTAAAAGACAGGGAAATAAAATCTGTAACTGACTTGGAAAAATGGCTTCGTGATCGCAGTGAACTGGAAGCCGCCCTGGAAGAAGATTTCGCTTGGCGATATATTCGTATGACCTGTGATACCACTAATAAGGAATTATTAGAAAACTTTCAATATTTCGCTACAGAAATAGAGCCCAAAATTGCGCCGATAGCTAATGACCTGAATAAAAAATTTATATCATCACCCTTCAGGGAGGAACTGGATCACAAAAAATATTTTGTCTATATCCGAAGTGTTGAAAAATCATTAGAGTTGTTTAGAGAAGAAAATATACCGCTTCTTACCCAGATACAAATAGAACAACAGCAATATCAACAGATCAGCGGTGCAATGAGCATCACTTTAAACGGAAATGAATATACACTTGAACAGGCTGCGGTTTTTCTGAAAGATCCTGATCGGGCTATCAGGGAACAGGCATGGAAAGCAATTACTGCGCGCAGACTTCAGGACACGGATCAACTGAACGCACTTTTTAATAAATTGCTTAAGCTTCGCCACCAGGTTGCCCTGAATGCAGGTTTCGAAAATTTTAGAGATTATATGTTCCAGGCCATGGGCAGGTTTGATTATACCCCTCAAGATTGTTATAAATTTCATGAAGCCATTGAAAAAGAAATTGTTCCTATTCTACAGGAGCAAGCTAAAAAAAGGAAAGAAACATTAAAGCTGGAAACATTACAGCCATGGGATATGGATGTGGACACTTCAGGTAAGCCAGCACTAAAACCTTTCAAAAACGGGCAGGAATTAATTGATAAAGCAATCCAATGCTTTAACGGGTTGCATCCTTACATAGGTGACCGTTTAAAGATCATGAAAGAAAACAACCTGTTCGATGTAGAAAGCCGCAAAGGTAAAGCACCGGGTGGCTATAATTATCCGTTGGCAGAAATGGGCGCACCGTTTATTTTTATGAATTCTGCAAATACTTTCCGCGATCTTACCACTATGGTTCATGAAGGAGGGCACGCTGTTCATACGTTCATTTCGGCAGATCTTGAACTGAATGATTTTAAACACCTGCCATCGGAAGTTGCAGAGCTGGCATCAATGAGCATGGAACTTATCTCAATGGATAAGTGGAACTTCTTTTTTGATAATGATGAAGATCTGAAACGTGCCAAACGGGATCAATTGCGTGATGTATTAAAAACCTTACCCTGGGTAGCGGTTGTAGATCAGTTTCAGCATTGGATCTATACAAACCCTGAACATACCACGGATGAGCGCACGGTAGCATGGAAAGAAATTTTTGCCCGTTTCGGTCATAATTTCACAAACTGGACCGAACATCCTGAAGCATCAGGTAATCTTTGGCAAAAACAACTGCACATTTTTGAAGTACCGTTTTATTACATTGAATACGGCATTGCACAACTAGGCGCTATAGCTGTTTGGAAACAATACAAGGAAAATCCTGAACTTGGTATTGAAAAGTATTTAAGCGCCTTAAAGCTTGGATATACCCGTACTATAAAAGAGATCTATGAAACAGCCGGCATAGAGTTTAATTTTACAGCAAGCTATGTAAAAGAACTGGCAGAGTTCATAAAAACAGAAGTGGACAGTCTGGGTTAGCACTAAAATCTTTCACCATAAGTTTTTAATATGAAAAAAGTAATGATAACCTTTTGGGCCTGCCTTATTGCATGCTCATCTTCGGCACAAAAATGGTCAACCGTTAGTATTGACTCGGTGGTTTCAGTACAGCTGCCAAAGGGTTATGAAAAAACGGATACAACGAACCAGATACAGCTGTTAGCCCTCACCGGGCTTGGAACTATAATGATTTTAAAATCAGACGACAATCCAAAGGAAATACCGGATATTGAGAAGGACAGGCATCTTGAAAAATATTATAAAAAGTATATAAAAAGCATAAGCAAATCTTCCGGCAGCGGTAATATAATGAATGAGAAAAGCGCTCTGCTGGGCGCATTAGAAGTAAAAGACTTTACATTACAGGTAGACTCGGGCAGTGGTAAACAATACCGCGACTTCAGAATAATGCACGCAAATGGAGCAACGTATGTTTTTCAATTTTTATATGATTATTTGCAGGAGGAATTGGTAAAACCAGAGAAATTGAAATTCTTTAATTCTATTAAGGTTAATGAAACTATCGAAAGGCAGGATCAATATACATCACTTAATACTAAAAAAAGCAATGCTATTAAACCCGGATGGCTGATAGGTGGCGGAGCTATACTGCTTGCTATCATCCTGTTTATTATTTTAAAACGCCGTCGTACCTAATCACCATAAATCATTATTGATGAGAGCAACAGTTCAAACTAAAATATTTATGTTTGAATAACTCATCATACAATGGCAAGTAAGCTTTTTCGCAAAAAATCGATCACACATATTCTTAAAGATCGTCAATCCGGGTTTTCAGATACGGAAAATGAATCCTCCAGTCTGCGCAGGGTATTAAATGTACGCGACCTCACGTTAATGGGTATTGCTGCCGTAGTGGGGGCGGGCATTTTCTCGACTATTGGTGCTGCTTCTTTCCACGGTGGACCCGGGGTTATCCTCTTATTTATAATTACAGCAGTTACATGTGGTTTTTCTGCTTTATGTTATGCCGAATTTGCTTCACGTATTCCGGTCGCCGGGAGTGCTTACACCTACGCCTATGCCTCATTCGGCGAGTTAGTTGCATGGATTATTGGCTGGGATCTTTTAATGGAATATGCCATCGGCAATATTGCTGTAGCCATTTCGTGGAGTGAATATTTTACAAATCTTCTGGAAGGATTTAATATTTATATTCCTCCATATTTAACAATGGACTACCTCTCAGCATCTCGGGCGCATGATGAAATTCAAGGGGTTTTGGCTTCCGGTGGAAATGTTTCAGTATTATCAGAAAAGCTACAATACTCGGCGCAGGCATGGGAAACCGCACCTGCATTCGGTAATTTACGGTTTATCGCAGATATTCCGGCTCTTGTTATAGTGTTCTTAATCACCGTATTGGTTTATATCGGTATTAAAGAAACAAAAAGGGTAACCAATGGAATGGTTTTTTTGAAAATAGCCGTGGTGATTGCAGTAATTATAATTGGCTTCTTTTACATTACTCCTTCAAACTGGAGCCCTTTTCTGCCAAATGGCTTTAGTGGAATGATGCAAGGTGTAGCCGGGGTGTTTTTCGCTTATATTGGCTTTGATGCTATTTCAACCACAGCCGAAGAATGTGAAAACCCACAACGAGACCTGCCGAAAGGAATGATATATTCTCTTGCTATTTGTACCGTGTTGTATATTCTTATTGCGCTGGTATTAACCGGGATGGTTAATTATAAGGAATTAATGGTAGAAGATCCGCTGGCTTTCGTTTTTGAGCGCATAGGTTTAAACGAGATAAGCTATATTATATCTGTAAGTGCCGTTATTGCTACAGCCAGTGTTTTACTAATATTCCAACTCGGACAACCCCGTATATGGATGAGTATGAGCCGGGATGGTTTGCTTCCAAAAGCATTCTCGCGTATTCATCCTAAGTTTAAAACCCCTTCATTCGCAACCATTGTTACCGGATTTGTAGTGGCCATCCCTGCCCTGTTTATGAATCTAACTGAAGTAACAGACTTAACCAGCATCGGGACGCTATTTGCATTTGTGCTGGTTTGTGGTGGAGTGCTGCTGCTCCCTAAAGAGGAAATTACTGATGAGAACCGTAAACGTTTCAGGATACCCTACATCAATTCAAAATTCATTGTACCGGCACTTTTTGTGCTTATTCTTGCAATATTCTGGAATATAATAACTTCATTATTTATATATACCGGCGACTGGCATACATACAAAGACAATTTGCCATATTTTCTTTTTATGCTGATAGCGACGGTTATTACAGTGCTCTGTTTTACTAAAAATCTTTCACTAATACCCGTTTTAGGCCTGTTAAGTTGTTTGTATTTAATGACTGAACTCGGGTTTACCAACTGGATGAGATTTCTGATCTGGCTGGGCATAGGCCTGGTAATATATTTTGCATATGGATATAAAAACAGCCACCTGAATAAACAACAGGCTTAAAAATTCATTACTACTTGAATTTTATTGTAACCTTCCTTTCTGATACCCGTACAAAATGGTATGAGAAGGTTTTTAGTCATTGTTCTTTTAAGTTATTTCATAGCTTATTTTTACCTGGAAACCCAGTTTTGGAGCAACAGCAGCAGCAGTTATTATGAAAATGCGGCAACAATTAGCCCAAAAGCAAAAGGTACTGAAAAACCCGAAAAACAAATCTCACAAAAAACATATGCCTATAATACTAAATCAGCAGATTTAAAATTATTATCTGAATAAATAAAGTTGGTTAGAATAGATTGATAAAAAAAGCTGTCCTCACGACAGCTTTTTTTGTTATATGCGTTTTAGTCCGCTGGTTGTATTTGGTGATACCATTAATGGCACCCGCTCAATGGTTACAAAACTTACATCAAGTCCAAAACCCCGCTCTTCAGACAGACTGAACCTCTTTAGAATAAAATAGTATTCCAATACAAAACGTTCAATAAAACGCAGTTTATTTGATCTGGACAGTACCTTTTCTAAAACTACAAACCTAAAGTCTCCAACTATATTATGTTTGCTTAATGAATCGTACCTGCTTGTAATATCAACCTCATTATTCTTAACCAGATCTTCGACCACCATTCTGAACAGTACGTTAATCTGCTGCTCTACTCTAAAGCCAAGTCTGAAATCGATCCGGATCAGTTTATTTGGAATTAAAAAGTCAACTTTATAATCTTTAATAAATGGTTCATCCATTACATCAACATGGACCAGCCAGTAAACATCGGCACGTTTTGGCTGTTTTTGCAGAATTGAATATAATATCTTGGATTCGATCTCTGAATTAAAATTAGCGCTGGTGAGGTACACAAGCTGTGAAGCATACTTGGGAACAGAAGTATCCTCACTTAATTCTTTAATTATCGGATAGTAATCCTCAAGCTCAACAAATTTAACGAACCGGTTTTTTATTCTTCGTGCAGATGACCATGCCCACATCACCGAAAACATAATTAGAGCCAGCAGCACACTAAACCAACCACCATGTAAGAATTTCGCTAAATTACCCATTAAAAACATGCTCTCTAGCAAGCCGTAAACTGTTGCGAAAATTACTATCAGATAAAGAGGAAATTTCTTTTTTAACAGGAAGAATGACATCAAAATTGTTGTCATCATAAACGTCAATGTAATAGCTAACCCGTAAGCTCCCTCCATATTAGCAGAACGCCTGAAAATCAAAATCACAACCATACATCCAACCCACAATATCCAGTTCATAGATGGTACGTATAGCTGCCCCTTTTGATTAGATGGGTAATTTATTTTGACCTTCGGCCACAGATTAAGACGAACAGCCTCAGATATTAGGGTAAACGATCCTGAAATCATGGCCTGACTGGCAATTACGGCTGCCAATGTTGCAATACCAACACCATATATAGAAAACCATTCTGGCATCATCAGGAAAAATGGGTTTTCATTTTTAAGAACGTTTAAAGAACTACCCTGGTGCTGCCATAACCAAACCCCTTGTCCGAAATAATTTAGCAATAAACAACTTTTTACGTAAATCCAACTGATGCGGATATTTGGCCGCCCGCAATGGCCTAAATCTGAATACAAGGCTTCAGCTCCTGTAGTACACAAAAAAACCGCTCCAATAATAAAAAGTGCATTCGGATTCTCAGAAATAATCTTATATGCATAGTATGGATTTATCGCTTTAAAGATTTCAGGAAATTCAACTATGTAATTAATTCCTAGTACAGCCATGGTAGAAAACCAAACGAACATAATAGGTCCGAAGGCCTTGCCTACAATAGAGGTACCGTATTGCTGTATAATAAATAATAAGGTTATAATTCCCATTACAATAGGTACCGTCGGAAGACCTGGTGAAAGTCCTTCCAGACCTTCTATTGCAGCAGATACCGTAATTGGCGGCGTAATCATCCCATCAGCTAATAAGGAAGCCCCGCCTATCATTGCCGGAAAGACCAGCCATTTAGCTTTTCTTTTTACCAAAGAATAAAGTGAAAATATGCCTCCTTCACCCTTATTGTCCGCCCTTAGCGTTATTATTACGTACTTAATTGTAGTTTGAAGGGTTAGCGTCCAAAATATCGCTGAAAGTCCGCCCAAAATAAGATCGGTAGTAATAACCCGATCTCCTACAATAGCTTTAAACACATACAAAGGTGAAGTACCAATATCACCATATATAATTCCCAGGCTGATTAATAATCCGGCGCCAGATAATTTATTTAATTTAGAATGTGAGTTCACGTGTCAGAATAAGGTCACAAAAGTAGTTGTTTGAAGTTACTTTAACAATCTAAAAAATGTTGTCTGAAGGCTTTAAACTTATGTAACAAATTTTGGTCGAAACATGTAAACAATTAAAACTGATTAGTGAACCGTTTGTTAAATAATGTTAAAAGAGTTGCTTAGTATATCAATCCTCTTCAGTAAGAAATTTTAATTGATATTTTTGTATATAAATTGCGCATGAGAAAACTTTACTTGTTAACTTTCACTATTTTTCTAATCGGCTTACAACTATTAAAGGCAGGTACATCTCATGCATCTTATTCATTAACTTTTTTTACAGTTTCTGATACTACAAAATCCAAAAACAACAAAATTACCGATACGCGTAAAAACAAACCTGCTTATCTGCAAAAAGGGGTCGGTATTAAAGTTGTACCTTTTAAACCAACTCCGGCCAAAACTTTTAATACCCCCTCTAAAAATTTAATTTCTGACCCGGATAAACTGGTTAGTAATCTTAAAGTATTTCCAAACCCGGTTGGAGAGCAGCTTAATTTATCATATCTCGTATCTAAAGACAGTAACGTTACTATTAAGATTATGGATGTACTTGGCAATGAAGTCACTACATTATTATCTCAAAGACTTTTTGCCGGAGAGCAAACCAATTCTTTTAATATATCTTCAAAAGTTAACAGTGGATTTTATTTTGTGCGGTTAATTGTCGGGTCTGAAACTATTGTTAAGAGAATATCGGTATTGTAGCCCGTCCCTCCTATCTCGTGTTTATTAGAATTATTATAGCTACCGTGCAGGTTGAGAACACAGCTGCATAACCATTAAAAAGATTTTATCTAAATGAAAATAATTGCAATAGGGAGAAATTATGCTGAGCATGCTAAAGAATTAAATAATCCTGTCCCCACCGTGCCCGTTATATTTATGAAGCCGGACACTGCATTATTAAAGGATAATAAGCCTTTCTTCCATCCTGAATTCTCAAGTGATATTCATCACGAAATTGAGATAGTTCTGAAAATTTGCAAGGAGGGGAAATATATATCAGAGAAATTCGCAAGTGATTATTTTCAGGAAATAGGTCTTGGAATTGATTTTACTGCCCGGGATATTCAGCAAAAGCATAAGGAAAAAGGCCTGCCATGGGAGTTAGCAAAAGCGTTTGATAATTCTGCACCGATCAGCAGGTTTATATCTAAGCAGAAATTTGATGATCTGTATAATATAAACTTCAACCTGGAAGTTAATGGCAAAGTAGCTCAAAAGGGCAACACTAAAGATTTATTATTTTCTTTTGAACGTATTATTGCATTTGTATCAGGTTATATAACCTTAAAAACCGGTGATCTTATTTTTACAGGAACTCCCTCAGGAGTAGGTAAAGTTTCTGTCGATGATCATTTGGCAGGCTATTTGGAAGGGGATAAACTATTAGATTTTTATATCAGATAGTTTAGCCCTTAATGCACAAATTAAAATACATTTTCGTATTTACCTTGATTTTTCAACAGCTCGTTGCCCAGGATAATAATTCTATAATATACCCAACCGACTTCAGGCTTCCTTTAAATATCCCGCCTTCTACGGCCGGAACTTTTGGGGAACTGCGAAGCAACCATTTTCATTCAGGGCTTGACTTCCGCACTAACCAACGCGAGGGTTATCCTATTTACGCTGTAGCGGATGGATATGTATCACGTTTGCGTATTCAGGCAGGTGGATTTGGGAATGCCGTTTATATCACTCATCCCAATGGTTACACCACAGTATATGCGCACTTGCAACGTTTTAATCAACGGATTCTTTTAACTGTAAATGATTTACAAAACCGCAAAGAATCTTTTGAAATAGATACCCCATTACTTCCAATAGAAATACCAATAAAAAAAGGTGATATAATAGCATGGTCCGGAAATACAGGAAGCTCAGCAGGCCCCCATTTACATTTCGAAGTTAGGGATACCAATACCGAGGAAGCTGTTAACCCGCAATTACTTGGCTTCGGAATAGCTGATCGGGTAAATCCCGCAATTACCGGCATATATGTTTACCAGTTAAACCACAAGGGCTTTGATGAACTCACCCCAAAACAACATTTTCAGGTTACCGGTAGTGCAGGCAATTACAAATTGAGTCAGGATGCTATTATTAACGTAAGTGAAGAAGTGGGCTTTGGCATTACCACACATGATGTGAATTCAGCCTCTAACAATCAGAATGGCGTATACTCTATTACGCTTAAACTCGATGACGAAACAATTTACCAATCTGTATGGGAAAGGTTTTTCTTTAATCATTCCAAGGCTATAAACTCTCATTTAGATTACCCGGCTCTATTGTCTTCAGGGCGGCGCATTCAAAAAAGTTTTAAAGAACCTGGCAACCCTTTAACAATCTATAAAAAATTAATCGGCAACGGATTGATAGCTTTAGATAATAATGAGATTCATAAGCTTCAATATATTATAAAGGATGTTCGCGGAAATGCCAGTTACCTAAATTTTAGAATACGTAAAAATCCTTCTGTAACTATACCCGTAAATAAACCACCCGGGGTTGCCAGGTTTGCTTATAATGCTGTTAATGAATATGCCAATGAAAATATCAGGATAAATATCCCCAAAGGAATATTATATAGCGATATTAACTTCAATTACTCAACTTCAGCTACTCCTCCAGGCGCATATTCTGCTATACATAATGTACATACCCGGTTAATTCCTGTACATGATGGATACAGTCTCTGGATTAAACCTTCATCCACAATACCACAATATCTTTTAAATAAAGCTTTAATAGTAAATACTCAACGAGTTGCGCAGGGCGGTGATTTTCAGGATGGATATATTAAAACTATTGCCAGGACTTTTGGAAGTTTTTATATTGCGGTAGATACTGTTCCTCCGGTGATCAGACCTGTTAATATTTCTGACGGCAGATTAATGTCGGGCGTAAACCGTATAACTTTTAAAGTTTCTGATAATCTCTCGGGAATACGAAGTTTTAAAGGGACAATAAACGGCGAATGGGTATTAATGCAGTATGATTTAAAAAGTGCAACTTTGTATTATTCGATGGATGACAAAGTAGTTAGAGGAGAAAATACTTTGGTGCTTGAAGTAACTGATATGAAGTCAAATACTGCATCATATTCAGCAACATTTATAAGATAAAGAATTATGGAAGAATTAAAAGAAGGCACTAAGGCACCTGAATTTACGGCAAAAAACCAACATGGGGAAATGGTTTCACTCTCTGATTTTCAGGACAAAAATGTTATTCTCTATTTTTATCCTAAGGATGATACTCCTGGTTGCACTGCAGAATCCTGCAACTTCCGGGATAATTATCAGGGCTTATTAAAAGAGGGCTTTGAAGTTATAGGTGTAAGCACAGATGATGAAGCATCGCACCTTAAATTTATTTCTAAGTATCAACTTCCATTTAATTTATTAGCTGATACGGATAAAAATATTGTTGAAGCTTACGGCGTTTGGGTTGAGAAAAATATGTATGGCAAAAAATATATGGGCACGGCCCGCAAAACCTTTATAATAAATCCACAAGGGTATATCAGTAAAATAATAGCTAAGGTTGATACTGAAAATTCATCTCAACAAATTCTCGACTTAATATAAGCTCTATCTTATACTTGCCATTGGAATTGAAGCTACAACAGGCTTCTGATTAGTTTTTATTACTTTAAATTCAGTTCTACGGTTTAACTGATGTGCTTTTTTTGAACATCTTCCATTATTATCGCAACGATTTAACAGTTCGTTTTCACCTAAGCCTACGGCGACCAGATTAGTGCTATTAATCCCTTTCATAAGTAAATAATTAACAGCAGATTGGGCTCGCTTCTGTGAAAGATTTAAATTGAACGCAGCTGAACCTCTTGAGTCGGTATGTGAGCGCAGTTCAATTTTAACATCCGACATAGTTCTTGCAAAATTAGTTACCCTGTTAAGCTCGGTTTTCGCATCTTTGCGGATATCCCATTTATTAAAATTATAATAAATATTATTCAGACGCACCAGATAAGCCTCTTGCGCTTTAGCTAACTCGAATTTAACAGTAAATATGGTAGGCTCCGATAAATTTTTAGTAGAAATTTCACCTTCTTGTTTAGAGAAATACTCTTCTCTGTCACCACGAACCACATAGTCCATATTCGAATTAAGATCAAACCTAAACTTACCTTCTTCATTAGACCTGGTGGTTTCCTTTTCACCGGTATCCTGATTAAAAAGATGAATCGCAATATTTTTCATTGGCAGGCCTGAAAGACTTTCCATCACTTCCCCTTCTACTGAAAAGTTAATAGCCTTTTTTTGATTTTGACCCGGCACCTCTGCTGCAATTGGCAGCGCACCTAATGCAGTAGTAAAATGATAAATATCATCAAGGCCACGGCTTCCTTTTCTATTTGATGAAATATATCCGCTATGGCTGTCTGTAAATAATATTCCAAAGTCATCTTTAGAAGAGTTCATAGGAAATTTTAGATTTTCAGCCGGAGAAAACTCATTATATGCACCGGTTGATGATAGTACATCCAAACCGCCCATTCCTACATGGCCTTTGGAAGAAAAGTAAAATTTACCATTCTCATGTACATAAGGAAATACTTCATCTTCTTCGGTATTAATATTAGGGCCGCAGTTCACCGGCATGCCCCACACGCCATCCATACTCTTCTTCGACGCATAAATATCCATTCCTCCTAATCCGCCGGGTTTATTTGAAGCAAAGTATAAAACATCTCCCCCGGGAGATAATGCCGGGTGCTGGATAGAAGAATTTGCATGGCCTGCTAAGGAAATCCGTTGGGGGCCGCTCCATGTATCATTAACTCTTTTTGAGAAAAAAATGGATTTTTTACCAACTGTTAATTTATTATTCGTGTTTGTATTAATCTCTGTCCTGGTAAAGAAAATGGTATCATAATTAGCGGTAAGAACAGCTGTTGCATTGTGAAATTCATTGTTAATTTGCTGCGGTAGGATGGAAATCTTTGGTGCGATAGGGTTTGTCATATCCGCAAAATATAATTTGAGGTACGGATTACCGGTCCAGCCATACACTGTTTTTTCTTTTTCCTTTTTTGCAGTACCTTGAGAAAACCAGCGGTCTGACACAAATATAAATCCATTATTAAATTTAACGGGTGAGAACTCAGCATACTCTGTATTTAAAGCAAGCTCGTTTTCAATACGCACATTCGCATCCGCATTTTCACTCCACATTCTGGCAACATCTGCTGAATTAGCCATTCTCAAACCTTCTTCTGCTTTTAGAGGCGACGATTGGGAATATAAAATGTAATTCTTTTTTGCATCTTCAAATTTGCCGTTCTGTTTTAAAGCATCTGCATAATGTTTGTAATTTAATGGATCAAAACCAGGAAATGTTAATAACCGGGCGTATGCTTTTTCTGATGCCTCCGTATTATTGATAAACCGATAGCTATTTGCAAGTTTTTGAGCAACCTCCAATGAAGGTTTTTTAGACATTATTTTTTCATAGATCTCAATTGCATATTTATAATCGTATTTTTCATAATATTGATTTGCTTTTTCAATATTATCGGAATAAATATTCTGTGGAAGGAAGTAAATAAACACACTTAAAATTCCAGCTATATAAATTTTCCGGTAGTTCATAGAATAATTATTTAAAAGTATCTGGGCGTAGGCATGGCGCTCATTTTTTTATTAGTTTTTAATATCATTCCTAACGATATTTCATGTGACCCGTTAGTATAGCTCCCAATGCCTGATAAAGAATAATCATACGCGTAGCCAACGCGAATTTTCTTTGCCATATACATTTCTAACATGCCTACCAGCGAGTTTTGTTTAAGTATTGAGCTGCTATACTGATTTGATTTCATTAAGTTAAGACCTGTACGGTATGAGGCGCCAAGCCAGATTGACTGATTTATCAGGAAAAAATTGTTAATATCTATACTTGTTGGCCCTTTCAGATCTTCCTTAATTAAAAATGAAGGTTTCATCTTTAAACTTTCATTCAGATTAACAAGGTAACCCGCAGTTAAGAAATAATGCCTGCCTTGCTTAGCTATCGTTCCGGAGCCTGCTGTGTATGTTACTGTCTGCCCCATCAAATTTGTTACTGAAGCACCAGCATACATCTTTTCATTATTAAAATATATACCAAATTTACCGTCCGGCCCTAAATAACTTTGATCCCCCCCTGCAAACCCGGGATCATTGATGTCATTAATCACAGCCTCTGTATTATTTAATGTGTATTGAACAATTCCTGCCGCTAACCCAAATGACAGACGTGTATTGTCGTCATTTCCAATTCGCAACCGATAAGCATAGTTAAGATATGCCGAGGTTTGACCCAACAGCCCTACTTTATCATTAACAATAGCCAGGCCTAACCCTACATTCTTATCTGCAGAAAAAGCTCCGTCTATAACAAGAGATTGGGTTTTTGGCGCACCCTGAAACCCGGTCCACTGATCACGGTGCAGCAAGCTTACATTTAATCCCTCCTTATAACCTGCATAGCCTGGATTTATAACCATAGAGTTGAACATATATTGGCTATATTGAGCATCATGCTGCGCGAAGGCAGAGAAACAGAAGGTGAGTATAAAAACCCCGAAAAGTATAAATATTCTCATGTTATTTCAGCATAGTAATAAAGCCCTTAAAATTTTTAGCGGTACCATTAACATTTACCTTTACCACGTAATAGTATGTTCCTGAGTTAAAATCACCCCCATCCCAAACTTTTGTAGAACTATATCCTTTAGTATTATAAACCTCGTTACCTGCCCGGTTAAAAATGCTTACCTCATTATCAGGGAATAAGTCGATATTCTTTATTTCCCAGGAGTCATTAGATCCATCACCATTTGGAGAGAACGCGTTAAAAAATGCAATCGGAGTATCTGTAGTTACTATTTGTAGCTCAGCGAGTGTGAACGCAACATTCTTAATAGATTGATTTGTAGTTACATGTAACTCTCTATTTAGGTTATCACCAAAACTGCCATCTAAATATGTTGAGGGAGCTTTTTCCCACATTTTGGAAGCACCCCAGCTAACCATTTGTTTCAAATCCCCGTCCATGGTGTTTATATAAAATTTGATGTTTGCGTTATCTGGGCCTGAAACCTGATCGATCAGAAAAAAATACTTGTCGAAAACGCTTTTAATATCCGATGTTTTATTCAATACATTGTAGCCGCTTGCTGTAGGGTTATCATTATGAAACGAGGCGGAAAATGACATGGGTTGATTGCTTTTCGGTTCAATAAATATTGGTCTGTACTTTGATGCCGAAGAGGATCCCAACGGAAAGGAATACGCGGCGGTCGAATTTGTATTACGGATTAAGCGCCCCCCCAATGCCGTATTTATATAACCAGTAGTCCGGGTAATCGCATCAGGTTTAGTATTGGTAATGATAAGATTGTTTGATTTTGTCAGAAATTCTTTATCGTTTAAAGTGAGTGTTCCAAAAACTTCGGCCGAACGATCAAGAGCAATAATACCTGATCCTGCAAGTTCAAGATCAGGAAATGACGTAATGCTGCTTCCTGTAATGGTTTGATTAACACCAGATAAAATTACTTTTCCGGTTGAGCGGTTATCAAATACTTTTCCGGCGGCATCATTATTATGCCAATCACCTTTTACTATAAATCTACCATTATTAAGAACAGAACCCGAAATGTTTTTAAAACTCTCAGGTACATGGACAGTTCCTCCGGTTCCAATGAATATCTTCTGTCCGGTATTTACAATTTGTGCATTTCCTGAAGAATAGGTGCTTAAACATACTGCCAGATATATTAAAGTTTTTCTGAGCATGATTATTGAATTACAGAAATATGGTAATTCATGGGTTCCGGATTTATGGTAGAAAATGTGATGTTAGTAAATTTTACTTCCACATTTCCGGCAGAAGAAACCCTGGCATAAGCAATTAATAACCCGTTATCTAATCCTAGTCCGGGACTCACTGATACAGCCCCGTTTGATGTTGCATCGGGCACAGTAAAGTTTTGTATAATACTTGCTCCGGGTGATATGGGAGGAATATCCAACAATGGAATTGATACCTTTAAAATCGATGAAAGCTTTGTACCCTTTTCACCAAGTTTTACAGAGCCATCGGTATATATGCGGACACCTTGTTTAGAGTTTGCTGCTAACACAAAATCCTGGTTGTCTGTGGTACCTGCAAAATTCTGCCCGGGGGTTGTTCCGCTATTTCCTGATTTTCCCCATGCATTGGCATCTCCCGGAGGCCCTTGCAGCCCAACAGGCCCTTGTGCGCCGACTATTCCTGCAGGCCCTGCAGATCCGGCAGCTCCGGCAGCTCCGGCAGCTCCTGTATCCCCTTTTATTCCTTGTGGCCCCGCTGCCCCATTTGATACATCGTTCCATTGATTATTTAACCAGAAATTAAACCTATTAGACGTAGTGTTAAAAATAAGCATTCCATTAATTTCGGGGTTTATTGACCCGTTCGATTGAATCCGGGAATCCCGGTCCGTCTCAGAAAGTCGGGGTATTAACAGGCCTTTGGAATCGGATGAGATGTGAAGAACTGCTTTGGCATTGGGGGTTTCGGTTCCAATACCAACAGAGCCGCTTTGTGAAAATACGGAAAAATTTGATTTTAAAATAATTACAAAAACTAATATAAAGCGTAGCATTCTATATAGGTAAAAATTATAGCAACTGGCAAGGTTCATTAGCGAAGAGGGTTAAATGTTTTATAATAATTTACTAATTAATTGGCGTTAAAGCTGTTTACGCAAGCTTTTTGATTTTGTTACTATTGTTTGGTTATTTTTTGAAAGTTTCACCTTTGCATTAACCCGGCAATGGTTAATTTAGCCCCATATATTTTTACAGAAATGAATACTGATTTAGATAAACTATCCAGCCTGGCGGGACAGGTTAGAAGAGATGTTTTGAGAATGGTGCACGGCTGCCAGTCAGGCCACCCGGGAGGCTCTTTAGGATGTGCCGATTTTTTTGTTGCCTTATATTTCCAGGTAATGAAACATAATACAAAATTTAATATGGATGGAGAAGGTGAAGATCTTTTCTTTCTTTCCAATGGCCACATTTCACCGGTTTGGTATAGTGTGCTGGCCCGGGCAGGTTATTTTGAAGTTAGTGAATTAGCTACATTTAGGAAACTTGATTCCAGATTGCAGGGACATCCAACCACCCATGAACATCTTCCCGGCATCCGCATTGCTTCCGGATCATTAGGCCAGGGTCTTTCAGTAGCAATTGGTGCTGCATTAACCAAAAAGCTCAATAAAGATTCGAGCCTTGTGTTTTCTTTGCATGGTGACGGAGAGCTTCAGGAGGGTCAGATATGGGAAGCTGCATTATATGCTCCGCATAACAAAGTGGATAATCTTATTGCTACAATCGATGTAAATGGGCAGCAAATAGACGGACCTACAGAACATGTTCTATCGCTTGGGAGCCTCAGGGCTAAGTGGGAAGCTTTTGGATGGGATGTTTTGGAGATGAATGGCAATGACATGAGCGATGTTCTGCGTATTCTGGATCTTGCAGTATCGAAAGCTTTTAAAGGAAAGCCCATTATGATATTAATGCAAACTATCATGGGGAATGGAGTAGACTTTATGATGCATACCCATAAATGGCATGGCGCAGCTCCTAATGACGAGCAACTCGCTACAGCTTTAGCACAATTAAGCTGCTTAAATGAAGATTACTAACAATCAATAAAAATTTACTCTTTTAAAGAGGTTACAGGAATCCATGAAGAAATATACTTTTACTGAAAAAAAAGATACACGCTCTGGTTTTGGAGCAGGATTAGTAGAGGCTGGAAAACGCAATGAAAACGTAGTGGCATTATGCGCTGATCTTGTAGGATCACTGAAAATGGACGCTTTCATCAAGGAGTTTCCTGAACGCTTCTTCCAGATCGGCATTGCAGAAGCAAATATGATCGGCATTGCTGCCGGGATGACCATAGGTGGTAAAATACCCTTTACAGGAACATTCGCTAATTTTTCTACAGGCCGCGTTTACGATCAAATACGTCAATCTGTAGCCTACTCAGATAAGAATGTGAAAATCTGTGCGTCTCATGCGGGACTTACATTAGGCGAAGACGGTGCTACTCACCAGATATTGGAAGATATCGGATTAATGAAAATGCTGCCCGGAATGACCGTAATTAATCCATGTGATTATAATCAAACCCGGGCAGCAACCATAGCTATTGCTGATTATAAAGGCCCGGTTTATTTGCGTTTTGGAAGGCCAACTGTACCTGTGTTTACAGATCCTGACCAGAATTTTGAAATCGGTAAAGCATGGATGGTTAACGAAGGGAAAGATGTTAGCATTTTTGCTACAGGCCATATGGTATGGAAAGCGATTGAAGCCGGTGAAAAACTGGCTGAGTTAGGCATAGATGCTGAGATTATTAATATACATACTATAAAACCCCTGGATGAAGAGGCTGTATTAAAGTCGGTTGCTAAAACAAAATGTGTAGTTACTGCAGAAGAACACAACCGTATCGGAGGCCTTGGAGATAGCATTTCTCAGCTAATAACCAGAAATATGCCTGTACCTCAGGAATATGTGGCGGTTAATGATAGTTTTGGGGAAAGCGGAACACCGGACCAATTGATGAAAAAATACGGTCTTGATACGGATGATATTGTTGAAGCAGTGCAAAAAGTTATTAAACGAAAACAGTAACTTTATCGTTATTTGGTTAGCAGTGCTTGGTATCCTACATCCTTTTTGAAATACATGAAGCAGGTAGAAGATTCAGAAATACTTCAGAAGTTCAGTCAGGAGCAAACCCGGAATGAAGCTTTCAACCTGCTTTTAAGCAAGTATCAACAAAAAATCTATTGGCACATCCGACGTTTGGTAATCAACCATGATGATGCGGATGATCTGGTACAGGATGTATTCGTTAAAGTGTGGAAACACCTCGGAAATTTCAGAAGCGATTCACAGTTATATACCTGGATATACCGTATAGCTACCAACGAGTGTATTACTTTTCTCAATAAAAAGAAAAATCAAAATAATATTCCGCTGGATGATGTTTCATTTGAACTGTCTGAATCCTTGCATGATTCGACATACTTTGACGGAAATAAAGCGCAGTTAAAATTACAGCAAGCATTGTTAACCCTCCCCGAAAAACAGCGCCTTGTATTTAATATGAAATATTTTGATGATTTGAAATATGAAGAAATATCTCAAATCCTCGGAACGAGCGTGGGGGCATTGAAGGCATCATTCCATCTTGCCGTAAAGAAAATAGAGAACTATATAAAAAATACAGATTAAACCTTTATTGATCAAACGCATCTATAAATAAATGGATTTAGATAAACGACATTCAGATTGGGAAAAGGATGCTCCTAATATTTCTTTAGCGGGGCGTGGAAACCCTTTTGCTGTACCAGAAAGTTACTTTACTGAGATGCGGGAGCATTTAACTTCACAATTCACCTTAGAGTCGTTTTGCAAAGATCCGGGTTTTAATTTACCTGAAGGCTATTTCAATCAATTGCCGGATTTTATTGAAGCCAAAATTGCTGTTGAAGAGCTTAAAGAAGAATTATCTACAGAAGGCTTTAAAGTACCTCATGGTTATTTTGATACATTGTCCCAAAAGATTGGAGAACGTACTACAACAAGGGATAAAACCAGGATACAAACTTTAATACCCATGTGGATGAACTATGCAGCAGCTGCATGTATCACGGTAATTATTGGTGTATTTATGTTTTTTAATATGAACCAGGATAATATTAGCAGCCGTTTAGCTCAATTACCCGACCAGGAAATTGAGAGTTATCTTAATTTATATACAGATCAAACCGATATTCAGGTAATTGAAAAAAATACAGATACCAGAGAGGCTTTTTCAGGAGTTACCAATACTATTTCTGAGAAAGATCTGGAAGAATATATTGAAACAACATCATTATAAACTAGGGAAATGAGATTAGTGGTAAGTTTATTTTTAATATTATTTTTTGCCGGGCCGGCATTTAGTCAGAAAGATCAAAGCAGAAATAAGAAAAGTCATAGTAATCATGAAGAAATACAAGCGATAAAAGCTGCTTATATTAGTAAAAAAGTAAATCTTACAACCGATGAATCAAAAATATTCTGGCCAGTTTATAACTCCTATCAAAAAGAGATTGGACAACTATTACATAAACGGCGTGAGAGTTTTAAAAACCGTACCGGGAATGCGGTTGAAAAATTAGACGGTGACCTGGATTTTGAGGGGCGTATTCTGGAATTGAAAAAGAAGTACAGAAGTGAATTTTCGCAAATATTACCTGCTGAGAAAGTATATATTTTGTATCGTGCAGAACGTGAATGGAAAGAACACCTTATCCAGGAATTAAAGAACAGGAAAGATAATTGAGTTAGAATAGGTTTTTCATTTTTAATAAAAGGGCTTTCAAGATTTAATCTTGAAGCCCTTTTGTATTTTTGTTCATGCTTACCAACCGCCAGTTGTTTTTATTAAATACTGCACAAACATCGTCTTCTCCACGATTGCTTGAAATTGATCGTGCAGAAGGAATATTCATCTATGATATTGCCGGAAAATCCTATATAGATCTTGTATCCGGATTTGCAGTGAGTAACATTGGACACAGGCATCCGGCAGTTTTAAAAGCCATTCAGAATCAGCTTGATAAATATCTCCATGTTACGATTTATGGCGAATATGTTCAGGCCCCGCAGGTTAAATTTGCTGAGCAACTTACAAAAGTACTTCCAGATTCATTAAGCTCTGTTTACTTTGTAAATTCGGGCACTGAGGCTACTGAGGGAGCTATGAAGCTGGCCAAAAGATTTACAGGTAAAACAGAAATTATTTCTTGTCGTAACGCCTATCATGGCAGTACGCAGGGGGCCTTAAGTCTGATGGGCAATGAATATTATAAACAGGCTTACCGTCCACTATTACCTGATATTCGTTTTATAAATTTTAATATTGAGGCAGACCTTTCCCTTATTACGCATAATTCTGCGGCTGTGATCATGGAGACTATACAAGGAGAAGCCGGAATCCGCATTCCGGATTTTCAATATATGAAAGCACTGCGAAAACGGTGCGATCAAACCGGAACGCTTTTAATTCTTGATGAAATTCAGACAGGCTTTGGCAGGACAGGAAAACTTTTTGCTTTTGAACATTATGGAGTGGTGCCGGATATTCTTCTTTTGGCCAAAGGTATGGGAGGTGGCATGCCTATAGGCGCATTTATTTCATCAAAAACAATAATGGACTCCTTAATGGATAACCCTATACTTGGGCATATCACTACATTTGGCGGCCATCCGGTAAGCTGTGCTGCCGGCCTTGCCACTTTAAAAACCATCATGGTCGAAAATCTTATAGAAGGGGTTTACAAAAAAGAAATGTTGTTCCGCCAGCTGCTGACAAGTCCATCCATCCGGGAAGTGCGTGGCAGAGGATTAATGTTAGCAGTTCAATTAGATAGTTTTGAACAGGTTGAAAAAACCAGCAAATTATGTACAGATAAAGGGGTTATCGTCGACTGGTTTTTACATTGTAATACTGCTTTACGTATTGCTCCTCCTCTTACTATTTCCGAACAAGAGATCAGAGAGGCCTGTAAAGTGATTGTGGATGTTATAAATGCGTTATAGAATAAGCCTAACACGAACGGTGCCAGTTACTTCATTGCATTGGTGATGTCATTGGTTTTGCTTACAATGTCATGTATGGTTTTATCCAACGACTCAGCGGCTATTTTTAATTTGGAAAGTATTTCACTATTAATTGGTGCAGAAGGATTATCAAACTCAAACAAGCTGAATAACCCAAGAATTTGCGCAACAGGCACTCTTACCTGATGGGATTGGAGAAAAGCGATTTCCCGTAATTTTTTATTTTGTATTTTTAATTCTTCATCGCTGATTCGCTTAATCATTTTCTCTTCAGTCTCCTTTAACGCCCGGTGAATTTTTGGGGTTAATGCAAACAGCTTGTCTTTTAGCACGTAATCAGTAACCCCATTTTTAATAAGTTCGACAGCACTTTCTTCACCTATAATACCAGAAACAATGATAAAGGGTATATCCGGATAAATACTTTGCTTAATTCGGAAAGCGCTTACTCCATCAAAAGAAGGGAGGGAATAATCAGATAATATAATATCAGGTTTAAACGTGTCAAGGGCAATTTCAAATGTATCACGGGCTTGAACAATTTCTGAAGTAAAGTTAAGTCCTGATTTTCTTAGTTCACGCTGGAGCAGGTCAGCATCACTTTCATTGTCTTCAAGTATAAGTATTTTAAGATTTCTCTTCTTCATTTTGCAGTAGTAATCTATCAATCAAGAGGCTGGCTTAATATCATCCAATACAAACCAAGATCCTTAATAGACTGAAAAAATTTGTCGCTATCTACAGGTTTTACAATATAACTGTTTGCGCCAAGTGCATAACAATTTTTTATATCAGGATCTTCCTGAGAGGAAGTAAGTATTACTACTGGAATTGATTTAAGCATGGGATCGGCCTTTATTTTTTCCAGTGCTTCCATTCCTGATACTTTAGGCATTTTAAGATCCATCAAAATGAGTTTTGGATGGTGCTGAAAATTCCTTGAGGTATAATCTCCTCTGCAAAAAATAAAATCCAGAGCTTCAGCCCCATCTTTTACATGATGAAGTTTATTTGCAAAACCACCCTTTTTGAGTGCACGAATGGTAAGCATCGCATCGTCTTCACTATCCTCGGCAAATAAAATTTCAACGTCATTATAATTCATAGTTTAAATTTAAGAGTTTATTGTCGGTAAAGTAAAATAAAAACAGGTTTCTTCATTTAATATAGATTCTGCCCACACAGTTCCGTTGTGCCGTTGTACAACTTTTTCAACAATTGCTAACCCAATACCTGTTCCCTCAAATTCTTCCTGGGAATGTAAGCGCTGGAAAACTCCAAAAAGCTTATTGTAATATTGCATATCAAAACCTGCCCCATTATCCTTTACGTAATATACAATACGATTCTCCTCTTCATAACCTCCTATTTCAATGTAAATTTTTGGTTTATGCCTGGAATATTTAATCGAATTTGAAATCAGGTTGATCCAAACTTGTTTAATCAGCGACTGATCACCCTTTGAAGGAGGCAACATATGTACATTAAAATCTGTTTTATTATCCTCAAATACCAGATCTTCCCGGATAGAGTTTACCAGGGCGAACATGTTAATATCAGAAAAAGTCACTTCCTTTCGTCCTAATTTGGAAAATGCCAGAAGATCATCAATAAGCTGACCCATTTTCTTTGAATTATGAATAATAGAATGAAGCACCTTTATTCCTTCCTGATCCAACTTTTCAATATAATCTTCTTCCAAGATCCCCGCATAGGCATTTATTGCCCTTATTGGAGCCCGCAAATCGTGTGATACAGAGTAGGAAAATGACTCCAGTTCCTTGTTTGCAGCCTGAAGTTGCGCTGTACGTTCAATTACTTTTTGTTCCAGGTCTTCGTTAAGTTTACGTATATCATCTTCCGCTTTTCTAAGTTCACGATTAGCCCTGCTTAATTCGGCTGCACGTTTTCCTTTCTCTTCGTTTTGAAAGGCTAATTCTTTATTTGCTATGATCAGTTCTGCTGCACGTTTTTCCTTCTCTTCGTTCTGGAAAGCAAGTTCTTTATTTGCGACGATTAATTCTGCTGCACGTTTTTCTTTCTCGTCGTTCTGGAAAGCAAGTTCTTTATTTGCAACGATCAGCTCTGATGCACGCTTTTCTTTCTCCTCGTTCTGAAAGGCAAGTTCTTTATTGGCAACGATCAGTTCTGATGCGCGGTTTTCCTTCTCCTCGTTCTGAAAGGCAAGTTCTTTATTGGCAACGATCAGTTCTGATGCACGGTTTTCCTTCTCCTCGTTCTGAAAGGCAAGTTCTTTATTTGCAACGATCAGTTCTGATGCACGGTTTTCCTTCTCCTCGTTCTGAAAGGCAAGTTCTTTATTTGCAACGATCAGTTCTGATGCACGCTTTTCTTTCTCGTCGTTTTGGAAAGCAAGTTCTTTATTGGCAACGATCAGTTCTGATGCACGCTTTTCTTTCTCGTCGTTCTGAAAAGCAAGTTCTTTATTGGCAACGATCAGTTCTGATGCGCGGTGTTCTTTCTCCTTGTTCTGGAAAGCAAGTTCTTTATTGGCAACGATCAGTTCTGATGCACGTTTTTTCTTCTCCACATTCTGAAAGGCAAGTTCTTTATTGGCGACGATCAGTTCTGATGCACGTTTTTTCTTCTCCTTATTTTGAAAGGCAAGTGCTTTATTGGCACTGATTAATTTATCCGGAGTGTTCTTTTTTTCCATATCCTGCTAAGCAAAGTGATATTTAAATCTGGACGCAACAGATCAGACATGCGAAAGCACTTTCTAATCCATTAATATATTCCAGTGAGAACGATAAAATAATATATTAAGGAAGCGATATCTTTTTTCTAATCTAAACTTATTCTTTTGCTAACCAAAATATTCAAAACAAAATATCTACCTGAAAAGGATATCAGAAAATGCATCCGCGACTAATTTATTTCCTGCTACGTTTAAATGAACACGATCAGTTGTAAGAATCCCTGATTCCTTGTTTCCGGGATTATGAATAACATTATACTGGAGAAACAGTTTGCGAAGATCGCACAGGCCTGTATTGTATTTTGCAGCAAGTGATCTGATTATTGTACTATATTGGTTAAGATCACCATCCTGCTCATTACTATGATCGGTTTTTTCACCAATAGCGGTAGGAGTGCATAAAATAACTTTTATACCAGCAGATTGGATCTTTTCAATTATTGCAGAATAAAACTGGATGAATTTATTGGCATCTGTACCGGTACCATGAGTCCGCTTATGCCAAACATCATTAACACCAATCCATATAACTACTGTTTGAGGTTTTTTACTCAATACATCTTTTTCTAGTCGCAAATACAGATCATACACTTTATTGGCACTTATGCCGGCTCCGATCAGTTCAAAAGAATCCGGCTTTCCTTTTTGCTGGAGTTGATCCTGCAACAAAGAAATATATCCTCCGGGCTTAATTCCAAGCTCAGTAATGGAATCGCCAAAAAAAATGATTTTTTGTGGAGCATTCAGTTTCATTGCAGAAAAAATGAGCACTACCGATGCAAGTAATAATAACGCATAACTTTTCTTCATCTTGACATTTTATTTCGTTTAATAAGATACGCCTGCAAAACCTGATAAAAGCCTTTATGAATATCAGCATCTACCAGATCGATATGGTATTGGGCGCATCGCAATTGCAGCTCTTTATGATAATTTGTTACGGCCTTAAGATAAGTATCTTTTATATTCGCAGGGTGCACTTTTAATTCTTCACCTGTTTCCATATCAATAAAATGATAAGGCCTGTTATCAAAATTAAAATCTAATTCCTTTCCGTGATCAAGCACATTAAATATCACTATTTCATGCTTATTATGTTTTAAATGCTGCAGAGCCTGAAAAATTTCCTTTAAGCCACTCTCCGTGTTTCCGGCCTCCAGCATATCGCTGAAAATAATTACCATGGAACGTTTGTGTACCTGTTCGGCAATATGATGCAGCGATTCGGCTACCGAGGTCTTATTTCCCTTACTTTCACGATTTATATATCGCTCCAGCTCTCCAAAAATAAATTTTTGATGTACATTGGTGGACTTTGCAGGTGTAGAAAGCTCCAGATGATCTGAAAATGTACTCAAACCAAAAGCGTCACGCTGCTTTCTGAGCAAATAAATTAAAGAAGCGGCAGAATATACCGAGAAGATGAGTTTATTATAATCCTGAGCAGGAAAGTACATGGACGATGAAACATCCAGAACAATCTGGCAGCGAAGGTTAGTTTCTTCTTCAAATCGCTTAACAAATAGCTTATCCGTACGGGCAAATAATTTCCAGTCGATATTTTTAACTGACTCACCGTTATTATACAAACGATGTTCTGCAAACTCTACTGAAAATCCATGAAACGGACTTTTATGAAGACCGGTTATAAAACCCTCAACCACTTGCCGGGCAAGAAATTCAAGGTTTCCAAATTCCTGCAGATCTGCGCGGGTGTATATATCTTGCTTCATTGCTGATTTGTAAAGCCTAAGTTAAAAAACGCATATTGTAACCTTCCATTATTGGCCTGATAAATTATATTTTATATATTTAGATGTCATACTATACTCCCAAACTATGAATTTAAAGCACTTCTTTACCACGGCCTTAGCCTTAATATTAGTTCAATCATTTACGCTATCTGCCCAGCAAAAAAAAGAACTTGATTTTCAACAAATCTATGCCGCCCCTCCTAAAGACCTTATGAACGCGCTGCCTGTTATAAAGAACTGGGCAGATAATACACATTATATTGAATGGCGCAAAGAAGGCAACGTAAGCAAGGCTTATCTGATCGATGTAAAAACAGGTGCAGCCACACTTGCACCTCCTGCAAAAGCCAATGAAGCTTCGGTTATTATTAAAGGGCAGGATATTATTTACATTGACGTAACAGGCGTAGAAACTAAACTGGATGCAGATAATGTGGAAGAAAAAAATCCAACCCTCTCCCCTAACGGTAAATCAGTGGCATTTACACGTAATAACGACCTGTATTCTATTGAGATATCAACAAAAAAAGAAACCCGATATACAACTGATGGTTCTGATGTGATTTATAACGGATGGGCTTCATGGGTGTATTTTGAAGAGATCCTGGGCCGTCCAACTAAATACAAAGCCTTCTGGTGGAGCCCTGACAGTAAACAAATCGCCTATATGCGCTTTGATGATTCTAATGTACCTGTGTTCCCTATTTATGGATCAACAGGGCAACATGGTTACCTGGAGAATACCCGTTATCCAAAAGCAGGAGACAGAAATCCGGAAGTGAAGGTGGGCATCGTTACAGCGGGTACGCAGGGTACGGTGTGGACAGATTTTGATTCAAAAGCCGATCAGTATTTTGGCACACCCTTCTGGATGGCTGATAGTAAATCCCTTTGGGTGCAATGGATGAACCGTGATCAGAATAACCTGGTTATTTATTCGGTATCCCCACAAAATGGCCAGAAAAAAGCAATTTATGATGAGAAACAAAAAACCTGGATAGACTGGTTTGACAGTATGTACTTCCTGAAAAACGGGTCTGGATTTATTCTTAAAAGCGATAAAACCGGATATGGGCATTTTTATTATTATGACCTGGCAGGGAATCTAAAAAAGCAGCTAACCAGCGGAAACTGGAGGGTAATGGATTTACTATTAACCGATGAAAAAGCGAAAGAGATTTATTTTACAGCACGGAAAGAAGCCACTACACGAAATGACCTGTATAAAGTCAGCCTGAATGGTGGCACAATAAAACGCTTAACATTCGGTGATTTCGATCATAGCGTGATGCTCTCTGGTGATGGAAGTTACTTCATCGATACGTATTCAAATCTTAAAACCCCGCCCAGATCTGCATTGCTGGATAAAAACGGAAAAATCGTAAGAGAACTTGGAAATGCAAAAGGTTCCGGATATGATGTATATAACCTGCCGCAAACTGAATTAAGTTATTATAAAACGCGTGACGGATTAGAACTTCCCATGACCATAACCAAGCCTTTAAATTTCGACCCTAATAAAAAATACCCGGTATGGATCTCTATATACGGCGGACCGGATGCGGGAAGGGTTTATGACCGGTGGAGCAACCCATTAGGTGCTGCATGGTGGGCCAAAGAAGGAGTTATTCAGGTTGCTTTGGATAACCGCAGTGCCGGACACCTGGGAAAAACTGGCATGAATTATATTCATCGCCAGATGGGCAAATATGAAATTGAAGACTATATGGATGCCGCTAACCTGCTGAAATCACAAAGCTATGTTGATAATACCAAAATAGGCATTACCGGCGGCAGTTTTGGCGGATATGTTACTGCTATGGCACTTACTTATGGAGCAGATGTTTTCACTCATGGAATTGCCAACTACTCGGTAACCGACTGGCAGTTATATGATACGCATTATACAGAACGGTTTATGGATACGCCACAGGAAAACCCGGATGGATATAAATCTACTTCGGCATTAACTTATGCGGAAAAATTAAAAGGCATTTTACGCATTGTACATGGCACTATGGATGATAATGTACATATGCAAAACAGCATTCAGTTGGTAAACAAATTGCAGGATCTGAATAAGCATTTTGAATTTATGGTCTATCCGGGTGAACGTCATGGGTGGGGTGGAAAGAAAGCCCGCCACAGTAACCAGGAAAACGTACGGTTTATGTACAAGTATATGTTAGAAAAACCAGTGCCGGAAGAGTTTGAAGGGTATTGGAGGTAGGGGTTAATAACTATACCGCCTGGATCCGGTTCTCATGGTGTTTTGAGAAGCTTTATGATGTCATACCGAGCTTGATCCGGCATCTTACGATTGCCAAGCAGATTATATTGCGTTGTACTTCAGCCCCTGGGTTACTCTGGTTTGGGATAACCTCGAAACTTTAGCTGCCTGACCCGAAGCTGTCTCGAACATGCCTTGAACCTGTCCCCGCTCGTCGGCTTAAATAAAAAAAGGCGAGTTGCCCCGCCTTAAATGTTCAAGGGATATTTTAATTTAAGAGAAGCTATTAATAAAAATGCCCCGTATTGTAAGACGAGGCGCTTAATGTTTACACAACGGAATAATCCTTATTGTGATTTGCTTTCAATACGAAGGTAACAATTAATTATAATTTGCAACTACAACACAGAATTAATTATATTTGTATTATTAAAGAATTGGATCGGGGTGTCCCCAATCGGAACAAAGCCAGTTAATTCTGGCTTTGTTTTTTTATGGAAAAATTTTAAGCCCGTACCTCTTTCCCGCCTTAGCATAAATTTTATTCTTAAACACATCAAATGAGGGGTTCACCCTATCGGGTTCCATAACATGCCGGGCTAAAGGGTAAGCAATCAGATCAGCTAACTGCAAGCCATTAATATTCTCTCTTTTATCTCTGAAAAGAATAGATAAGTTATGTCCAGATTGGATTAACTTTCAACTCATCGCTTAAATCGATGAATAGCCTCTAAGCATGGTATGAATCATAGACGCCTTTACCGTTGTTAACTTTTTCAGCAAAATTCACACTTGTAAAAAAGAAAAAGAAGCAAAAATAAAATCCCAATAATAACTAAGTTAACACTATGATATTTGTTAGTGCCAATCTACCTGATTGACACTATGAAGGGTGATAACTCTGGGGACAATCAGATATTATCCTTCGTTTTTGAACAGGTAAACTTGCTGTGAGGGCATTGATTAGCGGCGGGATAAAGCCCGTCGCCTCCTGTTTATGCAAAGTATTAAAAAAGAGTTAACTTTCCAGTATAAATTCAAATGAGTAGAAAAATCTTAGGGCTCGACTTAGGCACCACCTCTATAGGTTGGGCCTTTGTAAAAGAAGCTATAACCAGTGAAGAATCTTCAATCATAGAAATTGGCGTACGTGTTAATCCTCTTACCACTGATGAGCAAACCAATTTTGAAAAGGGGAAACCTGTTTCTGTGAATGCCGACAGAACTCTTAAACGTGGAGCAAGAAGAACCCTCGACCGTTATCAATTGCGTCGATCCAATCTGATTGATGCTTTGCGGAACGCAGGAATTATCACAATTGATAGTAACCTTGCCGAAGATGGCAAAGGCACTACACATTCTACTTACGCATTGCGGGCAATGGCAGTAGTAGAAGAAATCAAAAAAGAGCAACTGGCAAGAGTATTTTTGGCTATCAATAAAAAGCGTGGCTACAAAAGCAGTCGAAAAGCCAAAAATGAAGATGAAGGCCAAGCTATTGATGGAATGGCGGTAGCAAAAAGATTGTACGAAGAAAAATTGACACCCGGTCAGTTATCTTATCAATTATTACAAGAAGGAAAAAAAACGGTTCCTGATTTTTATCGTTCAGATCTACAGGCAGAGTTTGATAGGGTCTGGGATTTTCAAAACCAATTTTACCCGGAAGTTTTTACCGATGAGTTTAAGAAAGAGCTTGCGGGAAAAGGACAAAGAGCAACATCGGCCTTATTTTGGATAAAATATCAATTCAATACTGCCGAGAATAAAGCTAAGTCAAGGGAAGAGAAAAAACTTCAAGCCTATAAATGGCGCAGCAATGCACTTTCCCAACAATTAGAAAAAGAAGAAGCAGCGTACGTACTCACCGAAATCAACAGTAACCTAAATAATTCAAGTGGATATCTTGGGGCCATTTCAGATAGAAGCAAGGAGCTATATTTTAATAAAGAAACGGTTGGTCAATACCTGTATAAACAACTTCAAAAAAATCCGCATACTAAATTAAAGAACCAGGTTTTCTATCGACAAGATTATTTGGATGAATTTGAAGCCATCTGGGAAGAACAATCAAAGCATCATTCTGAATTGACAGATGCCTTAAAAATAGAAATCCGGGATATTACCATTTTTTACCAACGCAAACTAAAATCGCAAAAAGGCTTAATCAGTTTTTGTGAATTAGAAAGCAAAGAAATAGAAATTGAGAAAAATGGTCAAAAAACGAAGATAATAATCGGATTAAAAGTTTCTCCAAAATCTTCGCCCCTCTTTCAGGAGTTTAAAATGTGGCAACGTTTAAATGATGTACTGATAAGAAAAAAGGGAAGCAAAAAACGTTCTGTTAAAAAAAGCGATACCCAGGAGCGCTTATTTGAAGAAGAGAAAGAAGCCTTTGTGTTTGATTTAGAAACCAAACATAAATTATTTCAAGAACTGAATCTAAAGGGGAATTTAAGTGCATCAAAGATAATTGGACTGTTAGGACATAACCCTCAGGAATGGGAAATGAATTTTACTGAATTAGAAGGCAATCGTACCAACAAATCGTTATACGGTGCTTTTCTGAAAATATTGGATATTGAAGGGTATGATATAAAAGAACTTTTAAAAGTAAAATCCAGTAAAGACGAAGTTGATTTAGACGACATTAATGCAAATGCGACCGAAATTAAAAACATGGTGCAGCAGGTTTTTGAAACGTTAAACATCAACACTTCAATTTTAAACTTTGATGCGGAGCTTGAGGGGAAATCTTTTGAGCAACAAGCATCCTACCAACTATGGCATCTATTGTATTCTTACGAAGGCGATGATTCTGCAAGCGGCAATGAAAAATTGTATGAATTGTTACTGAAGAAATTCGGGTTTAAAAAAGAACATGCCAATTTGTTGGCTAACGTAACACTATCCGATGATTACGGAAGCCTTAGTAGCAAGGCTATGCGGAAAATCTATCCGCATATCAAAGAAAACAACTATAGCACTGCTTGCGAAATAGTTGGTTACAGACATTCTGCTTTATCGCTTACAAAAGAAGAAATAGCTGCCCGGCCACTGGCAGGAACGTTAGAACTGCTCAAGAAAAACAGCTTGCGTAATCCGGTTGTGGAGAAAATCCTCAATCAGTTGGTAAATGTGGTGAATACTTTGATTGAAAAGAACAGCAAGAAAGATAAGCAAGGTAATATTATAGAGCATTTCAAATTCGACGAAATACGCATTGAATTAGCTCGAGATTTAAAAAAGAATGCCAAAGAACGGGCAGAGATGACGGCAAATGTTAATGAAGCCAAAATTAAACATGAGAAAATATTCAAAATACTGCAAACCGAATTTGGTGTTAAAAATCCTACCCGCACAGATATAATTCGATATAAATTGTACGAAGAATTAAAAAACAATGGCTACAAAGATCTATACACTAACACCTATATTCAGAGAGAGATTTTGTTCAGCAAGCAAATTGATATTGACCACATTATACCTCAGGCCAAACTGTTTGACGATAGCTTTTCTAACAAAACCGTTGTATTTAGAAAAGATAATTTAGATAAAGGCAATAAAACAGCCTATGATTATATAGACAGCAAATATGGGGAACAAGCTCTGAGCGAATTTCAACATAGAATTGAAAATCTTTTTGAGCAAGGAAAAAAAAGCAAGGAAGAAGGCATCAATAAAGCAAAATATCAAAAGCTGATTAAAAAAGATAGTGAAATTGGCGATGGCTTTATAGAACGAGATTTGCGAGACACTCAATATATTGCTAAAAAAGCTAAAAGCATGTTATATGCTATTACCAGAAGAGTAGTTTCTACTACCGGGAGCATTACTAACAGATTGCGTGAAGACTGGGATTTGATTAACATTATGCAAGAGCTCAATTTTGACAAATTCAAAAAGCTGGGCTTGACCCAAATGGTGGAAAAGAAAGATGGCAGCTTTAAAGAACGTATCATAGACTGGAGTAAACGTAACGACCATCGACACCACGCCATGGATGCATTGACTGTGGCTTTTACTAAGCATAATCACATTCAGTACCTAAATTACCTTAATGCCCGCAAGGATGAAAATCACAAGCTGCATAAAATTATTGCCAACATAGAAAATCTGGAGACGAATGTAACCACAGATAAAGACGGAAATAAGAAACGGAAATTCAATCTCCCTATCCATAATTTCAGGCAAATAGCTAAAGAGCATTTGGAAAGTGTCCTGGTATCGCACAAAGCAAAAAACAAAGTTGTAACAAAAAATAAAAATAAAATTCAAGGCAAAGAAAAGCCTCAAATTGCTTTAACACCAAGGGGGCAATTACACAAAGAGACCGTTTATGGAAAGTATCGGTATTACGAAGGCAGTGAGGAAAAAATAAGCGCAAAGTTTGATTTAGAAACTATAAGCAAAGTTGCCAATCCAACTTACAAAGAATTGCTTTTACAACGACTCTCAGAAAATGGAAATGATCCCATAAAAGCCTTTTCCGGAAAAAATTCCATCAGTAAAAATCCAATTTATTTGGCCGAAACGAAAACCGAAAAGCTTCCTGAAAAGATTAAACTGGTTTGGCTAGAAGAAAATTATTCCATCCGTAAAGACATCACACCCGAAAATTTTAAAGATGAAAAAACAATTGAAAAAGTATTAGACAAAGCAGTAAAGGAAGTGCTATTAAAACGATTAAAAGATAACAAAGATGATCCTAAAAGAGCATTTTCAGATTTAGACAAAAATCCTATCTGGCTAAATGAAGCAAAAGGTATTGCAATAAAAAGAGTAACCATAAGTGGCGTAAAAAATGCGGAGCCGCTTCATTATAAAAAAGATCATTTCGGCAAAGATATTTTAAATAAAGAGGGCAAACGCATAGCTGTAGATTTTGTAAGTACTGGTAATAACCATCATGTAGCGATTTACAGGGATGCGGAAAGAAATCTACAAGAAAAAGTGGTGTCATTTTATGAGGCTGTAGAAAGAGTCAACCAAGGATTACCAGTTATTGACAAAATTTTTAATCAAGATATAAAATGGGAATTTTTATTTACCATGAAACAAAATGAATATTTTGTGTTTCCAGCCGAACATTTTAATCTTAAAGAAATTGACTTGACGAACCGAGATAACTATAAACTTATTAGCCCATATTTATTTAGAGTGCAAAAAATTGCCTCTAAAAACTATTTTTTCAGACATCACTTGGAAACAAATGTTGAGGAGCCAAAAGAACTGAAAGGCATTAGTTATAAACCACAATTGGGGCTAAATGGAATTATCGAAATGGTAAAAGTCCGCATTAATCATATTGGAGAAATAGTTAAAGTAGGCGAATATTAATAAACAACGCTCCTCCTCCGTATTATTATGAATTTGTCATATCAGTGGCAAGATTAGTGTAAAAAGACGAGGGTTATCAAGTATAACAGTTAACTCGTATTCTTATAACCGTGAAAATCAAAAATCAAACTTTTGATTTTCACGGTTAAGTTATTATATTTGCTACCATGATCACCCGTTTGGCAGCCAAGCAACTTGATATTTTATTATCTGAATTTCCTGCAATCGCCCTTTTGGGCCCCAGGCAGGTAGGCAAAACTACGCTGGCTAAATCATTAGCCAAAAAACATCAGAAAGATATTTTATATTTTGATTTAGAAAGCGATGCAGATGTTGCTAAATTAAAAGACCCTGATTATATCTTTAACGAGTACAAAGATCATTGCATTATACTGGATGAAGTACAACGGGTGCCTAAACTATTCTCACAGTTAAGACCTATTATAGATAGTCACCGGAAGCCGGGCAGGTTCATTCTTACCGGTTCGGCCTCGCCTGATCTGGTAAAAGGAGTTTCAGAGTCGCTGGCCGGACGGATAGCATTTAACGAGTTGTCGCCAATTAATCTGGTTGAAGCTAAAAAAAGTACTATCAGCCAATCACAACACTGGTACAGAGGCGGTTTCCCATTAGCGTTAACAGCGGCAGACGATAAAGCATTTATCCGCTGGACAGAAAATTTTATCCGTACGTATATAGAACGCGATCTATCGCAGCTGTTTGGAGTAAAGCTTCAGGAAAAGCTGATCCGTAATTTCTGGTATATGCTGGCTGCTAATAACGGCGGCATCTGGAATTCAGAAACGTATGCGCGTTCATTAGGCATTTCGGGTCCGACTATAAAGCGATATCTTGACTTTTTGGAAGGCGCATTTTTGATCAGGCAATTACCCGCATGGTATGTAAACGCGAACAAGCGGCTGGTAAAATCGCCAAAGATCTATTTACGCGACACCGGCTTACTGCATGTTATCAATCGTGTTGGATCTGCGGAAGAGCTGCCCATAAATATTAATGTCGGCGCATCCTGGGAAGGCTATGTAATTGAACAGATCTTTCAGCTAAAGCCTGCTCATATAGATCTATACTTTTATAGAACCCATCACGGTGCAGAATGCGATTTATTATTAGTAAATGGCCTGAAACCTGTAATGGGTATAGAAATCAAATATTCGTCTAATCCGGTACTCTCCAAAGGGTTTTATACCGTTATGGATGATCTGAAATTACCTGAAGGACGGGTGATTGTACCGCGTGCTAATTCTGCTAAACTCCATTCAAATATTCATAGCAGCAATCTCACTGACTTTATTTCAGGAAGGCTGCAGGAGTTATAGTTACCGTGAAGATCAAAAATTATATTTTGGATTTTCACGGTTAGACAATTATCTTTATTCATATAACCTTCATATATTCAATACTATACATGAAATATGATTAAAAGAACCTTGCTTTTTAACAACCCCGCTTACCTTAGCAGCAGGGATGATCAGTTAGTTATCGACCTTCCGCATCTGAAAGTTTTAGGTGAAAAAGAGTCGAAAAAATATGTTCCGATAGAAGACATTGGCGTGGTAGTGCTCGATCATCAGCAGATCACCATTACCCATGCCTGTATAGCGGGGTTATTGAGAAACAATGTAGCTATTGTAACCTGCGACCATAGCCACATGCCTACCGGGATGATGCTTCCGCTTGATGGACATGATACACAGAGTGAGCGTTTCCGGTATCAGGTGGATGCGTCGCAGCCTCTAAAAAAACAATTATGGCAGCAAACTATTCAGGCTAAGATACTGAACCAGGCTGCTGTATTAGCTGAACGGGGTATTGATCATGAAAATATGTTATACTGGGCAAAAAGCGTGCGGTCGGGCGACCCGGATAATTATGAAGGACGGGCGGCAGCCTATTACTGGAAAAATGTATTTCCTAAAAAAATTGAGTTCTTCAGGGGCCGTGAGGGAGATCCGCCTAATAATCTTTTGAATTATGGATATGCCATTTTAAGAGCGATTGTATCACGTGGACTGGTTTCATCAGGGCTGTTACCCACCTTAGGCATTCATCATCGCAACAAATACAATGCTTACTGCCTTGCAGATGATATCATGGAACCCTATCGGCCTTATGTGGACAGGATCGTCTTACGCATTATTGATGATGGCGAAAATTTTCTGGAACTTGGTACTGCTATAAAAAGCCGGTTGCTTGGCATTGCTACCGTTGATGTGGAATTTGATAAAGGAACCAGTCCGCTAATGGTAGGACTGCAAAGTACTACCGCATCCCTGGCTAAATGTTATGCAGGAACACTGCGGAAAATCAATTATCCGCTGATGAAGGATTTTGACACCAGGCGTACAGGTTATAAACCTGCTAAGAATCCCGTTAGTGAGGCGGCTGAAGATGGCTCTATTTATGAAAAACCTGCTTCTGATGATATGGAACTGCCATTTTAATACATGCGTTTAAATGAATATCGGATTTTGTGGGTATTAGTATTCTTCGACCTCCCGACTGAAACTAAAAAAGACAGGCAGATTTATACAAAATTTCGTAAGGATATTATGAAAGATGGGTTCGCCATGTTCCAGTTTTCGATTTACTTAAGGCATTGCAGCAGCAGGGAAAATGCGGATGTACATATTAAACGGGTGAAAAAAAGTTTACCTCCTAAAGGCCACGTCGGCATTATGACGATCACCGATAAGCAGTTTGGAATGATGGAATTATTCTACGGAAAAGAAGAAAAGAGCCTTCCCGATACCCCGCAGCAATTAGAATTGTTTTAGAATTAATCCCGGAAGCTTAAAGCAACCGGGATTTTTTAATTCTAATTTTTTGTTTAAAATACTGACTTACAGCTCATTGAATGCTGGTATGTTGTGGTAAATATCAGTAAATCAAAGAATGAAAGCAAATCACAACTAAAAAGCGGATGAATAAAATATAATCATCGTTGTGGTAAATATCAGTAAATCAAAGAATGAAAGCAAATCACAACGGGTTTGGTTGATGTAATACCTGAAGATGCGTTGTGGTAAATATCAGTAAATCAAAGAATGAAAGCAAATCACAACTAATCTACGAAGGTCAACTGATAGAGCAGAGTTGTGGTAAATATCAGTAAATCAAAGAATGAAAGCAAATCACAACATTCAGCCATAGTTCCCCGTCCTGCAAAAAGTTGTGGTAAATATCAGTAAATCAAAGAATGAAAGCAAATCACAACATAGCTAGTTCAACAACGCCACCAGTATCTGTTGTGGTAAATATCAGTAAATCAAAGAATGAAAGCAAATCACAACATTTGTTAACCAGTGGTTGTCGTAATTAAAGTTGTGGTAAATATCAGTAAATCAAAGAATGAAAGCAAATCACAACACAGTGGATTCGCTCAAGAAGCACACGTTGGTTGTGGTAAATATCAGTAAATCAAAGAATGAAAGCAAATCACAACCCATACATCATCAGCTAGTTCCTCTTTGCGTTGTGGTAAATATCAGTAAATCAAAGAATGAAAGCAAATCACAACTTTCAGGAGTACTGGATGCTGATACGGTGTTGTGGTAAATATCAGTAAATCAAAGAATGAAAGCAAATCACAACATCCAGCCATAGTTCCCCGTCCTGCAAAAAGTTGTGGTAAATATCAGTAAATCAAAGAATGAAAGCAAATCACAACTTAGTCCGACAATGTTCGGATAATGCGTATGTTGTGGTAAATATCAGTAAATCAAAGAATGAAAGCAAATCACAACTAAGAATGCTGAAGGTGAATTAGTTTCAACGTTGTGGTAAATATCAGTAAATCAAAGAATGAAAGCAAATCACAACTGGCGTATCCGCAGTTTTCAAAGTCCTTTAGTTGTGGTAAATATCAGTAAATCAAAGAATGAAAGCAAATCACAACTGTGAAAGACAGGATCCGCTACAGTTACCGTTGTGGTAAATATCAGTAAATCAAAGAATGAAAGCAAATCACAACTATCCAACAAAAGTTGTTGATCAGCATTTGTTGTGGTAAATATCAGTAAATCAAAGAATGAAAGCAAATCACAACCCCGCGTCCTGAACGAAGGCTGGCAACCAGGTTGTGGTAAATATCAGTAAATCAAAGAATGAAAGCAAATCACAACTGTTTTAAGCACCGGCCATATCGCCTCTTCGTTGTGGTAAATATCAGTAAATCAAAGAATGAAAGCAAATCACAACTACAGACCTTGAATATCCTATAACAAAATTGTTGTGGTAAATATCAGTAAATCAAAGAATGAAAGCAAATCACAACCATTGTACAGTTTTTCACGGATACCAAATAGTTGTGGTAAATATCAGTAAATCAAAGAATGAAAGCAAATCACAACTTTCCGGTTCAGGTGATGTACTCGCATCGGGTTGTGGTAAATATCAGTAAATCAAAGAATGAAAGCAAATCACAACTAACAGAAAAGATTGCATCCCTGCTTAAAGGTTGTGGTAAATATCAGTAAATCAAAGAATGAAAGCAAATCACAACAAGGAAGCTCGAGATGTTGTAGTTATCAAGTTGTGGTAAATATCAGTAAATCAAAGAATGAAAGCAAATCACAACTAAATGTCGTATTGAGAATAATTTTTATTGTTGTGGTAAATATCAGTAAATCAAAGAATGAAAGCAAATCACAACTAAAAAGGCTGTTGGAGTATTTGCCTCAACGTTGTGGTAAATATCAGTAAATCAAAGAATGAAAGCAAATCACAACGGCTAAAGACTTTAACCCTAAACTACTTTCGTTGTGGTAAATATCAGTAAATCAAAGAATGAAAGCAAATCACAACCATCCGCTATCCGCTCACTCAACGCCTTTCGTTGTGGTAAATATCAGTAAATCAAAGAATGAAAGCAAATCACAACCCATAAATCTTCAGTTCTTGTAACTTTTAGTTGTGGTAAATATCAGTAAATCAAAGAATGAAAGCAAATCACAACAACCACTTAAATTTAAAGCAGTATGAACAGGTTGTGGTAAATATCAGTAAATCAAAGAATGAAAGCAAATCACAACACAAAATGTAATACATGGAAACCCTTAAACGTTGTGGTAAATATCAGTAAATCAAAGAATGAAAGCAAATCACAACTGACAAGGCGGAAGTAGACAAAGCAGCGGCGTTGTGGTAAATATCAGTAAATCAAAGAATGAAAGCAAATCACAACATAGGAACATTAAGATTTAACTATAATCAAGGTGCATCAGAAACGTTTGGAGCGGTTAAAAAAGGTGAAAATAGATTTGTAAACAAGTAGCAAATTTGCTACCTTTAATAAGTGAAAGCAAAAGAGATAGAAAATTGCTGATAAAAGGTGGATGGCAGGTAAAAAATCAGACCGGAAGTCATAAGCACTTCATCCATCCGATTAAGCCTGGTAAGGTAACAATTCCTATGCACAAAGGCGATGTACCGGTGGGTACAGCAAAAGCAATTTTAAAACAAGCGGGGCTAAAGTAGCCAGACCTTTGCTTCATATGAAAACTCAACAATTATGAAAACTCAGCAATTAGAATTAGAACTCGTTATCGAGAAAGCGGATGACGGACAAATTTGGGGCCGCGTAAACTATGAAGATAGCTTAGTAGTAGATGTTGCCATCAGTATTTCAGAATTAGAAGATCAGATAAGACAATTGTTAAAAAGACAGCATCAGGTTAATCCGGATCGAATATCTTTTTTTCACACGTTTGATCTGCAGACTTTTTTTGAGCAATATAGCTTTCTAAAAATTTCTGATATTGCCAGTCTTTCTGGAATTAATGCTGGTCTTGTGCGTCAATATGCATCCGGTGTAAAGAATCCATCAGCAAACCAAATCAAAAAAATAGAGGACACCGTTCACCGGCTGGGCCAGCAAATGCAGCAACTTAAATTAGTAGCAGGCTGATATAAATTTACGAAGCCAGCGAATATTCGAGTACACCAACATAAATTATATTAAATACAACTCATAACTATTCTATTACGATATTCGTTAAAGTCATAATGAATTATAAATAGCTTCCCGTCCGGGTAAATGGAAAAAGAACGCGTACAAGAGTTGCATGATCGTCAGTTTTTTAATTATTTAAACCAACATGATGTTGATCGTATAACAGAACTAACAGCCCTTGTCTGCGATGTTCCTGTTTCATTAATATCATTTATAGATGAAAAACGCCAATGGATTAAATCCAAAATGGGAACGGATATTACAGAAGTCCCTATAGATTCGCTATTTGGTCAGTACACGGTAATGGATACCGTTCTTTTCGAAGTACAAGATGCAACTACAGATGACCGTTTTAAAGAAACCCCATTTGTTACTGGTGATCCACACATCTGTTTTTATGCCGGTTATCCTTTAATTAATTCTGAAGGAAATGTACTGGGTACATTGTGTGTTATTGACTATAAACCTAAATCATTATCACCCAACCAAAAAAGAGGATTGGTGTTGCTCGCCCAGGAGACTATCTCACTCATTGCTGAAGAAACGCAAAAAGAAAAATTACAAAATTTTGAGAGACTCTATCAATTATCAATTGATGCAATAGGTATTGCCGGAATGAATGGCTGTTTCAAAAAAGTTAACCCAGCATTTGAAAGATTACTGGGTTATAGTGCTAAATTCCTTACAAGCACTCCTCTCCTGGATATGATACATCCGGATGACGTTGAAAGTACACTCAATGAAGTAAAAAAATTGACTGAAGGAGTAAATACTATCAGTTTCATCAATCGCTACAAAACAAGTTCGGATGAGTATAAAACTATACACTGGACTGCTTCTGCAGAACCCGCCAGCGGTAATATATTCTGTATAGGCAGAGAGATTACCCTTGATAAAATAAGAGAGGAAGAACTGGTTTTAAGCGAAAAAAACCTCAGGGCCTTTTTTGATAACTCGCACGGGCTAATGTGCACTCATGATTTGCATGGTAAGTTCATCTCTGTTAATAATGCCGGAGCACTACTTTTAGGCTATACAAGAGAAGAAATTTCAAAATTAAGCCTGTTTGATATTGTACCTGCTGTGCACCATCCTCTCTTAACCGCTTACTTATCCGAAATAATAAGCAAAGGCAGGTCAAAAGGGCAGATGGCAACCCGGCATAAAAACGGATCGTTACTTATATGGATGTTTAGTAACGTACTGGAACGTAATAACGATGGCAGTGGATACATCATTGGTAATGCTATTGATATTACAGAAAAACATGAGCTGGAGAAGGATTTGAAACGCACCAGGGAAATTTTAGAGCAAACCAATAAAGTGGCCAAAGTAGGCGGATGGGAAAACGATTTGATCAAAAACGAATCTCTATGGACAAAAACGGTATATGACATTTTTGATATCGACTATGACTTTAACCGCCAAAGCGAAGAAACATTAGAATTATTCAAGGCATCTTCTAAAGATGCTTTGGTTCAGGCAGTTGAAAATGCTGTAGTAAATGGAACCAAGTGGGATTTAGAATTGCAGTTAAAAAAACACGATAAATGGGTAAGATCTGTTGGTGAGCCCGTATATGGTCCCGATAATCAGATTATAAAACTCAGAGGCGTTTTTATTGATAGTAGCACGTACAAACTGGCAGAACTGGCATTAAAAAAATCTATAGAAACACAGGAAAAATTAAATTATACGTTACTGGAAAAAATAGATATTGTTAAACAACAGGATCGCACGATAGAAAAAATAAAAGAATTTAAATTTTGAGCTGACTCAATCCCTCAAATTATCTGGACCTCTAAACCCGATGGGAATTTAGATTACTATAATCAACATTGGTTTGATTATACCGGTTTAACAATGGAAGAAACTTTGGGCTGGGGATGGGAGCCTGTATTGCATCCTGATGATTTAGAAAATTGCATTAAGGTATGGACGGAATCCTTTACAACCGGAAAAGCATATGAAGTAGAATATAGATTTAAAAGGGCTTCAGACGGGATATATAGATGGCATTTGGGACGGGCTGTTCCAATGAGAGATTCAAATGGAGAAATTGTAAAATGGTTTGGCTCATGTACTGATATTGATGAATATAAAAGAGCTTTAGATTTAGAAAATAAAATCAGTCAGTATGAAGATTTTAACCGGATTGTTGCTCATAATTTACGAGGTCCGGCCGGTAGCATTTCGATGCTGCTTGAGATGGTTTCTCAAGCAACTTCTGAAACAGAGAAAGCAGAATTGCTGGGCATGATTGAACAATCCAGTACCACTTTAAATGAAACCCTGAATGAGTTGATGAAAGTCATGGAAGTCCGGAATAATAATAACCTGGCTTATGATGACTGTAATTTAAACGAAATAATTACCGGCGTAGAATCCATGCTAAAGGGTCAGTTTGTTTCTTTGAAGGCTACTATTACTACGGATTTTGAAGTGTCAACAATTAAGTTTCCAAGAATTTATTTAGAAAGCATATTTTATAATTTAATCAGCAATTCTTTAAAATACAGCAAATTAAATATCCCTCCGGAACTAGTAATTACATCCGTTCTTAAAAACGAAAAAACACTACTAACTTTTAAAGATAATGGCCTTGGAATAGATTTAAAACTCCATGGAAACAATATGTTTAAGTTAAATCAAATTTTTCACCGGGGATATGACAGTAAAGGGGTGGGGCTTTTTATGACCAAAACACAGATCGAAACCTTTGGTGGAAACATCTCTGTAACCAGTGAGCCTAACATTGGAACTACTTTTTCTATTGAACTTTAGTAGTAGGGATTTTCTTAGTAGCTAATAATTCACTCACAATATATTTTGCATCTAAAAATGGGCCTGTGTTCAAAGCAAAAATCCCGCACTTTGAGCGGGATTTGTATTTGCAAATTTTAATTAAGCTAACTGTTTAATTAATTTTTCTGCTAAAACAGACTTTGGCACAGCACCAATTTGTTTATCTACAATTTCACCATTCTTAAAGAATAGTAACGCAGGTATATTACGAATCCCAAATTTCATGGAAATCCCTGGATTATGATCCACATTTACTTTACCAATTACAACCTTGCCTTCGTATTCTTTTGCTAATTCCTCTACTACCGGCCCAACCATACGGCATGGACCGCACCATTCCGCCCAAAAGTCAACTAATACGGGTTTGTCTGATTTCAGCACTACTTCATCGAAGTTTGCATCTGTTATTTCTAATGCCATAATAATTTAATTTGTATAAAGATACCAGTCAAAATCTCTGCCACAAACGGTTGTTGACAATATGACATTGTGCTAACAGCTAATTAATGCGTTTGGTTCAGTTTATATTTAATATTATTTAGTTCAAGATGTTCTAAAAACTCATTACTTGGAAAAATTTTGACGTTTTTTGACGGCATATCCAAAGAAACCGTTTCTTCATAATCAAGTACATTAAAACGAAGCTGACAGTTACGGTTTGGATTCTGATCAGAGTTGAGTTGAATGATCTCATCGAGCTTTGAAATATATGTATCAGACAACTCATGTAGTGGCAATTGGATAGTCAAACATTTCGCCATTTTTTCACGCAGATCCGAAAGCAGCGTAATACTGTTTACTTTAAACTCCCAGTTATCCTTTTGCTTAAACCGTTCACATACTGTTCCTTTGATCTGGAGAAAATACGCATCCGTTAAAAACTGTTTAAACTTTACATAATCTTCCCCAAACAGCACCACTTCAAATGTTTCGCTGTAATCCTCAAGCATAAATGAGCCAAAAGGCTTTCCGTTTTTAGTTGTTCGATGCTGGCATGCCGAAACAAGCCCGCCGATACAAAGATCACGGTTACGGATCTTGTTAAACTCATCCTTATCATCATCAAACAGCTCCGCGTTTTTAATTTTATTTATCAGGCTGAGATGCTTTACCTGGTGTGAGCAAAAATGATCCATCTCAAACTTATAATTATCTAAAGGATGTCCGGTAAGATAAATACCTATTGCTTCTTTTTCGTATTTCAGCTTCTCTATCAGGCCCCATTCAGGGCACTCAGGCATGGGAGGCTCGGAAATGTTAGCATCCGTGGTGCCGCCAAAAAGCGAAACCTGCGAAGAGTTCTGGCTATTCTGGTAATCATTGGTGTATTTAATCAATCGTTCGATACCGACTAATGTTGCACCTTCCGGTTTACAGAAGAACTGGGCACGGTGATATCCAAAACAATCAAAAGCACCACCAAAAACCAGGTTTTCATACACTTTTTTACTTACTGCACGTGGATTTGTTCGACGCGCAAAATCAAAAATATCTTTATAAGGCCCGCTCTCACGCCGCTCATCAACAATACTTTCCACAGCCCGCTCGCCTACCCCTTTCATTCCGGCCATTCCAAAACGCACTTCTCCCTTTTTATTTACGGCAAAGCTCATATCAGATTCATTAATATCCGGACCCAGTACAGCAATTCCCATCTTACGGCATTCATCCATAAAGAAAGAAATCTTCTCAATACTGTTCTGGTTGTTTAAAACAGCCGCCATATATTCAGAAGGATAATTGGCTTTGAGATATGCGGTTTGATAGGCTACAAATGCATAACAGGTAGAGTGCGATTTATTAAAAGCGTACTGTGCAAATGCTTCCCAATCTGTCCAGATCTTTTCAGCTGTTTTAGCATCATGTTCATTGGCTTTACATCCTTCCATAAATTGAGCCTTCATCTTATTGAGAACCTCAATTTGCTTTTTACCCATCGCCTTACGCAACACATCGGCATCACCTTTACTAAAATTTGCCAGCTTTTGCGATAAAAGCATCACCTGCTCCTGATAAACCGTAATGCCATACGTTTCTTCCAGGTGCTCTTTCATATCTGCCAGGTCATAGCTTACTTCTTCACGGCCATGCTTACGCGATATAAATTTGGGAATATACTCTATCGGCCCCGGTCTGTAAAGCGCATTCATAGCAATCAGATCTTCGAACTTATCCGGTTTCAGGTCACGCAGGTACATTTGCATTCCGTCACTTTCAAACTGGAACGTCCCGTTTGTGTCACCGCGCTGGTAAAGCTCAAAAGTTTTTTGATCAGTAAGAGATATCTCATCAATCTCAATTTCCACGTCGTGGTTTTCCTTGATCAGGCGTAGCGCATCTTTCAGAATAGTGAGGGTTTTTAAACCCAGGAAGTCCATTTTTATTACGCCGGCATCTTCTATTACACGGCCATCAAACTGGGTTACTAAAAGATTGGAATCCTTCAGCATAGCTACCGGAATAATATCAGTTAAGTCATTCGGTGCAATAATAATCCCAGCGGCATGAATTCCGGTGTTCCGTACAGACCCTTCCAGTTTTTCAGCTTCTCGCAGTACTTTTGCTCTGATATCATTTCCTTTAAGGATTTCCTTTAATTCGGGCACCTGTTCAAAAGCATCTTTAAGCGTAATCCCCAGCGTTTCAGGAACCAGTTTCTTGAGGGCAGCTACATCAGGAAGCGGAACATCCAATACGCGTGCCACGTCCTGGATGCTTGTACGTGCCGCCATAGAGCCATAGGTAATGATCTGTGCTACCTGGTTTTTTCCGTATTTATCAACTACATAATCAATCACTTTTTGCCGTCCGGCATCATCAAAGTCGGTATCAATATCGGGCATTGATTTTCGGTCCGGATTCAGGAAACGCTCAAAAAGCAGGTTGTATTTAATAGGATCTATGTTGGTTATCCCGATACAGTACGCCACCACAGAGCCGGCTGCCGATCCCCTACCCGGCCCTACAAAAACACCCATATCGCGTCCTGCCCTGATAAAATCAGATACGATAAGAAAGTATCCGGCAAAACCCATCGTCCGTACCGTGAAAAGCTCGAAATCTATCCGCTCCTGAATCTCTGCAGAAATATCCTGGTAGCGGTTTTTTGCTCCCTTGTAAGTTAAATCCTTCAGGTATTCCCACTGATTAAGTACATCATCAGCGTGAACCTTAAATTCTTCCGGTATCGGAAAATTGGGAAGCAGTATGTCTCGCTTCAGCTGAAGTATTTCTACTTTATCAACAATCTCATTGGTATTATCAAGTGATTCAGGCAGATCATGAAACAACTGGCCCATCTCGGCCTGACTTTTAAAATAGAACTGATCATTCGGAAAACCGAAACGGTATCCTTTTCCCCCTTCTTCATCTGTGGCGATCGGGGTGCTTTGCATATCGCCGGTATTTACACAAAGCAAAATATCATGTGCGTTTGCATCCTGCTGATCTACGTAATGGGAATCATTAGAGCAAATGATCTTTACATTGTACTTTTTTGCAAACTTTAGCAGTACCTCGTTAATAACGGCCTGTTCCGGAATGTCATGGCGCTGAAGCTCGATATAATAATCTTCGCCAAACATATCCAGCCACCATTTAAACTCTTTTTCAGCATCTTCTTCACCTTTTTTAAGAATGGTTTGAGGAACCGAAGCGCCAATGCAGCACGTAGTAGCAATCAATCCCTCATGATATTTTTCAATTAATTCTTTATCTATCCGTGGCCATTTGCTGTACATTCCCTCAATAAAGCCGAGTGAACAAAGTTTGATCAGATTCTTGTATCCCTGGGCATTTTTAGCTAGGAAAAGCTGGTGCCAGCGGATATCTTTATTCTCTTTGGTAAACTGCTTTTTATGCCGGTCTTCCACCACATAAAATTCACAGCCTACTATGGGTTTTACACCATGTTTAGCTGCTTCAGCGACGAATTTGAAAGCGCCGAACATGTTTCCATGATCGGTTATAGCCATAGCTTTCATCCCATCGGCGGCAGCTTTCTTAAAAAGTTTAGTAATATCGGCAGCTCCGTCGAGCAAAGAAAATTGGGTATGTACGTGCAGATGTGAAAATTCAGGCATTAATCAAACGCTAACCTTACCAAAACGACAAGAACCAAATTTACTGATTATAGTAGTTCTCTCCGGAGTGATTTTTCAACAAAAGACTTAACATTCCGGATTTGTAAAATAATTATCTTGGCGGTAGATTAGTAGTTTTACAATCAGAAAATGTCAGAACCCGATAAAAATGAAGTTTTCGAGCTTGCATCCTCCTTTGTTAACCATACCAGCCAGCACGTATTTTTAACTGGCAAGGCAGGTACCGGGAAAACTACCTTTCTGAAATACATAAAAAGCTCGGTACAAAAGAAAGCGGTGATTGCAGCACCTACCGGCGTAGCAGCTATTAATGCCGGTGGTGTCACTCTACATTCACTTTTCCAATTACCTTTCGGGCCATACATCCCCACTCAGCGAAGTATTTTTAACGATTTAAACCAAAACATCAGTAACAGACATGCCCTGCTTCAAAGTATCCGGTTTAATAAAGAAAAAATAGCCTTACTTAACGAACTTGAATTACTTGTAATAGATGAAATATCTATGGTTCGGGCAGATATGCTGGATGCAATAGACGTGATTTTACGCCACTTCAGAAAAAATCCAGCTATTCCATTTGGAGGTGTGCAGGTGTTGTATATTGGCGATCTTTTTCAGTTGCCACCCGTAGTTAAAAGAGAAGAGTGGCAAATATTGAAAGAGTTTTATGCTTCTCCTTTCTTCTTTGATGCGTTAGTGACTAAAGAGGCCCCCCCTCTGCAAATTGAACTAAAGAATATTTACCGGCAAAACGAACCTGAATTCATTCAGATCCTTAACAACATCCGGAATAACCAGTTAACAAGAGATGATCTTGAGCTGCTTGAAAAATGTTATAACCCTAATTTTCATGCAGCCAATGAAAGCAACTACATCACCCTTACTTCTCATAACCATCAGGCTGATACCATTAATGAACAAAAGTTAAATGAGTTGAACGGTGAAATGCACTTGTTTAAAGCGGAAACCACAGGCAATTTTGATGAGAAACTTTTTCCATTGGATAAAGTGCTGCGTTTGAAAACAGGTGCGCAGATTATGTTCATTAAAAATGACAAAGGCGAGAACAGGCGGTTTTTTAATGGGAAAATCGGAACAGTCAGTCGCATTAATCAGGAAGGTATATTTGTTTCATTCCCCGGTGAAGATGACTTTCGATTGGAAAAGGAATCATGGAAAAATATACGATATAAGAATAACGAAGAGGAAGGAAGGATAGAAGAAGAGATTCTCGGAGAATTTAAGCAATTCCCAATCCGGTTTGCATGGGCAGTAACTATACATAAAAGCCAGGGGCTAACGTTTGAACGTGCGGTTATTGATGCCGGAAAATCATTTGCTGCTGGGCAGGTTTACGTAGCATTGAGCCGGGTAACAACATTGAAAGGACTGGTTTTACTTTCGCGAATAAATTCTAATAATGTAACCTGTAGCAAAGAAGTTCTGGAGTTTATTACAAATCAGGAGGATGAGGCCGCCCTGGGAATCCTGCTCAAAGAAGAACAAAAGAAATTTATCTTTCAGACCGTAAAAAAAGCGTTCAACTGGCAAAAACTAATAGAAATTATTCAGGAACATAACCTGGGTTATGAAAAACGGCGTATTGAAAATAAACCGGAAGCTATAGAAATGGGCCATACTTTATTTGATGCTGCAATTAAGCTTGAAGAAGTAGCAGCTAAATTCCGCCCCCGCCTGGATTTGTTACTAAACTCTGAAAAGCAGGATTACAACCAGTTATTTGAACGGATAAATGCCGCCTGCACTTACTTTACTAAAGAAATGGACGAGGCCCTGATCCTGCCGCTAAAGCAACACATCAGGGAAGTACGCGGGAAAAAGCAGGTTAAAAAATACCTGAAGGCATTACGCATCCTGGAGCACGAGTTTGAGCAAAAGACGAACCTCCTCAAGCAGGCTTTCTCACTCGCTGAAGGTCTGATGAAAGGTAACGATAATGCAACGCTATTAAAGGTACTTGAACAGGATAAAAAATTAACCCGATCTGCGGATGATGATGCCGGGACTATAAAAGAAAAACAGGAGCGCGGTTCAAGCCAGCGTTATTCCCTGCAGCTTTTTAAAGAAGGTAAAAAAATATCGGAAATAGCGGCAGACCGCTGTTATGCCCAAACTACCATCGAGGGGCACCTGGCCCAGTTTGTTAAAACCGGTGAATTATCTGTTTTTGATCTTATTGCAAAAGATAAAGTAGATGTTATACTTAAAGAAATCGGAGTTGCCAAAAATCCGGGCATGAATGGTATAAAAGAAAAATTAGGTTCTAATTATTCGTTTTTTGATATTCGGGCAGTAATTAATCATCATGCATGGCTTACGAGTGAGCAGGTAAATACAAAAGAAACACGGGGTACTTAGCTCAATTTTTTATCTGTTTATTACATAGCAAAATTTATCTATATTGCCTTTAAATCAAACATTTTGCCATTTTTAGCGTTATATACATATTACAAAACCACCCTGAATTTTGAATAATTACACCCGCCTTGCTCTGAAGGTTTTCCTGTGGATCATAGCCAGCGTAATTATGCTGAGTGTGCTGATTTTTGCCTTGATTCATGTTCCTGCCGTACAGGACTGGGGTCGCAAAAAGGTAGTCTCTTTCATCCAGAATAAAATTAAAACACCGGTACAGATTAACAAGATCAGCCTTGATCTTCCAAAAAGTCTGGTGCTGGAGGGTGTTTATTTCCAGGATCAAAAACGGGATACCCTTATAGCGGGTGATACGTTGAAGGTTGATCTGGACATGCTGAAATTATTAAGCAACCAGGTGCAGATAAACCTGATTGATTTGCGGGGCATAACTGCGAATGTTCATCGCACCATGCCTGACAGTGCTTTTAACTTTGATTACATTCTTAAAGCATTTATTAAAGAGCAATCCAAGGATGCTTACCTGACTGACAGTGCTGCAGCATTGAAATTTTCCCTCGATAAAATTAACCTCGACCGTATTTATGTTAACTACCGTGATGATGTTTCAGGCAGCGATGTACGCTTCCGTTTAGCTCATTTTGATACCCGGATTACTGATTTTGATTTGGATAATATGCGTTATAATATCCCAAAAATGAAGTTAGCAGGCCTCAATGCTACTATATACCAGCGCAAACCCGTAAAAATAAAAGCCGTTACGAATGAAAATACACCTTCGGTTACTAAAACCCCTTCATCATCACCGGTAATGAATCTGACGTTGGGAACTATTGATTTATCAAAGATCAAGGTGGATTATAAAAACGATATCACGGCCATCAATACACAGGTTGATCTTGGTAAGCTTTTGGTTCAGATGAATAAAATTGATATCAGGAACCAGGATGTGTTGGTTAAAAGCATTAACCTTTCTGATACAAAAGCACTTCTGGGTTTAGGGAAAATTGCAAAGCAAGCCATAGAAAACACAGCTGAAACTATTGCAAATGAGGCAGAAAAAGGTTGGACTATCCGGCTGGCTGATCTTAAGTTAAAAAACAATCACATTAAATTCGATGACCTGAACCAGAAACGTTTAGCCCGGGGGATGGATTTTATGCACCTGAATATCCGGAATTTAAATGGTCATGCACAGCATGTAATTTACACTCCCCTGGAAATTTCAGGTAAGGTTACTCAATTAAGCCTAACTGAAAAAAGCGGGCTGGATCTTAGGCAATTACGCGGCGATTTTCTGTATGGTGCAAAACAAATGTCCCTTAAAAATATGTATGTCCGGACATCGCGTACTGAACTTAAAGATAAGATCCAACTGAGTTACAACTCGCTGGAAAGCCTGGTAGAAAATCCGGGTGATATGGGAATTGACATTAACCTGAAGAGCAGTACGGTTGGCTTTAGAGATGTGCTGCTATTTATGCCCGACCTTGCTACTATCGATCCGTTTAAAAGGAATCCAAACCTGTTCTTAAATATAAACGGAAAAGTAACAGGAAAGGTGAATGATATGCGCATACCTGCGCTTTATATTTCAGGCTTAACTAATACAAAGATACGGGCATCCGGGTGGATCACCGGTTTGCCGGATATGACCCGTTCTAACTTTAATCTTTCTATTGCTGAGTTTACATCAGGCAGCCGTGATCTTAATGCGCTTGTGTCACGCGGCGTAATCCCGCCTGATATCCGGTTACCTCAGACTTTCAGCCTGAACGGAAACTTTAACGGCTCTGCAGCTAATTTTAAAACCAACCTGAACCTTACATCCAGCATCGGGTCAGCCAGAACAGTAGCCAGTATGCGCGGGAACTCATACAATGCCAATATCAGTTTGGCAAACTTTAATATTGGCAGATTGATTAAGCAGGAAGCCACAATGGGCCGCTTTACAGGAACAGCAAAAGTGAGCGGGTCCGGATTTGATCCGAAGTTCATGCGGACCACTTTTAATGTTAATGCTCAAAAAGCAGAAGTTTACGGATACGGATACCGGAATCTTATTGCAAGCGGGAATTTTGCAAATCAAAAGCTCACCACAACGGCAAGCCTTAACGATCCGAATGCACGTTTAAAACTGAAGGCAAAAGCTAATCTGCGTTCCGAATTTCCCGCATTAGTATTTACACTGGATGTTGACAGTGCCAATTTACAAGCCTTAAAATTATATGACCAGGATCTTCGGTTCCATGGTAAAATAGTTGGTGATCTTCCTTCCACAAACCCCGACCGCCTGATTGGAACTATGGATGCCAGCAATGTAATTGTTTCAGCAAATGGCAAGCGTTATCAATTAGACAGCATTGCTCTTGCTGCATCTGCTACTGGCGATCAGCGTGACCTGAAAGTCCGCTCACAGGTATTAACCGCTAACCTTACGGGTCGTTATAAGCTTACAGAAGTTGCCGGGGCATTCACCAATGAGATAAATAAATACTTTAAAATCGGTGACATTAAACCAGTGCGTTTAACTACTGCACATGATTTTACTTTTTCAGCACATCTGAATAATCACCCGCTTCTGCAACAATTTGTTCCGTCGCTCACTGATTTAGAAACAGCCGATTTTAGCGGCAACCTGAATAGCGCAGCAGGTACGGTAAATCTTTCAGGGAATATTCCCCAAGCCAGCTTTATGGGTTATTCTGTAAATAACCTGAAGTTAGAGGCGAATACTGCGGGAGGGGCTTTTAATTATTCACTAAATCTGGATCGGGCGGGCTCCGCAAATCTTCAGGTTAACAAAACAACTTTAAACGGTAAAGCGCAAAACAACCAGCTTGATGTAAACCTGAATGTAAAAGATATTGCCGGAAAAGACCGTTACCAGCTTGCGGGCTTATTTACATCAAATGCAAATCAATACCAGTTCAGCTTTAACCCTAACGGACTCATGCTTAACTATGATCCATGGACTGTTTCACAAGGAAATGCACTGCAATTCGGGCCGCGTGGAATCCTTGCCCGAAACTTTGAATTATCAAGGGCCGGGCAGAGTCTTTCTATAAATAGCACTCCGCAAGCATTAAATGCGCCGCTCTCAGTAAATTTTGCCAACTTCAGGATAGAAACCCTTACTTCTTTTGCTCAGAAAGACTCACTTCTGGCAGGTGGAGTAATAAACGGGAATGCTTTGGTGAGCAACCTGAACACCTCTCCTGTTTTTACAGCAGACCTGAACGTGAAAGATTTTAATTTCATGACGGATACCGTAGGGGATATTAGTTTGCTTGTAAACAATCGCAATGCCAATACTCTTGCAGCAACAGCTCGTATCACCGGGCGCGGCAACGATGTAACCCTAAATGGTAACTACTACATCAATGCGCAAAACAAGCTTGATCTCAATCTGGATATAGCCAATATAAACCTTAAAACTATCGAGGGTTTCTCCCTGGGAAATATGCGAAATGCAAGCGGCAGTATAAACGGGAACCTTAAAATAACGGGCGACTTCGCCACGCCTGTGGTCCGTGGTGATGTGGGATTTAATAAAGCTGCTTTCACCATCTCTATGCTCAATGGTTATTACCAGATTGATAATGAAAGCGTTAAATTTACATCAGAAGGTATTGAGTTTGATACGTTTACTTTACAGGATTCTTTAGGAAATACTGCGGTTGCTGATGGCATGCTTTATACATCAAACTATCTCGATTATGGATTCAGCCTGGATATTAATACAGCTAATTTCAGAGCGATGAACAGCACAAAAAAGGATAATGACCTGTACTATGGTACCGTATTCCTGACGAGCGATCTGCGGGTAGAAGGGGATATGAAGAGTCCGGTTGTAGATGGAAATGTGAAGGTGAATGACGGTACCAATTTTACCATTGTACTTCCTCAAAATAATCCTGCCGTAGTTGAGCGGGAAGGAATAGTAGAATTTGTCGACAAGGATCATCCTGCGGCTGCGACGGCACTAACCTCCGCACTTGATTCCAAAGCAGATACGTTAAACCGTACAGATATTACCGGCATGAACCTGGCATTGAACATAGAAGTGGATTCTACGGCTATTTTTAATGTTATTATTGATGAGGGCAATGGTGATTTTCTTGAAGTACAGGGTGATGCACAACTTACAGCGGGAGTTGATCCAAGCGGTAAAATTTCGCTGACCGGATCATACGAACTGGCTAAAGGTGCTTATGAAATGTCTTATAATTTTATTCGCAGGAGGTTCGACATTGAACGTGGAAGTACTATAGTATGGATGGGTGAGCCTACACAGGCAGATATTAACGTAACCGCGATATACGTTGCTAATACCTCACCACTAGGCCTTGTTGACAATTATCTTGGAAGCTCGTCAGCGGCTGTAAGAAATACTTATAAACAACGGTTGCCTTTTGAAGTATACTTAACCGTTAAAGGCGAAATGCTTAAGCCGGAAATTACATTTGACATTGGTCTTCCAAAGGGCAGGAACTATTATGTGTCGCAGGAAGTGCTGAATAATGTAGATGAGCGATTAACACAGTTACGAACAGACCCTAACGAATTAAATAAACAGGTATTTTCATTATTGCTGCTTAATCGTTTTGCTGATGAAAATCCATTTGACGATAATACAGGTGGTGGCGGACTTGCAACTTTTGCCCGCCAAAGTGTAAGCAGGATATTAACTGATCAGTTAAATAATATGTTTAGCAGCCCTATTGAAGGGGTAGACCTTAATTTCGATCTGGTTTCATCAGAAGATTATACCACAGGCGATTTACGGAACCGTACCGATCTGAGTATTGGTTTATCCAGGCAATTATTGAACGACCGGCTTAAAGTAAGCATCGGAAGCAATTTTGAGCTGGAAGGGCCGCAGAATTCTAACCGACCTGCTAATGATATTGCCGGGGACATTGCATTAGATTACCAGCTTTCGCAGGATGGACGTTATATGTTGCGTGCGTATCGGAAAAATGTAACTGATGCCATTGTTCAGGGCTACGTAGTAGAAACCGGGGTAGGATTTGTATTAAATATGGACTACAATAAATTCCAGGAACTGTTCATGCGTCCTCCAAAAGAGGCAAGAAGTCTTAGAAAAGAAGAAAAAGAAAATCGCAAACGCCTGAAAAAACAGGAGAAGCAGGTAACAAAGACTGAAAACTAATGCCTATACACCGAATATATTTAACCTGTTTAATTATTATCCTGTCCGCCGGCTGCAGTAATATAAAACATCTACCAAAGGGCGAAAAATTATATGTTGGTCATGTAGTGAAAATCGAAAATGATACTACTAAAATAGCTGAGGCTAAGGCGATTAAATCAGATCTCTCCGGATTGATCAGGCCGCGGCCAAATTCAAAGATACTTGGTATGAGAGTGAAACTTTGGTTTTATAATATACTTGGTACTCCAAAAAAGACAAACAGTATTCGCAGCAGGTTAAAGAACAAGTTTGGTGAGCCTCCGGTACTTGCCAGCAGTGTAGATTTAAAAAAGAATGAAGAAATAACTCAGAACCGGTTAGAAAACCGGGGATATTTTACTGCAAATGTAAAAGGTGACACGGTGGGGCGGAACAGGAAGGTTACAGCCACCTATGTAGCTAAAACCGGGCAGCAATATTTAATTGCGTCTGTTAATTTCCCCACAGACACCAGCAGCCTGGAGCGTGCTATGGCAGGTACAGTATCAAAAACGATTCTAAAAACTGGCGAGCCTTATAATCTTGATGTTATTAAAGGTGAGCGCATTCGCATTGATCAGGCATTAAAAGAACAGGGATTTTACTTCTTCAGCTCCGAATATCTGATAGCCCGGGCAGACAGTACAACAGGTGAGAATAAAGTTAATTTATATATGGATATAAAGCCTTCGATACCATCCATAGCACGCAAAATATTTACTATTGATGATGTTTACATCTATTCAAACTATAGTTTAACCCAAACCCAGGCCGACACTTCAAAAGCTAATGCTGTTTACTACGAAGGATATCATGTAATTGACGGGGACAGCCTTTTTAAGCCGCAGGTTTTCCGGCGTACCATGTTCTTCGATCCCGGAGATGTTTATAACCGCAGGGATCACAATTTATCACTTAACAGGCTGGTGAACCTGGGGGCTTTTAAATTTGTGAAGAACAGATTTGAAGTTGATCCGAATGAAAACAATAAGCTTGATGTATTTTACTATCTCACCCCTCTTCCAAATAAATCATTACGGGCCGAAATACTCGGAACCACAAAATCCAATAACAATACAGGTACGCAATTAAACATAAACTGGCGTAACAGGAATGCTTTCGGGCAGGCAGAGCAGATCAGTGTGACCGCTTATGCAGCTTCAGAGATACAAGTGAGCGGAACTCAAAGAGGCTACAACACATTCAGGTTTGGCGGAGAAGGAACACTCGCAGTACCAAGGTTTCTTATTCCCTTTTTCGATGTGAATACTACAAATGAATTTTTACCACGCAGTAAGGTGGTACTGGGATATGAATATCTGAATAAGCGTAAGCTATATGGAATTAACTCCTTCCGCGGAGAATTGGGATATGACTGGAAATCTGATATTTTAAGGCAGCACGAGCTTCTTCCGGTTAGTATAAACTACGTACAGCAAACACATGTAACAGACGAATTCAAAAGAATCATAGACAGCACTCCGGAATTAGCTCCATCCTTACTAAAGGCCATAGAAGAGCAGTTCATTATTGGTTCCCGATATTCATTTTTATACAATAATCAAACTCAGTTCACCCGTAAAAATAATTTCTATTTTAACGGTACTGCTGATCTGGCCGGGAATGTTTTGGGGTTACTTATGGGGGCCAACGCAAAGAATGGAAATGAGAAAAAGCTGTTTAATTCCACCTTTTCACAGTACATCAGGTTAGACGGTGATGTACGACACTACCTTAAGCTTGGAGCTACAGCAAAGTGGGCAAACCGCCTGTTCCTTGGATTTGGCCTGCCTTATGGCAATTCTACAGAATTACCTTTCATAAAACAATATTTTACAGGAGGAAGCAGCAGTAACCGGGCATTCAGATCAAGGTCTGTAGGGCCGGGAACATTTCGCCCTTCAAATGCAAGTGTCCGTAATTTTCTGCCTGAGCAATCAGGAGACGTAAAAATAGAACTGAACACCGAATATCGCACCAGGCTTTCAGGTATAGTTAATGGTGCTGTGTTTGTTGATGCAGGTAATATCTGGCTGTATAATGAAAATCCGGGTAAACCGGGCGGTAAGTTTGACAATGATTTCCTGAAAGAACTTGCTATAGGAACAGGCGTAGGTTTACGCTTCGATATTACATTCCTCATTGTTCGCGCTGACCTTGCCACTCCTGTACGCAAACCATGGCTGCCACCAGGTCAACGCTTTGTGCTGAATGATTTTAATTTCGGAAACTCACAATGGCGAAAAGAAAATCTGGTATTTAATCTTGCAGTGGGGTACCCTTTTTAGTAGAAACACCAGGTCCTTTCAGTTTTACATGTATCAGGAGACTAAATATCTTCTGTATACTTTACAATAGTCCTGATCTTCTCATCCAGTTGTTTTACTGCCGTCTCCATCATTACCAAGTATTCTTTATTTCCATTATAATTATCTCTCATTAGTGCCAGTATTCCTATAATAGAAGAAACAGGCCCGCGTATTTCATGTGATTGAATTTGGGCAATTTCTTTTAACCTGTTATGCTGAGCTCCAACTTTGTATTCCTGTTTTTTTCTTTCCGTAATATCAGCAATGAAAGCGATAAATACCCATACACCATCAATATTAACATTCGATATGCTTAGGCTTATCGCAAACTCATGACCATATTTATGCAGTGCTGTAATCTCAATGGTTTTATTTAATACAGGCCCTTCCCCCGTTGTAAGAAAGCGAGCCATGCCTACCCGGTGTGCTTCCCGATAATGAAGAGGAATAATCATTTCATCCAGTTTCTGCCCTAAAGCTTCTACAGCTGAAAATCCAAATATAGCCTCCGCTTTATAGTTCCATTCTGAAATTAACTCGTTCTCATTGATTACAATCACCGCATCAGGTGCATACTGTATAAATTTATTTAACCGATATCTAACCTCCTCATTTTCTTTTTCCCGGAGTTTCTGAAACGTTATATCCCGAAATACAGCTCTTGTATACAACTGGTTTCCTTTTGTTATAACGCGTCCGATCTGACCTTCACCAATCAGTATTTTACCATTTTTCTTTAAAAAAGATATCTCAACCATTCTGTCAGAGTTACCTTCGTTAATAATTTCCTGCCTGTAAGTTTGGTATAACTCACGGCTTTCAGGAGCAATTATATCATAAATAGACTGTCCTTCTATCTCATCTAATGTATAACCCAGGTGTTTTGACCACGATGAATTGACAATCTGAATATTGCCATCTAAGGAAAGAAAATGAATAAGGTCATTGGTATGATCAAAAAGATCTTTAAAATGATTATCAAAGTTGAGCATGCAGGTACGCTAATATCAAAAGTCAATAAAAATATATTTTAATTATCAAATATTGGATATTATCCTCAATAATTGAAGTATATGCGCCAATTAATTTAAACTTTAAAATTAATTGAATGACATTTTGCCTCTACTTAAACAGCCGTTGATCCCAAGCTTATGAACTTTCACAAAATTGATACTATTGAATAGAATTGTGATAACCCCATGCTTCTATTTTTGGTAGTATTGGTAACCGATTAAACCTGCTCTCATAATTATGTAATAGATAACCAGCTAAAACTAAACAAAACGGAAATGAAAAAAATCTCTTTCTGGCTCGCTTTTGCCTGCCTTGGTGTGTTGCATACCTCATGCAAACAAACAGAACGCATTGTACCACAGGAACCCGACACAAGTGTAAATGCTAAACAAACCGGCAGCGTAAGTGCCGGAACATTTCAAAATGTAGTTATTCCAGTTGCCGACAATCCAAAAGATCCGCAGGTGTTCAGGGCTTCGGATGGTAAATTCTGGATGGTCTATCCTGACGATAATCATTATTATGCATACCATTCAATTGATCTGGTTACCTGGACCAAACAGACGTCTGCACTACTAACTGCAAGTACCGGAACATTCTGGTCTGCCGGAAGCTATAAGTATAATAATACTTATAATCTTTACTTTACAGCGAATAAGGGGCAACTAAATAAAACCATAGGAGTTGCAACCTCCACTTCACCAGGCGGGCCATATACAGTAGTTAATTCTACATTAATGGTTAAGCAACAGGGAGATGGCACTTACATTCCATGCATCGATCCTTCCGTATTTAAGGATCCGGTAACTGATAAAGTGTACATGTACTACGCCAGAAACGTGGGTTCGGGCACAAATCCAGACCTACGGAGTGTAGAACTAACTGCTAATGGTTTAAATACAATTGCTGGTACCGATAAACAGGTACTCACCATTACACAGCCCTGGGAAAATGTTAACATCGAGCATCCATTGGTATATTATGCATCTAACGCACCGGCAAGCAGGAGATACTACATGTTGTACAATGGTTCAGGAGGCGCCCTGGCACGTTATGCAATCGGTTATGCCTGGGCTGCATCACCAACCGGACCATTCACTAAACCCGCAGAAGGAACTATACCCGGTAACAATCCACTGTTTCAGCAAAATCCTGCAGAAAGCATTTACGGCCCTGGCTCACCCAACCGGGTAGTAGATGATGCAGGTACCATGTGGATGATTTACCGTATTAAAACCACATCGGGAGAAAGCTGGTCTGATCGTGCAATAAGCGTAGATCCGTTTCTCCGGAACAGCACGAATTACCTGGAAGGTACACCTACCAGGGGAACCAGTCAGGCTAAACCTTTTTTCAATTAGATACGTTTAACTGTAAGTTCAGTTTACATGTCTTTTAAAAAAGCCTCTTCAGTGAAGAGGCTTTTTTATTATGCCATACCCGTCCTGAATTAGCACCTGATTAACGCATTTTGTGATGGTTAGGTAGCTAAATAGTATACGTATTAACAGGATAAAGAACCTGGAGCAGTACTATTCTAAATCTTGCTTAAATCATTAATCCGAACCGTACCCCACCCCATTGGTGAGGTTTTCCGGTTTCGAATTCCTTACCCAGCATAGATTGGATATACTCAAAATATATCCGTCTGTGTCTGAATATTGCTCCAAAATTCCCCTGCAGGGTTATCCGCTCTATTTCGTCATTTTTTAACGTATAGGGACTATTTTTATGGAATACTCCGCCCTGTAGCGTAGCATCATAAGCTATAAAATTGATTAATGGCTGCGCATAAAACTGAACATTCAATTTCCTCCCACGTGTGGTCTGATTTCCGTGAAACGCAGTTCTTAATTTTCCTGCAGTGAATGTTAATCCAGCTTGAATTTTGTCGCTTAACGTTCCGATACGCAACTGCGAATGAGTATTAACAGAAAATAATTTCGAATCGTAAATCAGCTTCTCATAATTAATCTCATAATTGAGAATAATATCATTACCAATCTGATATTGCCACCCCCTGGGATCTTTTCTCCCAATAAAACGATGAATATCCCGCTGTATCTCTTCACCTAAAGCAGCCCTGCCTATAAGCCCTGTACTTAACAAAGATGAAAATCGGATTTTACGTATTGTATCTGTTGAAATAGAAAAGGTTTTTAACATAATACACGCAGAAAAAGGACGGTCCCCATATAATATCTCATCACTTTCGATGCTGGTAGGTGTAAGGCCGTAATGCTCAAATGATAAACCATATTTGCTGTTATCATTTAACCGGATCAATACTCGGGTTAACGGATTTTTTTTAAGACCCGGACTAACCCATTCTAAACTATATCCTTGTGTATAATACTGATCAGTTCCTGTAAAAAAATCATTCTCATAATTCATCCGGTAATACTTTTCGCCATCTACATCCCGGTACGAAGCAGTATTATCTATATATTGCGCGTAAATCATCCCCGGCATTAAACATCCCGACAAGAAAAGACCTAATATTACTTTCAGCATATAAACAGATTACGCAAAAATACTGCTAACAGATTTATCATTTATAATTTTGATTCCTGTACAGGCTAGATTTGCAACACATAAAATTGCCGGCAATCATACAATATCAATTAAACCTGCGTTAAAGAGTATACAATCTAAATTATGGAACACCCTCTCCGAGTAACTTATAAGAATTCCGACTACGTTTTTAAACTGATAAAAAATGCTCCGGTTACCAAAGAAACTACCGAATTTCAGATCATGCTTGATGGAGTAATTACTACCATTTGCAAGGATATTAAAGGATGGGTACAAAAGGACAGTACCGTGGAAGCCGATCCGGAACTTTTTGATGCCATTGGGAAAACCCTTTCATTGCGTTTCAGGCTACAGTAATCGTGCTTTTTGTCAATTAGGCTTGCCTGAATAGTTTACGGTCTGCATAGAATGTACCAAATGGTATTAAAGATGCCAGGAAACTCAGTACGACTTTAAGTACCGGCCATTTGTGGATATAAGCTACCTGAAGTAAGAGTATTACGTATGCAATAAATAGTACTCCATGCGTCATTCCAACCACATAGTTCGGTTTGGGCATGGAGTACTTGTATTTTAATAACATGGTAATCCCTAATATCAGGAATGAGCAGCCTTCCAGAAAAGCAACTAATCTGAAACGGCCTAATGGTGTTGTCAGCAAGCTACCCAATGTTATTTCTTAATTCTTTTTTGTAAATCAACAATTGGAATAGTTAGCAAACGTCCTTTTACTTCTTTGCCCCTGTATGTAATAAGTTTTAACATTGCTGCATCTTTAGGTACAACTAGCGGCGTGGTATACTTGGGATAAAACCGGTCTGGAAAAGAATTATCGAATGTATAATAGATATCCAGTCCCTCTATTTCAGTACTTAATATAACTTCTAACTGGTTGGCCCGGCCTGTGCGGACATTGATAATAGGATCATAGATACTGGGTGCATAATTCACTTCTGCAGCATCGTACCTGTCAAAATGTTTTTCTACCCGGCCTGAAAAATTATTCCAGTTTCTTTTTTCCGGAGGAGACCACAGCGACTCTGCAATCGCCCATCCTCTTGGCCATGTCATATATTGGGCATGACGCATATTATAAACTTGTTCAGTCCATAGGTTAGCTTGTCCGCCTTTTATAAATTTGGGGTTTACGCCTGCCGGAAGGGGCTCAAACTGATAGGCTTTATTTAATCTGAGTGATGCGTAAACGGTTGGCTCAATGGATGGGTCACCTTGCATGTAATCAATATAAGCAAAGGTTGTAGGGCTCATAACTACTTCATGGCCTTCTTTAGCCGCCTTTATTCCTCCTTCTAATCCGCGCCAGCTCATTACAGCTGCACTGGGGGTTAGTCCTCCTTCCAATATCTCATCCCAACCTATAAATTTTTTACCCTTAGAAGTTACAATTCCTTCCACTCTTTTTGTAAAATAACCCTGAACTTCTTCAATTGTCTTAAGTCCCTCTCTTTTCATTAAAGCCTTTATCACATCACTTTTTTCCCAGTAATTATGTGCTGCCTCATCACCGCCCATGTGAATATATTCGAAAGGAAAAAGCTCTGCTACTTCAGTTATCACTTTATCCAGGAACGCGTACACATTTTCATTGGCAGGACATAAGGCATTATCAACCAAAGCAATTGGAGGTGCCCCGCGCGACCAGTCCATAATTTGCTCGCCGGATCGTACCCGGTAATTTTTCGCATCAGCAGTACAGCTTAATTCGGGATAAGAGGTCACAGCAGCCAGACTATGCCCGGGAACATCTATTTCAGGAAGAATATTTACAAATCTTTCTTTGGCATATTTAACCAGTTCTCTTATATCATCATGGGTATAAAATCCACCGTAGTCGCGGGGTTCGTCAGGTGTTGGAGGAGAGAACTTACCAAAATATCCTACCTTTTTTACATTCCATGCACCTATTTCTGTCAATTTCGGAAGCGTTTTAATTTGTATTCTCCAACCTTCATCATCAGTTAAATGCAGGTGCAGCAGGTTGTATTTATAGCGCACCATCTTATCTATATAATCTTTTACCTCCGCCTTGGTAAAGAAGTGACGGGATACATCAAACATTAATCCCCGCCATCCAAACCGTGGATAATCGGTAATATTAACACTGGGAGCTTCCCATTTAATATTTTTTACCAATGTATTGGTTTCAATTTCATTAGGGAATAGCTGTACAAGTGTTTGTGCACCGTAATATAACCCGGCCGGGGCATTGGCCTTTATTACAATACCGGAAGGAGCAACAACTAAATGATAGCCCTCATTATTAATTGCCGGATCTATTTTTTCATTTAACTGTAAGTTTATAGTTGGCGAAGAGGCATTTATATTCACAGAAACACGTGATCCTGTTGGAACTGATAATCGCGTAGACAGAAAATTTGTTACCTCCTTCAATGCAGGATTATTATCTGCTCTTATAACTATGTTTTGAGGCAGCACAAATGAGCCTGCATTTCTGACAAGCTTTACAGGCTCAGGAATAATAGAAATATCAGGTGTATTCTGGCCATAAGTTATTACTGAGACCGAAAGGAATATTAAAATAATTAATTTTTTCATGTTGACTGTATAACAATGAAATAAAGGTTTAGTTGCTTCGCAAATTATTAAATTTCATAACAATTACCAACAAGCAATCAAAACTACTCCTTTAAACCCGCCTGTTTCACAGGTTTAATCGTATGTATATTTTATTCTTACTACTATAAGTGATCACCATATTGGGCATGTTGGCAGGTGCCGCAGGATGGTGGATGGGACGGGATCAAAAAGTTATTGTATATGAACATGCAATACTATGTGTAAAATGTCTCTTACTTAATATTTTGGGATTATATATCATTTTTTGGTATATTGCGTTATATGCTTTAGAAATTGGGGAATTTCCACAAAGCAGGCTAATCTTTACTGCACAAGGTTGATCCAATATGTCACACCTTAATTAAAAAACAATGAAAAAAAAGATCCTTGTTGTGGATAGGGATAAAGATATTCTTGAGATAATCACTTACATTCTTACTGACAGAGGATATGAGGTAGTATCATCACCGACAGAAGATGGAATATTAAAACAGATTCTTGAGTTCAATCCTGACGCTATACTATTAGATATTATAAGGCCCGAGTATAGAAGGAACCGAATTGTGCCGCGCTATTTAAGGCTACTGCTACTACCAAGCACATTCCCGTAATCGTATTGTCAACCCATACTAAGGTTGCCGCGGTTAAAGAAGTATGCGCTGACGAAATTGTACCAAAACCTTTTGATATCAGCGAATTAGTACACATTCTGGAGAGGCAGTTATTGAGTGTGTAGTAGTTAAGCTATACAACTCCAGGCAGAATATTGGTTTAGGCTTTAAGCTAAATTGCTAATTGCCTGTTATTTTAAACTTGCCATTTGCTCCTTAGCATTGTCAAGCTGTACCGTAATGTCCTTACGCCCGGGAGTTAACTGAAGTACCTTTTGAAAATCATTTATTGATGCTTTAATAGCAGTAGCAGCTAAGCTCCTGTCATAAAAATTGGAAGTTCTTTGTCCTCTTAAAGTGCCATGATCACGATATGCCAAAGCTCTGTTTTGGTACAGTTTAACATCTTCATCATTTAACTGAATAGCCTTGGTAAAATCCCTGATAGCCGTTTGAAGATATTTTTCACGCTCCGGCATACTCATTTTTATAGTTTCCATTGCAGTGATGTTCCTTGCCTTTCCTCTATAATAATAATAGCTTGATTCTGAAGGCTGAAGATTAATTAAACGGTCGAAAGTAGAAATTGCTTTCATATAGTTACCGGCATGATAGTAAGAATAACCTAACATGTAAAGGTTTTCGGTATTCGATCCATCTTGGGAAGTAGCTTTCTCCAAATGAACAACCGCCTGCTTGAAATTTCCATCCATAATGGCTTTTTTAGCCATTTGCTGATAGCCGGCTTGCGCAAATAATATGTTACTCAATAACAATAACCCTAAAATTATCTTAACTGATTTCATTGAAAAAGAAATAAATTTAATATGCATAAGAAAGAACGATGTGAAGTATATATTATTTTAGATTGTTTTAAAAGAAATATGTTTCCAGACATTTACTTGCCCATTAAACTCCTAAATTAGATTTGAGTTTTAAAATCTTTGCTAAACTGACTTTTCTTCATCCAGTATGCGACAGTTTACGTAATTAATAGTAATTTTTAACATTGGCATAACCCTTGCAAAGTTAATTAATCAATCAGTATAAATATTATATTATATTTTTGCTGCCACATTGACGCTTAAGAGTTCTTAGATGAGTAACGATACTTTTGACTTTAACCAGGCCTTACCTATTATTAACGAAGATACAGAGTTTTTTCCTTTGATGACTCAACAGGATGAAGAGGAAATGAACAATGAGCAGACTCCTGATGTGCTTGCTATTCTGCCTTTGCGAAACACTGTACTTTTCCCCGGGGTAGTAATTCCTATTACGGTTGGCCGGGATAAATCTATTAAACTTATAAAAGACGCATATAAAGGCGACCGGATAATTGGTGTTGTATCTCAGCAGGATGTAGCTATAGAAGATCCAGAGTTTGATCAGTTAAACCAGGTAGGTACAGTGGCGTTAATAATTAAGATGCTTCGAATGCCTGATGGTAATACCACCGTAATTATTCAGGGTAAGCAAAGGTTTAGATTAAACGAAGAAATTCAATCTGAGCCTTATATAAAAGCATCAATTAGCAAGTTTAACGAAATCAGGCCAAAGGTTGATAAAGAATTTAAAGCCATCATGGCATCTATTAAAGAGATGGCCATGCAAATTATCCAGCTTTCACCTAATATTCCGAGTGAAGCAGGTATTGCTATAAAAAACATTGAAAGTTATTCTTTTCTTATAAATTTTATATCCTCCAATTTAAATGCAGAAGTGCCGTTGAAACAAACCCTTCTTGAAATTGCAAATCTGAAAGAAAGGTCGAAAATGGTTTTGGAACAGCTTACCGTAGAGCTGCAAATGCTTGAGCTGCGGAACCATATTCAATCCAGGGTTAAAACCGATCTGGATAAACAACAGCGTGATTACTTCTTAAACCAGCAACTTAAAACCATTCAGGAAGAACTTGGGGGAAATTCCCCTGATCTGGAGCTTGATAGCTTACGTGAACGTGGTTCTAAGAAAAAATGGAGTGATGAAGTTTCTGCTCATTTTTTTAAGGAGACCGATAAGCTGGCCAGAATGAATCCCGCTGCAGCGGATTATTCAGTACAAATTAACTACCTGGAGGTATTGCTTGATTTACCTTGGAATAATTTTACCAAAGATAATTTTGATCTGAAGAGGGCACAGCGAATTCTGAACCGGGACCATTATGGGTTAGAAAAAGTTAAAAAAAGGATAATAGAATATCTTGCGGTCTTAAAACTGAAACAAGATATGAAAGCCCCTATTCTATGCCTGGTAGGCCCTCCAGGTGTTGGAAAAACGTCTTTGGGGAAATCAATTGCAAAAGCCCTGGGAAGATCTTACGTGCGGATGGCATTGGGGGGAATTCGGGATGAAGCTGAAATCCGGGGACACCGCAAAACATATATCGGTGCCATGCCCGGACGTATTATACAATCAATTAAAAAGGCCGGAGCATCTAACCCTGTTTTTGTACTTGATGAAATTGACAAGGTAGGAAATGATTTCCGTGGTGACCCTTCATCTGCGCTGCTTGAGGTATTGGATCCTGAACAGAATATTGCTTTTTATGATCATTATGTTGAGGTCGATTATGATCTGTCAAACGTAATGTTTATTGCAACTGCAAATTCGTTGAGCAACATTCAGCCCGCTTTGCTGGACAGGATGGAAATAATTGAAGTTAATGGTTATACCATTGAAGAGAAAATCGAGATCACTAAACAACACCTTCTACCTAAGCAAAAAGAGCAGCATGGAATTAAATCTAAAGACATCTCACTTAAAGCGGCCATTGTAGAGAAAGTGATCGAAGATTATACCAGAGAATCCGGAGTGAGAGCACTTGAGAAAAAAATCGGTTCATTGGTTCGTGGTGTGGCTACTAAAATTGCTATGGACGAAGAGTATAATCCGGTTTTAACTAAATCAGATGTCGAGAAAATATTAGGCGCCCCAATATATGATAAAGACCTTTACGAAGGAAACCAGGTGGCAGGTGTTGTAACGGGTTTAGCGTGGACACAGGTTGGCGGCGACATATTATTTATAGAGGCAAGTTTGAGTCCCGGTAAAGGGAAACTTTCGTTAACCGGTAATCTGGGGGATGTTATGAAAGAATCTGCTACCATAGCTATGGCATATTTACGAGCCAATTCATCTAAATTCAAAATAGATTACCGCCTCTTTGACCAATGGGATGTCCATGTCCATGTTCCTGCAGGAGCTACGCCGAAAGATGGCCCTTCTGCCGGAATAACTATGTTAACTGCGCTTACATCGGCGTTTACCCAGCGTAAAGTTAAGTCGAATCTGGCCATGACCGGTGAAATAACTTTAAGAGGTAAAGTTCTTGCAGTTGGAGGCATAAAAGAAAAAATACTTGCTGCTAAGCGGGCTAATATTAAAGAGATTATATTATCAAAATCTAATCAAAAAGATATTCTGGACATAAAAGAAGACTACATAAAAGATCTTACCTTTCATTATGTTACTGAAATGAAAGAGGTTGTTGAATTAGCTTTAACTGACCATAAGGTAAAAGATCCCATTGATCTTGCAGTTAAGGCACAGGCGCAGCCTGTAATTAATTAGACTCCCTGTACACTTTGGCATGTCCATGAAAATCCCTTACACCATATTTTTTTTGCTGACATTTTTCTTTCTGAATAAACTTCATGCACAGTCATCCTTTAAAAATGAATTTGGATTTCAGAGTGATAATGATGCATACCTGGCCACCACGCAAGACAGGTACTATACCAATGGATTATCCATCACGTTCAGGCACGCTACTGATCAGTCGCAGTTAAATAAAAAACTAAACAAAAAAATCTGGGAGGCTGAATTTGGTCATAAAATGTATAATGCTCAATCAGGCCAGATCACTAATATTGACGATGTAGACAGACCCTTTGCTGCTTATATGTATGTTGGCGGTGGTTTGAACTGGCTGTACAATTCTGAGAATTCATTAAAGTTGAGTGTACACGCCGGTACAATTGGCCCCGCGGCATTGGGAAAAGAAGTTCAGGAACTTTTACATCGTATTGTGGGATTTTATGAAATTAAAGGCTGGGAATATCAGGTAAATAATGAGTTTGGAATCAATTCTACGGTTTCGTACAATCATTTTATTCATAGGAATAAAGCCAATAACACAGATTTTACGCTGATGTCTTATCTTAATGCCGGGAATACTTTTACAGGAGCTGGGGCTGGTTTATTATTTCGTACAGGCTTTATCAATCAACTTTTTAATTCGGTTTCCACCAATAGTATAATTGCTAATAACTCTTCCACTGCACCATTAAACAAGAAGGAATTTTTTTTCTTTATAAAGCCTTCTCTACATCTTGTAGCGTATGATGCAACTGTACGGGGCGGTTTGTTCATAAAAGATAAAGGTGCAGTTACATACGGAACAAAGCCTCTTGTTTTCAGTCAGGAGCTAGGCTTAAATTTTGCTAAGAACAGGTGGACTATGAATTTTGGTGTCACTTTTAAATCAAAGGAGATAAAAAGCTCTGCCAAAGCTCATCAATATGGTGCTGCCACCATTTATTACCGAATGAATTAATAAAAATCCCTTCGTCTCCTAATTTTCTTTTCTGCTATTTGCTGCTTTAACTTCAAACGTTTTTCAATAACTGATTTTTTAGGTTTTGTTACTTTTCGTGGTATATCTACTTGCAATGCCCTGGATAAAATAAAATAAAGCTTTTTAATAGCTGTGTGTTTATTTGATAACTGGCTTCTATCTTCCTGGCTTACTACACGTATGCTGTTGTGTACGGAAAGACGGTTGGCAAATCTGGATAGCAAAAGCTTTTTTTCATCCTCACTAAATAATTCAGAGGACTGCACATTAAAGTTTATTTCAACTTTGGAAGCTACCTTATTCACATTCTGCCCGCCCTTGCCTCCGCTTCTTGAGGTTTTAAATACAACTTCCTTTATAAGATCGTCTTCGGTAAATTCCATAATTATAGAACAAACTAAAGCAAAAATCTTTGCAGAGAAACTTTCTATAATGAAATTCCCCTTTTCCAGGGGATGAAATCATCCTGACCGTGCCGCACTGCAGAAACTTCTGTATCGCCACTGGCTACAGAAATTACATATTCTAGTATACGTTCACCTGCTTCAGCAATGGTTTCTTCCCCTTCAATGATGGCTCCGGTATTAATATCCATAATATCACGCATACGATGGAATAAAGCAGTATTGCTCGCAATCTTAACTACCGGAGCTATTGGATTTCCTGTTGGGGTTCCTAAACCAGTAGTAAATAAAACCACATTTGCACCTGATGCCACTTCTGCAGTTGTGGATTCAACATCATTGCCCGGAGTACATAATAAATTAAGTCCCTGTTTAACCACTTTTTCAGGATAATCCAACACATCAACTACTGGTGATGTACCTCCTTTTTTGGCAGCTCCTGCAGATTTGATAGCATCTGTAATCAATCCATCTTTAATATTACCCGGAGAAGGGTTCATGTCAAAGCCAGAACCTGACGCCATTGCACGTTCATTATACGTTTGCATTAAACTTGAAAAGCGTTCTGCCGATTCGTTATTTACACAACGGTCACTAAGATTTTGTTCAACGCCGCATAATTCTGGAAACTCGGCCAGTATAACAGAACCTCCCAGCGCTACCAGCAGATCTGAAGTATAACCTATTGCCGGATTTGCCGATATTCCCGAAAAACCATCTGAGCCTCCGCATTCAAGTCCGATACAGAGATTGCTTAAAGGCGCAGGTTTCCGGCCAATACGATTAGCCTGTACTAAACCGGCAAGCGTTTGCTTAATTGCTAATGAAAGTAAATCAGCTTCGGTTCCCACTTGTTGCTGATCAAGAATATATAAGGGTTTGTCAAATGCCGGACTACGTTTTATTATTTCCTTTTCCAGAATAGAAACCTGCGCATTCTGGCAACCCAGGCTAAGTATTGTAGCTCCTGCTACATTGCAATGCGTAATATATCCTGCTAATAAGCCACAAAGTGTTTCAGCATCCTGCCGGATTCCCCCACAACCTCCATCATGCACTAAAAACTTAATCCCGTCAACATTGGGGAAAATACGCTCCTGTTTCTCTTGAAGTGTTTCAACCAATACAGGTGCGTTTAAAAGAGCATGTTCATCAGCACCTTGCTTAATCATATTAATTAGTTGAGCGGACTGATTTTGATAACTTTTTTTACGGCCATAGCCCAAAGGTGTAACCAAGGCTTCCTGTAATACTTCCAGATTCCGGTTCTCACAAAATACCATGGGAATAACCAGCCAATAATTAGCTGTACCTACACTGCCATCAGAGCGATGAAACCCTTTATAAGTTTTTCCTTTGAATCTTGAAGTATCCGGAGCAGACCATTCCACCTTTCTTTCCCGTACCTCAAATCCGGTTGCAGCATGTTTTACATTTAATGTAGAAATCAGGCTTCCTTTTTCAAGGTCTGTTTGTACCTTCCCTACCAGTACCCCATACATTATTATCTCATCTCCAGCAAGTAATTTTGCTGAAGTGAATTTATGCTTGGCCTGTACATCATCCTGCAAGATTATATTTTCACCATCGTAAGAAATTACATCTCCTTTTTTAAGATCGATTAATGCTACAATTACATTATCAGAGAGATGTACTTTTAAAATATGTTGTTTCATTGTTCTAGGATTCTTTTATCCTTCAACTTTTTAATTGCTTGCATCATTCCTTCCGCTTGCATGACGTTCAAGTGATGTTGTACCGACTCTGTAAAACCAGGCAATACGGTTAAATTTTCTCCCCAAATAGTACCGTTACTTAAACTCTTTTCAACAACTTTATCAGGATGGTTTTTCCATAGCTCCGAAAAATAACCGGCATACTCATCGTTGATAATGTATTCCGTTCCTTCACTAATTCCGTGGTATTGACCATCGTTTTCTGATGACCGCATAAAAAGCAGATAGGCCGCAAAACCAAAAGCTATATTTTCTGGAACGGATTGAACTTTTTCAAAATATTCCATTAACACAGGCACTACTCTCATTTTAAGTTTAAGTGTATAATTTAAACTTATACTTAGCCATTTATGTTGAATATGAGGATTACGGAACCTGTCAAGCACTTGTTGAGAAAATGCAAGAGCTTCTTCAATAGCTATGGGGTGCGGTATAGCTTTTGCAATCTCATGCATTAAGCTAGTATTAAAATCAGCTATGGATCCGTCTTCAACAGCTTCGCGAACAGTCGCAAAGCCGCTCAAAAAAGCAACGGCACAAGTTAATGAGTGTGTTCCATTAAGCAACCGCAGTTTTAATTCTTTATAAGTAGTAATATCAGGGGTAATGATAACCCCTGCATCTGCAATTGCAAACGAAAGTATATTTTTTACATGCTCATTACCTTCAATTGCCCAAAGTTTATACACTTCTGAAACAATTCCTAAATTGTCCTGATAACCTAATTCTTTTTCTAAAACTACAGTAAGAGCATGATCTGGTTTACCGGGGACTATGCGATCTACCAGCGTATTACAAAAATGGTTACAATTCAGCAGCCAGTTAATAAACTCCTTATCAAGATGATTTTGTTCAGCCAGGGTTTTAACAATTTCTTTTAACTGAGTCCCATTATCTGATATGAGTTCGGTTGGAACGATCACTAGCCCTTTATTTCTATCACCACCAAATTTTTTATACCGGTGATGCAAAACCGCAAGCACTTTTCCTGGAAAAGAAATTGGTGGAAAAACATGGATATCATCTTCATTTAATTGTATTCCAACTTCTGTAGTATTTGAAATAATAACCTGAAGATTCTCTGAAGCAGCGACCTCTAGTATTTCATTCCATTGAGTTTGTGCTATAAGTACCCGGCTTATAGAGGAACAAATTATATTCTCTTCAACCTTTTTTTTGTCTTGGATACCCCGAATGCAGATGGTGTATAGGGAATCCTGATCGTCAAAATCCTTACAGTCGCCTTTGCTGGTAGATTTCACTACCACAATCCTACCGTTAAAAATACCCTGACGATTAGCCTTATCGATAAAATAATCTGGCAACCCGCGTAATAACACACCTGTACCAAATTGCAAAACCTTTTCCGGCAGGTCGAATACAGAAATATCCGACACTAGGATTTTGCCGGAGGCCTTAATTTCAGGAATATTTTGTTTATTTAATAGCATCAGTTTGGTTTATAGCATTACTCTTTCGGAACTTGTTTTAACAGCCATTTTATTAAATCATTCCCGGCCTCAAAATTTTGATACTCCTTAGGTAGTTTACGCCCGTCGGTGTATTCATTATAAAGCCAGGGATCTCCCACTGCAAAAACGGTTCCTTTACCATATCTGCTCATAGCCATTACCACATCATTATTATGTTTAAGCACAGCATGGGCAGGTTTCGCTATGTTAAGTGTACTTATTTCTTTGATATATAGTTGATACGGTTGAGAGAAAACCTCATTACCAGCAGATATCATAATCTTTCCCATATTAAATTGGGTACCTGTAACCTTATTTTTACTTTCCTTTTTAAATTGTATCCCAAATTTACCGGCAAGCAGGTTGAAATAATCAAGTTCGACATTACCTTCGTCATTTGCCATTAATAGCAGCACTCCTCCATTTTTCACCCATTTTGAAATGGCCTTGATATGATCTTCGCCAATATAATTAGGTTTATTTGTTTCCTTTTCTGTATCCGGATCAACTACAATATAAATATCTGCTTGTTTTAAAGTTTTAGCAGACGGGGGTTGTTTTAGTTCAAGTGTTTGAGCACCCGTATAGCGTGCATGCTCTCCCAGTAAGGAGAAACCTCCATTTTGAAGTTCTTCCCACTTGTAATGAAATGGAATAGTTTGGCCGCTAACATCTTTTTTAAATTCATTGTTAAAGAAACCGTCCAGCATAATGGTTTTACCTTTTCCTATTAAAGGAAATTTCCGGAGCTCCATTTCATTACTTGCTAATAAAAATGCCCCTACACTTTTTGGGTCATTGATAACCACTTTATCGCTTAAATAATATTCGTAACTGCCGTCCCGATAAGGTTTACCTCCCAAACCAGCCGCACCTTCTGTACTATGAAGGTTTACTTGGCCAGCGGCATCAGTTTTTATAAATTGTTTAACAATTCCATCATATCCCTTTTGGGCTACTGCCTCATACTTTTCAGAAAGATAACCCAGACGAACAGCTTTCGCTAAAGCATAAACAAACATGCCAGATGCCGAAGCTTCCAGATAGTTTCCTTTCTTCTTTGGAAGATCAAGTATTTGGTACCACACACCAGAATCCTGATCCTGAACGGAAGTTACAGCGGCAGCATACCGATGTAAAATATTTATCAGATTTTTTCTTTCAGGATGGTTCGCAGGGAAATTTTCAAGTACATCAACAAGAGCCATTCCATACCACCCCATAGCCGTTCCCCAAAAATGCGGAGATACTCCAGAGGTTTTATTTGCCCATTGTTGTTCTTTAGATTCGTCCCACGCATGGTAAAGCAAGCCCGTTTTGGAATCACGGACGCGATTTTCTATATAAATAAACTGATTAGCTATATCATCAAAAGCATCTGCTTCATTAAATAAAGTTGCATAATCTGCATAAAAAGGAGATCCCATGTATAATCCATCCAGCCACAAATGATTTGGGTAAACTTCTTTATGCCAAAAGCCACCTTCCTTTGTTCTTGGTTGAGATTTTAGCTGTTCGCGCAAAAGCGCTGCAGCCTTATAGTATTTCTCGTTTTGCGTTACTTTATAAAGAAGTAACAGGCTTGTACCGTTCTTAATATGATCTATATTATAATCAGACTGCTTATAAGTTTTAATATTACCACCTTTATCCACAAAAAAATCCATGCTCTTCTGGATATAATTGAAATAATCGCCATTTCCGGTTCGTTTCCAAATGTTCGCAAAGCCCTCAAGCACCACGCCTTGATTATAAGTCCACTTAACTGGCTTTCCACGCTCCATTTCAATAGAATCTTTCCAGATATTCATTACGGTGGCAGCCATTCTTTCAGACCAGGGTGCTTTATCAGATTGCCCGAAAGACTGAATTGCTATAAAAAACAGCACTAAAAATAGAATAGATTTCATGATGTATGATTATCAGACGACTTAATTAAACCATTAATATAGAAGGAGATAATAACAGTATTCGGGTTTCCCAATTAACAAGTTTACCAAGTTTTAAATATCTAAAAAACTATTTTAGTGTATATTTTTGCGCAATCGTTATCGGAAATATATTTTTCTATAACGTATAATCTTAGCCGTTAATCTAATTGCTTTATCATTAATTAAGATAGCATAATTTGATTCAAATTACACGGTCAATTTCAGGATAGTTTTTTTAAAATGTAACTTTGGTTCGATGAGCAATATTGTTGTAGCTATAGATGGATATTCATCATGCGGAAAAAGTACGCTTGCAAAGGCCTTAGCTAAAAAACTACACTTCATATATATTGATAGTGGCGCAATGTACCGTGCCGTAACTCTTTATTTTATCAGAAATAATATAGACATTACTAATACTCTTCAAGTTGAAACTGCACTTATTGACGCGCATCTCAATTTCCATGCAAGGGATTATCAAACTCACATAACGCTTAATAATGAAGAAGTATCTGAAGAGATCAGGCAGATGCCTGTAAGCGAACAGGTTAGTTCTGTAAGTGCTATTAAGGCTGTAAGACGTGAGATGGTAAAACAACAACAGCGAATGGGGCAGTCTAAAAACACCATTATGGATGGCCGTGATATTGGAACAACGGTTTTTCCTTATGCTCACGTAAAGATCTTTATGACGGCTGATCCGCGTATACGCGCTGAAAGACGCTATAAAGAACTGATTTCCAAAGGAGAACGTGTAAGCTTAGAAGAAATTTTTGAAAACATCGCACACCGCGACTATCAGGATACTACCCGCAAAGAGAGTCCTCTTATCCGGGCTAAAGATGCTATTGTTCTTGACAATACCGATATGACCGAAGAAGAACAACTGGGTTTCGCGCTGGAACGGGTGATCGCTTTCCTTCCTAAATCATATGTTTTTTAAAATAATTAGTGAGTTAACCATCAAACTTTATGTTGTCAAAAGGGTTATCACAGATTAATGTAAAAACTGCTAAAATGGTGCTCTGGCACAAGGTATGAAGATAACTATTCTTACGTTAGGCACCCGGGGCGATGTACAACCCTATGCAGTACTTGGTAAAGAATTAGCTCAGCGTGGCCATCATGTAACTTTATCAACTGCGAAGAATTTTAAGCAACTGGTTGAGTCGTATGATTTAAATTTTCACCCTATAGAAGCTGATTATGAAGAGATTTTAAACTCCGAGGAGGGAAAAAAAATGCTTAAGGGCAATCCTTTTGCCATTCAGCGAAATTTCACAAAACTAATATCCCCTATCATTGAACAATCACTCAATGAATTTTACAATCTGGCACAGCAGAGCGATTTAACAATTTACCGCCCTAAAACTTTAGCCAATGTTTTTACTAACCAGCTAAGTAAACTGGCTATTAAAGCTGCAGTAGTTCCGGCCATGATGGAAACAAATGCTTTTCCCAATCCTTCTGTGAGCGGTTTCAGGATCCCTGAGTTTTTATATAAACTCAGCTATAAAATTAACGATCTGAAGTTTAAAATATTAAGTAAGCCTATTAAGCAATTTCATATCCAGAACGGGCTTAACGAAGAATTCCCGGTTACGTCTAACGAGGTGTGTTTATACGGAATAAGCCAGCATTTTTTAGAAAGGCCTGATGATTGGCCTATTAATCATTACTTAACGGGATTTTGGTTCTCTAATCATAATCATTCTATTCCTGAAACTATTGAGCGGTTTATTAAGGATGGTACAGAACCAATCCTGGTTACATTTGGAAGTATGCCTCTTCCTAAGAATTTAAGCAACCTGATAGTTAAAGCAGCGCAACAGTTAAATCAGCGGTTTTTGATTGTGAAGGGTTGGGGAGATTTAGATATCGTAGAATTAAACAACTCCGAAAATATAAAAATAATTGAACCATTGCCATTTGAAGCTTTATTTGGTAAGGTTAAAGCCATAATACACCATGGAGGAATTGGCACGGTAGCAGAGTGCATACGCGCGGGAAAACCCATGTTAATTTGTCCTGCTGTATATCCTTTAGGCGACCAGTATTTTTGGGGGGACCTGGCATACAAAAAAGGTGTTGGAGTTAAACCTATTCCGCTTTCACAGCTAAGACCTGAAACCTTTATGACACGAATTAAAGAACTCGCCAGTAATGAACAACTTTACAAAAACAGTCAGGATTTAGCAATTAAGGTACGCGCAGAAAATGGCGTACAAAAGGCAGCAGACCTGATAGAAAATATTACTGGTAAAAATAAAACGATAGTACATTTCAATCAGGAGAATATCACCCAGATTGCATCTTAATCAGCTTTAATCAACGGTAAACTGAAACTAAAAACTGATCCTTTATTTATTTCGCTTTCTGCCCATATCTTCCCTCCATGCAGTTTAACTATTTCTGAGGCAACATAGAGGCCTATACCCAAACCACTAAAACCTGTTGGCATTTCTTTAACCCGATAAAACCGGTCAAATATTTTTTGCAGCTTATCCTCAGCTATTCCAATTCCGTGATCCTGCACGGATACTATTACATTTTCGCTGGTAGAGATACACCTGATATCAATATGATCAAGTCCTGGTGAATATTTTGATGCATTACTAATCAGATTTGTTATAACCTGTTCTAATCGTACCTTATCTATATTTACATAACATGAAGCGCACTCTTCAAATTGGATAGTTTGCGGGGTGATATCCTTTAAAGATTTTATTATATCATGCACATATTCGTTAAAAAGAACTTTGCTTAAAGAAAGCCTCAGTCTACCGACTTCAATTTTGGATAAATCAAGTAATTCATTAATAAGGTACGTTAATTTATCAATATGGCTATTTGCTTTATGCAGGTATTCAACCAAAACGGGTTGGTTGTTTCTCCCTGCTACCATTAAACTCATTTGTGTATAAGTCTTAACCGTAGTAAGCGGCGTTTTCAACTCATGGCTGGCAATACTTAAAAACTCACCCTTTTTTTCATCCAGTAGTTTGGTTTGGAGCAGTTCAAATTCCTTATTAACCAGTTCTTCTTCTAACTTTTTATTCTCTGTAATATCAGATATAAAAGCTATAAATAGCCAATCATTATCAATCTGGACGCTGGAAATACTTAAATTCACAAAAAACTCTTCATTATTACTGCGTAAGGCCGTTATTTGTATTGTTTTATTGAGTACCGGCCCCTCACCGGTTTCTAAGAATTTTTTCATCCCACGCAAATGTGATTCTCTGTATCTCTCAGGAATAATAGTTTCCGCAAGCGTTTTTCCAATAACCTGATCAGTTGTAAAGCCAAATATTTTTTGTGCCTTAGGATTCCAGTCTAAAATAATATCCTGATGATTAATGATTACCACAGCATCCGGAGCATTGTTGAAAAAAGTCTGTGCCCTTCCTTCGCTTTCACTTAGCCGTTTTTCGGTTTTTTTCTGATATGTAGTGTTTTTAAAAACACCGCGTGTTAAAACAGGTACACCATTTTTAAATGCACAAGCTACCTGTCCTTCCAGATTGACGGATTTACCTGATTTAGTTATGAAAACCGTCTTAATATCCTGAAGGGTGCTTTCAGTAATTGAAGATTGCCGTATGGTTCTATAATCTTCAACACACTCCGGGTCAATGAAATCAAAAATTGACTTTCCAATAACTTCATTTTCGGAATATTCAAGGGTTTTTAACCAGGCAGAGTTTGTGATCTCGATTGTACCATCTAACTGCACAAAATGAATCAGATCATTGGTATTTTCAAAAAGATCCTTAAAATGATAATCCAGCTCAGATAATTCCATAATTATAGTTTCTATCCGTACTATCTATACTTACGATATCCTCAACATGGATGGTTTTTATTATATCTATTTGATCCGTCATGCCTAATATTACCTGAAAAGATAACATCTTATTGCTAGTATGGTTCAGAATAAATCATAAACAGTTTTGTAGAAGATTGAAAATCACCATTAAATAAAAAATTTATTGAAATTATTCTTTTTGTGTAAAACAGATTTCCTTACCTTTGCAGTCCTGATTAAAATTAGGAAAAGGAGAAAATTTAATTAATGGCCAAAAAACTAGAAGCAGAAAAAGAGTTACAAGCTAAAGAAGCTGAGCTCCATGGTGCAGAAACCACATCGGTTAAAGAAAAAGAAAACATCGAATCTGAAGCAGATTCAATGTCGATCGAAGAGATCAAATCAAAAACTTTAGTTACCCCTTCCGGCGATTTCGACTGGGATGCGGATGACAAGAGTTTCGGAAATTACAGCAAAGAAGAGCGTGAAAAGCTTGAAGATATGTATGCCGGAACTTTCAATTCAATTAATAAAGGTGAGATAATCAGCGGTATTGTTGTTTCAATTAACACAAAAGATGTAGTACTGAACATCGGTTTCAAATCTGATGGGTTAGTATCTGTTTCCGAATTTCGTGACACACCTGATCTTAAAGTCGGCGATAGTGTAGACGTATTTGTAGAGTCACAGGAAGATGCCAGCGGACAGTTGGTATTATCTCGTAAACGTGCAAAAACTCAGAAATCATGGGAAACGATTAACGAGGCTTTAGAAAACGACACAATCATTAACGGTTATGTAAAAAGCCGAACTAAAGGCGGTCTGATTGTTGACATTATGGGCGTTGAAGCCTTCTTGCCAGGATCACAAATTGATATTAAGCCTATTCGTGATTACGATATTTATGTTGGAAAAACCATGGAATTTAAGGTTGTTAAGATCAACCATGAGTTTAAAAACGTAGTTGTTTCTCATAAAGTTCTTATTGAGGACGATCTGGAAAGCCAAAAAGTAGAAATTGTTTCTAAACTTGAAAAAGGCCAAGTTCTGGAAGGAACTGTTAAGAACATCACTGATTTTGGTGTGTTTATTGACCTTGGCGGCGTTGATGGCTTGTTACATATTACAGATATTTCATGGGGACGTATTGAGCATCCGAAAGAAATATTAGCGTTAGATCAGAAAATCAATGTTGTAGTTCTTGATTTTGATGATGAGAAAAAACGTATAGCACTTGGTTTAAAACAATTAACACCTCATCCTTGGGAATCTTTGGAGACTAACCTTGAGATTGGCTCTAAGGTTAAAGGGAAAATTGTAACTGTTGCTGATTATGGTGCATTCCTTGAAATTACACCAGGAGTAGAAGGATTGATCCATGTTTCTGAAATGTCCTGGTCTCAAAACTTGCGTAATCCACAGGAATTCCTAAAAGTAGGTGATGAAGTTGAAGCTCAGGTTTTAACATTAGACCGCGAAGAACGTAAAATGAGCCTGGGTGTTAAGCAACTAACTCCAGATCCTTGGCAAAATATTGCTGAAAGGTATCCTGTTGGCAGCAAACACAAAGCAGTTGTTAAAAACATGACCAACTTTGGTGTATTTGTAGAAATACAAGACGGTATTGATGGTTTAATTCATATTTCAGATCTTTCATGGTCTAAAAAAGTTAACCATCCGAATGAATTTACAAAGGTTGGTGAACAATTAGATGTTGTGGTTTTGGAACTTGATGAGGAAAACCGCAAGCTTAGCTTAGGTCACAAGCAGTTAGAAGAAAACCCTTGGGAAACTTTCGAAACCATCTTTACATTGGATTCTATTCATGAAGGAACCGTTCTTAAAGTAACTGAGAAAGGCGCTATCATCGCTTTACCTTATGGTGTAGAGGGCTTTGCTCCTACTAAACATGCTGTTAAAGAAGATGGTAACTCTTTCAAATCTGAAGAAACCGCTGAATTTAAAATCATTGAGTTCAATAAAGATTCTAAGCGAATTGTAGTATCTCATGCCCGTATCTGGGAAGAAGTTAAAGCTGAAGCAAGAGCTGAAGAAAGATCTCAGAAACAGAAAGATGTTAAAGCTACAACTAACGCTGTGAAGAAAGTTAAAGATTCCGTTGAGAAATCTACACTGGGCGATTTAGGAGTATTGGCGCAACTAAAAGAGCAAATGGAAGGTGCAGAGAATAAAGCCAAGAAAACTAAAAAATCAGAAGAAGAAGCTTAAGTTTTCTAAATAATTTCAAGCCTTCCCTAAAACTGGGGAAGGCTTTTTTGTTTTAATTAAGAATGTGAGTGATGGATTTATCAAACATTTTCCTCCGTCTACATATCCCATTGCACCACAAAAAAATTATTGGGGTTTAACCCATATTTAAGTCCGTTATATGTACTTATGTAATAACTTCAAATTACTTAGGCCTTAATATTATAACAATTATTATTCTTTTTTCTATTTTTGCTCAAACCTACATTGATGCAAAACCTTACCCTGCTCGACGGTAAAAAATTCCAGATCACCATTCAGCGTCTTTGTCATCAGTTAATTGAAAATCATAATAACTTTTCTAATTCAGTAATTCTTGGCATTCAGCCACGGGGAATTTACCTCGCCAACCGAATTACGGAGCACCTGAATAAATTATTACCCAAAACCCATATTTTAACCGGCAACCTGGACATTACTTTTTTTAGGGATGATTTCAGAAGAAAAGACGGGCCGCTTATTCCAAGCAGCACAGAAATTGATTTTATTATTGAAGATAAAAAGGTGATACTGGTTGATGATGTTTTGTGGACCGGCCGTACTATCCGTGCAGCATTGGATGCTACATTGGCTTTCGGACGACCTCAGAAGGTAGAATTACTGGTATTAGTAGATCGCCGCTTTTCCCGGCATCTTCCAATAGAGCCTGACTATATTGGAATACAGGTAGATACCATAAACTCGCAGAAAGTTATAGTTAGCTGGAAAGAAACGGACCAGGAAGATAAGGTTACATTACTATCAGAAATATAGCATGGCAGAAAAGGCGCAGGAATTAAGCAGCAGGCATCTTTTAGGAATCAAAGATCTCAACGAACGGGATATTGAGTTGATTTTTGAAACTGCCGATACATTTAAAGATGTTCTGAACAGACCGATTAAGAAAGTTCCTTCTCTTCGTGATGTTACTATCGCTAATATTTTTTTTGAAAACTCCACTCGTACACGTCTATCTTTTGAACTGGCACAAAAGCGGCTTTCGGCAGATATTGTAAATTTTGCAGCGTCATCTTCATCCGTAAGTAAAGGTGAAACTTTGATTGACACGGTTAATAATATCCTGGCAATGAAGGTTGATATGGTGGTTATGCGCCACCCTTATGCAGGAGCAGGGATTTTTTTAAGTAATCATGTAAAAGCACAGATTATAAATGCCGGTGATGGTGCGCATGAGCATCCTACTCAGGCACTTTTAGATGCATTTTCTATACGTGAAAAACTGGGTAATGTAGCTGGGAAGAAAGTGGCTATAATTGGCGATATTCTGCATTCACGTGTTGCATTATCCAATATATTATGCCTGCAAAAACTTGGTGCCGAGGTAATGGTATGCGGTCCAACCACTCTGATACCTAAATTCATAAGTTCATTGGGAGTTAAAATAGAATATGATTTATTAAAAGCACTTAACTGGTGTGATGTGGTTAACATGCTTCGTATTCAGCTGGAACGTCAGGATATAAAATATTTTCCATCGTTGAGGGAATATACCATGCTTTATGGCCTGAATAAACAGATCCTGGATTCTCTTGATAAAGAAATCACCATTATGCATCCCGGACCCATTAACCGCGGTGTTGAGATAACAAGCGATGTGGCTGACAGCAAGCAATCTATAATACTGGACCAGGTAGAAAATGGTGTTGCCGTGCGTATGGCAGTATTATATCTTTTGGCTAACCACAAATTATGAAATGTAAAGAATTTAATAGAGCAACATATCTGTTAAACAGAGAAAATGACAGGGGGAGAAAAAAGATTTTTTGATAGTTGGGGAATTGCCCGCAAAAAATGGAAGTGGGGAGAAAATTTCAAACGAACTGCGCTTTATTTTGTATTACCATTTGTGCTTCTGATTGATACTATTAACTTTTTTATCATTGGAGATGCAAAATACGCCTACATGAGCTTTGGGCACTTGTGGGATTTGATAACTAATTTTATCGGATTTTCATTGTTCATCGGATTTACCTACAATCTTTTCACGTGGAATATTAATGAGATGAGATATTGGGAACTTGTTAGAAAAAGCAAAAAAGAAGATGAGACTTGAAATTATACCATACTTTCGTTAAAATCGTTTAAAATGCTTTTTTTACACCGCCTGTGAATTACTGGAATAGAACTAAAAGCTGCCTTTTATTACTTTAGTGTTTATTTGATCTTGATTATTATGTTCAGACTTATAAAATTTATACTCCTTTTAAGTTTATTTTCATCCTCCGTTTTTGCGCAGCAAACGGCCCGGTTTGAAATAAATCAAACTTATAAAACCGGACTGGAACTATTGGATAAAGGTAAATATGCAGCTGCTTCTGAACAATTTGCACTTGTAGAGAATTCCAGATTAGGCTCTTCAGGGCACCCGCAAAGCAGTAATGATGTAAGTTTGTTAAAAGAGAATGCCAAGTATTATCAGGCATTATGTGCACTTGAACTAGGCAATCAGGATGCCGAAAGTCAATTTCTTAAATTTATAGCTCAATACCCGGCAAGTGCTAATACTAAAATGGCTTTTTACCAGGTAGGGCGTTCTTATTTTAACCAAAAAAACTACCCAAAAACTATTGAATGGTTTAGCAGGATAAATCAAAATTCATTATCTCCCCGCGAAAGTGCAGAGTATCGCTTTAAGCTTGGATATTCTTACCTGGAAACTAAAAACTTTGAAGGGGCAAAGCCTTTATTCTTAAAACTTAAAGATGAGAATTCAGATTATCGCGAATCATCAACCTATTATTATTCTTATATCAGCTACTTAGATAAAGATTATAAATCCGCTTTAGCTGGGTTTGAAAAGCTTAAAGGCTCTAAAACTTATGAAAATAGCTATCCATATTATATTTCTGCCCTATATTATTTAGATAAGCGATATGATGATGTTTTGGCGTATGCAGTTCCAATACTTCAAAATACACGTCAGCAATTTGAGACCGAAATGTTTAGAGTTGTTGCTGCCTCTTATTTTGCTAAATCTGATTATAAAAATGCCGCCGGGTATTATGAAAAATTTCAGGCAAAAGATTTGGGGAAAACCCAAAATAGCCAGGACCATTATCAAATAGGTTATACTTATTTTAAACTTAACAATTATAAAAAAGCTATAGAAGAATTAGAAAAGCTGGAAACTCCAGATCAGTACTATCAAAACGGTATGATCGCACTTGGTGAATCTTTTTTGGAAACTGGAAACAAGCAGTCTGCAAGAAATGCATTTTTCAGAGCTTCCAAACTGACATTTGATCCTCAACTACAAGAAGAAGGGTTGTTTAATTATTCAAAACTATCTTATGAACTTGAGTTTCATCAGGTAGCACTGGATGCTGCCCAGCAATACCTGAAATCGTATCCCCGGTCTAAAAAGCTGGATGAGGCTAAAACGCTGCTCGGAGCTATTCTGTTAAGCACTAAAAATTATAAAGACGCAATTAATATTCTGGAGGAGATTCCTAATAAAAACAGTCAGGCTAAGGAAGCATACCAGAAAGTAACCTATTATCGCGGACTTGAATTCTATAATGAAAGAGCTTTTCAGAATGCTATCTCCGTATTTATGCGGTCGAATAACAACGCCGTGGATGAAGATGTGGAAGCATTATCTACCTACTGGCTTGCCGAGGCTATGTACGAAGTGAGAAAATACGACGAATCTGTTGAAAATTTTGAAAAATTCCTATCCCTGCCAACAGCAAAAAATACTGATGTATTCAGTTACGCAAATTATGCACTTGCTTATGCAGCTTTTGGCAATGAGGATTACACTAAGGCAGTAACATATTTCAACAGGTTTTTAAACGGCTCAGAAAAAGACAAAAATACGGTTAGTGATGCCACTTTACGTTTAGCAGATTCTTATTTCGTGTTAAAAAACTATGAAAATGCATTAGACAGTTATAATCGCATAATTGCTAATAATGGGGCGGGCGAGGATTATGCTTTATTTCAGCGAGGTATGATTCAGGGGTTACAGGGTCAGAACGATGTAAAAATCACCACACATCAAAGCTTATTACAACAATTTCCCAAATCAAACTATGCAGATGATGCAGGATTTGAAATAGCTCATACTTATTTTAATAAAGGCGATTATGAACGTTCAATGAATGATCTGACCGCTTTAATCAGTAAATATCCGCGCAGCAGCTATGTTCCAAGAGCGCTGGTTACCATAGGTTTAGTGCAATATAATCAAGATCAGGATGATGCGGCTTTGCAAACATTTAAACGTGTAGTGTCTGAATACTCAGCTACTGATGAAGCACAGCAAGCCTTGCAATCCATTAAGAATATTTATTTGGATAAAACTGATGCTGAAGGCTTTCTTGCCTACGCAAATAGTACCAACATAGGAAACTTATCCACATCAGAACAAGATAACATTACATTCCAGGCTGTAAATAATCGTTTTTCTAAAAGCGATTGGAAAGGTGCGTTTGAATCTGCAAATGCATATTTTGACAAATTCCCTAAACCGATTCATGAAAAGCACGCCCGGTTTATCAGGGCTGAAAGCCTTGTAAAGCTTAACCGCCCGGATGAGGCAATTCCAGATTATGATTTTATTTTAAATGACTGGACCAGTGACTATACTGAGAAAGCTTTAATCAGTATCTCAAAAATATATCTGACCCAGAAAAAATATAACGAAGCGATTGTGCACCTTAAAAAATTAGAGTTGACATCGGAATATAAAGCACATTATGGTTTTGCGATAAATAATCTGATGGAGGCTTACAATAATCTTCAAATGGCGGATGAAACCTTACAATATGCCGGTTTTGTAAAAAGTTCGGAAAAGTCCTCAGAAGAAGAAAAATTCAGGGCCGGACTATTTGCCGGTAAAGCCTATTTAGCAAAAGGAGATAATACAAATGCCATAAAAGAATTTACTTACGTAGCAGATAAAACCCTGACAGTTACCGGTGCCGAAGCTAAATACAACCTGGCTAATATTCAGTACTTACAAGGTCAGTATAAAGCTTCAGGAAAAACCGCTTATGAGCTTATTAATAAAATGCCTTCTCATGATTATTGGGTAGTAAAGGCTTATTTGTTGCTTGCTGACAATTTTATTGCAGAAAAGGACATTTTCCAGGCTAAAAGCACTCTTCAAAGTATTATTGATAATTATGAAGGTACTGAACCTGATGTTCTTCCCGTGGCAAAAGAAAAATTAGAGAAACTAAATCAAAAGAAATAACTATGAAATTGATTTTAAAATCTATCATATCAACCTGCCTTTTGTTTATAGCTATTACAAGTTATGCGCAAGATCCAAAAACAGAGTCACCAAAAGGAACATTAACGGAAGAAATAGAAGTTATCCGGCCTTATAAACCGGTTCTGGCAGACGCTGTTAAGATCAGAAGAAATCCTGACCTGTCTACCAACAAGCCGTTTAAACCCAATCTCAGCTATAATATTCTGGATAAAAAACTGGAGTTAAATACCGGTATCAGAGAGTTAGAGGCGCAAAAACTTGCTGATGAAGTACCGAACCAACTAACCAACAACTATGCAAAAATAGGTGCGGGCAGTATGAGCACAGGATTAGGAGAAATTTATGTTAACACGGGAAAAGACCAAGCCTTGCAAGCGGGCGTGTTTGCTAAACATCTTTCTCAACAGGGAAGTTTCAACAAACAGCAATTCTCAAACCAATCTTTAGGAGTTTTTGGAAGAAGTATTGGTGATGTATCAACAATTGCCGGAAGAACATCTTTTGACAGGCGCTCAACTTTCTTTTATGGATTTAACCCGCTTTTATCTTCTACCAATCCGGATCCGGAGAAACAAAGTTTCAATTTAATAGAAGGTGAAGGTGAATTTTTTAATAATTTTTCCGGGGAAGCTGATCGCTTCAATTATGCATTAAAAGTAAATGGCTATCTGTTCAACAATATTAATGATGGGCGTGAGACTGCCTTTGCATTAAGTACTTATCTCACTAAAGCTTTTAACAAGTTCAGTGCCGGAATAAATGCTTCTGCAGATTTTACTGGCACAAAGGATTCTCAATATAATCTTGGCAATAACATCTTGCGGGGAAATCCTTTTGTAAAGTATCAGGGGAATGGGTTTCAGCTCAATCTGGGATTAAATATTGTTCAGGAATTCGGCGATAACAGCAGGCTGAATGTTTTACCGGCAGCATCTGTTGAGCTGCCTGTATCAGCTGAATATGCCATTCTTTTTGCCGGATTTAAGGGCGATGTATTAAAGTCGTCACTGCGCGACTTTTCTTATGAAAATATGTTCCTGAATAATAATATCTCCATAAAAAATGCAGTGGAGAAATCGAATGCTTATGCCGGAATAAAAGGAAATGCAGGTGCCGGATTTGGATATAAAGCGATGGCGTTTTTCAAAAAAATAGAAGATATGCCATTATTTGTAAACAATGCTTCAAATTTTAGAAAGTTTGATGTGATCTATGATAATGGGCAAGCAAATGTGACGGGATTTGAAGGGGAAATAAGCCTTAAAGCGTCGAACATCTTTACTCTTACAGGTAAATTGCAGGCAACTGATTATGATCTGGCTACAGAAAAAGAAGCATGGTTTAAGCCTGGCCTGATAGTATCAAGTAATGTACGTGCAAACATAAACCGAAAACTGAGTTTTGACGGCGAAGTATTGTTTACCGGGGACACCTATGCAAAGATCCCAAACCCCGCCGGGGGAAACGTGCGTATAAAAAGTTTTATAGACTTAAGCACCGGTGCGGAGTATCGACTTAATAACAAATTCGGACTGTATGCCCGGGTAAATAATATCCTCGGAAATGGATATCAGCAATATCTTTATTATCCTAAATTAGGGCGCAGTATTTTTGGAGGCCTTAATTTTTCGTTCTGATGTTAGTTGGGGAAAGAGATTTAAAAAAGTAATTTTACCCCCGGATGGATATTGCTATTTACATTTCTGATCTTCTGCGAAAACATGATGAGCTAAGCGTTTCCGGCTTAGGTACTTTCTTTAAAAAAAGCCGTGCAGGATATTATGACAAACAGCAGCAAATTTTTATACCGCCTGGTCAACAGGTGAAGTATAGAAGTGATTATGCTGCTGATTCCCGTCTGGCAGAATATATAAGTGCAGAAAAGCATATCTCTATAGGGTCATCTGAACATTTTATCGAAAAATTTTCTGAACACATTCATACTCAATTAAAAACCGCGCAGACGTTTGATGTTCCGCCTTTGGGTGTATTTCACAATACAAATAATATTTATTCATTTATTCCATCTGAAAGCTTATCGGTTGATCATACATTTTTCGGGCTTAACCCTGTAAAAGATACTGTGACAGCATCAGATGAAGTTATAATAAATGATCCTGTTATTACGCACGCCCCTTTGGAAGTCACTGAACCTGACGAAGCTTCATTTGAAGTTATTGAACCTGCCGGGGAGGTAACTGTGGAAGAAATAGCTGTTGAAGAAGAATTGGAGGCTGATAATACCGGGAGCAAAAGAAAGTTTCCGCTTGTAGCATTTATCATTCCTGCTCTGTTAATTGCCATTACAACATTATACTTTCTTTCACCTGCTACATTTAAATACCTGACGGAGAAACCTGGAAAATCGCAAGTCCGTAAAACAGTTATCCCCATTGGAAAGCCTGAAACTTTCACTGATTCAATAGCTACAGCGGATAGTATAGTTCAATCCCTGGGCGCACAGGGCTTTGAAGTGGATGAACCACGGGATACTTTAAAAGCAACCATACAATCAAATCCTGTAATTCCAAGTGGTATAACTTATGAAATAATAGGAGCGTCGCTTAATAGTCTAACCGACGCTGATAGAATGGTGCGTAATTTTAAATCAATGGGAATTGATTCCCGTATAATTCGCGCTAAAGAAAAGAAAAGAAATAATATATTAATAAGCTTAGGTTCATTTAACACCAAAAAATCTGCCCGCAGAGAACTTATCCGTATAAAAAAAGATATTGAACCCGGAGCATATATTTTCGACTATAACAATAAATAATAATTCAGAAACCTCATGTTTTTACTGCAAGCCGATACAATAACACCTATTGCAACTGATACTCTAGCAACTGCCACACAAGCGGTACAGCAAGCTCAGGAAATACGATTCATTGATCTTTTAATAAAAGGAGGATGGGTTATGATCCCTCTCGCTATATTGGTATTTCTTGCATTAGTAATATTTATTGAACGTTATATTACCATCCGCAGAGCTTCGCGTGATGAATCCAGCCTGATGCAACAGGTAAAGCAAAGCATTATTTCAGGCAAGCTTGACTCTGCTGTAGCTATCTGCAGGAACAGCAATACTCCTCTGGGCCGCATGCTGCAAAAAGGTTTATTACGCATTGGGAGACCTATAAAAGATATTGAAGGGGCTATTGAAAATATAGGTAAGCTGGAAGTATCCAAACTGGAAAAGAACATTAGTATTTTAGGAATTGTTGCAGGTATTGCTCCAATGCTTGGTTTCGTAGGTACTATTTCAGGAGTGATCAGGATATTTTATAATATTTCATTGTCTGATAATATCAGTATCGGCATTATAGCAGGTGGTTTATATGAAAAGATGATTACCTCCGCCGCAGGTTTAATGATAGGTATTCTGGCTTATGTGGGCTATCATGTTTTAAACATTATGGTTGATCGTGTTATTCTGAGGATGGAAACAGATGCAGTTGAATTTATTGATTTATTAGAAGAGCCTGGAAGATGAATTTAAGAGGAAGGAAACGGCCCGTAGCTGAAGTGCATACCTCCGCGATGAATGACATCATGTTTTTCCTGATGTTATTTTTTCTGATAGCTTCTACAGTTACAAATCCTAATGTGGTTAAACTATTATTGCCACGTTCTGATTCTGGCCAGTCGGTCTCTAAAAAAACCATAACTGTTTCAGTTACTAAAGATCTGGAGTACTTTATTGATAAACGCCAGGTTAATCCCGAGCAAATTATGTCTACACTTCAAAGCTACCAGACACAAGCTGAAGAATTAACCATAATTTTATATGTAGATCGAACTATTGCTATAGAAAATGTCGTTAATGTAATGGACATTGCCAATAAGCTTAAAATTAAAATGGTTTTAGCGACTGAACCAAAGTAAATGACTTACACTGAAGAAAATAATTATCCAAAAGCGTTGATCATATCAACAGTAACTATGGGAATTCTTATTCTCATCAGTTATTTTTTTGTTATGGGTATGCCATTTAAACAGGAGGATATTGTAGGTACAGGAGGAATAATTGTAAATTATGGTACTGTAGAGGAAGGCATGGGAGACGATTACATGAGTGTTGAAGAGCCATCTGTTGATCCAAATGCTAATAATACTGTACCTGATAATGTTTCCACCACGCCTTCTGAAAGTCCGTCTGTTCAATCCAGTGACAGAAGCGTAGTAACACAGGACGCAGAAGATGCTCCGGCTGTTAGTAATAAGCCAACTAAAAATACCACTGCGCCTACACAAAGTGCCGAAGCTAAACCAAGTACTCCTGCTGTAAACCAAAACGCATTGTACAAAGGGAAGAAAAGTGCCGGAACAGGCAAAGGTGACGGAACTACTACTACACCTGGTAATCAGGGAAGTCCGGATGGCGACCCTTTGTCACCCAGCTACGGTAAAGGCGGATCTGGTTTTGGGAATGTAAATTTATCACTGGCTAACCGCAGGTTTGTAAGTATCCCACGTATTGAAGATGACGGGCAAAGTTCAGGAAAGATCGCTGTAGAGATACGGGTAGACAAAACTGGTGAAGTAGTATATGCGAGGGCCGGGGCGAAAGGTACTACACTATCTGATATTAAGCTTTGGCAGAAATGTGAACGTGCCGTTGTTGGTGCCAAATTAAATAAATTAGATTCAGCTCCTGACGTACAGATAGGTATTGTTATTTTCAACTTTAAAGTAAACTAACCTTTCCCATCCGGGATCATGATCTATCCGGAAACTATTCAATACTTATATTCAAGGTTACCGATGTTTTCAAAAATCGGTGCTGCTGCTATAAAAGCAGATCTTTTCAATACACTTGAATTATGCCGCATTTTAGGCGATCCTCACAAGAAAATCAAAACCATACATGTAGGTGGAACCAACGGAAAGGGCTCTACATCGCATATGCTGGCTGCAATTTTACAAATCGCAGGTTATAAAACAGGACTTTATACTTCTCCCCATCTGCGTGACTTTCGGGAAAGAATTCGTGTTAATGGTGAAATGATTTCAGAGGGTGCTGTTATAAATTTTGTTCAGGAGCAAAAGGAAAATATTGAGAAAATATCTCCTTCATTTTTTGAGGTGACTGTAGCTATGGCATTTGATCATTTTGCAAAGCAATCTGTGGATATAGCCATTATAGAAGTAGGATTGGGAGGCAGGCTGGATTCTACCAATATCATTACCCCTATCCTTTCTGTAATTACCAATATAGGATATGATCATATGAACATTCTGGGTAATACATTAACGGAAATAGCTTCAGAAAAAGCGGGTATAATTAAATCAGAAATTCCGGTAGTTATAGGCGAGAAACAAAATGAAATTTCAGAGGTGTTCATTAAAAAAACTGCGCAATGCAAATCTGAAATAATTTTTGCTTCAGAGGAATGGACTGTAGAACTCAATCAGGGAATTAAAGATCAACCAGGTTCAAAGACTCTTGATTTACATGCAACTTCTAAACGGCAACAAATAACTTATAACATTCAACTTGATCTTACCGGAAAATACCAGTTAAAAAATGTAAAAACGGTATTGAGTGCAGTTCTTGAGCTCAGAAAACAGGGATTTGAAATTACAGAAACCCATATTCAAACTGCTTTAAGGCAGGTAATCACGTTAACCGGATTAAAAGGACGCTGGCAAATTATAGGTAAAGATCCGCTGATAGTATGTGATACCGGACACAATGAAGATGGTATTCGGGAAGTTTTAAAAAATATTGAGGCTATATCCCATGAAAAACTTCATATGGTTATTGGATTCGTTAAGGATAAAAATATCCATAAAATACTATCTATATTGCCTATAAATGCCATCTACTATTTCTGCAACCCTCCTTTAGAAAGAGCCAAACCGGCTCAGGAACTTTTAGATGAAGCATTGGCGATCGGGTTGCATGGAGAAAGCTATGCAACTGTAAATGATGCTTTAGAAGCTTCTAAAAAGGCCGCTGATCGTGAAGATTTAATTTTTATTGGAGGTAGTACATTTGTTGTGGCTGAAATTGTATAATTACAAAATAACCTTTGACATTAATGTCAATACAAATTGCAAAACTCCAACACCAACAATCTATACTATAGTTGCCAATTTGGAGCGATGGATTCGCTCAATGATATCTATTTTATCATCTTTTGTTAGCAAGATATCTTTTTTGGTATTTACTTTTTCTTCAATAATTTTTTCTATTTGCTCAACAATCAACTTGGCATCTTCTGCATTCTTGAAATGCTTGTGGAGCGTTTCGTAAATTTTTAATGATTGCGATGCTGTCATATCTACAAAGATTCATTGTTTTTTTGATCACTTTCATGAGTGCTGTAATAACATGTTAAATACCGGTCATTTTCCATTGTTAGGCATAAATTTAAACATCCTCTATATAATACACTTAGTATTTATACTTTTGAATAAATAACTTAGTACTGACTCTTAATAAATCGCCTGTAAACAAGAATCCTGATACATGCCTGATAAAACCATAAAAAATAAAGACGAAGTGTTTAGAACAGAAATTAACAAGGTTTCTGATTTTAAATTCGGCACAAAAGTGGCCAATGTATTTGATGACATGGTTGGTCGCTCAGTACCCTATTACGGTGAAATACAACGCATGATCGCAGAGTTAGCTTCAGATCATGTTAAGCCCGATACTGTTGTATATGACTTGGGCTGTTCAACCGGCACAACCATGATAGGAATGAATACGATGGTTGATAATGATATTAGCTTTATAGGCATCGATGATAGTGAAGATATGCTGAAGAAGTGCAATGTCAAGCTTCGGGAAGCCGGGTTTACACGTAAGTATGAGCTGAAAACCGCTGATCTGCAGGAAGGGCTGGAAATTAAAAATGCTTCTGTAGTCGTTCTGTGCCTAACACTCCAGTTTATCCGGCCTATAGCAAGAGAGAAATTATTAAAAAATATTTTTGATGGATTAGTGCCGGGGGGAGTGCTTCTACTCGCTGAAAAGATATTAGCTGAAGACAGTATCTTTAACCGTGATTTCATTAAATATTATTACAATTATAAGCGCCGGAATCATTACAGTGACCTGGAGATATCGCAGAAAAGAGAGGCTTTGGAGAATGTTTTAATTCCTTACAAACTGAACGAAAACAACCACATGCTGCGTGAGGCAGGTTTTGGGCATTGCGAAACATTCTTTAAATGGTATAATTTTGCCGGCATAATTGCTATTAAAAAATAAGCATGATCACTATTGGTAATTTTTTTTTCAAGTACAGAAACTACTTGTTTATTTTTCTTTATCTGGCTTTATTTATCCCTTCCCCTCCTATTTTTCGATCTGAAGTATTTGGCGAAAATTATTATTTATGGCCAATTATTATTGGCTTAATCGTAACTGTATCCGGTCAGGCTATTCGGGGAGCAACTATTGGGTTAGCATACATTGTACGGGGCGGAAAAGATAAAAAGGTTTACGCTGATGAACTGGTTACAGAAGGCATATTTAACCATTGCCGTAACCCCTTATATGTGGGGAATATTTTAATGTTATTAGGTGTAGGGATATTATCTAATTCACTGATCTATGTGGGTATTCTTATACCGTTATTTTTATTTATATACCAGGCCATTGTATTAGCCGAAGAAAATTTTCTCCGTAATAAATTTGGTGAGCAGTTTAATATCTATTGCAGCAAAGTAAACCGCTGGTGGATCAATTTAAGAAACATTGGTCATACATTCAAAACCATGCGTTTTAATGCAAAACGATGGATATTGAAAGAATATAATACCCAGTTTGTATGGCTCGCCGGTATTGCTGCTATACTTTTAGTTAAATACCCTCATCTAACGCAAAATGATACCGAATTTAGAAATACACTTTTAACAGGTGTAATGATCTTTCTGGCGCTGGGTTATATTATGGTGAGGTACCTGAAAAAATCAGGAAAAATGGTCGAGTAGGAGGCCAATGCTATTCATCAAGGAAAGAGGCTTTCACACATGTTTTTCAAAGCGCGTTAGCCCGCTTATTGTTCATTCAATTGGTTTTGTCATTTTGTAGTTTGTCAATTCCACACCTCTCACGTTCACAGTTTGCTTCTGTAGTACTTTGAACCCCACTTTCTCAAAAAACTTTTTTGAAGTCTTACTTACATCAGATGTCAGTTCGCTTTGTCTTTGTCGCTTGGCTTCTTTTTCAATGTCTGCGTAAAGTTTGTATGCAATTCCTTTTCGTTGATAGTCTTTGTGCACATATAAGAGATCAATATAATTTCCTTTGTCAAGCGTGCAAAAGCCTGTTATTTTCTCATTTTCTTGTGCAACTAATACAAATTGGTTCGCCAGTATATCTTTCCAACGATGGTTATTTTCAATTCCCGAAGTCCAGGCGATAATTTGTTCTCTGTTATAGTCAGTCTTGCAAATACTTTTTACTGTATCCACAAATAATTGTTGTAGTTCAGATAGATCGTCATTATGCCCAACTCTGATTGTCATTGGTTACAATTTATTATTCCTTTTCCAGGTTTCCTGCAGATACATAACGGTGATAGTTTACGTTCTGCATGTCGCTCATGCAGGCAAAAAATAGCGCAAACTATTTGTTGTGCGTTCGTTCTTTTTTATAAGTCCAGGGTAAGTTTCAGATGTCCCCCCAGCCCTGTTTGAATAATTTTCATTAAGGTCGAAAGTCGGATGTCGGAAGCATTATTTTCTATTCTTGAGATATATGATTTATTCGTTCCACACTTTTCGGCAAGCTCTTCCTGTGTCATGCCAAGTTTAAGTCTGGCTTGCTCTAATAAAACTCCGAGGCGAAAGGCTTCAAATTCTTGCTCCCACTCCTCCCTGGCAACATCACCTTTCTTACCGTACTTTTTATCAAGAATTTGGTCAAGGGTCGTTACGTTTGCTTTATTCTTCATTTTGATATTCCTCCATTATTTTAAGTGCCAGTTCAATTTCTTGCTTAGGTGTTTTCTGTGATTTTTTCTGAAACCCATTACCAAGTACCACTAAATTTCCTTTGTCGAAGAAGGCAAAAATTCGATAAATATTACTGCCAACCTCCACCCGAACTTCATAAAGTCCTTTAGTTCCTTCAATGTGTTTAAAGTACTTTTCAGGTATTTGTTGTGTTATTCGAATTAAGTTCAGAGTCCACTCAATTTTCTTTTGAACATTGTTGTTTAGTGATCCATAGAAGTCTATAAAATAGTTCTTATATGCAATGACTTGTCGTTCCATCACCAATCAAAGTTACCTATTCAGACAACAATTTCAAAATTTAGTTTTTTAGGCCGGTGGTGTGTTTGTTAGTTGGAAGATCCCACATTCACAGTTTGCTGATTTAGTACTTTGAACGCGTGTTCGCATAGATCGTCATTATGCCCAATTCTGATTGTCATTAGTTACAATTTATTCTTCCTTTTCCTGGGTTAGCGGTTCGTTTTTTTTTAGTCCGATATTCATTGTAAGTCCTATGGGATTTGGAAAAGAAGTCGGCAAAAGTTCAATTTTGAAAGGCAATTCTATGTCTTTTAAGTCGCTTATTTTTTTGTCGATAAGGCCATTTGCAACACAATAACTGAAGGTCAATTTTAAATATCTTCTAATTATCATTAAAGGCAGAAACCGTCCCCGATAACTCATCCATTCCATTAAGTCCTTTTTACCCTTTGAACTATTACATGCTCGGCAAGCGAAAATTAAATTCTCTGCTATATCTTGTCCACCAAATCTTTGAGGAAAAATATGGTCGAGTGCTAATTTTTCTGCCGACCCACAATAGTTACAATTTTGTCCGGTTTGTAACTTAATTTTCTCATCGTCGAAGATAGTCCGCATGTTCAAAGTGCCATTGTTCAACCCTTTAAATAATTTGGCTCTAATCATGAAATTGAAAGTCCCGTATTTTTCTTGTTTTCTGTCAACGGCAGTATGAGCCATAGCTAGATTAGCATATGACAAATATATTAGTTCTCTGACTGTTTCAGCTTTTTGCTTTGCCATTGTGGTTATGTTGGGTAGGTTAGCAGGGTTTTACACTGACCGCTAATCGCCTATGGAATTTTCTCGAAATAATCGCAGGAAGTTAAGGTTAATTCCTTAATGTAAGTACCCTCATCTAACGCAAAATGATACCGAATTTAGAAATACACTGTTAACAGGGTATAATGATCTTCCTGTCGCGGTTATTTTATAGTGAGATACCTGAAAAAATCAGGAAAAATGGTCGAGTAGCTTATTGCTCTTCAATTATCCCTGACTTATCTCCAAACGCTTTCCATAAATAATAAATCGGCACGCCGGTTAATACAATAATCAGTCCGGGCCATGTAAAGTTTGGCTTGTAGATGATTAGTAAAGTACAGAACGCAATTCCCATTATAATATATATTGCTGGTAAAATGGGGTAACCTATGGCTTTATACGGTCGTTCAGCATCAGGGCGTTTAACGCGTAAAATGTAAATCCCTATTATTGTTAAAACATAAAAAAGAACAACAACGAACGAGATCATATCAAGCAGATCACCATACTTGCCGCTCAGACACAAAATACCAGCTACCAGGCATTGTATCCACAGGCCGGCTTCAGGTACTGCATGTTTGTTTAACTCTGCCGTCTTTTTGAAGAATAAGCCATCTTTAGCCATGGTATAATATACCCTTGCGCCTGCCATAATCAATCCATTATTGCACCCGAATGTAGAAATCATGATCATTAACGCAATAACAATGGTTCCTATCCCGCCAAAGATCACCTTGGATGCTTCAACAGCTACCCTGTCTTTATCTGCCGTGGCTATTTCTTGTAAAGGCAATACTGCAGTATACATTACATTAGTCATCACATAAATAACAGTAACTATTAATGTTCCAAGGAATAAACTTAAACCAATGTTACGTTTAGGATTTTCCATTTCGCCCGCAATAAAGGTTACATTGTTCCACGCATCACTACTAAAAATAGACCCTACCATGGCTGCTGCAATGGCCCCTAAACCTGCTACTACAGTAAGACTTTCAACAGAGCCGTCTGATGCGAGTTTTTTCATGCTCCATGCATCTGCCCAGTTTGCATCCCATACGTCTCCGTTCAATGCCAACAACCCAAACAGTATCAACCCAAACAGGCTTAAAAGCTTAGTTAGTGTAAAAGTGGTCTGGATGATCTTACCACCCTTCACACCTTTGGTATTAATATAAGTTAACAGTATAATAATAGCTATGGACAGTAATTGCGCCGGTGAAATTTTTAGTGATCCAACAGTAAAAAGAACAATATCCTCACTTACCTGCGGTATCAGATATGCAGTAAATTTAGAAAACGCCACGCCGACAGCAGCTATCGTACCTGTTTGAATTACTGCAAAAAAGCTCCAACCATATAAAAAAGCAATTAATTTATTATAAGATTCTTTAAGATAAACGTATTGTCCGCCAGCCTTGGGAAACATAGCACTCAATTCGCCGTAGCTAAGAGCAGCGGTCAAAGTCATAAAACCAGTTATAACCCATACAGCAATTAGCCATCCGCTGGAGCCTACGTTTCGTATGATATCAGCACTTACAATAAAGATTCCTGATCCGATCATGCTGCCGGCTACCAGTAAGGTGCCATCCAAAAGACCCAGTTCACGTTTTAATTGGGGTTGCTCTGAATTGTTATCCATTTTTACAACGAGGTTAGTCAACGAATTTATTTAAAAAAACTGCATTCCAAAACTATTATTTAAAGAAGGTTATTTAATCCCCCGGGCATAAACAACGAAATTAAATTTGTTTAGTGAATTATCCGTCTTATTTTTGCCGAATTCCTCTTTGAACAACCAATATATAAAATATACTATATGCAGTCTTTTAACGACAACTTAATTTATCTTATTCCGCTTTTTGGCGTTATCGGCATACTGGTAATGCTATATAAATCAGCATGGGTAACAAAACAAGATGCTGGCGACGCTAACATGCAAACACTGGCCGGATATATAGCAGACGGCGCTATGGCTTTCTTACGTGCAGAATGGAAAATACTATCCTATTTCGCCATTATTGCAGCCATTGTACTTGCCTGGTCTGGTACTCAAATCTCAACATCAAGTCCGGTAATTGCAATTTCATTCCTGATAGGTGCATTTACATCCGCTTTTGCAGGATATATTGGTATGCGAATAGCTACCAAGGCCAATGTCAGGACCACACAGGCAGCCAGAACAAGTCTGGCGCATGCATTAAATGTATCTTTTACTGCAGGTAGTGTAATGGGTATCGGGGTAGCGGGTTTGGCAGTTTTAGGATTGGGTTCGTTATTTATTGTTTTTTACCAGGCATATGTAGTAAATACGGGAGGTAGCGTAAACGGACCTGCTATGGAAAAGGCATTGGAAGTTTTGGCTGGCTTCTCTTTAGGTGCAGAATCAATCGCATTATTTGCCCGTGTAGGCGGTGGTATATATACAAAAGCTGCCGACGTAGGCGCTGACCTTGTGGGCAAAGTAGAAGCAGGCATTCCTGAAGATGATGTACGTAACCCGGCAACTATAGCTGATAACGTTGGAGATAACGTTGGAGATGTTGCTGGTATGGGCGCCGATTTATTCGGGTCATATGTAGCTACCATTCTTGCTACCATGGTTCTGGGAAGAGAGATCGTTTCAAATGATAATTTCGGTGGCATTGCCCCTATCCTTTTACCTATGCTTATTGCAGGTTTGGGCTTGATCTTTTCTATTGTAGCCACCTCCTTTGTTCGTATAAAGAACGAAACGGATAGTGTTCAAAACGCATTAAATTTAGGTAACTGGTCATCAATTATCATGACTGCCATAGCATCATATTTTGCAGTAATGTGGTTATTGCCTGAAAACATGAGCATCCGTGGATTTGCATTTGACCGTACCGATGTATTTCTGGCCATTATGGTGGGATTAGTTGTGGGTACACTGATGAGTATTATTACCGAATACTATACAGCAATGGGCAAACGTCCCGTGGTATCAATTATTAAACAATCTTCTACAGGGCATGCTACAAACATAATTGCCGGCTTAGCCGTAGGTATGGAGTCAACAGTACTTCCCATTCTTGTACTTGCTGCAGGAATTTATGGTTCTTTCCACTTTGCAGGATTATATGGTGTTGCTATTGCAGCTGCAGGTATGATGGCTACTACAGCCATGCAGTTAGCTATTGATGCATTTGGCCCTATTGCAGATAATGCGGGTGGTATAGCAGAGATGAGCGGGCTTCCAGCTGAAGTACGGGAACGTACAGATAATTTAGATGCGGTAGGAAATACTACTGCAGCTACCGGTAAGGGTTTTGCAATTGCATCTGCAGCATTAACATCGTTAGCTTTATTTGCCGCTTTTGTTGGTATCGCCGGAATTGATCGTATAGATATTTATAAAGCAGATGTACTCTCCGGATTATTTGTCGGAGGCATGATACCTTACATATTCTCAGCATTATGTATTTCGGCAGTAGGACGTGCCGCAATGGAGATGGTTCAGGAAGTTCGCCGTCAGTTTCGCGAAATACCGGGCATTATGGAGTACAAAGCTAAGCCTGAATACGAAAAATGTGTGGCTATTTCAACCAAAGCTTCTATCCGGGAGATGATGGCTCCGGGAGCAATTGCACTGTTAGTCCCTATTATTGTGGGTTTTTCATTCGGTCCTGAAGTATTAGGAGGCTTACTTGCCGGAGTTACGGTTTCAGGGGTTCTTATGGGAATTTTCCAATCTAATGCCGGGGGTGCATGGGATAATGCTAAAAAATCATTTGAAAAAGGTGTTGAAATAGATGGGGAAATGTATTATAAAAAATCTGAGCCTCATAAAGCATCAGTAACAGGTGATACTGTGGGAGATCCTTTTAAAGACACGTCCGGACCATCCATGAACATACTTATTAAATTAATGTCTATCGTTTCGCTTATCATTGCCCCGCATATATCAGAGCGTGCTGTTGAAACGGTTATGAAACCTGAAATTAAGAAAGAAACTATCCTCGCTAAAAAAGATATTCCTAAATCAGTATATAAAGTAACTATTAATTAGGTTTAAATTATAAGAGGGATTTCACCAAAAGAAATCCCTCTTCCTTTTTTAAAATAAATTATTTAGGTTTGAAATAGAACTAATAATTAACCAATTAAATATTAAATATCAGAACCAATGGGCCTATTCCAAAAAAAACCTCTATCTCTACTGCTTGCAGATGCATCTGAAACAGAAAAAGGTTTAAAACGAACACTTTCAGCAGGTTCACTAGTAGCCCTGGGTATTGGAGCTATAATTGGCGCAGGTTTATTTGTTAGAACTGCTTCTGCTGCTGCCCAAAATGCAGGACCATCAGTAACATTGGGTTTTATTGTTGCTGCAATTGGGTGTGCATTAGCAGGCCTCTGTTATGCTGAACTTTCTTCATCTATCCCCATTGCCGGAAGTGCCTACACCTATAGTTATGCCACCATGGGCGAACTGGTTGCATGGATAATTGGGTGGGATTTGATACTTGAATATGCGGTTGGTGCCGCTACTGTTGGTATTGCATGGAGTGAGTATTTAAATGATTTATTAGTAAATGTACTCCATTGGCAGGCTATACCCTATGAATGGAGCCACTCCCCTTTTCAGCAATCAATAGACGGAGTGAATGGAATGATAAACCTGCCCGCTTTATTTATTGTTACATTATTAACTTTTGTACTGATAAAGGGCACAGAAGAGTCGGCTTTGATTAATGGTATTATTGTAATTGCTAAAGTGGCCATTGTAATCTTAATAATTATTTTAGGCTGGGGATTTATTAATCCGGTAAACCACGAAGTATACATACCTGAACCTTCTGTCTACAAAGACCATCAGGGCATCGCACATAATTACGGAGGTATTATGGGTATATTAGGTGCGGCCGGAGTAGTATTCTTTGCATTCATCGGTTTTGATGCCGTAAGTACGGCTGCTCAGGAAGCCAAAAATCCTAAAAGAGATATGCCTATTGGTATTTTGGGATCATTAGCAGTATGTACTGTTTTGTATATTCTTTTTGCTCATGTACTTACAGGAATAGCCACGGTTGAAGATTTCAGAACTACCGGAAAAGAGGCTTCTGTGGCATTTGCAATCAATAAATATATGATTGGCTATGAGTGGCTGGGTAAACTGGTAACTGTAGCTATCCTTGCGGGTTTCTCCTCAGTTATTCTGGTAATGCTATTGGGCCAGTCAAGAGTATTTTATTCAATGAGCCGTGATGGTTTATTACCTAAATCGTTCAGTGAAATCCACCCGAAATATAAAACTCCTTACAAAGCAAATTTATTCATACTTATATTGGTAGGGCTTTTTGCAGCATTTGTACCTGGAGATATTGTAGGTGACATGACCAGCATAGGTACCTTGTTTGCCTTTATGCTTGTTTGTGCTGCGGTTATTGTTTTACGTAAAACTAACCCTGAGCTACCCAGACAATTTAAAACACCGTGGGTGCCTTTTGTACCCATATTAGGAATTCTTATTTGCGGAGCAATGATATTTGGACTGGGATGGACCAATTGGTTAAGGTTAGGCATTTGGCTATTACTTGGCTTTATTATTTATTTCGGATACAGTAAAAAGCATTCAGTTCTTGGAAATTCCGGTAAAACCGTTATTCCAAAAGATCCGGAGCAGCCTAAGGTAATTGAAGATTAATAAAAAAGGTTCCGGAGTATTTCGGAACCTTTTTTATTAATGATGTTATAATGAGGCAACTTGATTAAGCTGTCAAACTTGGTGTTAAACTTATCAGGTTATTTTACCAATCGAGCTACAAACATCGTATCAGCTTTTTCATGGTAGCCCTTAATCACTTCCATTTTATCCAGCTTTAAACCTTTTTCCCGAATAAGGTAGTTTACAACGTCCTCATTTTCTTCTTTAAAAACAGAACAAGTTATATAAATCAACGGGCTCCCCGGTTTTAGGTAATTAATCACCTGGGAGGCTATGGTCTTTTGAAGGCCCTGGAATTGCATGAGTTTACGTTCATGGAACTGGCTGATCATTTCAGGTGTACGTCCCCATGTACCCGACCCGGTACACGGTGCATCCAGGATAATACCGTCAAATTCAAAATGATGAAGTATTGGCGCAGGATTTTGAAGCAGGTCTATCACCTTTTTCTGATAAACACGTATTCCTGCATTTTGAAAGCGCGCATCCAGATTAGTTAACACCGATTCACGAATATCTGTTACCAATAACCTGATGCCAGGCTGACTATGAAATAAATGAATAGATTTCCCTCCCGAACCGGCACATGCATCCCACCAATATTCATTTTCCCCTGCTTCAAAAAAGTTTCCCGTTCGCTGGGATGAAAGATCCTGAATTTCGAATGGTACAAGTTCAGCAGCAGGAAATAGTTCATGCAGCTTTGTTCCATTAGGTAAGGCTAATGTTTGGGGGTATATTTCGGTAAAATGAATATCACTTTCAGTTAACTTTGCTTTTACCAGGTTTTCCTTTCCGGGATGTATCCGAATGAACAAATCAGGCTGAACAAAAATTGATTTTAGAAATGCTTCCTTATCTATTCCTGCTGATAAATGCTGCGTGAATGGATATACTTCTTCTAAAATAAATCCCTCCGCTTTTAATCTCATTATCTTACTGTCCGGAGATTCCTTAATATGTTCATGCAGATCCGGCCTAAAATAATCTAAAAAAGCATTTTCTTCTGTACTGCATAAGAATTCAGCAATAAATAACCGTTGATCCGGAGCCATGGGTGTACAGGCCTTTCCAAGCCTGAAATGATTATATAACAACCGGGATGTAGTCCGGCGGTCGTTAGAGCCCATCTGTTTATTTTTCTTAAAATAGCCTTGCAAAAATTTTGCAAGTGGCATGTTTTCCGGATATTCTCCTAACGCTTTAAGAAAATTTCTAAGTAGCTGCTCAAACCTCATTTTACAATTTTCAGTTCATAAGCTCGATACTCCAGAAATTTAATTTCCGTATTCTGAAAGCCAGAAGCGGCATCGTATGAAAATTTAAAGTCATTATGTAGTCCTTCATAGGATTTGGTCATTTTTGTGATATAATCTGGTCCAAATTCGCCTAATAATCCACCAAAATAATATCCGATATCAAACCCCTTAAATGAATACTCAGAAGGATCTGTCTTAAATTCTGAATGATACCGTGTAACAAATTTTCTAATCCTTTCGTCATTATAATCAATTGTGTAAGATGAGGTTATCCTGGTGTTTAATTGTTGTAACTGTTCCACATCAATATTGATTTTGCTCCAGTTTGGATGCCCAAATACATCAATCTTAAATTTATTGCCTGCACTTAATTTAAACAATCGGTTAATGGTAGGCATAACAAAACTTTGTTCCTCAGGCGCAACAATCACTATATTGTTCCTGGTTTTTGATAAGAACGATTCTATACCAACACTATTAGTTACTTCGGTAATTTTCAACGTGTTTGCTGATAATGAACTCAGATATGTTTTTACAGGGCCTGCGAATTTTTCAGAATCTGAACTTCGGGTATTAATAAGAATGATATTGCTATTTGCGGCAGAATAATTTTTAGCAATATAATAAGCAACCTTCCAGCCATGTTGGTCAATAGTATTGTTAACCGTAACCAATAGCGGATTATTGAATTGCAAAGGCGCACTGGCGGCTAATGGCGATACCTGTAATTTATTTTTCAATTTGGCCAGGTTTGAAAAAGTCCTGATTTCATCAGGAAATACAGGCCCGATGATCAGATCATTGTCGGTTACTGTGGTATTCCGGCTCAGGTTTGCTATTTGATTTTCATTGCTTTGGCCGTCAAAAACACCAAGCCGGAAATGATATCCGCGCTTTTTCAGGGAATCGAATGCCAGTTTTAATCCCTGGTAAAAGTCAATGGCAAGGTCAGACTTTGAAATATCTTTTATGGTAGCCTGTTCAGGATTAACATTATTTAGGTTAAAGGGTAAAATTAGCGCAATCGAATTAATCCTGGGCTGCAGATCAATAATTTTTGGCTGCTCCTGCTTTGGCAATTCTCCCGGCTTATCCGGATGCCTGATTGGTGGTGGTATGGTTTTAGGTGAACATCCTGAGAGGATACCAAATAAAACAGCGACAAAAAAAATGTTATTCCCACTCAATAGTTGCAGGGGGTTTTGAACTGATATCATAGACCACGCGGTTTATCCCTTTTACATTATTTATTATTTCGTTGGATATCTTAGCTAACAATTCGTAAGGGAGATGACTCCAATCAGCTGTCATACCATCCACAGAGCCCACAGCCCGTAAACAAATAACGTTCTCATAAGTTCTTTCGTCTCCCATAACGCCTACTGATTGTACTGGTAAGAAGATAGCGCCCGCTTGCCAAACCTTATCATACCAGCCCGACTCTTTCAAGTTATTGATATAAATAAAATCTGCTTCCTGTAGTATAGCTACTTTATCCGGGGTAATCTCATCGAGAATACGGATAGCAAGGCCCGGACCCGGAAATGGATGACGCTGTAAAATAATATCATCAATACCCAAAGCCTTTCCTACTCTCCGCACCTCATCTTTAAATAAAGTATTTAGAGGCTCAACCACCTTAAGCTTCATAAAATCAGGTAATCCGCCAACGTTATGATGGGATTTAATTGTTGCAGATGGACCATTTACAGATATAGATTCAATAACATCCGGATAAATAGTTCCCTGTCCAAGCCACTTCACGTCCTGAACTTCATGCGCAGCATCATCAAAAACTTCTATAAATACTCTACCAATTGCTTTTCTCTTTTCTTCCGGATCTCTTAACCCAGCAAGTTGACTCAGAAACCGGTCTTTTGCATTAATGCCCTTAACATTAAGCCCCATGTGTTTATACGAATCTAAAACCTGCTCATATTCATTCTTGCGTAATAAGCCGTTGTCAACAAAAATGCAATGAAGGTTTTTCCCAATGGCCTGATGAAGAAGTATAGCTGCTACAGACGAGTCTACACCGCCCGATAATCCCAACACTACTTTATCATTACCTATTTTGTTTTTTAAGGCTTGAATAGTGGTTTCAATGAATGAATCAGGTGTCCAATCCCGCATACATCCGCAGATATCAACCAGAAAATTCTCCAGTAGTTGTTTTCCATCAGTACTATGCGTAACCTCAGGATGAAACTGAATCCCATAAGTATTTGTACCCTTAACGTGGTAAGCTGCTACTTTTACAGTATCTGTACTGGCAATCACTTCAAATTCATCTGGAATTTGCGATATGGTATCGCCATGCGACATCCAAACCTGCGAAGAGTGTGGAATACCTTTGAGTAAAGCATTATTTTCACTCAGATATTGAAGATTAGCCCTCCCGTATTCACGTATAGTGGATGGAGTTACCTCACCACCGGAATGATGTGCAATATATTGCGCCCCATAGCAAACCCCCAAAACCGGATACTTTTTTCCAAGTGAATTGAAATCAATGTGTGGTGCATCCGGCTGGCGTACCGAGAACGGGCTACCCGACAGAATGATACCCTTCACATCTGAATCAAACTCCGGAAGATGGTTATAAGGATGTATTTCGCAATAAACATTAAGTTCGCGAACGCGTCTGGCTATAAGTTGTGTGTATTGAGACCCAAAGTCAAGAATGATGATTTTTTCCTGCATGGGCGAAGATAATAAAAGTTAGTTTTCCCGTTCCTTAAAAGTTAGCTTACTTATTTTTTACTTTCTTTTAAAACGTACATATTTCTGAATCTGCCGTTTTATGATCTGGCAATTGAAGGTTTTTTTTTAATGAACGATCTTAAATAAAAGCTCCCTCATCAATTCACCATCAGTAGTATGGCCAGTGGCCTCCACGCCTTTTGTTTTCAGGTCACATTCACGCAGATAACTGATTATCTGAGCGGTTTTAATAAGATTATAATTTCTTGCGGCAGTTTCAAAATCTTTCACAAAAAACGGGTGCACGCTTAGCTCCCGGGCCAGGGCCTGTGGTGACCGATCCCTGGCATAATGAAACTTTAACACCTTTGTGAAATAAGTATTAAGAGCTCCTAAAACCAATTGGATGGGGTTAGATTTAGGATTAGCGGCGAAGTAATTAATGATCTGATTAACTTTAAACACATCCCGTCGTGATATTGCATTCTGCAATTCAAAGACGTTATATTCTTTACTAATGCCAATATTATTTTGCACATCTGCAGAGGTAATTTCAGCACCCGGAGAAACATTTAGCATAAGCTTCTCCAGTTCATTGGAAATTTTGGAAAGATCATTCCCCAGGCATTCTGCCAAAAGTACAGTTGCATGTGTGCCAATCCTGTAACCCTTATCTTTCACATATACTTCTATCCATTCCGGAATCTTATTATCATAAATTGTTGCCGACTCAAATATAACTCCGCTCTTTTCAATGGCTTTATACGTTTTTTTTCTTTTATCAAACTTGTTGTACTTGTAACAGAACACCAGAATGGTTGTGGGTGCAGGCCGCTCAAGGTAATTTAATAATGGATCAATGGCTTTTTTATCATCTTCAGAATCTTTGCTCCATTTCAAATCCTGAGCCTCTTTAACCAGTATAACCTGGTATTCGCTCATCATAGGAAAGCGCTTGGCAGTATTAATGATAGTTACTGCATCGGTATCTTTACCATAGAGAATGGTTTGATTAAACCCTTTTTCGCCATCACTAAGAACGTTCTGCTCTATGTAATTACTTACCTTATCAATATAATAAGGTTCTTCACCATGTAACAGATATACAGGTTTAAATTTTCGGCTTTTAAGGTCTTTAATAAGTTCTGGCAGGCTCATGTAGTAACAGCCAAATTACGAATTGAAACAGTTCTCTGAAGGACTGTTTAAAAATAATCCCCATATATCAGATAAGTGTTAAATTCGCTTTAATGAGCTTTGCACCTACACCACTTAACCTTCCCACCTATCCGTTTAAAATTAAAGAAGAAGCAGGTTCAATATTTATATTTGATGAGATCAGAAAAAAGTACCTTTTATTAACTCCTGAAGAATGGGTGAGGCAGCATGTTGTGCAGTTTCTTATACATGAAAAAAAATATCCCAAATCATTAATAAAACTGGAAGGTGGGTTAAAGCTGAATTCCCTTCAAAAACGAACAGACATCCTTATTTTTAATCCTTCGGGCAACAAAGTGGTACTGGTTGAGTGTAAATCACCTTCTATAAAGATCACCCAGCATGTATTTGATCAGATTGCCCGCTATAATTTTGTTCACCGAACACCATGGCTCATAGTTAGTAATGGCATGCAACACTATTGCTGCCAGATTGATTTTCAGAAAGAAACTTATCAATTCGAACAGGAAATTCCGGATTTTAACATCTTCCGATAATAAATGTTTTCCAGAAAGAAACCTTTTTTATTGTATTCCGTAAAGATTGAAACCAAACATCAAAACTATGGAAAATCAGGTTACCATCGCCCGGAGCTCAACTCCAAGTCAAACCAAATTTTGGTTCATCGCATCGGCAGTAGTGTTAATTTTATTATTAAATACCGCGGATAGTATATTTAATTTTGACGCTCAAATATTTAGTATGGCCAATATGGCGGTGGCTGGTATAAGTATAATTGCAGCAATAGCCGTATGTACCCGAAAAGGAGATATTCTTTTGAAAATAGATACTAATGAAATTGAATATTTTGATTTTGCAAAAAAGCAAATGATTTCTATACATGTTAGTGATATTCAAGGTGTTAGTACTCGTTTTGGCGAACTGCTTTTATCCACGAGCGAATGCACACATTGTATTGACATGACCATGATCCGCGATGAAAAAACACGGTGGGAAATAAAGGAAATGATTAGAGGCATGGCTCATCATGAGTTCAGAAGCTTAAACATGGCCGGCTAAGAAATCACACCCGTCTTTAAAGCCAGAATCCTGACTTATCTTTATTTATAGCCCTGTAAGTTTTCTTCCAGTATCCTGATCTTGGCTTCAGCATCAGCTTTCTTTTTCCGTTCATTATCTATGATATCTGCCTTTGCATTCTGAACAAAACGCTCATTAGAAAGCTTCGCATCTACAGACTTCAGGAAGCCTTTTAAATAATCCACTTCTTTTTCTAAACGCTCACGCTCAGCATCCACATCAATATTGTCGGCCAGGGGTATAAAAAATTCGTCCCTTCCAACTAAAAATGATGAGGATCCCGAAAGAGTATCAGTAACCGGTGTAAACTCGCTGATATTGGCAAGCTTAGAAATAATACCGGTATAATCCTTGTAATTTATATCAGAGCTTATCTTTACATGGAGCGATAAAGCTTGTTTGGGAGATATTTGCTTGCTGTTGCGTATATTTCTAATTTCTGAAACAACCTGCTTAACCAAGCTGAAATCTTTTAAAAGTACCGCTTCAAATGATTGTGATACAGGATATACTGCTACAATACAACAGTCTTTATCCTTGCGGGCACCAAAAAGCTCATCGTGCCAGAGATCTTCTGTAATAAAAGGCATAAAAGGATGCAACAGTTTCAATATATGTTCGAAAAAACCTATTGTAGCAGTGAACGTTTCATGATCTATTGGATGCTGATAGGCAGGCTTAATCATTTCCAGATACCATGCACAGAAATCATCCCATACCAGCTTATAAGTTTCCATCAGCGCTTCAGAAAGACGGTACTGATTAAAATTTTCTTCTATCTGAAGCAAGGCTTCATTAAACCGGCTTTCAAACCAGCTGATGGCAGTTGCATTGGAATTTGATAAGCTTTGGTCAACTTCCCAGCCTTTTACCAGCCTGAAGGCATTCCATACTTTGTTAGCAAAATTGCGTCCCTGCTCACAGTAGCTTTCATCAAACATCAGATCATTTCCTGCCGGCGAGCAAAGCAACATCCCTACCCGAACACCATCAGCGCCGTATTTTTCAATAAGATCAATCGGGTCAGGAGAATTGCCCAAAGATTTAGACATTTTACGTCCTGCCTTATCACGTACGATTCCGGTAAGATATACATTTTTAAAAGGCGCTTTTCCCCGGAATTCATGCCCGGCCATGATCATACGGGCTACCCAGAAAAATAAAATTTCAGGCGCGGTAACCAGATCATTCGTTGGATAATAATAGTTTATGTCTTTGTTATCCGGATCCTTAAAACCGTTAAAAACTGAAATGGGCCAAAGCCAGGATGAAAACCAGGTATCTACCACATCATCATCCTGTTTTATGCTTTCTGAAATCCGAAGGCGGAAATCTGCTTTTTCATTTTCTGACATCTTACTTCTTGCCTCAGAGATGATAAGTAATTCTTCAATAGCCTCTTCCCTGGTTCTCGCTATCACAGGTTCCTCTCCCTGTACATACCATGCCGGTATCCTTTGTCCCCACCACAACTGCCTGCTTATGCACCAGTCTTTTACATTCTCCATCCAGTGGCGGTATGTATTGGTAAATTTTTCCGGTATCAGTTTTACTTCGCCGTTTAAAACATATTCTAAAGCCGGTTTTGCCATTTCATCCATTTTGCAAAACCATTGCATAGATAATTTGGGTTCAATAGCCGCATCAGTTCGCTCTGAAAAACCAATTTGCGATTTGTAGTCTTCAACCCGTTCCAGATGTCCTTTTTCTTCAAGTAACAACGCTATTTTTTTACGGGCAGCAAACCGGTCTTCACCTATAAGTATTAAGGCCTTATCATTTAATGTGCCGTCATCATTTATAATATCAATTACAGGAAGATTATGCTTAACTCCAAGCTCATAATCATTCAGGTCATGCGCAGGGGTAACCTTTAAACATCCTGTACCAAATTCTATATCTACATATTCATCTTCAATGATTGGAATAGCCCGATTTATTAATGGTATGAAAACTGATCGGCCTTTTAAATGCCTGTAACGTTCGTCATTCGGATTAATACAAATGGCAGAGTCAGCCATAATTGTTTCAGGCCTGGTAGTAGCTATAATAAGAAAGTCTGAAGTTGTTAAATTTGCTATAGCCTGACCTCCTACTGAAGGACTCAAATAATACTTTATATAATAAAGCTTTTGGTTTATTTCCCTTCGGATTACTTCTTCGTCTGATACGGCGGTTTTACCTTTAGGATCCCAGTTTACCATCCGTATGCCCCGGTATATCCAACCTTTTTTATACAGGTGAATAAATGTATCGGTAACGGCTTCAGAAAGCTCCTCTTCCATAGTAAAGCGGGTCCGATCCCAGTCGCAGGATGCACCCAGGGTTTCCAATTGCTTAAGAATAATACCCCCGTATTTCTCCTTCCATTCCCAGGCGTAACCCATGAATTCATCTCGGGTCAGATCTTTCTTGTCAATTCCCTTTTCTTTCAACATCGCTACTACTTTTGCTTCAGTAGCTATGGATGCATGATCTGTCCCCGGTACCCAACAGGCATTCTTTCCTTGCATACGGGCACGCCTAACTAAAACATCCTGTATGGTATTATTAAGCATATGCCCCATGTGAAGCACCCCGGTAACATTTGGTGGTGGGATAACAATAGTGTAAGGCTCCCTCTCGTCGGGAACCGAACGGAAAAACTTTTGTTCAAGCCAGTGTGTGTACCATTTGTTCTCTGTTTCGCGTGGGTTATATATTTTAGAAATGCTCATACGTTCTGCTCAAAATCTTGAAAAGACAAAAATACATTTTAAGAAAGAATTAATAATGAAGCCATCTAATAAAGAGAAGTTATCCGCCAATAGTAACAATAATTTTAACAGACCGTAGTTATTATTTAATTCGCAAAAGGTTCATGAAAATTTATTTTAATTCCAAAATCTCAAACTTCCTTTTCACATTTCTGAGAATGCGAAAGCTCATTTCGTGGTTTAATAAATAAGGCTCCCGAAAACTATAGTTAATTATGGATAAGTATTTTATGAATACCATTATCTGCCATTGGCTAACATTTTGTTGTGTTAACTGAAAAAGCTTATGCCAGAAGGACCGTCAATGGTTATTTTAAAGGAATTAGTAAAAGAATTTAAAAATAAGAAAATCATTCATGCAGCTGGTAATACCAAAAAGCTCGACACACAAATAATAAATGATAAAGAAGTTATTGATTTTAAAAGCTGGGGAAAACATTTCCTGATTTGCTTTGATTATTTCAGTATTCGAATTCATTTTATGCTTTTTGGTTCCTATAGAATTAATGAAAGAAAAGAATCAGAACCACGCCTGCGGCTCGAATTTGAAAATGGGGAATTAAACTTCTACGCCTGTTCTGTCCAATTAATAGAATCTCCTTTGTCTGAAGTTTATGATTGGGAGGCCGATGTAATGAATGAACATTGGAATGCAAACAAAGCAAAAGCAAAACTCGATAGTAAGCCGGATATGCTGGTTTGTGATGCCCTGCTTGATCAGAATATTTTTTCTGGTGTAGGGAATATTATAAAAAACGAAGTCCTGTTCCGCATTGGAGTACATCCTGAAAGCAAGTTGGGAGATATTCCTTATGAAAAAATACAACAGTTGATAACCGAAGCTGTAAATTATAGCTTTGATTTTTTAATCTGGAAAAAGGAGTTTACTTTAAAAAAACACTGGCTTGCACATACAAAAAAAGTTTGCCCCAGAGATAAGACGCCACTGATTAAAAAGCATCTGGGTAAATCTAATCGGCGGTCATTTTTTTGCACGGTTTGTCAAACTCTTTACAAATCTGCTTAATGATTATAACTTTAGGTTCTTCACTAACCACATAAAAATGTATGCTTACATGGGTTAAAACGGCCGATGGCTCGAACACACTTTTCAATTCTGAAATAGGAGAGCATTACCATTCCAGGCATGGTGCGTTGCAGGAAAGCCACCATGTGTTCCTTAATTCAGGATTAAAATATTACCTTGCTCAAAGTCAGGCAACTGACATAAAAATACTTGAAGTTGGATTTGGTACCGGATTAAATTTTCTGCTAAGTGCGCACTTTTGTACTGAAAATAATATCAGACTTGATTATACCGGAATCGAGGCCTATCCTCTAACGCATAAAATGATTACAGAAACAGGATATGGCGATTATATTCCGGATGAAATTTGGATGAATTTTATTTTAAAATATCAGGAGGCATTAACCCAGGAAGTATCAATTAATCATGGGTGTAATTTATTCATTGCAAAAGATAAATTACTTGACTTTTCTACCCAGATTCGATATGATATACTTTACTTTGATGCTTTTGCAGCTATTCACCAGCCGGAAATGTGGGAACAGGAAACTCTAAGCCATGCAGCAGCCTTGCTAAAACCGGGCGGGTTATTTGTTACTTATGCCATAACCGGAAACCTGAAACGCACGATGAAATCTCTTAACTTTTCTGTTGAAAAAGCACCTGGTGCAGAAGGCAAACGTGAAATGCTGCGCGCTGTTAAATTCTTAACTAGATATTAAAGTTCAATTAAGTAATTCCAGTTTTATTATTTTTGTAGTAAAACATATATGCCCGTCAACATTCCCCCTGTTTCTGCTAACTCTGCTGCCACTGCTTTCGAAAGGCTTCTGAAAATAATGGACACGTTGCGGGAACAATGCCCGTGGGATAAAAAACAGACACTTGAAACACTCAGGCATCTAACTATAGAAGAAACGTACGAACTCTCTGATGCTATTCTGGAAGGTGATATGCAGGAAATAAGGAAAGAGCTGGGCGATATGATGTTACACCTGGTTTTCTATGCACGCATAGGTTCTGAAAGTAACGCGTTTAATATCATTGATGTATTGAACGGAATATGCGATAAATTGATACACAGGCACCCTCATATTTATGGTGATGTGGTGGTAAATGATGAAGCAGATGTAAAAAGAAACTGGGAACAGTTAAAATTAAAAGAAGGCAACCGTTCTGTTCTTGAAGGCGTTCCTGCATCACTGCCGGCTTTAATAAAAGCATCAAGAATACAGGAAAAAGCCCGTGGTGTTGGTTTTGATTGGGAAGAAAAAAGTCAAGTATGGGGAAAAGTAGAAGAGGAAATGAAAGAATTCAGAGATGAGTTTAATGTGGCTGACGATAGTGAATTTAATAAAGACCGGGCTGAGAATGAGTTCGGGGATCTTCTCTTCTCACTTATCAACTATGCCCGTTTTATAGATATTAACCCCGAGAACGCGCTTGAAAAAACCAATAAAAAATTTATTAAGCGCTTTCAATATCTAGAAAATAAAGCTGCAGCATTAGGGAAAAACCTGAAAGATATGACACTTGCAGAGATGGATATTTTCTGGAATGAAGCAAAAAAATTATAATGCCTGTAGCGTTTCACATTCTTCCTGCGTATAGCATATAAATGGAGAAATAAGTATCAATAAAATCTATTTGTTAATACATTATTAAGAGTAGCAATCTATTTTTAAAAATCAAGAGTCTGCAAAAAGGAAGGAAAAACTAATTTAATGCTGGACACCCCCGGCAATTCTGAAAAAGAGCTCATTCGGAATTGCATAAAAGGCGATATATTATCTCAGGAAAGGTTATACAAGCACTTCTATGGGTATGCCATGGGTGTTGGCCTGCGCTATATTTTCAATCGGGAAGACGCTCTGGAGGTTGTTAATGATGGTTTCATAAAAGCTTTTCACTCCATCGGGTCATTTAATAAAGATCACGCATTCAAGCCCTGGTTACGAAAGATTATTGTTAATACAGCAATAGACAGAAGAAGAAAAGACATGAAACACCTTCAAGAAGTAGATCTTGAACACGCTGACCATGTACATACACAGGCACATATTGTTGAACGGCTTTCAGCACAGGACATATTAAAACTGCTGGACTTTTTACCCGATATACAACGGATGGTTTTCAACCTGTATGAAATAGATGGATACACACATGAGGAAGTTGCTGAAGCCTTAAATATTCCGGCAAGTTCCTCCAGAACATATTTAAGCCGGGCTAAGGATAAACTAAGAAAAGCACTGGTGCTACAAGATCAAAACAGCTATGAAAGAGTGGGTCGATAAAAAGCTGAAAGAGCGTATCATAGAAGCCTTTGATAGCTATGAGGACAGCGATGTTGAAAAAGGTTGGCAGCAGCTAAGAAAGACGCATCCTAAAAAACGCTCGAAACGTATATTATTTTGGTGGACCTCTGCAGCGGCATTACTGGCGATGCTGGGCACTTTTTTAATACTTAATCCTGCAGATCAGGATATTCAAAAACAGATCACAAAAAATAAGATTAAACCTGTATCAGAGGATACCATTAATGGACGGACTGATTTGATAGTTAAAAAACGAGTCGAATTAAATAAGGATAGTTCTAATGGAATCGCTTTTCCAAGCTCTGATAAAAATCCCGAGCAATTAGGGAATCATATAAATTCAAATGAATTAATTGCAGCTATTCCTGCAAAAGAACCTTTAAAGGCAGAAAGCGGATATAATTCCGTTAGACAGGCACCCCCATCACCTGCTACTATCGTTGAAGTTAGGGTTAGTTCAAAAGTAAACGCTTTCGAAAACTCCGATAAAACGACTGAGCAGCCCGGAAAACAAGTAGACCCTGCGCAGGCATCATCTGTAACCATGGTAGAAAAAGAACGATTACAAGAAGCAGATAGCATCAATAAAGCTATAATGGCACAATCCATACCTGGTATTATCACTGATGAAAAAGTTAGTTTACAAACTCATACGGATGACTCTGTTAAGCAGGAAAATGCTGTAGCGGACGATAATAAAATATCGGAATCTCATACCTTTTCCCAGCGCGGGGATAGCCAGGCTTTACCGGAAGATGAAACTGTCCGCCAGGAAAAAGAAGCATCGAATAATAAGAAATTAGGATTAAGCTTTTATGCAGGCCCGTTTTTTAATTATGCACAAGGCAGTGGTAACTCCATGAATTTGGGCGCAGGGGTAACTTCAGATATTTCTCTTGGTAAACGGCTTACTTTGATTACTGGTTTGGCTATTGCGAAAAATACCCTTATTTATGGAAATAAACTCCCCGTAGCATCAAATCGGGATTTTTTATTTAGCCAACAGGATCGCTCAACGTCAACTGGCAGTATCTCACAAATTTCAAAACTTGAAGCACAACTTCTAAATTTGGATATACCCGTAAATTTAAAATATAGTATAAGCAGGGAGCCCAATAAAGTTTTTATTACTGCTGGTCTGTCATCTTTTACTTACCTGAATGAAACTTACCGGTATAGTTACACTAGTCAGAATAAAAGTCTGGGCATCTCCTCGCCTTCACGTGACGAGGTAATCAACAAAAATTTCGGGAAATTCGATCTGGCACAAACATTGAACATGTCATTCGGGCTAACCAATTCAGGCAAGTTTCAGGACTTTGTGTTTGAACCATTTATAAAATATCCGTTAGGTGCTCTTGGATCGCAAAACATTCGTTTTGGTTCTGCAGGTATAAATCTTAAGCTTAATATCAAACCCAGCAAAAACTAATTAAATGAAATTAATCTACAACTTCCTTATTCTTTTTATTACCGCATTACTGCTTTCCAATTCATCCTGTAAAAAGGATAAGTACCTGAAAGATTATGATTATATCATATTTGGTTCTTCCTATGGCATGTGTGCAGGGCCGAATTGTAATACAACCTATTTATTAAATGATAAAGGTGCATTCAGATCTGAAACCTACCTGCGCGATAATGATATTACCTTACACCATGTAAAATTAAGCGAGTCTAAATTTAAGCAGTTAAAAGAACTAAGCACAAAAATACCTCAACAGCTTTACACCTCTGCTAAGCCTGAGGAAACCTTTGGATGCCCTGACTGTGCTGATCAGGGGACATTATATCTGGAAATTAAAGAAAAAAATAAATCTGCAAAAAAATTCCGTATCGATACTAATGAGGGTAGTTTACCCGAACATATTAAATCCATCGCTGTAGATATAAAAGCAAGTATAGAAATTGCCAAAATCTTGTAACCCTGAATAAATGGCCAAACTTATGATCGGGAAAAAAACTGATCATTTAAAAGAAATGGCCTTGAGTGGAGATATCCGGGTTACAAGCATGGAAGGAATTAACAAAACCAGCAGGCAAATAATAAGGGTACCGGCATTTAGCAATAATATATCATAAGCATCAGGCTGTACAGGTACAAATGCTACATAGTATGAGGCTTGATCCAACTTAAAAAAGTGAGTGTATTTTTGAAAAAGGGCTAACCCAATGCCCAATATATTTCCTAATAGCATCCCCAGCCCTATTAAATACCCAGCGTTATATAAAAATATTTTGCGAATGTTCCAATTTGTGCTGCCAAGCGCTTTTAAAACACCAATCATATTTGTACGCTCGAGGATCATGATTAATAAAGCTGATATCATATTGATTACAGCCACAACTAACATTAATACAAGGATCACCTCTGTATTAACATCAAGTAAAGAAAGCCATTGAAAAATCAGAGGGTAAACTTCAGTTATGGAGTATGATTTCAGGTTTGAATCAATGCTGTCGTAAACCTTTTCAGAAATGGACTCTAGTCTATCAAAATCGCTTACACGTAATTCATATCCTCCAACATCAGAAGAGCCCCAATTATTTAGTCTTCTGATTAAGGATATATCACCTATTATATACGTTTTATCTACTTCTTCTACACCTAGCTCATAAACACCAACAATACTAAACTTCCTTTTACGTAAGGGCTCCTGAACAAAATACATAAGGAAATCATCGCCAACTTTAACCTTTAATCTATCCGCCGTATATTTCGAAATAATGATTTGCCCCACTGCTTTTACACTATCAGAAAAATCGATAACCCGTCCATCAACAAGGATATTTTTGAAATAATTCCAATTATATGTTTTATCGACGCCTTTTAATATTACTCCTTCAACCTCATCATTTGCGTTAATTATACCAGGTTTAGTTGCAAATGGCTGGGTATAAGTAATTTCTTTGTGCTTTTTAATTTTTGCCAGTGTACCGGGTTGTATGGTAAAAGGAGTATGGTCAAATGAAGAATTCAGATCATATTTTAAAATCTGAATATCTCCTGAAAAGCCTCGCACTTTTTCACGGATCTCAGATTTAAACCCCTTTACAATAGCTATTGAAAGTATCATTACTGATAGGCCCAGCATAATCCCCAATACAGCTATCCGCACAATTAGACGTGAGAATGTACGCTTTGAATTAAAAGTGATCCGCTTAGCGATAAAAAGAGATAAATTCAAGCTTTGATTGATATTTTTTGAACAGCAAAGATGCAATTTTTCTTATAGAGGTATTAAATTATAAATTTGCAGCGACTCATTACCTAAAACTTACGTATGCGCATTGTTTTCATGGGAACTCCGGAGTTCGCTGTAGCTTCACTTGATGCTTTACTTAAGGCAAATTGTAATATAATAGGTGTTGTTACCGCTCCTGATAAACCTGCCGGGCGAGGGCAGAAAGTGAATGAGGCCGCTGTTAAGAAATTCGCTTTAGAAAACAATCTTAAAATTTTACAACCCGAGAAGCTTAAAAACCCACAATTTGTGGAAGAACTTCGTGCTTTACAGGCCGACCTTCAGGTAGTAGTTGCATTCAGGATGCTTCCTGAAATAGTTTGGAATATGCCTAAAAATGGTACTATTAATCTACATGCATCATTATTGCCTCAATATCGGGGAGCTGCACCAATTAACCGGGCAATTATGAATGGCGAAACGGAAAGTGGTGCCACTACGTTCTTTCTAAAACATGAAATTGATACCGGCGACATTCTTTTTTCTGAGAAAGTACCCATAAATAACTCTGATACAGCGGGTGATCTTCATGACAAATTAATGAAAACTGGAGCCCTTTTACTGGTAAAAACCGTAAACGCGATAAAAGAAAATAAGTATACTGAAATACCGCAGGAGAATGCAACTGAAGGGCAACATCTAAAACATGCGCCTAAAATTTTCAAGGATGATTGTGAAATAAATTTCAATCAGGAAGTACAAAAAGTTTACAACCATATTCGTGGTTTAAGCCCCCACCCCGCAGCTTTTACAAAATTTAAAGACAAAAATCTTAAAATATACCATGCAGATACAGAAGTTAAAGACCATGATATACTGCCTGGAAAATTTCTCACTGACGAAAAAACTTACATTAAATTTGCCTGCACTAACGGATTTATTATAGCAACTGACATCCAGTTTGAAGGTAAAAAACGGATGAAAACGGATGAGTTTTTACGCGGGTTCAGGTTCTGATAAGTACCTAAACTCAATATGATAAGCTGTTCAATTTTTCAATCAAAATCTTAGAAACCTTATTGAAATACCGTTTCCTGTTGTATCCCATAACCCAGCGTATGCCAAAGGACGCATTGGTTAGAAATACTTCTTCAGCTTCATTTAATATATCCGGACTTATTTGTGCTTCTATTAATGGAAGATCATTTTCCTTTATTATCCGCATTACAACCTGTCGCATTACACCGCCAATACACCCTTCACTTAAGGCCGGTGTGTAAATTTGCTTATTATAAACTACAAATACATTGCTTGTTAATGCTTCGCATAAAAAACCTGACTGATTTAAAATAATTACCTCATCAAGCTTATGCTGATTTTTAAACACGCCGGCCAAAACAAATAAAATAGAATTGCAGGTCTTCAGATTAGACAGATTGTTAACAGGTTTTGTATGATCATTAAATACATCAATAATTAAACCGCGTCCCTCGCCATAGTTCGAGTGATTAGCTTTAGTCACTTGCAGAACGTACCCAATTTTATTAGTAGCAGGGTTATACAACCCATCACCATCACGGTAAATAATTAACCTTACCCGTGCATCTTTACCTAATTTGTTTTTTTTTACCAGTTCAGTTGTTTTTTCTTTCAGGAAGTAACTGTCTATTTCAGAATAACCTTCCAATTTAAGAATTTTCATGCCTTTCCGGAGTCTGTCCAGATGCAGCTCAGAAAACTTTAACTCACCATTCATATATTTCATGGACTCAAAGAGCCCGTCACCATACCTGAAACCACGGTTTGATATCGTAATTACGGGCTGATCGTATTGAACAATGGAGCCATTAAAGTTTATATAATCTAAGCCCATAAAAATCTATATCTCTAGGTATTAATCACAAATCCTGATTTATAACATAATTATCCCACTTTTTTATAACTTCCTGAAAATCTTCCGGCAATGTGGTTTCAAAATTCATCATTTTCTTGGTAGATGGATGAATGAAGCCTAAAGACATTGCATGCAAAGCCTGGCGCGGCATAATTTCAAAGCAATTAGCTATAAATTGACGGTATTTGCTAAAAACTGTACCTTTTATAATTTTATCTCCGCCATAAGTGTCATCATTAAACAATGGATGCCCTATATGTTTCATATGCGCCCGAATCTGATGCGTACGCCCGGTTTCTAACTGGCACTCAATCAAGGTAACATAGCTGTATCTCTTCAATACTTTATAATGAGTTACCGCCCATTTCCCTTTGGTTTCATCATCATATATTGCCATTATTTTACGATCCTTCAAGCTCCGGCCGATATAACCTGTTACCGTTCCATCTTCTTCAATATCTCCCCATATTAAAGCAACATATTTACGCGTAATGCTGTGATCAAAAAACTGTTTTGCCAAATAGGTCATAGCAAATTCGTTCTTACTAATTACTAATAGTCCCGAGGTATTTTTATCAATTCGGTGCACTAAACCGGGTCTCCCTTCATTTCCCGGAAGCTGAGGGAGTTGCTGAAAATGAAAGGCCAGTGCGTTTACTAAAGTCCCGGAATAATTATTAAAGCCCGGATGAACAACCATTCCTGATTGTTTATTAACCAATATCACATCATCATCTTCATAAAATATATTTAAAGGAATATTCTCGGGATACACTTCGGTATCACGCGGAGGATGCGGCAATACCACGGAAATAACATCGAACGGCTTAACTTTGTAGCTTGTTTTAACTATTTTTTCATTAACCAAAACACTTCCGGAATCGATAGCATTCTGAATACGATTTCGTGAAGTATTCTCAATACGAAGCATTAAAAATTTGTCAATCCTAAATAAGGACTGCCCCTTATCTACAATTATCCGCAAATGCTCATACAGATCCTGCTCTTCCTGATCTAACAATTCAATGTCATCTGCCATATATACACCAAAAGTAATGGTTAATGATGAAAAATGTTAAACAAACACCTTTGAAAGGTGTTATCTATCACACACACTTTGAAGCTATGAAGAATTTTGGGCGGAACGTTATCATTGTATTAAATTTTTTTCCTTTTCTAATAAAAAAAATTTACTTTAAGTCTTAAATTATTTAAGACATCATGATGAAAAAATTTTACCTGCTAAAAGCCATTATTGCTTTTGGCTTGTTATCTTATGACACATCAGTATTTGCACAGGGAGATGTATCTGCATTAATTAAATCAGGCCCTGCCGATGCAACAAAGCTAGCGCAAGCATATTTAAACCCACTATTTAAAGGGTTTGGGATAGGTCTTAATTCTGGATGGAATAATTCGGGCAGAGCAAAAAATATGGGTCGGTTTGAAGTACGGTTTGGTATTACCGGAGCTTTAATTCCTGAAAGCGATAAAAACTTCGACGTTACCAAACTGGGTTTATCAAATAATATCCGGCCGGTAAATTCTTCACAAATTATTGCACCTACTGTTGGCGGATCGGAGAGCACGGGTCCTCAACTGGCTATTTATGATAATAACAATGAACTGGAGCACTTTACTTTACCCGGCGGGGCCAGCTTACCTTTTATTCCTGCACCACAAATACAGGGTAGTGTTGGATTACCAAAAGGCATTGAAGTTACTTTACGTGCGATGCCTAAGGTGAACCTGGGTGATGACCGGGGAACTATCGGAATGATTGGAGGAGGAGTTAAAATTGAGCTGTTGCCATTATTAATAAATAAAACAGCCGACAGACTGATACCTATTGATGTAGCTGTTGCATTAGGTTATACAAAGTTTAATTATACATTGCCTTTAAGTGTAGCCCCGCCAGGCAACTCTGTTCCAAAAGATAACCAGCAGAGCACAGATTTTTCCAATCAAAGAGTAGAAGCCTCATTTTCAGGGGTAAATGTTGAAACAATAATTTCAAAAAAATTGCTCTTTTTTACCCCATTTATAAGCTTGGGATATAATACTTCTAAAACAGAAGCTATGTTGGAAGGAAATTATCCAATAATTACAGGGGCTTCATTTCCACTTGGGACAAGAACATATACTACATTCTCCAATCCTGTTGATATAAATAAAAAAGACATAAACGGATTACGTACTAATTTAGGTTTCCAATTAAATCTGGCAGTATTCAGATTATATGCTTCGTACTCACTTGCAGAGTATAATGCTTTTAATGCAGGTTTGGGCTTTGGAATAGGTAAATAGTATCCCCAACAATATAAGGCCTTTTGTGATGCATTTCGATTGTAATTTCTGTGTATAAATAACCTATGGATAAATTTACTTTGCCTAAGAGCATAAATTATTTACTATTCTTCATTCTTCTTACAGTCATTCTTTATTATTCCAGAGAATTCCTTATTCCGATAGCCTTTGGAAGCTTGCTGGCCATGCTTTTTTTGCCTTTGTCCAATCGTTTTGAAAGATTAGGTGCGAACCGCGGTGTGGCTACCGTGTTGTGCATTATTATTTTCCTTCTTGTAATTGCCGGTCTTATTATGCTGTTATCATGGCAGCTTTCAGATATAGCACAGGATATAACCCAAATGCAGCAACGCGCTTCTTCATTTATAGAGCAGGCGCGTAAATACATTTCAGAGACTTTTCAAATAGCACCCGAAAAACAAAAGGCGCTTATTCAGAAACAACAATCTTCAGGTGATGCCGGCAAGCTTGCGGGCAGTATCTTAACCGGGGCTTTAAGTATGCTGGTTAATTTTATACTGGTACTTGTGTATGTGTTTTTATTCATGTATTTCAGACGACATTTAAAAAACTCCCTGCTTAAAATGGTTCCGGACGGAGAAAGAAAAAACACTGAAGTGATTGTGCATGATGCAAGTAAAGTTGCACAGAAATATTTATCTGGTCTGGCCACCATGATCGTTATTTTATGGATAATGTATGGAATAGGATTTACTCTTATTGGTGTTAAAAGCGCCATTTTCTTTGCCATACTGTGTGGGTTGCTTGAAATAATACCTTTCGTAGGTAATATTACCGGCACAGCACTTACTATGCTGATGGTACTATCACAAGGGGGAAATACACAAATGATTTTAGGGGTATTTATAATATATTTTATCATCCAATTTATTCAAAGTTATATTCTTGAACCGCTGGTAGTTGGTGCAGAAGTTAACATAAACCCCATTTTTACAATTCTGGTACTCGTTGGAGGAGAATTAATATGGGGAATTCCGGGTTTGATACTGGCAATTCCTATTTTAGGTATTGTTAAGATAATTTGTGACCCTATTGAGCCTCTAAAGCCCTATGGGTTTCTAATGGGGCAGGAAAAGAAAAAAAAGGATGACAGTCCATGGGTTAAAAAGCTAAAAAAGGTGTTCACATAAACCAAACGTGGTAAATTCAGGATCCATATGACTATTCTGTATCAGATCACCGTGCTTACAGAAATTATGTTTTCATTTCATTAAGTTAATAATGAACCTGTAACTTTTCTCATTAAAAAAAATCATACTATTACCTTAAATCTAATTTTAAAAAAGATCAATGTTAAGCATTAGGAATATTGTAAAACAATATGCAAACCATCGTGCCCTGGATGATGTAAGTATGGAAATTGAGAAGGGTTCTATTTTTGGATTACTTGGACCAAATGGGGCTGGAAAAACTTCTTTAATACGTATAATCAATCAAATTACAGCTCCTGACAAAGGTGAGATTTGGTTGGATGGCGAGAAATTAAATCCTTCTCATATTTCTAAAATTGGGTATTTGCCAGAAGAGCGCGGCCTTTATAAAAAAATGGAGATAGGTGATCAGATGTTGTACCTGGCCCAATTAAAAGGACTATCAAAATCCGAAGCTACCAAAAGGATTAAATATTGGTTTGAGAAGATGGAGATGCAGACCTGGTGGAATAAGAAAGTGGAAGATCTTAGTAAAGGAATGCAGCAAAAGGTACAATTTGTAGCTACTGTAGTTCATGACCCTGATCTGCTGATTCTGGATGAACCTTTTTCAGGCTTTGATCCTGTAAATGCGGAGATTATCAGGAATGAAATTCTGGAATTAAATGCTAAGGGAGCTACCATTATTTTTTCGACACATAGAATGGAATCAGTTGAGCAACTTTGCCATAGTATCGCTCTATTAAACAAATCGCATAAAATTTTAGACGGACGGGTTCAGGATATTAAAAATGCGTATCGAAACAACACCTTTCGCATATCCTATCTCGGCAATGAACTGCCAGAAGAAAACCTTGAGATTTTTCAATTAATAACTCAGAAGAACAGTGTGGAGGGCATGGAAATCACCATTAAAATTAGTGAAGGAAAAACCACCAATGATGTACTTAACCTTCTTTTACCGAAATTTCAGGTTACAGAATTAAATGAAGTTGTGCCTAACATCAATGATATTTTTATACAGAACGTTACAAACAACCAGTTATGAACAAAATCTTACTTATTATAGAACGAGAATACTTTAGCAGGGTTAAAAAAAAATCGTTCTTGCTCCTGACATTTTTAGTACCGTTTATTCTGCTTGGTATGAATGCCCTGGTAGTGTACTTATCAATAAACGGAAATGATCAAAAAACCAAGGTAAGTGTAATTGATGAAAGCGGTATTTTCATTTCAAAATTTAAAGATAATAAGTCTATTGATTTTATAGAATCGGTTAGCTCCTTAAAAGAAGCCAAAAAAGTTTCCTCAAAAGAAGGTGGCGGATTTTTGCTGTATATACCGTCTAATATACGAACAGGGGGGAAAGCAGAAATGCTCTCCCAAAAGAAACCCGGCATATCAGTATTGGGAACTATAGAAGATCAAATGAATGATATATTGCGCACCAAAATGCTTGAAGATGCAGGCATTGACCTTATAACATTAAATGGAATTAAACCCGATATCTCTATAGTATCTAAAGAGATTACTGCCGAAGGAGAGAAAGACAGTAATGCGGGTGCCGCATACGCAGTTGGTTTCGCTTCAGCTATTCTTATTTACATGTCATTATTTATTTATGGTGCCCAAGTAATGAGAGGGGTTATTGAAGAGAAAACAAGCCGTATTGTAGAGGTAATTGTTTCCTCTGTAAAACCGTTTCAACTCATGTTAGGGAAAATTATAGGCATCGGGTTGGTAGGCCTTACTCAGTTTTTATTATGGATCATATTATCAACCACATTAATGAGTGTAGGTGGAAAAGCGCTTATGAAAGACCCAGTGATAGATAAAACCGAGTACGTAAAAGAAAAAAATTCAGATCAAATTCGCGGTGAAGGGTTAGGCGGACAGGTGCTGAACGCATTGGATACAATAAACTTTCCGTATATATTAACAACATTTCTCATCTATTTTTTAGGAGGCTTTATGTTATATAGTGCGCTATTTGCAGCAGTAGGATCTGCGGTAGACTCAGAGACAGAAACCCAGCAATTTATGTTCCCCATAACACTGCCTCTGTTATTCACTTATATTATGTCATTTAGTTTTATTGTTAATAATCCTGATAGCAATTTAGCTTTCTGGCTGAGCATCATTCCATTCACTTCCCCCATCGCCATGATGGTCAGGATTCCGTTTGGCGTTCCCGATTGGCAATTATTTTTATCAATTGGCTTACTGATAGGCGGATTTATCTTTACTACCTGGGTGGCAGCAAGAATTTACCGGGTAGGAATCCTGATGTATGGTAAAAAAGCGAGCTATAAAGAACTAGCAAAATGGTTTATGTACAAAGAATAACTGGTAGCACAGAACTTTGAGAATGTCTAACCGGCTTGCTGTAATAGATCTCGGTACCAATACATTTAATCTTTTGATAGCTGATATCTATCAAGATAAGTTTATCCAAATGTTTTCTGAAGAAATCCCCGTAAAATTAGGAGAGGGCGGTATTAATAAAGGATTAATAACCACTGAGGCATGGATAAGAGGCATAACTGCTATGAATTATATTCATCAAAAGATGATTGAATATAATTGCAATAAAGTAAAGGCTGTTGCTACTTCCGCTATCAGAAGCGCGTCCAATGGTAATGATTTTAGTCGGGCGGTAAAAGCGGAGACGGGAATTATTATCGAGATAATAAATGGGAGCCATGAAGCCGAACTGATCTATGGTGGGGTGCGTGCAGGATTAAAACTGGAATCGACAACCTTGATTATGGATATTGGGGGAGGAAGTATAGAATTTATTATTTGCGACAAAGACTATATCTATTGGAATAAAAGTTATAAAATTGGCGCAACACGTATTCAAGAAAAATATCAAAATTCAGATCCCATAACATCTGAAAATCTTCAGTTAATCGAACTGCATTTAAAAAAATCTCTCCCCGTACTATTTCAGCAATGCAAAATTTATAATCCGCAAAATCTGGTGGGTTCTGCCGGGGCATTTGAAACTTTTGCTGAACTTGTTTCTCTTAAAAACAATCAACTCTATAATAAAAGTGATAAAGAATTTATTTTTAATATAGATCAGTTTACGGAGATAGCTAATGAACTATTAAAATCAAATCATTCTCAACGTGCCAAAATGCCCGGCCTTATTCCTTTCCGGACAGATATAATTGTTTCGGCCACTGTAATTATCCAATATATTCTTCGGCGCACGGGGATAAATTCATTAAAACTCTCTACTTATTCTTTAAAAGAGGGTGTTCTGTTCAGGATGCTGGATGAATGAAATTAGATAGTTCTTTATATAGCCGTTCTGTGGGTAACCCAACAACATTTGTATAAGAACCATTTAAACGCTTAATACCAATTAATCCAATCCATTCCTGAATACCGTATGCCCCGGCTTTATCCATGGGCTGTCCCGTAGAAATATAATAATCAATCTGTTCGGTAGTTAAAATATTGAAACTAACCTCAGAAACCTCATAAAAGCTTTTGATTTGGCTAACGTTAAACAAACTGACACCAGTAATAACCTGATGGGTTTTACCTGAAAGTTTTGAAAGGATTTCAAATGCATGCAGTTCATTTTCGGGCTTGCCTAATATTTCGTTATTAATGCAAACAATGGTATCAGCAGTTACCACAATTTCATCACGAATATCTTCATCAAATGCCCGGGCCTTTTTTTCCGATACGTATAATGCAATTTCCTGTGGTGACAGGGTTTCAGGATATGATTCATCAACATCCTTTAATACCACCCTGAAATCTAATCCCATTAAACGTAAAAGTTCTTGCCGTCTTGGAGATTTGGAGGCTAAAATTAATGGAGGAAAATTACAGAGCATGGAAATATTTTGCCCTAAAATAAGAAAAGCGACATAAAAGCCGCTTTTCTATATTCTGTATTTTATTTATTGACCTGGAGCGGCCTTTCCTTTGTTACGTCTCTCTTTTTTATACGTTGCATAGGCCTTCTTTTGATCATCTGTAAGTATCGCATTGATCTTTTTGTCATTGGCTTTTTGAACCGCCATCACTTTCGGACGAAGCGCTTTCATATCTGCACCTTCTCCGGCCGCTGCACGGATACTATCCTGTGACTTTGCCTGAGATAACATAATTGCCGAAACCTGAACTTTCTGGTCAGCAGTTAGAGTAAGTTTTTGAGCTAATGCATTTGCCATCTTTTGAGACCTTTCTGCAGAATTACCTTTCTTTCCCTGGGCATTGGCGAATGTTACCACGCTACCAAGCAGGACTAACATTAAAATGATTTTTTTCATGTTTAAATTGATTTTGAACATGTTAGAGTGTAATTAATATAGGAGGTTTAATCGATTCTGAAATTAATTACTGCCATCGTAAGCTGATGGATTTTCAACAAACCATTTATCCTGAATCTTAAGAACCTTTTCAATAATATCTCGGACACATCCATATCCTCCATTTTTTGGAGATATATAGCTTGAAATTGTTTTAATCTCCTCTGCGGCATCAGCTGGGCAACAAGGGAGACCCACTTTTTTCATAACCAGTAAATCAGGAATATCATCTCCCATATAAACAATATTATCAGCACAGAGGTTGTTTTCATTTATAAACTTCTCAAAAACAGAAAGTTTATTATCCACTCCGGTATAAACTGATTTAATACCTAATCTGTTTAGCCTTGTTGTTATTCCCTGAGATCTGGCACCCGATATTATAGCCAGAATATAACCTTGTTTTATGGCTAATTGCAATGCATAACCATCTTTTATATTGAAACTGCGCAATTCATCCCCCGTCTCTGTTACGTGTATTGTACCATCGGTTAATACACCATCAACATCAAAAATGAAAGCTTTAATTGTTTGAAGTTTTTCGAAAAACATGATTAGACCGGCAAAATATATTTATTGATTATCCCGCCACTCATAAACCCAGGTAGATTGGATTTGCTCTAAATGCCCTTCAGTACATTCCTCACGTTTACCTGCAAAATCAGGAAGACTTAATACCCATTCCATCAATTCTGTAAAACGTATACGGTATATTTTCGATTCGGTAAATTCATCACCAAATTTTTCATATAACCCCATAGCTATATCTTCATAATCATTCCAATGTATGGGCAGGGCAAATTTACCTTCTGTTATTTCACTCATGCTGTTCTATATTAGTGCTGTACAATATACAGGGTGACTAATGTCCTAAAAATTGTGACTGATTAGGTAAAGTTACTTCTATATCGCCATCAAGTATAATGCATTGACATCCCAGACGCGAATTAATCCGGGGGGTTATGGCCCTATCAATAAAATCTTCCTCCTTATCGGATATTTCCTGCAAATTATCCATGCCCGCATTAACGTACACATGGCATGTACTGCATCCACAAACCCCCCCGCAATTATGCTGAAGATCTACTCCATTATCAAGACATATATCAAGTACAGACTCGCCCTCAGCTATAGGAAATTCTAAAGTTTCCTTATTAGCATCTTCAAAATTAATCCTGACTTTGTATATATTCATGAGTTGGCAAAAATAAGAAATTTAGATAGGTGCTAAGTGTGGTTCTTTAAATTGACTATACTTTGACTAAGAAGCTGGTATACTGCTTGTAAATCAGGACTGTTTCTTAAAAAAACTAAGTGTTTTTCAATAGTAATATTATCATTTCTCACTGCAGGGCCGGTTTGAACTTTTGCAGGAGAATTAGTTATAATTTTTTCTACAGTTTCAGTGATTAATGGCCTGAGCATATCAAAATCGATAGCATGCTTCTCGAGCAGATTTTCTGCTATAACAAATAAATGATTAGTAAAATTACATGCAAAAACGGCTGAGATATGAAGTACCTGCCGTTGGTTGGAATCAAGAGAATATACTTTTGATGACAATTGGAGAGCCATTTTCTTTAAGTTTTCAGTTACAACATCTGAAGACCCTTCTACAATTAAAGGAATATTTTTAAAATTCATCTCCCGGAATTTTGAAAACGTTTGTAAAGGATATAATACGCCGACCCTGGATGAAAAATCTTTTAATACATTAAGTTCTGTGGATCCGGAAGTATGTATAATTAATTTATCCTGTACATGGAGCAGTCTTGCAACGTTCCTGATCGCATCGTCGCTAACTGAAATAATATAAATATCACCGTTTTTTGTAATCTGCGATATTTCAGAAATAGCCTCGCTTTGCAATTGCACGGCAAGGATTTGTGCATTTTGAAAGGTCCTGCTCCAAACCTCGATAATATTATGCCCGGCCAGCATTAAAGCTTTCCCCAGATGAGTAGCTACATTGCCGCTTCCAAGCAAAACTATATCCATCAGGTAACTTTCAGTTCCTTATTTCTGCGTAAAATAGAAAGAATAAAACCTATTACCATAATAATAGTACCTCCCCAAAATAAGTTTATGTAGGGAAATTGTATCGCTTTCATTACAATCCAATCTGTATCAACCTTAGCCTTTTGATAAACCTGTAGTTCCAATTTTTCCTTTTGAGGTTTAACATCTGTAAAACGAAGCTTCAGGCCAGCTTCATCTACATTTTTACCAAAGTCGTATTTTGTCCCGTTTTTTACCAGAAACACGGGTTCCGAATTATATACTTGGCCATTGGAATGGATCTCTAAATTCAATCTAACAGCAATGTCGTTAGCCGTAAGTGGAATATTTTGGAGTTTGGCGTCGCGATTTACGGATTTTACGATTATGAATCCTTCGCTGAAACGTACCGTATCACCTAAACTCACTTCATGGATTACAGGCTTTTCATACTCCTCTTCATCAGTATGCCCTTCATGAGGTTCATGCTTTTCTTCTTTCAAAGGCACACTACTCACATGGGTGTAAATATCCTTAAAAATATAATGGCGGGTATCCGGTGACGCTATGATCTGACGCATTTTTGCATTTTGCTGCGCATTAGGATAAAGATTAAAGTTTTCTTTAGTTTTTCCGGTTTTTTCGTCGATTACTTTGTAGTTTACCCGGTAATATGTATTTGGACCTGTGGTTGAATCACCCATATAAGTAACGGTGTATTCGTCCATTTCGACAGGTTTATTTTTATAAAGGATTATGTTTTCCTGCGGATCATTACTTTTTGAAAACTCCTCACCGAAGCCAATCCCGCTGTTGTTTATTGAAATAACTTTATTTGTAGCTGCTGCCACTAATGCCCCTATCAATAATAATCCAAACCCGATATGAGCAACTGCAGAACCTGCCAGCTTCCATTTTCCTTTAAGGGCATCGCCCAGGATCCTGGCATTTGCCATGATAGAAAAAATAGCTGAAAAAATAAGGATGATGAAGATTACATTAGTATATACTTTAGTAATATATGCTATAACCGCTGTTATTATCAAAGAAACTACTGCTGATAGTATGATGCTTACATAGAATTTGCGTGAATCGCTTCGCTTATACTTAAGAAATTGAGTAAACGCTGATATTATTGCTATAACTATTGCGAAGGGTGCCTGCCATTTATTATAATGCTTTACAATATCGATGGGCGGAGCAACTTTTGTTCCGAACAACGCATTAAAAACCGGAATGGATGTTGTGGCAATGATTTGAATGCAAGCTACAGTTAAAACCAGGGCACCTATAAATAACCAAAATTCCCGTGAATAAGTATCTTCATCTTTTTTAGTTATCGGTAATTCTTTCCAACGGATTATTAAAAAGCCTGCGGCAAGAAATGCAAAAGTGAGCATATAGATCACTAAATGCCAGAACATCCCCAAATCTGTAAACGCATGTACCGAGGTTTGGCCCAGTATGCCACTACGTGTTAAAAACGACGCATAAAGTACCAGGATAAAGCTTATAAGTACCAGGAAAGTGGCGGTAAAATACGAATGTCCGCTGTTTTTATAAGCTATAACTACATGAACTCCGGCAATTAATGTTATCCATGGTATAATAGATGCATTTTCAACAGGATCCCATGCCCAGAAGCCACCAAAATTTAATGCTTCATAAGCCCAGAAAGAGCCCATAATAATTCCAGTACCTAATATCATGACGGCAAACAATGCCCATGGTAATGCAGGCTTTATCCATTCGCTGTAACGTTTTTGCCATAACCCGGCAATGGCATAAGCGAACGGAACTATCATGGAAGCAAAACCGAGAAATAATGTTGGAGGATGAATAACCATCCAGTAATTCTGTAGCAGCGGATTTAAGCCATTACCATCTTTAATGAGGCTAAGGTATTCGGGACGTGAGAAAATGGGGCCTTGTATAGCATCCCTAAGCAAAATAAACGGGGAACTGCCAAATCTTGCGCCCAGAACTTCTACTCCAAGCAGCATAGAAGCCAGAAATGCTTGTGAAAGCATAAGTACTGCCATAACCGGACTTTCCCAGCTTTTACCCCTGAACATAATAACTGTTGATAAAACAGCTTGCCAAAACATCCAAAGTAGGAAACTTCCTTCCTGCCCTTCCCAGAAACAGGATATAATATAATATACCGGAAGTGTTGTAGATGAGTGTGCCCACGCATAATGATACTCGAACAGGTGGTTGTAGATGATATAATATAAACAGGAGGCAATTCCAAGAACTGCTATTATATTTAATGAAAAAGCAATTCTCGCTATTTTCTGCCAGGAGTTATCGGCTTTATCTTTAATTGTATCAAAATAATAACATAATGCAGCAAGTACTGAACTGCCAAACGATAAAACAACGAAGAACTGACCTAACTTCCCCGGCCAAAGATGTTCCCCAATAAACTCAATATCCATTTATAAAATTAACTTTTAGCTGTCTCAGCTATCTCTGTAACCTCTATTTGATCTTTTGTATATTTTGAAGGGCATTTCATAAGAATTTTAGACGCATGAAATTCTTTCCCCTCCATTTTACCGGTTAACACAATTTGTTCAGATCGCTCAAAATCCGGAGGTTTAGTGCCATTAAAAACCACTTTGCATTCTTTACCATTATTATCTTTCATAAAAAATGCAAAGTAATTGGCATTGCGTTGTGGGTTGTAAATAAGCTGGCGCTCTTTATTTAATTGACCAACCACATGCAATTCCGCCTTGGTTTCAACAGCATCATTAAAAGATCCGTATGTACTAGAATCGGCATAGGTACTAATGATCACACCAATGGCAATCGCAATAATTATAATTCCTATGATCGAACCTCTCTTCATCTTCGCTTAACGCTTTTTGCGCTGCAAAAGTACGAATAATCAAGTCAAAGACAGTAATTTATCACAAAAAAAAAGCGGCGATGTAGTGCCGCTTAATAAAAAAAATTATTTTAAGGCCAGATACCCATATTCATGTATGATACTGCCACCTTATCAATTGAACTGACAAAGGCGGCTGTCCGCAAGCTGTCAATCTTTTTGTTATTCATTTTTATATCGCGGATTTCATGGTACGATCTAATCATGGTATCCTCTAGTCCCGAATTGACCAATTCAAGCTCTGAAGCACCCTTAATGATCAGTTTTCGCTGATCTGAACTTAATGCCACGCCCGTACTTGATTCAAGAAGGTTTACCAGATTTAGATTAGCATTTTCTTCGTATCGTTTATCCATCCGGCCAAATGCAACATGCGATAGATTTTTCAGCCACTCAAAGTAAGAAACTGTAACCCCACCCGCATTACAATACATATCGGGAATAATTATACCGCCTTTTTCCAAAAATATGGAAGCTGCCCCCGGAGTAGTTGGACCGTTTGCCCCTTCCGCTATAACCATCGCTTTTATACGACCAACGTTTTCCTCTGTAATTTGATTTTCAAGAGCAGCAGGAACCAAAATATCACACTCCTGCTCTAAACCCTCTGCTGAATTTTTAAAGTCTGTAGCCCCTTTAAACCCTAATATAGATCCTGTTGATTTACGGTGAGCTACAACTTCATCAATATCAAGGCCATCAGCATTATAAATAGCTCCTTCATATTCACATAACCCTACAATTGTGCCTCCAAATTCGCACAAGAATTTAGAGGAATGGTATCCCACATTACCCAATCCCTGAACAATTATCCGCTTACCGCTCATCCCGGTAGTTAATCCTATCTGTTTCATATCTTCTGAAACATCAACACATTCTCTTACTGCCAGAGCAACACCATGCCCGGTAGCTTCACGCCTACCGGCAATACCATGCAAGGCTAACGGTTTACCGGTTACACATCCCAGTGCATCCAATTGCCCCGGGTTCATTGTGTAATAAGTATCAGCAATCCAGCTCATTTCCCGTTCTCCTGATCCGTAATCCGGAGCAGGCACATCTATACCGGGGCCTATAAAATTCTTTTTTATCAGCTCAACGGTATATCTTCTTGTAATTGTTTCAAGTTCTGCAACCGTATACTTTTTAGGATCTATTTTTATGCCGCCTTTAGCACCGCCAAACGGAACATTTACAATAGCACATTTATATGTCATTAAAGCCGCCAGGGCCATTACTTCATTCTCATTTACCATCTCGCTATACCTGATTCCACCTTTGGTAGGAGATTTATGATGTGAGTGTTCAACCCTCCAGGCGTCAATAACTTCAAAACCATCTCCCCTTCTTATCGGAAACCGGAATCTGTAAACACTGTTACAAGATTTAATTTGATCTAGCAAGCCTGAGGGATGATTAGTAAATTGTGCTGCGTGATCAAAGAACTCACAAACATCACCAAAAAAATCAATTTCAGGGTGTGAAGCTATGTTAAAATTAGCCATAACAATTGGTTTAAAAGTTTATATGGTTAGCCGATTTAATACCGCTGTAATCTTACTAAAAGAAGGTTTTTAACTAATTGTTTCGCTCAATTTTTTTCACCCGCCGATCTATACTAAACAAGTAAATAATAAGCCCCAGAAAAATAATGCACATTACCAGTACTACAATATAAATTTTGCCTGAGCTTCTTAAATCTGTGGCCATTTCCACACTAGTGTCCTGTTGGGCATGGCACTGAATAAATGTTATTAATAACGATAAAAGCACAAGTATTTTTTTCATTAATTGGTATTTTGAATGTTCTCTATTTTACGAATGCGGTAACGAAGTGTCATAATCCACACCCCCATTAGCATCCAGCCTGCAAATGCAGGACGAATAACCATTTTCATTTTGCTGTCTAAATCTAAATTACTAAAACCGGGGTTACCACCGTTACCGGGATGAAGGGAATCTGTTAACCTGGGTAATATGAATAATAAAACGATCATTACCGGGAATGCAAAAATGTTGTATACTGCCGATATTTTAGCGCGTTTTTGTTCCTCATCCAGAGAATTTCTAAGAACCAAATAGGCCAAATACATTAAAGTGGCTATTGCTGAACCATTTAATTTCGGATCATTGGGCCAGGGATCTCCCCAGGTGATATTCGCCCACAGCATACCGCTGATTAACCCAAGCAAGCAAAATATCACACCGGTATTTACACTTTCAACAGCTATCAGATCATGATTGGTATTGCCCGAACTCAGGTATTTAATGCTATATATTACTGAGATGAGATATAATAACAACATGGAGAACCACATAGGAACATGAAAATATACAATTCGTATAGTTTCATTAAGAATAGGTAATGCCGGAACATCTATAAGTAAGCCTCCTATTATAGAATAAATAATTAATACGGAGGCAAGAACTTTCCACCAGTTTTTTGACATATGGATTATTATGGGTCAAAGGTAAACAAGACAATCATCGGGTACAAATTCAATATTTCAAAGTTTATGAATACATTAGTATTTGCAAATTGTTTTGTTTATATTACGGTATCTTAACTTATTTATGCTTTTTAAAAAAATAGTTCCACTGGTAATCCTGGCTCTTTTTTACAGAAATTTTTCAGCCGCCCAAACTGCCTATATTGGTGATAATGATACGTTAACAATCGAAAGAGAGTCTAAATATAACACGTTAAATTATAAAGACGGGAAATTTGGTTTGCGAAATGAAGATGTCACATCTGGTAAACGCTTCTGGCGTTCGCAATTATTGGTAGGAGGTACAGAGGTTTTAGGGATGGGGATTTTAATGGCATTACCCAAAAGAATTACAAAATGGGATGACGATTATATAAAAAAAGCTAAACAAAACTTAAGAGAGAGCTGGACTATGCCCCCCGTTTGGGATAAAGACGATTTTGCAATGAATTATATAGCTCATCCTCTCGTAGGATCGTACTATTATAATGCGATGAGAAGCCAGGGATCAAAAAAATGGTCGGCCTTTCTGTTTTCTACTGCACAATCTTTTTTATGGGAATATTGTATTGAAGGTGTTGCCGAACGTCCCAGCACCCAGGATCTGTTATTCACATCAACAACAGGTGCTCTATTAGGGGAGGCAATTCACCGCACAACATTAAGAATGGGCAGAAATGGGTTTACAACATTTGAAAAAATAGCTGTAACTATAATGAATCCTTTGTTTCTATTAAACAATAAATACAGTTACCGTTTAAATCAACATTCTGCCGGCACTGTTTATTCCCGCCATAAGTAAGGAAAAAGAATAAGCGATATAATTACTACAATAATATTTATTGCTGCCAAAACTCCAATTTCATTATATGATACCGACCGGTCAAGCCCATCCATGGCATTTTTGGAAAATTTAATAAGCAGCATTAAAAGGGGAATAATTACCGGAAAACTAAGGATTGCCATTAATGCTCCACTATTATTGGCTTTGGAAGCGATGCCGGATATCATTGTAAAAACCGAAGCAAAACTTATACTCCCCAACAATATCGATAATAAATAAAATAATGGATCCCCTACCGGGTTTTTAAAAACAATGCTGTAAAATGCAATAGCTACAGTTGCCAATAAAATCATTAATAGCACATTGTATATAACTTTGGACAAGATTATGGCATGAGGGCTGGCAATTGTATAGTAATACAACTGGCGTTCACGGCTTTCCTGAACAAAACTTTTAGCTATAGCGTTCACAGATGCAAATAACATTATGATCCAGAAAAGTGCATTCCACGTACTTGCTTGCTCTATACTACGAAAAGAAAGGAAACAAACAAATACTGTAGAAACCAAGTATAATAAAATTCCATTCAGTGCATACTTAGAGCGCCATTCCAATACGATTTCCTTACGGATGAGAAATTTTATCTGGCTTAATAAATTCATTTATTCACAAAGATATATTTTGGAATGAATAAGTGTTAAATTAGGCATATGTATACATCTACACTACAAACATGAGGCTAAGATGACGGAGTTGGACAGGCTATGCTTTTTTGATTTAAAATTTTATGTGCTTCAATTAATAAAGATCCCAAGAAAAGTTTTAACGGTACATTTAATGTCAGGTTAAAACCGGAATTACATCATAAAGCTGCATTAACTTCGCTTGATAAAGGGATTTCCCTAAATCAATTAGTAACAGAGGCTATTATTGCATATGTGCAACAGAAGCATTAGATGATCTTACCATCTGTTTCCCAGCAAAAATCATTAATACTGATCCAAGCATCAGCAAGGCCCACCCCGTCCATCTGTAATGAACAATTCGTGTTGCTGTTGAGGCCAGTTTCTTAAATGGAATAAAAGTAAAATAATCGTTCACCTTAAAGTAAACTGCAATTAGCGTAAATTAAAACCATCACTAAAACTGCCCAACCGCTGTACTTTAGAAGCTTAGGTTTATTGATAACCGATGCTAATAACCCTGCGCCTGCAGAAACAGTAACCAGCGTAGCCAATAAAATATCTATATCCCAATAATTCCAGTTTCCTATAATCGGAATATGAAGCATTGGGCTCATGCCACCGATTATCACCAGTATGGCACCAAAAAATCCTGTATAATTCTTTAAAGTCATATTTACCGGGCATTCTCTGAGGAGATGGTTACCGTGGTAAGGTTATTTTCCTTCTGTTAATTCCATTTTCTCTGCAAAATGTGCACAGTAATCCCGCAGGTCCTCCACAATATTAGTCTCTCCGGTAGCTCTTAAAAAGCTGTCCCCCATGGTTTGCAAAGTCTCGTAGAAAAAGCGTTTCATTTCATCTACGGGCATATCTTTAGTCCATAAATCAATCCGGAGAGAGTTTTTATAGCTATGATCCCATAAGGCAAGCATCATAGATTTGACCGGCACTGCCTCTTTATTTTCAGAATCGGAGGACTCCCATAAGATGGAATTGGGAACATTTTGATCGTCGAGTTCTATAGTAAGTTTTATTTCAGCTTTTTTCATTGGGGTATGGGTATTAAGACTTTATTTACCGCTTAATTACAAATGTTAAAACGCATGCAAAGATGATGAAACAAACTTCCACAATCCAAATCCGTTTTAAATCCTTTATAAAATACCTGAATATCATATCGGTAAAAAAGCAAATCACACAAAACAGGAAAAGAAAAATTCCGCCTGAAGAGCTTCCGTTATTTTTAGCTGGAAAAAGTAAGTAATAAGCGGTTGCAGTAAACAATACAGCCAGAAGAATACTCAATGGCGTTACCCTGATTTTCATTTCTTTTTATCAAAGCGCTTAGATTTCCCTTTTGTTGAATGGGGCGACTTGCTTTTTTGCGATTTATCTCCTTTGGTATTCTTTAACTTCTTCTCATGGAAGGCTCCTTTAAATTCAGGGTTATCCTTTCGCATCTGCATATCAATCTCCCGTGCTATAGCCTGTCTTTCATCAAAAGGTGTTTCTTCAACAAAAACTCCTTCAGGTATCGTTTCAACTGGTATAGTTTGACGGATAAGTTTTTCAATATTTCGGATGTAATACTCCTCTCCTTTGGTGCAAAATGTTATTGCTTCTCCTGTCTGGTACGCTCTGCCCGTCCGTCCTATCCGGTGTACGTAATCCTCTGTTATTATGGGCACATCAAAATTGATGACATGACTGACGTTGGTTACATCCAATCCCCGTGCAGCAACATCAGTAGCAACCATAATACGTACATTGCCGTCTTTAAAAGCATTAATAGAATTTATCCGGGTATTCTGACCTTTATTTGCATGTATCACCTTCACTCCTTCCTCACCGTATCGGCGTTCCAGAAAGTGAAAGATATTATCCGCTACAGTTTTAGTTTTACAAAAAATAATCAGCCTGTGAAAAGCTTCATCGTTACGAAGCAAATGCTGGAGCAGGTTTAGCTTAGTTTTAAGATTGGGAACCTGATATAATACTTGTTTTACCGTATCTGCCGGAGTGGCCTGGGGGGCAGCCTCAATAACAATAGGATTTTTAAGAAAATCACCCGATATCTTGTGAACCAGCTCGCTCATTGTGGCGGAGAAGAGCAGGTTCTGCCTTTTTCTTGGAACTACTTCCAATATCCTGTGAATAGAGCCAATAAAGCCCATATCCATCATCTTATCAGCTTCATCCAATACCAGGAATTGCAAAAACTTGGTATTGATATCACCAACCAGATAGAGATCTAAAAAACGGCCTGGTGTGGCTACCAAAATATCAACACCTGCCGCCAACTGAGCTTTTTGTGTTTTAGGGCCAATACCCCCATAAATAACTACTGTTCTTAAGTCCGTGTACTTAGCAAACACTTCAATATTTTCCCGGATTTGCATAGCAAGCTCACGGGTAGGTGCCAAGATTAATGCACGCGCATCATTTCCCTGCGCATACTTTAGCTTCATCAGCATGGGCAATACAAAAGCTGCTGTTTTCCCCGTACCCGTTTGCGCGACACCCATTATATCCTGACCTGCAAGAATAGGATTAATGGCTTTCGATTGAATGGGCGTAGGTTTGGAATAACCTGCATCAGCTACCGCATTTAAAATTTGTTTATTTAACTTAAAATCTTCAAAGGTTTGCGGCATCCGGCAAAGATACAATGATTTACGGGGGTATCTTTTACGAATTACAATTTGATACTTTTCTATAAATAAGACAGATTGGCTTAACTTCGTTAATATAAATCTAATGTGGCTATGTCATCTATACTTATAAAATCCGCAATCATCGTTAATGAAGGAAAGCAATTTACCAGTGATCTTTTTATTAAGGACGGTTTTATTGAACAAATTGCACCGCATATTGATAAACCTGCGGATAAAGAAATTAATGCAGAAGGATTATATGTGCTTCCTGGCTGTATTGATGACCAGGTACATTTCAGAGAGCCAGGCCTAACACATAAAGCTGATATCTATACCGAAAGCCGGGCAGCTGTAGCAGGCGGGATTACTTCTTTCATGGAAATGCCGAATACTGTCCCCAATACACTTACACAGGAATTACTTGAAGAGAAATATCAGATTGCCTCACAAAGATCATTAGCAAATTATTCCTTCTACATGGGTGCAGCGAATGACAACCTTGATGAAGTATTAAAAACAGACACTCAAAATGTATGTGGAATTAAGATTTTCATGGGATCATCCACGGGAAATATGTTGGTGGATAATGAAAAAACGCTTGAAAATATTTTTCAAAACTCACCCATGCTCATTGCCACACATTGTGAGGATGAAGAAATTATTAAAACCAACCTGACCCGGTTTAAACATGAATACGGAGAAAATATTACTCCGTCTATGCACCCTCTGATCCGATCAACAGAGGCATGTTATGTATCTTCCAACGTGGCCATGGAGCTTGCAAGGCGATATAATTCCAGGCTGCATATTTTGCATATTTCAACAGCCGAGGAAGCTGAACTTTTTGATAATAAGATTCCCTTGAAAGATAAAAAGATCACAGCGGAAGCATGTATCCATCACTTGTGGTTTTCTGATAAAGATTATGCTTCTAAAGGTAACTGGATAAAGTGGAATCCGGCCATTAAAGCGGCTTCTGACCGTGAAGCAATCTTCCAGGCTGTATTAAATGATCATCTAGATGTTATCGCTACAGATCATGCGCCCCACACCATAGACGAAAAAACAAAACCCTACCTACAAGCTCCAGCCGGAGGGCCTTTAGTACAACATGCGTTAATTGCCATGCTGGAATTTTATCATCAGGGAAAGATATCACTTGAAAAAATAGCGGAGAAAATGGCCCATAATCCGGCTATCTGTTTTCAAATTAATAAAAGAGGTTTTATTCGGGAAGGATATTGGGCAGATGTAGTTCTAATTGATCTGAATAAAAAACAGCAAATCAACAGGTCGGGAGTATTATCCAAATGTGGCTGGAGTCCTTTTGAAGGTATTACATTTAATTCTTCAGTTATTCATACTATTGTATCTGGCAATTTGGCTTTTACAAACGGAGATTTTAACGGGCAAAAGAGTGGGGAAAGGTTAATATTTGACAGAAACTAAAACGCAACAGTAAATTATTTATAGAACCTTTATCTATTGCAGATAAGTAATAATTTATACACTGAAACCGATCAGTTACTTATATACCACGGATGGTTTTCCACTTTAGTAATTTCCGGATTTCCAATTACAGTAAGCATCCGGCGAGCACTTACCAGAGTACGTGTCTGAAAATCATCGTAATTTAATGAACCTGGAAGCATGCTGTTAATTCTTACCAAACCTGCTGCCTGTATAAATTCACCATTACCGATATAAATAGCTGTATGCGTTACTCTTGCATTTGGGCGCTTGGCATTGGTACCAGCTGCAAAAAATAATAAATCGCCAGGCTGTAAATTTTTTAAGCTTTTTTCTAAACTTACTGTATCTGCATCCAGTATATCAACTGATTGCCCTATTAATGCTTGTTGAGAGGCATCTCTAGGAAGAATAATTCCATTTAAAAAGAAACTTGTCTTAGTAAACCCACTGCAATCCACTCCTTTGGTTGATGTACCTCCCCATAAATATGGGATGCCTATCATAGACTTGGCAGAATTTAATATTTGCTGGGCACTTGGATTTGGTCTTTTCACCCATTTTTTAAAATTTTCAGCATTTTTTATAGGTATAAAGGCTATGCGGTTATCAGGGTATGCAACCTTATAAAAAGCTCCTTCTTTACCAATTAATTTAAGAATATTTCCCTTTACCAGATCGGATACCCGGGTTGCAGTTTCTGCAGAAGTTTTATAAGAGTATCCAAAATCCTGAGTGAAAACAATTTTTTCTGAGGACTTCCACAGTTTAAATTCCTTTTCATCCATCAACCTGATACCACCCGGATCAGTCCAGGACAAATATTTATCAGGCGTGCGGATCAAATAATAATCGCGATCTTTTTTTAATACTTCAACAGGAGTACCCAGCAGCATTTGAGTTGCAAGTTCAGAAGAATGACCAGGAACAGAACGATTATTGCTTACAGACAAATTCGCAACAGCATATATTTTTCCGTTCAGATCAGCTGCCGGTAATAAATTCGAATTGACATGCAATAAAATATTTTCCTCCGTAAGAGATCTTTTAAATTCATACAACGCCTCTTTTTCCGTTGTTTCTACATAAATAGATTGCTGCACCAAATCCGTAGTGCTTTCAAATAGTGCGGTCCTTTTATCAGGCGCATATTTATGTTTAATTGAAACTTCAAGATCATCTATCTTTTTAACTAAAGTAGAGTCAGCATAAGCCGTACCTTGTATCAGTATAACAATAAAAAAAAACAGAGAATACTTTGTCATCACCTTTCCTCAATTAGTATCCTTAAATCTACACTAATTTTGCAATTATGAATACTAAAACGTAAAAAGTACATGTAATTATTCAAAAAAAATAAAAAATAACTTATCAATAAACTAAATAACTTTGCCGTTCAATTATTATGGCCAAAATTTCTATAAATCTCGCTACCGGTTCCCTGCAGAAAAAAGATATTATTATTGGCATTGATTTAGGTACAACCAACAGTCTTATCGCATTTATTTCTTCTGAAGGCGATCCGCAGGTCATTAATGATACAGGTAAAGGTGTTTTAGTGCCCTCAATTGTGCATTTTTCCAATACAGGCGAAATCAAAGTAGGCATTGAAGCTCAGGATTATCTGATCACAGATCCTGCAAACACTATATACTCTGTAAAACGCCTTCTTGGGCGATCTTATCATGATCTTGAAAATCATAAAGACTTCTTTTCTTATAAAATATTGGACGATGACTCCGACAGTTTGGTTAAAATAAAAGTTGGAGATAAGTTTTACACTCCTATTGAGCTTTCAAGCTTTATACTTAAAGAATTAAAGAACAGGGCTGAACATGCGCTTAAAACACCGGTTACCCGGGCTGTAATTACTGTGCCGGCATATTTTAATGACAGCCAGCGCCAGGCTACACGAGATGCAGGTAAATTAGCCGGATTAGATATTTTACGAATAGTTAATGAACCTACAGCAGCAAGCCTTGCCTACGGGATTGGGTTAAATCCCGAAGAGGAAAAAACAATTGCCGTATATGATTTGGGTGGCGGAACATTTGATGTATCCATCCTTAAGATACAGAACGGTATATTTGAGGTGCTTTCTACTAATGGAAATACCTTTTTAGGCGGGGATGATTTTGATCGGGCTATTGTTAACTATTGGGTTGAAAGTAATAATCTGGATATAAAAGAGGTGCTCGACAATCCCGAACTTTCCCAGGCACTACGGTTAAAGGCCGAGGAGGCTAAAAAAGCACTTACCACTCAGAATTTATTTAATGACTTTGTTGGAGAGATTCCATGTGCAATAGCTCGCACAACATTTGAAGAGTTGATCTTACCCAAACTTAACGAAACCATAGTGTGCTGCATTAATGCTTTACAAGATGCCGGTATATCTGTAAATGACATTGATGAAGTGGTTATGGTTGGTGGATCAACCCGTACACCATTGGTAAAGAAACTGGTTGCCGAACTTTTTAAAAAACCGGTACATGATAAAATAAATCCGGATGAAGTTGTAGCGCTTGGAGCTGCAATACAGGCCGATATACTTGCCGGTAACAGGAAAGATATTCTTTTACTGGATGTTACGCCGCTTTCCTTAGGAATTGAAACCATGGGCGGACTAATGGATATACTTGTTCCACGCAATTCAAAGATTCCTACAAAAGCCGGAAGGCAATACTCTACCTCTGTTGATGGCCAGGTGAACATGAAGATTTCAGTTTTTCAAGGTGAACGCGACCTCGTAAAAGAAAACCGTAAGCTTGCTGAATTTGACCTTAAAGGTATTCCGGCAATGCCAGCAGGGTTTCCAAAAGTGGATATCAATTTTTTGCTGAATGCCGACGGAATTTTAACTGTTCAGGCTTTAGAACTTAGGTCTGGGGTAAAACAGGAAATAGAAGTTAAACCAACTTATGGCTTAACTGATCAGGAAGTAGAGCAAATGCTGCTGGATTCGATAACCTATGCAAAAGAAGATGTATCTCAACGTATGTTGATTGAAGCAAGAACCGAGGGAGAACAAATGGTATATACTGCAGAGCGATTTATTGAAAACAACGGTTCTTACCTTTCGCAAATAGAAATCCTTAAAACTACAGAATATATCAATTCTTTAAAGAATGCATTAACTGCCGGTAATAAAGATTTAATACTCAAAAAACTGGATGAGTTGAATGAGTTTACACGCCCATTTGCCGAAAGACTGATGGATCAGGCGATTTCAACGGCAATGAAGGGAAAGGCTATCGAGTAAGTTAAAAATTGGATGCAAACTTGTACATCCAATTTAATTAGATTTAATCCTGACGACCTTCCATGGCCTCTCTTATAATTTCCTGCTCACGTAATCCTTCGATGTTATTCTTTTTGCCATATTCATCTTTAGATTCTTCAAAACTTTCTAGGATCTCACCAATTTTATCCAGGTTATCAGCAACATTCTGATGCATAACCGGCAAAATCCTTTCAAGGGTTTTATTGCTTAGATCAAAATTATCCACCTCAATCTTGGCAATTTTCTGAACAATAGCAGTTTGACTATTCTTTAAATCTTCCAGTTCCCTGGTGATTTTTTCCATTAACTCAAATTTTTTCAGCTTATCCATATATTTCTAATAAAGTTTATTATGAACCTATATGCAATTATACTGCCATTATAACTTTTCAGATTTTATTTCTTTTAACTGAGCCGTTTAACGCTGCATTAACCGTGCAACATATTTTCCGATTATATCAAATTCTAAATTTACAGCATCTCCTACTTTAATTTTCTGCATGTTGGTATGCTCAAACGTATAAGGTATTACAGCAACAGAGAACGAATTGTCTTTGGAATTGAATACCGTTAAACTGATTCCATTGACACAAATTGATCCTTTCTCCACAGTGACGTTTTCATGCTTAACGTCATAACAAAAGTTAAATTCCCAACTCCCCTCCATCTCTTTAAACCCCATGCATGTTGCAGTTTGGTCTACATGTCCCTGTACAATATGGCCATCCAAACGTGCATTCAATAGCATACATCGTTCTAAATTTACAAGATCATTAATTTTCAGACTTGCCAGATTAGACTTTTTGAGTGTTTCTGCTATTGCAGTAACCGTATGGTTCCCATCCGCAATATTTACTACAGTTAAACAAACACCATTGTGAGACACACTCTGATCAATTTTTAATTCATTAGAAATTGATGAGGAAACTACCAGGTGAATGTTCTCTCCTTCTATACTGATATCAGTTACTTCCCCTAAAGTTTCTATAATTCCTGTAAACATAAGTTTTGAGTGTTAAGATGTAGCCCGCCCGGTGAATAACCGTTTGGATAAGATTAAGATCCGTACACTAACTGCCCGGCATACGGCGGAAGTGTTAAAACTTATTCAATACTGTCACGCTCTTTTGGCAGTCGACATTATGCACTATTAATTATTTTTGCCCTACAAGTTTATCATTACTTTGAGCAAGTTTACTTTTTATGTACTCTTTCAACTGCTCAAAAGTCATATTCTGAGTTTCAGAACTAATTTTTTCTCTTATTTCCCGCATCATTATTACTGCGTCGAATTCTTTCTCCCTTTTAATCGTCTCCATAATTAATTAAATCTTTTGGACTTCTTATTTCAATCATAGAATACCCCAGTTTCAGATTAACAGAATTATATCCCTTAATTCTGTCGAGATTAACAATATGCTTAAAATTCCAACTTGCTAAAACATCTACTTTATTAATGGTCGCAAGAGCAATGTGTCGGCAATCCTCTAAACTAGTCTTGCCAACTACCCTTTCAACAATATATTTGTGAGCAAGTTCTATAGCTTCTTTTGTCAAGTCCACACGCTGGAATTTATCAGCTGAATATTTAAGTAGATGTTCTCTGACTTCGGAAGGAGCATTTAATAACTCAAGGTCAAGCAAATCAGACACAACGAATATTATTTCATTATTTTCGAATCGTTCAAATAACTTTAAGGTCACTTCTTTGAATTCTATATCGAAATAACCACCGACTACAGAAGTATCTATATAAATTCTTTGCTTCATGATCTGTTAATACAAAGATACTTAAATTGTTGCCGTATACAGTTGGTAATATTGTACATACCATGCGGGTGAACCTCGCTAATGAACTACGTACGAACGTACAAAGCAGATATCAATACATATCTACGATCATACATTTCAAAAATCAATTCAGTTCTCTACGGTTCTTTTGCCAATTGGAAATCACATTTTGTGTAGATGTATTAACGGGTGAATTTGCTTTATTAAACAGGCTCGCTGCTATTAAAACTGCAATCATTGCTTCAGCCTCGTTTCCATCTTCTAAAGATTCCGGCGTGAAATAGTTTTTAACAAAATGTGTATCAAACCTTCCTGAAATAAAAGCCTCATGCTGCATCACAAACTTTCCGAATGGAAGGGTTGTTTCAATTCCTGTAATGTGATATTCATCTATCGCTCTGATCATGCGTTTTATTGCTTCATCCCGATTCTCTGCATAGACAACTAATTTAGCAATCATGGGATCATAATAAATTGGAATTTCCATTCCCTGTTCAAAGCCATCGTCAACCCTGATTCCCGGACCTTGAGGTGGTTTATAAGTTTGTAGGGTTCCGATATCCGGAAGAAAATTATTTTTTGGATCTTCTGCATACACCCGCAGCTCAATAGCATGACCGTTTATTTTCAAGTCTTCCTGTTTAAAACTGATTGCCTCACCGCGGGCAATTTTTATTTGTTCTTTAACCAGATCTATACCTGTTATCATTTCAGTCACCGGGTGCTCTACCTGCAAACGGGTATTCATCTCCAGAAAATAGAAATTGAGATCTTCATCAAGTATAAACTCTACCGTGCCGGCTCCGGTATAATTGCATGAACGGGCCACGTCAACAGCACTTTTTCCCATTTTATCGCGCAGTTCAGGTGTTAATACCGATGAAGGAGCCTCCTCAATTACCTTTTGATACCTTCTCTGAACAGAACAATCGCGCTCAAACAAATGAACAATATTTCCATAATTATCTCCTAAAACCTGTATTTCTATGTGCCGGGGAGAAGAGACATATCGCTCGATAAAAACAGAGCCATCCCCAAATGCGGAAGTTGCTTCTGAAACTGCTAATTGCATCTGTTCTTCAAAGGAACCAGCGTCTTCAACAATTCGCATACCTTTTCCACCGCCCCCGGCCGCAGCTTTTATTAATATAGGAAACCCCACTTCGTCAGCCCGTTTTTTGGCTTCAGCAACATCAGTAATAGCTTCTTCCGTTCCCGGAACCATGGGGATTTTAAACTTTAACGCAGCGGATTTCGCTGAAAGTTTATTTCCCATAATTTCCATAGCTTCAGGGGAAGGCCCAATTAGAATTAATCCGGCTTCCTTTACTGCTCTTGCAAATTCTGCATTTTCTGATAAGAACCCATAGCCCGGATGAATTGCTTCAGCACCAGTGGATTTGCATGCAGCTATTATTTTTTCTGCCGATAAATAAGATTCCCGGGATGCTGGTGGACCAATAAAAACGGCTTCATCCGCATAACGTACATGAAGCGAATTCCGGTCAGCCTCTGAAAAGACTGCAACGGTCTTTATATTCATTTCTTTGGCCGAGCGCATTATTCGCAATGCTATCTCACCTCTGTTTGCTACAAGAACTTTATTCATTACAAAAGGAGTTGAGTATTGAGGTCCAGGCATTGATACAATAGCCTATGGGAAGAGACATTAATTCCATTTTTATTACAGGAGCATGGAAGTTTATTATCACAATTATTACAAATGTAATTTTTTTTGGATAAGCACGAAAAGTATACCTGATAGGTAATACTAATTGGCAATAGCAAGGGTTCTTACCTGCTGCTCCGCTCCATTCTGCAAACGAGCATAATAAACTCCGGCTGGATAACCTTCACTTTCGAAACCAATTTTATAGCGCCCGGCTGGTCTGATAGAATCCAGCACAGTCTTAATTAGTCGCCCTTGCACATCAAAAACCTGTATCAGTGTGTGTCCGCCCGAAGTTTCATATTCTATGGTTGTGGATGATTGGAATGGATTAGGGTAATTATCAATCAGTTTTTTACCTGCGTTAATATTCGGACTAACTACCGGATTACAGGAACCTGTATTACTGATTATTGGAAGGCTTTGATAATTCTTAAGCATAACATTGTTAAGTGTAACTCCAGGCACGCAAAACCAATTTTCTAAAATTGATGCATAAATAGATCTGAAATCATATTGCATAGGAACATTGTCATTCACACTTACCATACTGGAAATTACCGGGCTGGTGCCCAAAACGCCCTGTTGAACCCCATCTCCAAAAACAAACAGAGGAGCTGCAGCACCATGATCAGTACCATTACTCGAATTTGATTTAATTCTACGTCCAAATTCTGAAAAAGTCATACCGACAACTCTTTTTGACACATTTTGAGATTTCAAATCATCCATAAATGCTTTGATAGCATCAGATACCCGTTGTAAAAGCACTGCATGACTTCCTGTTTCTGTTGCTCCGGCATTAGCCTGAAGCGAATGGGTATCAAAACCGCCCATACTTACCATATAAACCCGTGTCTTTAATCCACCTGCAACGAGCCTAGAAACTATTTTCAACTGATCTGCTAACGAATTACCGGCTGGGTACGGAAATTGCTGGGTCACTTTCGCTGCGGCGGATTTGATAACATTAGCATATTGCTGGGTCTGTTGCGATACTTTGCGAACATAACTTAACTCTTTTCCTGCAGGAGTGTTCGGTGCCGGATCCTGAATACCGTTGATCAGGTTATAAAAATTCACCGGATCAGATATTGCCAATCCCATATTTACTGATGGCCCCTGAATGGCCGGTGATATGAATGACCCGATCTGAATTGCAAGCGGGTCAGGCATCACGCTATTAGGATAATCTACAGGATAATTAGGATATTCTTCATTTAAATATCTGCCTATCCAGCCTGAGGCTAATGTTTGGTTTGAGTCTGATCCGGTAAGCCAGATATCTGTCGCCCTAAAATGAGAAAAATTTGGCTGTGGATAACCTACAGACTGGATAACCTGAAGCTTGCCCTCATTAAATAAACTTTGCAAACCTGTCATTGCCGGATGCAAACCGGTTTTGGAAATTCCGTCGAGTTTTAATATTTTATTTTGAGGCAAAATAATATTTGAACGTGCATTGGCCAGGCTATCATACTGATCAAGCGGAATAACCATATTCAGTCCGTCGTTACCACCATTTAGTTGGATCAATACTAAAACATGATCTGTCTCTACAGCTGCAGATGCAAGTGAAGAAAATAACGGAGAGTTAGCAAATGCTTTTATGCTATATCCGTTGATTATTGACGGAAGTACCACCCCTGCTGGTAAAACGGATTTTATAAAATGCCTGCGTTTCATGATAGTTGATATTCTGACAGGTTCATCACATATTTAAAAAAGCTTACTAACCTTGTATTAACAATTGATCTGGCCATCACATTGGCCGGATTGTTTTTATGGTTCTGCCAGGCTTCTGTCCAGTAATAATCAAGGGACTGACCGGATAATAATATACTTTTTAAGAAATCTTTAAGCTGTTGGGATACAGGGCTGCTGTATAGCTGATCCAAAACATCTTTAATTAATAAATTCGGATCATCGGGCTTAGAAAGTTTATTAACGTAAGCTATTGGGTCAATTATAATTTTTTTGCCGTTGCGGGTGTAGCCTGTACTGATCATCCGGTCAGTAAATTGGATTCTTTTAGGCAATGTATCAGAATTTATCCAGAGCTCATGAAACTGGGGTTGCTGATAATAAGCAGGCCACCCTGCTACGTTAGGCGGATCACCTAAATTTTGCTGTAAAATTGAAGCCTGAGCTCTAATGTATTCCCACATATAGTATTGGTTAATCCCATCAGTTGAATCAGGAAATATAACTTCGAATTCGCGACTTAAACCCGCCAAAAGATCAATAGGGCTTTTAATTAAGCACCCGCGATTTAAAACATCGAAAAAATGTTCACTGCTGAATAACGCTTGTAAAACAGGTTTAATCTCAAAATTATTGTTTTTAAAAATTTCTGCTAAAGGAGCAATTACATTTGCTTCAGTAGCACTATCTATATTATAATAAACAAAAAACCGGTACAATCTGCGACATATATACATGGATACCTCGCTTTGTAGAAAGATCATATCAAGCATGTCATCCAGCTCTGTTGCACCTGCAGCACCAATTTTGCCTGTAATAACCTTATTATTATAAAAAGCCGAAAATGTTTTATTACCCGTATCATGGCGGGTTGGATCAAAGGAATAACTTATTGTATTGGCATCTATCCGATATCCCGTTAACACCTTCGAAGCTGCCTTTACATCATCTTCATTGTATTTGGATCCCGGTCCTTTTCCAAGAGTAAATAATTCCTGAAGTTCTCTTCCGTAATTTTCATCGGGAGCAGTTTTCGTATTCAAATATCCATTTAAATAGCGAAGCATACTCGGATCAATCGTTATCTGTTTTATAAACTGTCTGAAATTACCAAATGCAAAAGTTCTTATAACCTGATGATGTTTATAAATAAAGCGGGCATCGCTGATATCTCCGGTTTCAGTAGCAAAATGATTGTGCCAAAACAACACCATTTTTTCGTATAAAGATGCATTCTGACTTAATACCCTGCCTGTCCACCAGGATTTGAATGAATTCACGCGGCGTGAATTAATTGTACCGTCACCATAGGGTGCCGTTACCCAGGTTTGCCCTGTCGGAACATTTGCATCCGTAGAGGAAGCGTCATTGTAATAATTTAGTGGAGGTGAAGAAGCCGGAGGAGCGATTAGGAGCGTTTGGATAACCTCACTTAAAGTTTTACCCTTAAATAAATTGATATCATTCTGTGTTACACCGAATAAAGTTCTTTTTAAGAGATGAGTGAGTTCATTTTTTCCAAAAACTCCTGAATAGGGCATTAAACCTGAAAAAGTTCTGGGAATAACAATTGAAGAGGTTTGTTCCTCAGCAAGCTGACCGGTTAAAAATTTTCTGCGATCCATGATATACACTTAACTTAAACGGAGAGAAGTTAATAAAGTTAATTTATTTTTTTCAAGGTATCAATAGCATGATCAATCATTGCTGCAGTTACATCTAAATGCGTTACAAACCTAATCCCATCATTACCGTAAGCATTACATTTTATTCCCTTATCGGCCAATTTCTCCACAAAAAACCCCGCATTATGCCGTTCGTTAAGCTTAAAAATGATGATATTAGTTTCTACAGGTAATATACTTTTAATATAAGAACATTCTTTAAGCTCAGTTTCTATTGCTTTAGCATGTATATGATCGGTCTTTAATCTTTCCAAATTATTATCGAGTGCATATATACCTGCAGCGGCCAGATAACCTGCCTGCCGCATTCCTCCACCCAAAACTTTTCGTATTCTTTTCGCCTTTGCTATGGTTTGTAAGCTACCTAATAATACTGATCCGACGGGTGCTCCCAAGCCTTTTGACAAGCATACAGATATACCATCAAACATTCTTCCGTACTCGGCAGCTTTATCTCCAGATTCTGTAAGCGCGTTAAATATGCGTGCGCCGTCTACGTGCAGATTAAGCTTTTTCAAACGCGCTAAATGATAAATAGGTTCTATTTCACTAAGCGTATAATAACTCCCACCCCCTTTATTTATACTATTTTCTAAAACGATCAGGCTTGTTCTTGGATAATGTATATTATCAGGATTTATATTCCCTTCTATCATTTCGGCGGTAAGTTTACCTCTGTCTCCATATAGAAGCCTTACTGATGCGCCAGAATTAAAGGCTATTCCACCACCTTCATAACGGTATACGTGGGCTGTCTCATCCGTAATAACCTCATCCATGGGCTGCGTAAAGCATTTAATAGCAATCTGGTTAGTCATTGTTCCTGATGGGCAAAACAATCCTGCCTCCATACCAAACATTCCCGCAAGTTTTTCTTCCAGTAGGTTTACGGTTTCATCTTCTTCAAAAACATCATCTCCAACTTTTGCTGAGAACATTGCCTCAATCATTCCGGGACCGGGCTTGGTTACCGTATCACTACGCAGGTCTACAATCATAATCTGGTTATATAATACGAAAATAAAGTTTTGAAGCTATAAAATCACTTTACTGTTAATATTTTAACTAATACGTGCTGGACACATTGTTTTTATAAAAAACGTCATCTGGTAATTCGTACAATTAAGAGTTTTTTTTACTTTAGCCTTTTAAACAAACCATTATGATAATAATAGCAGACGCAGGATCAACCAAAACCAATTGGTGTCTGATTAATGAAGCCGGACAAAAAATTTACTTTAATACGGAAGGATATAACCCATATTTTGTTAGTACCGAATATATTATTAGTTCGCTAAAAAAGACCCTTCCCGAAGATTTAGATACGGGGAAGGTTGTAGAAATTAATTTTTATGGTGCAGGTGTGCATAATGATGAAAAGGCTGGCATGGTAGCTTCGGCTTTAAAAACCGTTTTTACAAATTCGAAAGTTTATGTGAATCATGATATGCTGGCTGCAGCACGTGCATTACTTGGAACAAATCCGGGTTTTGCAGCAATTTTAGGGACTGGTACGAATACCTGCATTTACGATGGTAAGGACGTAGCATTTAATATCGATTCACTTGCCTACCTGTTAGGTGATGAGGGCAGCGGATGTCACATTGGCAAAAAATTGCTTGGAGATTATTGCCGGGGTTATATGCCAGAAGCGGTTCGGGAAAGTTTTTGGAACACCTATAAGCTTACTTGTGATGAAATAATGGACAATGTATACACTAAGCCATTGGCTAATCGCTTTTGCGCAAGTTTTAGTAAATTCGTATATGACAATCTGATTAACATTGAATATTCACGCAACCTGGTTAAAAGCTCATTCACAGATTTTTTCGAAAATATAGTAAGCCATTATCCAGACTATAAAAGTTATTCATTTAATTGTATCGGATCTGTGGGATATAATTTCAGAAACGTGCTTGAAGAGGTTGCAACAGAATATGAAATGAAAATAGGGAAAATTCTTCGTTCACCTATTGATGATCTTGTAAAATTCCATGTTGAACATCCTGATTTTCACAACTAATCTGTCTTAATGACAGTGAGCATCTTACTTTCCAAATGATAATTCTTTTTGGAACAATTTTGCATATTTACGCCGGTCAAACTTATAATATGAGGCCGCCCTATAAGATACGCCCTTTTGTTTTTCGTTTAATTCCTTTAATATACCATAATTAAGCATCTTTTTCCTGAAATTCCTTTTATCCAGCTTTTTATCCAGAATAACTTCATATAAGTGCTGAAGCTGTGTTAGGGTAAACTTCTCGGGCAAAAGTTCAAAGGCTATAGGCTGATAAGTGATTTTTCGTCGGATTTTTAAAAAGCCTCTTGTAAATATCTGAGTGTGGTCAAAGGCGAGTTTCCGTAATTGACTAACAGGATGCCAGAAAGCTTTTTTGGCGTATGAAGAAATGGGCTCCAATTCTTTTTGTCCGTTTAACCTCAGCATAGCATAGTATGCCACCGTTATCACCCTGCCTTTAGGATGCCTGTCTACTTCACCGAAAGTATGGAACTGCTCCATGTAAATATCACGCAAACCAGTTAGCTCGTACAAAATTCTTTCTGCTGCATTATCAAGACTTTCATTTTGCTCTACTATGTAACCAGGCAATGCATACCAGTCTTTAAACGGATCTTCATTCCGTTCAATTAAAAGAATCTTTAGCTCCGTTCCGTCAAAGCCAAATATTACACAATCTATAGAGAAGATTGAGTCGAACTTTACAAAATTTGTTTCCAATTTTCGGTTATTTTCAATTATAAATATATTGATTACAAGGATTTGGAAAAATATTAAAAAAAAATAACTTAGTGTAATTTATACACATTATATTCGCAGAAGCATGTCAAAAATTATTAATTAATGATTGCCGTAATTTATAGTGGCTCCCGTTTTGCGGATTGGAAACTGGCAGATAAGGGTAAGATAATATCAAACTTTAAAACTGTTGGAATAAACCCGTTTTTTAATGATGAAAAGTTTATTACACAAGTTCTGAATAAGAATGATTCCTTGATAACCTATGCTGAAAGAATAAAAAAGATATATTTTTTTGGGGCAGGAGCTTCTTCTAAAGAACGTAATGAGATTATATCCGGGGCGTTCAGCAAATTTTTCAAGTTCAGTAAAATCAGTGTAGACAATGATTTAAAAGCAGGAGCAATTGCCGCCTGTGGTGATAAAGAATGTATTATAGGAATTTTAGGAAGCGGCTCAAATGCTGCATATTTTGACGGCAAAAAAATCAAGTTAAATAATTTCGGGTTAGGGTTCGTGCTGGCTGATGAGGGTTCCGCCAACTGGATGGGGAAAAAGATTTTAAAAAGTTTCTTAAATGAAACGCTACCCCCGCACCTTGTTTCAGATCTAAGACAAAAATATGGTCTTGACCGCAAATTGATTCTAGATAAAGTTTACCGGCAGCCGCAACCGGTATTGTATTTAAGCTTATTTGCTGATTACCTGCTCGAAAATAAAACCGATCAATTTATAGAAACCTTAGTAAAGGAGGGTTTTAACACATATTGCACAACTTATTTAGTGCCCCTATCCATTGAAAACCCTGGATGCCCGATTCATATAGTCGGAACAATTGCTTTTGGTTTTGAGGCATGGCTCAGGGAAGTTGCGGAAGAAAACAATTTAACAATCGCAACCATTATAAAGGAACCGATATATAATGTTTTAAACTATTACTCAGATAAAAATTAATACTATGAAAATTGGAATAAACGGTTTTGGCCGGATAGGACGCCTGGCTTTCAGAGCCGCAATAGAACGCAAAGATATTGAAGTTGTAGGTATCAATGACTTGGTTGAGCCGGATTACATGGCTTATATGTTAAAATATGATTCAACACATGGACCATTTAAAGGAACTATAGAAGTTAAGGATGGCAACCTGATTGTAAATGGAAAGACCATCCGTGTTACAGCAGAAAAAGATCCTTCTAATCTTAAATGGAATGAGATTGGCGCCGAAGTTATTATTGAATCTACAGGCTTTTTCTTAACTAAAGAAGATGCACAAAAGCATATAGATGCAGGAGCAAAAAAAGTAGTAATGTCTGCCCCGGCCAAAGATGATACCCCAACATTTGTTATGGGTGTAAATCATAAAGATCTTAAACCGGAGCAAACTATAGTTTCTAACGCATCGTGCACTACTAACTGCCTGGCTCCGATTACCAAAGTATTACAAGATAATTTCGGAATCATTGAAGGTTTAATGACCACTGTGCATGCAGCCACTGCAACACAAAAGACAGTCGATGGCCCTTCTGCTAAAGATTGGCGCGGCGGACGAGGCGCTTACCAAAATATCATTCCATCTTCAACAGGTGCTGCTAAAGCGGTGGCTTTGGTTATCCCTGAAATTAAAGGAAAATTAACAGGAATGGCATTTCGGGTACCTGTTGCAGATGTTTCTGTGGTTGATTTAACGGTTAGATTAGAAAAACCAGCTTCTTACGAGCAAATTAAAAAAGCTATGAAAGATGCATCTGAAGGTGAGTTAAAAGGTATCTTAAAATATACCGAAGATGAGGTGGTATCATCAGATTTTATCGGGGAAACCTGCACATCTGTATTTGACGCAAAGGCGGGTATTGCATTGAATGATAACTTTGTTAAAGTAGTTGCATGGTATGATAATGAATGGGGATACTCAAACAAAATCATTGATCTTGTTCAGCATATAGGAAAAATGTAATGGGTCCCTGTAAAACAGAAAACCCATGCCAGTCCACGGCATGGGTTTCTTTTTAGCAATTTTTATCTCAAAAACTGATCGAATAACAAGGAGACATAATACATTCCTCCAATTTGAGGATTGCCATAAGATGTTACATAATATTTATTAAGAAGATTAGAACCACCAATCTTCAGCATTGATTTATATGCCGGAATCTTCAAATTAACCTGTGCATCCACAGTTCCAAAGGCAGGAACATTGCCTGAAGCAAAAGACGATGTCCAATAGAATTCATCCTGCCATCTGTATGTTACATTAAAACCTACATTTTTTGCAATTTCCCTGTTCCCTAACCCAAGATTATAACGAACCTTTGGCGTATTATAATCATTAATATAATTCGCCGGAATATCACCGATTTCATTATATGAAACATTTCCGCTTATATTAAACTTCCTGATTAAATAATCAAGACCAAGGGCGGCTCCATATGAAGTAACTTCACCTGTAGCGTTAACCGGAACACCAAATTTTGTAAAAGATCCTGTGCCATTGTTTTGATATACTTCAACTCCGGTTATAAAATCTTCATAGGTGTTATAATATCCATAGGTATCTATCAATAAGTTAGAGCCCAATAAACCTTTGTATCCTAATTCCCAGGCTTTAACACTTTCAGGACGAACTCCCTCAGCATCAAATGTGTAAGGCTGTAACAAGGCCGGGTTGCCGGTTCCTGTTGTACTCATCGCTATAGAACCTAAGAATGCCCGGTAGCTTACATCCGTAAATGCTTTATTAGTAAGTAAATTATATTTCGATAATGATCCGGGCAATCCCCCAATTAAACGCGTTACTCCCCCTCCTACCGACAGATCGATATATTGATTCTGGGTAGTGGGGTTGCGGTAACCGGTTTGGTAAGAAACCCTGACATTATTATTTGGTGTAACTGTATAAACTCCGGTAATACGGGGAGTAAAGCGCCCTTCAAAATTAGAGCTCTTATCATAACGCCCGGATAGTGTCAGTTTTAATTTATCATTTAAAACTTTTTTACCAAGTTGTCCGAAAGCACCGTACTCATTAATATCAATTTCACGGTTAAGGTCATCAAAAATAGTTCCTCCAGAATTCAGGTCAAAAACCCTGTACGAAGCCCCGGCCTGAAATTCTACTGCATCATTTAACAAATTGGTAAAATTGTATAACCCTTCGTAATGCCATAAATTGGATTTATCATCAAACTTAGCGCCTAATCCTGAACTAATAGTCGTGTTCATGATCGTATTTTTAACAGCCTGATATTGTGGTGTTCCGGGAACAAAACGCCCCTGATCTGCGGCTGTTCGGGCTGCAGAATGCGCAACGGCATCCGAAGCTCCTGCTGATCTTGCTCCCACATAATTTCCGATATATTGGGGAAACCACGTGGTTGATGCTTTAGATGTTTCATTAATATAACTTCCCAAAATGGAGGAAATATAGGAATCACCTGAACGCTCCTGTGTGGTATATCCTCTCAACATAAAATCATTTCCTTTCAGTTCCAATTTATATTGCCCGATACTAAAATTACGCAGTGAATAACGGTCAGTACCCGTATAAACCGATGTACCTGAACCCCAGTTTAACTGACCTATAGCCTCAACATTATTGCTGATTTTATAGTGAAGTGAGTTGGAGGTTTTAAACGATTTTGTATCATAATCAACCAGATCACTTTCATTATATCCTGTTCTTGAAACTGCCTGGTTAGGAATTATGCCGGCACGTAATCCAAAATTAAATGGAATTAAATTCTGAATTGCAGGTCTTAATGCAGCCGGAAAATTGCCTAAAAAAGCTCCAATTTGCGCAGGAGAAGCATTTGGCGGAAGAGAAGCATTTAAAACTGCAACAATATCCGGAATTGCACCTCCGGTAGCCGTGTTAACACCGGCACGAGTAGCATTTTGAACAGAGTTAGCTACATTACGCATATTCTGGCTTACCTCATCTCCGTAAACATTTATTCCATCAAAATTAGGATCGAAATTCCGGTCGCCCGATTTAACCAGGCGTGCTGGGCGGTCAAAATTGGTGTAATTTCCTGCTTGCCAATCTTTAGCCTGAAAATAAGTTATATTGGTTTTAAATGCAAACTTACTCCATGCCTTAGCATATCTGATACTGGCTTCTTCAAAAGGTTCAGAATCCTGCAAAGGATCATCCACATGATTTATTCCAGACTTAAATTGAAAGCTTAAACCCTGGTAATTAAACGGGTTTTTCGAAGTCATGAGCATGGTGCCGTTTATACCTCCGGCTCCATATAAAGCGGAAGAAGCACCTGGCAATAGTTCTACATTGTCCGCATCCAGATCAGAAAGCCCTATAATATTCCCAACAGAAAAATTCAAGCCCGGAGCCTGGTTGTCCATTCCATCCACATACTGGTTAAACCGGGTATTTCCATTTGAATTAAATCCACGTGTATTAATGGATTTAAACGTCAGACTTTGGGCACTCATTTCTACACCTTTCAAATTAATAAGAGCGTCGTAAAAAGTCGGTGCCGCCGTCTCGCGAATAGCCGTTGCATTTACCCGTTCAATTGAAACCGGAGATTCAAGAATTCGTTCAGGAGTACGTGACGCAGCTATAACCACTTCCTGCCCTAAAATTGCCTGTGTCTCGATTTCAATCATAAGATTTGTTGCGGAACCCGAAACTTCCTGTTCGATCGTTTTATATCCAATATTGGATATAATTAATGTGATTGGTAAGCCTTGGGTTGTTGTGAAACTGAACGCCCCATTTTCATTTGTAGACGATCCCATGGATCTGCCTTTTACGTTGACAGAAACTCCCGGTAAGGTTTCTTTGGTAATATTGTCCCGTACAGTTCCTGATACCGTAATTTGTGCAAATACACTTTGGCAGATAATAGTAAAAAAAGCTACTGAGCTTATAAGGCGTGTAAAATTTTTAAGCATATTAATTTAGTTTAGTGTAAATTGGTTATATAAACTTAGCATAATTTATATTTTCTTCAACTAGAATATAATTTTTTTATGCTAGCATAGTAATTTAGTGCTTTAATATCAGACCAAATAACATTTCTTCTATGAATAAAGCTATAATTAGTCTGATTGGTTCTTTGGTACTGATTATACTTTTAAATTCTAAAATGGGGGACATACCGCCATTAGGCAAATTTCTTAATCCTTTCCATGGATTTTGGGAAAATGCTGAAAGCAGGAGTGCAAGCGAGGAGATGGAATTAAAATTGGAAGGTTTGCACGGAGAAGTAATAATCAGATTGGATAACAACCTAGTTCCACATATTTTTGCCGGGAATAATTATGATGTTTATTTCGCTCAGGGATATATTACCGCAAAAGACAGGTTATGGCAAATGGATTTTCAAACGCGTTTTGCAGCCGGACGTCTTTCAGAAGTGGTGGGCGTAAAGGCAATGGAACTTGATCGTTACCAACGCAGAATGGGCATGGCCTTTGGGGCAGAACAAATGGTTAAACAGATGAAAAAGGATCCCGTAATCAGCAGGGTTATTGATGCTTACACAGCTGGCATCAATGCCTATATTCATTCCCTTAGCCCTGAAGATTATCCTATTGAATTTAAAATCCTGAATTATAAACCTGAAGACTGGAAACCCATAAATTGCGCCCTGCTTTTAAAATTAATGTCATCCACTCTAACAAGTGGTTCTGATGAATTTTACATGAGCAACATTTTAAATAAATATGGCCCGGAGGTGGTAAAAGATCTTTTTCGGGATTACCCGTTCCGTGAGGATCCAATAATACCATCAGGTACAAAGTGGAATTTTAAATCTCTTGCTCCACCGGAGCTTCCTGACACATTACTTAGTTCGCCTGTTGCCCTCAAACAAAAAGAAGAAGGCATCGGTAGTAATAATTGGGCAGTTTCAGGATCGAAAACTGCAAGTGGCTATCCACTTTTGGCTAATGACCCTCATCTTGACCTTTCGTTGCCTGCCATCTGGTATCAGGTTCAACTGGTATCAAATGACATGAATGTATATGGTGTATCTATTCCCGGTGCTCCGGGAGTGATCATAGGATTTAATAAAGATGTAGCATGGGGAGTTACTAATGTGGGCGCAGACGTTCTGGACTGGTACCATATCAAATTTAAAGATAGTACTTACAAAGAATATTGGTTTAATAATCATTGGAATCCTACAAAACAACGCATTGAAAGGATAGCTATACGCGGCGGAAAAACGATAAACGATACGGTTATGTATACGCACCACGGCCCGGTGGTATATACAAAAAATCAGAAGCCTGATAATTTTTTAAAAGTTGCCAATGTACCTGAAGGAAGTGCATTAAAATGGATTGCCCACATGCCATCAAATGATGTACGGACATTTTACATGCTCAATCGGGCTAAAAACCATGTAGATTATCGCAAAGCATTAACTTATTATACTGCACCGGCACAAAATTTTGTTTTTGCAAGTGTATATAATGATATAGCAATTACTCCAAATGGATATTTTCCTGTAAAGCGAAAAAATCAGGGTAAATTTATACTGGATGGAAGTAAGCCTGTAAACGACTGGCAGGGAAGAATCCTTGCAGAGCAAAATCCCACGGTTAAAAATCCTACTAGAGGATTCGTAAGTTCTGCCAATCAATCTTCAACTGATCCAACCTATCCATATTACATTAACTGGGAATTTGCAGCTACAGAACGAGCAATACGTATTAATTCAAGATTGTCTGTAATGAACCTGGCTACTGTGGATAGTATGCGTAGTTTGCAAAACGACAATTACAGTATTCTTGCCCGGAATATTTTGCCGGTAATGATAAATGCTATACAACTGTCCCAGTTAAATAGCACTGAAAAAGCAGGTTATAACACAATTAAAAAATGGAACCGGTATTATAATGCACATGAGATAGGAGCCAGCATTTTTGAAATCTGGCAAAAAACTCTGATAATTAAAATCTGGGATGATGAATTCAGTAATAAAAATACGCCTATGCGCCTTCCCTCACGTGATCGTACCGTAGAATTACTTATCAATGAGCCCGCTTCTAAATGGTTCGACAACGTAAAAACACCTGTTAAAGAAACAAGGGAAAGTATTATTAACGATGCTTTTAAATTTGCTATTGATAGTTTATCACGCAAGTACGGGGTTTTAGGTAAAAACTGGGAGTGGGCCAAAGTAAAGCACAGCCATGTTCCACACCTGGCCAAAATTGGCGGGTTCGGATCTAAGATTTTATACAATGGCGGATCAAAACATGCGGTAAATTCGTTAGGTGAAAGCAACGGGCCATCATGGAGGATGGTTGTGGCATTAGGCAAACGGGTTAAAGGTTACGGGGTTTTCCCTGGCGGACAATCAGGTAATCCAGGCAGTTTTTATTATGATGACATGATTGAGCCATGGACCAACGGCAAGTTGAATGATCTTCTTTATCTTCAATCTGCAAAAGAGCCTTCTGCTCGCATAATCTCCACCTGGATACTTAAAAAATAAAGATTATGCTATTTGTTTTCATACTAATTATATCCTTTTTTCTTCAATTAGCTCTGCCCTGGTGGATAGTAGCTATTGTAGCTTTTGCTTTTTCTGCATGGAAGGCCGCTACCGGTAAACATGCTTTCGTACATTCGTTTACTGCAATTTTTTTGTTATGGGTAATCATGGGTTTGATAAAAACCATCCCTAATGAAAATATACTGGCAAACCGGGTTGGAGAAATGCTGATGCTTCCACCCTCTGGTTTTACCTGGGTAATTGTTTTATTAATAACAGGCATTATTGGAGGACTTTCCGCCGCATTTGCAGGATTTGCAGGTTTTTACTCTGGTGTTTTAGTAAAGAAAAAAGAAATTAATAAGCGTTTACCATAGTTCTTCGTTTAAAACCAATTACAAAAAACATGTGAAAAAGCTTTCTCTGTATCTAATGGTTGTATTGTATATCGCAGCCGGCTTAAACCACTTTATACATCCTGAATTTTACAGAAATATTATGCCGTCATGGGTTCCGTTCCATGAAGAGATGATAATTATAAGCGGTATTTGTGAGATATTATTCGCAGTGCTCCTGCTATTTCCCTTGACCAGACGCATAGGTGCATGGTGTATAATAGCCTTACTTATTGCAGTTTTTCCCGCCAATATCCATATGATGCTTAATGATGCGCATAACAACATCCCCAGGCTATGGATTTCATTATTACGCTTACCCGTGCAAGCAATATTGATTTGGTGGGCTTATAGCTTTACCAGCAAACTTCCAAAAAATGTGACCAGTAGTTTATTACATAGAGCAGTTAAAAACTCGTAGTTAATCCAAAAGATAAATTTTTAAAGTCCGTTGGGCCCTGCCCTTCAGCAAATACATCATTAAAATAGTATTTACTGAAAATTCCTAAACCTCCGTATCCAAGCCGGGCATAAGCGCCATAACGGAAAGGCTCAAAGTTATAATCGTCTTTTATTTTTTCTTTGCCCTGTTCTTTACTTACCTGCTTCACTTTACCATTCAGCAGAAAACCAATTTCAGGGCCGGTCACAAAATAAACGCGCTTTCCTTTACTATTTTCTTTGGTACGAAATTGTATACCTAACGGCATTCTTAAATAATTACTTGAGAAACGGTTTTTCTTAAAATCTATAGGCTCGGTGCGGTATGAAAGTGTAGGCTCGTCAGGCAAAATAGTAATGTTTTTTTTCAGCCTCATATGGTTCCAATCAAACCCGGCAGAAAGGTATATTTTAAAATAATTGTTAAACCGATAAGCCATTTCGAATAGGTCAAATCCCACATTACTGGATTTCCAGGTCTCGCTTTCAAGAAAATCATTCTGTGGCGACAAAGTGAAGCTTCCATTATCCATGAATTTACTAAGTCCGAGATCAAATCTCGAAAATGTAAATTTCGTAAAAAACTTAGAAGACGGTTTAACCGGTTTAACACTATCGGTTTCATTCGTCGTCGTATTAATTTTAATACTCACTTTTTTGGTACGCTCGTTCTTGGCGCTGTCCACAGTGATAATTAGCACAGTATCTTTTTTTGTCTTTTCCTGTGAATAACCTGCAGTGATGCAGCAACAAAGTAATATGGCAATTATGTATTTCATCTTATTTAAAATTTACTTTAAAAGTGCCCGGGGACTTATTTTTCCCTGACTTAATTTTTAATACTCCAATATTTATCCCTGATATGTGTGTACCTTCATCATTATCAGACATTTCAATTATTTTATCCTGCCGCTGATCAACCTTTGAAACTACAAAATTTACCAGATCACCAACAGATTTTATCCGTGATTTATTCTGTGCTACAGGCTCTGAAATAGCTGGTTCAGGCAGTATGCTCATCGCTGTAACCAGGCTTTCACTATTATTCTGATCAGGAACAACTAGAGTAGCTTCCTTAATCAAAGGTGCGTTCTGTGCCTCTGCTTTTACCGGAACCTTGCTGATAGTTATAACTTCCTTTGCTAAGTTTGAGACATCTGTGTGTACTTCCTTTACTTTTTTAACGCCCGGGGCATTAGGATTCTTTTTAACGCTTTGAACAAGAATTCGCTTTTCGATTTGTTCGGATGCCTTAACTGATACCGGATTTAAAATTTCCTGTTCTACCGGTGTTTCAGCTTTATTTTTAACCTGTAATCTTATCTTATGCTCAGGTCTGAAAAAGTACAATCCCGCTACAAAAATCATAACCACACTGGCAGCTGCCATCCAAAAAACCGGTAGAACTCGACTCTTTTTGGGAGTATCTAATTGCTTTTCAATCAAAGGCCACAAAGACCCTGATGGTTTGACTTCCAATTGTTCAAATCCATCCTTAAATAATTTATCAAACTCTTTATCCGACATGGGTTGCATAATTATAGCCCTCCATTTTTAAAACTTTTTCTCTTAATATTGCCCGCGCCCGGGATAACTGGGACTTCGATGCACCTTCCGTAATTTCCAATTGCTCACCAATCTCTTTATGTGTATATCCCTCTATCACATACATATTAAACACCATACGATATCCTCCCGGTAATTGCTTGATTAAGTTCAATAAATCTTTAGTCTCAAGGCCTGTCATATTAAACATGGATTGAGGTGTATCATAAACTTGGTCTATATCAACTAAGTTCAGGCTACGCTGGTGCTTACGATATGCTTCTATGGCTGTGTTAACCATGATCCGGCGAATCCATCCTTCAAAAGATCCGTCTCCCCTGAATTCTGACACTTTCTTAAATACCTTTACAAACCCTAACTGCAATATATCTTCAGCCTCAAACGAATCTTTCGCATATCGCACACAAACACCAAGCATTTTAGAGGCAAGTGACTTATACAGAAGCTCCTGCGATTTCCTGTCGTTCCTTTTACAACCCTCTAATAAATTATCTGTGGTAAGCTTATGGCCTAAAATCATATACGTTTGTATCTATGATGCTGAAACCAGGAAAAGGGTTGCATATACTTTATTTTATCTATAGAAAGATACAATTAAACTTCAATGGAAATATAATTTATCTAGTACGGTAATATTTATAAATCTTAACCGCAGACATAATTATTACTGCAAACAGTACTAATCCTATAAGCCCGAAAATCCAGTTAACAGCACTTTTAAGTACCACGGTGAAAACGATGGCAACCAGGAAAATCGTAGCTACTTCATTCCATATACGTAATCGTGATGAGGACCAATGGAATTTGTCTTGTTTAAGCTGTTTAATAATGCTTTGACATTTAAAATGGTACCCCATCAGACCCATTACAAAAAGTAATTTAATTTGCATCCAATCTGCGTATAATAAAGGGGGATTTAAATAAAGCATTGCTATTCCTGCAAGCACAGTTAATATCATTGCCGGAGTAGTTATTATCTTCCATAGCTTACTCTCCATCACCTGGAATTGGCGCTGTAAGATCAAGCGCTCAGCATCAGGCCGGTCATTAGCTTCTGTATGATAAATAAATAGCCGGACAATATAGAACAGGCCTGCCATCCAGCTGACCATAAAAATGAGGTGTATTGCTTTTATGTAGTTATACGCCATGGAAATTCTCCTCCTTTATCCCCCTTAGAGGAAAAGAGTTTAATACCTGAACTCTTTAATCACTTGTACTGCATATTTTACGTTGTCGAACGGGATATCCGGCATAATTCCATGACCTAAATTAAATATAAATCCTTTTTCTCCTCTCATGCGTTCAAACAACCTGAGAATACGTTCCCGGATGACTTTTTTATCAGCGTAGAGTATATGCGGATCCAGGTTGCCCTGAACAGCAATACCCGCGGGTAGCCGCTTCTTTACATCCAAAAGATCGGCATTCCAATCGATAGAAATAACATCTGGTTTCGCCTGAACCATTAGTGGAGCAAATACAGAACTTCCTTTACAAAAAGAGATCACGGGAATATCTTTCCTGTTCAGGTTAGCTATTATTTCGATTATATACCGGTGAGAGAATTCCTTATAATCATCCCACGAAAGTGCAAGCGCCCAGCTATCAAATATCTGAACTGCATTTACGCCTGCATCGATCTGAAGATTAAGATAATCAGCGGTTACTTTAGCGATCTTACTTAAGAGTTGGTGAGCAAGTTCGGGCTCATTGTGCAGCATTAATTTAGTGAGCTTAAAATCTTTAGAAGAACCGCCTTCTACTAAATAGCTCATTACTGTAAATGGCGCTCCTGCAAATCCAATTAACGGTATTCTACCGTTTAACCTTTGCTGTATCACCTTAATGGCATCTGCAACATATTGCAGGCGTGGTAAAACATCAACCTCAAGTTTGTCTACATCAACCTTAGTTCTTATTGGATTCGAAAATTTCGGGCCAATTCCCTGTGTAAAAGTAATATTACCTCCCATGGCTTCTGCAGTTACCAGAATGTCAGAAAATAAGATAGCGGCATCAATATCCAGCAAATCTACTGGGAGCATGGTGACATCTGCAGCGATTTCGGGAGTTTTACACATTTCAAGAAAGGAATACTTATTCTTGATCTCCCAGTATTCTTTCATAAAACGACCTGCCTGGCGCATCATCCAAACCGGAGGCCGTTCTGTTTCCTTTGAGAATGCAGACTTAATAAATAAACTATCGTGTATATTCTGGTTGCTCACGTGATTTCTGAATTTCAGTTTCTATTTTCTGAATGATATTTTTTACCCTGGAGGTGATCTTCATTTGCTTGGCACGGGCTACATAAGTTCCTGATCGCTCAAATTCTTTCTTCCGGAGGTTTAGGTTTGCCAGATGTACCAGTACAATAGCTTTATCGTTCTGGTTTCTGAGTGGGAAACGGGTTGCAATTTGAAAGTGTCGTTCTGCAGCATCGAAATTCTGCCGGTTCAACTCAATATTGCCGTAAATAAATTCGTAAAAACCCCTACGATGGCGTTTTAAACGGTCAGGGTCTTCAATTTCTTTTAAAAGCTCCTCAGCCCTTTCAAAATTTTTATTGTGAAATTCTCTTGCTGCCATTACTACGGTTCCCTCTCTGTAATATCCCCAGATTAATGCGCCAATCGCTACAGCTATAGCTGCTGCAACTTCATATAGGTTGATGTAAACAGTCCAGCAGATAAATATAACCCCAATAGCAATCAGAATTAAGCGATATTGTCGTGTAAACATTATTCGGTATCCGTAAATTTGTATCCTACTCCGCGGATGGAATGGAAGTATGTTGGGTTTTTCTGGTCCGGTTCAAAATATTTACGGAACGTAAGAATGAAATTATCAATAGTACGGGTTGATGGATAAACATCATAGTTCCATACAGTCTCCAGTATCTGTTCGCGTGATACTGCTTCGTTACGTCTTTCAATCAGCAGCTTAAGCAGCATAGTCTCTTTCTTGGTAAGGGGTGTTATAGAGCCATCCTCATGCTGGACTTCAAATGAATTAAAATAAATTGTTTTATCGCCTACTTTATAAGAGTTTAACTCTTTAAGATCGCCGCCTTTCAGGCTTCTTTTAACTAAAATCCCTACCCTCAAAATAAGTTCTTCCAAATTAAATGGTTTCACCAAATAATCGTCTGCACCTTTTTTAAGTCCGGTTACACGGTCTTCACTGGAATTTTTAGCGGTAAGGAACATGATTGGCACTTCACTGTTTTCTAACCGTATAGTCTCAGCAACCTGAAAACCATCAATCTCCGGAATCATAACATCCAGTAAGACGAGGTTAAACCGCTCCTCTTTAAATATCTTCAAAGCCTTTTTCCCGTCAGTGGCAGTGGTTACTTTGTACCCTTCAAGTTCGAGGTTAAGCTTTATAGCCTCCAGCAGATGATCTTCATCTTCTACTAATAAAATACGTTGTTTAGTTGCCATAGCCGTTAAATATAACCTCGAAAATACTTCCTGAGGGCTGATTGTTTCTTACTTTTATAGTTGCCTGATGCTTATCAAGTACATGCTTTACAATATATAATCCTAAACCGGTACCTTTGGTTTTACGCGTATCCTCATTTCCCACCCGATAAAACTTATCAAATATGCGCGGTTTTTCTTCATCGGCAATACCAATTCCATTATCTGCTACAGAAAGAATAATTTCATCTGCATTTTTTTCCAAATGTACATCCACTTCTGCACAATCGTATGAATATTTTACAGCATTTTCTACCAGGTTTGTTACCACAGAAGTCAGGGCAAATTTATCGCCCTTCAAATAGATTTCAGGCTTAACTGATAAATTGATAGTCTGTGATTTACATGAATGAACCTGAAGCCGATCAGCCACTTTTTCAACCAGTTTAGACAAGTTAAACTCTTCTTTTGGAAAAGAATATGATTTGTTATCGATTTTAGTAGCCAAAAGCATATTCTCAACCAGGTCATCAAGCCGTTCAATGTCTTTCAATGAATTAACTAAGAAAGCTTCGCGCTGATCATTGCTTAAATCGCGTTTTAAAATGGTTTCAATATATAATTTAATTGATGCCAGCGGTGACTTTAACTCATGGGTTACAGATAGGAGAAAATTCTTTTGCTGTTTGTGAAGCTTGTGGTCTTTATTTATAGCTTTATGAAGCTGGTATGCCCCTACAATAAATAAGAATATAAAAACCGCTCCTTCACCCAATATCATCCCTTTGCTATGAGGAACTGCCCTGATAAGTAAAACACCCCACCATATAAGCTCTGCTAAAGCATACAACGTTAGGAAGTAAAATATCAGTAAAGGCTTTCTCATCAGGTACTGCGCGGAATTCTGAATACCATATCCAAACTTTCGAAAATTATTCTTTTAACCTTTTCCAGCTCTGTTTTTGAGTGTGCCGAAGAAACGAAACCTACTTCATAGCCTGATGGGCCAAGGTATACGCCCCTGTTTAATAATTCGCGGTGAAATACGCGAAACTTATCCATACTCGTTGAATCAATGTCTGCTGCACTTTTTATATCTTCCTTATCTGTAAAAGCGAACCAGAAAATAGATGCTATCGAAAAAACCTTAAACTTATAATTACGTGCAGCTGCAAAACGGTTAATAGATTCAGCAAATTCCTGAGTTTTATTATTCAGATCCTTGTAGAAACCCGATTTAAGTAACTCGGTAAGCTGGGCGATACCGGCGGACATAGCCACAGGATTTCCGGATAATGTGCCGGCCTGATAAACTGGCCCTTCCGGCGAGATCTGGTTCATAATTTCGGCAGATGCACCGTAGGCACCCACAGGCATTCCACCACCAATGATCTTTCCATAAGTAATAATATCAGGTTGGACATCGTAATACTTAGCAGCACCCTCAAATCCTAATCTAAATCCGGTAATTACTTCGTCGAATATTAAAAGGGTTCTGTTTTTTGTACAAATAGTTCTGAGAAACTGAATAAACTCCGGACTCTGGATTAACAAACCGTTATTAGCGGGTACACCTTCAATTATTACCGCAGCAATTTCGTTTTTAAACTGCGTGAACGCTTTCTTAATAGCTTTTTCATCATTTAACGGAATGACAATCGTTTCATTTGCAACCGATTGGGGAACGCCAGCCGAAGAAATTTCGCCAAATGTGACTAGTCCGGATCCTGCCTTTACCAGAAGCGAATCAACATGTCCATGGTAGCATCCTTCAAACTTTAATATTTTGTCTCGCTTAGTGTAACCCCGGGCCAGGCGAATAGCTGACATAACAGCTTCTGTACCTGAACTTACGAAACGGATTTTCTGGATATATTTATTATTTTTTAAAATTAGCTCTGCAAGTTCGTTTTCAAGAGCGGTAGGTGCACCAAAGCTCATTCCATTTTGAATGGCGGCTGTAACTTTTTCCCTGATTTTGGAATTATTATGTCCCATAATAAGGGGGCCCCATGAACCGCAAAAATCAATGAACTGATTACCATCTGCATCCCAGATATAACAACCATCCCCTTTTTCAATAAACAGCGGGGTTCCATGTACCGATTTAAAGGCCCTAACCGGTGAGTTCACCCCTCCGGGGAAATAATTCTTAGCTTTTTCAAATAATTCTGCAGATTTATCACGGATAATATCAGCTTTGCCTGTACTATTAACCGGAACTTCCTGATCAGAACCAGAAAAAATTTTCTTTAACGACTCGAGCATTTGTTAATTTAAAATTAAATTCAAAATTGCAAAACACGTTATATTTTGAATTTATGTTTTTCCATTTTATCACATCCAACCTTTTTCAAGGATTTCGCGAATATGGTAGGTTATTATAATATTAGCCCCGGCACGTGCAAAGGCATACATGTTTTCCATGGTTACTTTTTGTTCATCTATCCATCCTGCGTTAGCCGCAGCTTTAACCATTGAATATTCACCTGAAACATTATAACACGCTACTGGCAAATTAGTATTCTGCCTCACATTACTGATTATATCAAGATATGCCAGGGCTGGTTTAACCATTAAGATATCCGCACCTTCTTCTTCGTCTAAAAAAGCTTCTCGAAGGGTCTCATTCGAATTCCTGAAGTCCATCTGATAGCCTTTTCGGTCGCCTTTACCGGGGGATGAATCAGCCGCTTCGCGAAATGGTCCGTAATAAGCAGATGCAAACTTAACACTATAGCTCATAATAGCGGTGGAGGAAAGATGGTTTTCATCTAAACTTTGCCTAATACCCCGTACTCTGCCATCCATCATATCAGAAGGTGCTACCATATCAGCACCTGCATTGGCGTGCGATACTGCCATCTTTGCGAGTATTTCCACAGTTTCGTCATTTTGGACGTAATTGTTATTCAGTACACCGCAATGTCCGTGATCGGTATACGCACATGTACAAACGTCTGTAATGATATATAAGTCATCTCCAAACTGTTGCTTTAAATTTCGAACAGCGTTGGTTACTAATGAAGTATCGCTATATGCCGAACGGGCATCAGCAGTTTTTTCTTCACCTACACCAAAAAGTAAAATTTTATTTATACCCAGTTTTAATCCCTCTTCTGCATCAGCTATCAGCTTATCCTGAGAAAACTGGCTTATGCCTGGCATAGCATCAATTGGACGAATTATATTATTACCCGGAACAATGAAGTAGGGATACACAAACATATCCTTGGAAAGCCTGGTTTCAGCGATCATTTCACGTATGACAGGTGATTTTCTTAATCTTCGGGGGCGAATTAACATGATAGTTATTTCAATTTTTCAACACCAAGTATCATAAATGGGATTGAAAACTGGATTCTTATTTATAGTTTAATCCAAATACTGCTTCTGCCAGGCCAATTTCATCGGGAGAATATGGAAGTGCATATTTCACACCCATTTCATCGAATTTTTTACCTGTTGATTTCCCTATACAAATCACCTGCTGACCTGGTTCTAAAAGGTTTTCTTCGAAATAAGCCTCAACATTTGATGGGCTCGTAAAAATCAGCACATCTGAATATGATTGTGTAACGTTATCATCGGTAACGGTTTCATAAACGGGGAGATCAATGATTTTTGTATCAGCAGACATGGCAGATTGCACCGTTCTCATTGAATCTTTTGCGCTGGGGAACAATACAGTTTTACCATTTGCTATGTTAGCAAACTCCTCTGCTATATCTTGTGTGTCAATGCCTTCTTCTTCACCGTTATAGTCGGGTATTATTCCAAATTGCCTGAGCATTTCTTCGGAACCACGCCCCAAAACTCCAAATTTTGTCCTTTTATTAAAATCGGGTTTGAGTGAGAAAAAATATTCTACTCCGTTTTTGCTGCTGAAAAATATCCAATCGACATACTTTAAAATATAGGAATCCAGTTTGTTAATGATAGGAAAAGTTTTTATCAATGATCTGTCTTCAACTGCAATATTATGCTTTTGCATGGCCTTACGCAGATAACTGGTTTCCGGCAGATCACGGGTAATAAAAATGCCGGCCGGAAATTTACGATCCGTTGAAAATTTTTCAGCGATAATTTCAGCTAATCCTGTTAGTTTTTTAGCTTCAATAAACAAGCGATCAGGAAACTGGTCTGAATCATCGGCTTTGGACGTCCATACCTGAAAAACACCTTCATTCTTGCGGCAATAACAACCCAGAGGCATGTGGCATCCGCCGTCAAATAGATTCAGTACTTTTCTTTCTAATCCAATTTCCTTTGCAACGTCTGCATGATTGAGTCCCTGAAGCTTGTCAAATAATTCTTTATCATTTTCTCTGATCTGTATTGCAAGTACGCCCTGTGCGGGTGCAGGTACAATTTCCATCGGCTGAATTTCTTCTATATGAAACTCAGAAAGATCTAAACCCAACCGTTGCACACCAGCTTTAGCCAGCATAATTGCATCGTAGTCCTCATCACGTAACTTTTGAATACGCGTAAGCACATTACCCCTAAGATCCTCAATTTCCAAATCAGGGCGAATAGCTAAAAGCTGGGCTTTACGTCGGTTTGATGAAGTACCCACCATACCAGAAAATTTAACAGAAAGTTTCTGCTGGATATCTACACAGTCTTTTAATATCAGTAATAGCTCTGCCGGATCTTCGCGCTCAGAAACTGCCGCTACGATTAAACCCTCAGGTTGTTTTGTTGGTAAATCTTTATGTGAATGTACGGCTATATCAATCTTTCCCCCCAATAATTCTTCCTCAAGCTCTTTAGTAAAAAAACCTTTGCCTTCGAGTTTATCCAACCGCAGGTTCAAAAAAGTGTCTCCCTGGGTTTTAATTATTTTTAATTCAGATTCAATCCCAATTCCGGCCAATTGATCTTTCACAAAATTAGCCTGCCAAAGTGCAAGATCGCTTCCGCGGGTCCCAATAATTAATCTTCTGTTCACAATATAAAAATAACCGGGAGCAAAGGTAAATTAAAAACTAGTATGAGTAATAAGATAGATCAGGAATTGTTTACCAGAATGTCTTTCGCCATTACCATAGGCACGCTGATATATTTTTTTTCCATATAATTCATTACCTTTTCCAGTATCTCACGCGAGTTATCGTCCATTCCCTGAATCTCTTCTGCAAATACAGAATTCAAAGCTTTTCTTTTAATTTCTTTAATTTTAACCGGAACCTCACGCATAGCCAACTCAACTCTGCGCTGTTTAAGAAGAGGAAGAAATTCGCTGATATTTTGTTCTATAATCCGTTCAGCATGGATCAGTTCACTGTAACGTTCCTTCAAATTGCTATCTGCAATTTCCTGTAACCCCTGAACTTCAATATAATTAACCTGATTATTACTTAATACTTCTGGACAGGTATCATTGGGAACAGCCAGATCAACTATCACTTTTTTGGCGGTATCCCCATTAAGTAACGACTGATATATAGTATCTGTAATTATGGGTTGAATAGCACTTGTACAGGTAATAATTACATCAAAACCACATTTATAACTCTTTAGTTCCTCCAGCGGATAAGCTTTCCCGTTTAAATCTGCAGCAAGTTCCTGTGCTTTTGAAAAAGTACGGTTAAAAACTGCAAAGTTTGAATATTTGTGTTTTTGAAGATATTTAGAAAGACACCGGTTTGTTTCTCCGGCCCCAACTATCAGGATACGTGCATTAGAACACATATTTAAGCTTTTCAATTTCCGGTATGCCAATGAAACAATAGAAATTGGATTTTTAGAAATTTTGGTATGCGTATATACTTCTTTTGCTGTTTTTACTACCCGGTTCATTATCAGCCTCAGGTAATCTCCGGTAAACCCTTTTTCACGGCAGGTTTCATAGGCTTTCCGAAGCTGGGAAAGGATTTCTTTCTCGCCCACTACTAAACTTTCAAGCGAGCATGACATTCGCAGTAAATGATTTAATGCTTCAAACTCCTCATAAACCGAAACCTGCTGGCAAAATTCATCCAACTTCTCTGTAGGAATACAAAAATTAAGTGTACTGATGAAGTCCTTAACAAATACAGGAGTGAGCGATTGGCTGCCTGTGAAAACAAACTCGACCCGATTACAAGTAGCTATATAAAATATCTCGGGAATATTAAACTTAGCCTGAATGGTTTTAAGTTTATTTTCCAGGGTTTCATTACAGATAACAATCTTCCCAATATCCTTCAGGTCAATATGTTTGTGCGTAAATGCTATTACTTTAAGAAGCTTCAACTCATCGGATGGTTAGAAATCAGCAACAAATGTAATAGTAAGCTATTAGCTGTCTGTCACCTGTTTGTAAAAGGGGGTCTTTAGAACGTTTTTAAATAATAACATAACTGATAAGGAAAACCTTCCAAAGTTTCTCATGTTGGAATTTAATAAATCCACCAAAATGATACGTCAGGAAAGTTTCAGTTTAACCGGTTCTAATAATAAATTAATCACAGGTGATATAACCTTTGATGATACAAACACAACTTTACCACTAGTAATATTTGTTCACGGGTTTAAAGGCTTTAAAGATTGGGGGGCTCATAACCATGTGGCCCGCTATTTTGCCCAAAATGGCTTTCGTTATCTTAAATTCAATTTCTCCCATAACGGTGTCACCCCGGATAAGCCAGGTGATGTTACTGACATGGAAAGCTTTGCTTCTAATACGGGTTCTAAAGAGCTTTATGATTTAGATGAGGTGATTGGATTTGCATGTAACAAAGAAAATTTTTTAGGGAATAATAAAGTAAGCCTGCTTGGACATAGTCGCGGCGGAGGCTTAAGCATAATTCAGGCAAGTAATGACCCCAGAATTGATAAATTAATTACCTGGGGCGCTATTGCAGATTTTAATAGTCTATGGAAGCCTGGACAAATAAAACAATGGCGCAAAGAAGGGAAGATTTATGTAGAAAACGCACGTACCAAAGAGAAAATGCCGCTAAACTTAACACTCCTGGAAGATTTGGAACAGAACGCTGATATCTTAAATATTGAAAGCGCCGCTAAGCGTCTGAATATTCCCTGGCTGATTGTGCATGGAGATACCGATATCAATGTGGATGTTGCTGTAGGCAAGAAATTGAATGAACTTCAATTAAATGCAAGACTGAACATTATAGAAGGGGCAGATCATGTATTTAGTGCAAAACACCCGTTTGATGCCCAGTTATTACCAAAACAACTTCTGGCAGCCTGTGAAGCTTCTATTAATTTTTTAAAAGGCTAATTAATCTTTAAACAAATTAGCGTGATGCTTATTGAGGTTCTATCCAGTTTCCGTCTTCGCGAATAATGTCAATCAATTCATTCAGGGCACTGGAAGTATTTACATTTTTCTTTACCACCTCTTTACCACGATAAAGTGTGATTTTACCCGGACCGGTACCTACATAACCATAGTCTGCGTCGGCCATTTCGCCCGGCCCGTTTACTATACAGCCCATTATCCCGATTTTCAATCCCTTTAAATGATCGGTCCGGCTCCTGATCATCTGGGTAGTTTCCTGAAGGTCGAAAAGGGTTCTGCCGCAGCTGGGGCATGAGATATATTCAGTTTTAGATATGCGTGAGCGGGTAGCCTGTAATATTCCGAAGGAAGTAGATACAATGGTTTTATTACTTATTTCAGGTGCATCAAGCCAAATCCCATCACCAAATCCATCAACTAACAAAGCTCCTGCATCCGTTGCAGCATAGAGCTGAAAGTCGGAATTTTGGGTTGTAGTTGGTGAGCTGTGAGTTGCAGTTTGTAAATTGGAGGCAGCATAGGTTCTTTTAATTATTACGGGAATTTTTAATCCTAATTCCATCAATTTAAAAAAGAATTGTCTTTGATCTGACATCCCATTTTCCTGATCCGTTTCAAGAACGAAGATCAACGTATCATGGTTGAACAAATGAGCAAAAGCTTCAGTCCCCAAGTCGCTGCTTTTAACAATTACCAGGTTCAGTGACCGATCTTTATGATCAGCATAACTGTATTCAGCAAAGGTATACAGGGGATGACAATTAACCTTATCTCTCAACTTACACCATGTAGCGTAATTATATAATTGCTTCAAATTACCGGGGAATGTGAAAGAAGGTAATTCATCTGCCAGATATACAAAATCTACAGACTGTTCAGCCATGTTGTATTTATCGAGTATGGGCGAATACATATATCCCACATCACTAAGAATAGAAGGGTCTTTTAAATTTTTAGTTGAGATATTCACAATTACCCGGGGCACCTGGTGCCCTCCAATGAATGTATTTAACTCCTCTGTTTCCCTCTTTTTATATTCATAAGGACTGAAATCTGGTGGAAGTTGTAAGTTGTGGGTTGTGGGTTGCAGGGTGTGGGTTGTGAGCTTTCTTTGTTCATATCTTTTTGCCAAAGCAATTGCAACGGGTGCTTCAAACTCAGGATCTTCAGTAAGAGAAACCCTTATGGTATCCCCCAGCCCATCTTCGAGCAACGTACCTATACCCACTGCAGATTTAATCCGGCCGTCCTCGCCATCTCCCGCCTCTGTCACTCCCAAATGCAGAGGATAGTTCATTCCTTCGCCAGTCATAGTTGCAACAAGCAACCGATAAGCCTGCACCATAACCTGCGGATTACTGGATTTCATTGAAATAACCAGGTTATAGTAATTCAGATCCTCGCACATGCGGATAAATTCCATTGCTGACTCTACCATACCACGCGGAGTGTCGCCATACTGGCTCATAATACGGTCTGAAAGGGAGCCGTGATTGGTGCCAATACGCATAGCTGTTCCGTATTCTTTGCATATCTTCACCAATGGGGTAAATTTGGTATAGATTCGCTCAAGCTCGGCCTGATACGCAGCTGTTGTATATTCTATATTTTCAAACCGTTTTTTATCGGCGTAGTTACCGGGATTGATACGAACTTTCTCTACTATTCGTGCTGCAACCTCTGCTGCATTTGGAGTAAAATGAATATCTGCAACAAGCGGAGGGTTGTACCCGCGTTTTTGAAGCTCTTTTTTAATCTCAGCTAAATTATGTGATTCTTTAATGCTTGGAGCGGTAATTCTGACGTATTCGCATCCTGAATCCACCATTCTGATAGACTGCTCTACAGTACCTATAGTATCCATGGTATCAGTAGTGGTCATGCTTTGAATACGAATGGGATGATCGCTCCCCATTGGAATATCGCCGATAGTTACCTCACGGGTTATAAACCTGGAATAACGATGCAGGGAATTGCAGTAAGGTCCTTTAAGCTCTCGTATTTGATCAGCATTCATTTTCATACAAAAATACATAATAAGAAAACGTATGTGTACTGCTTTTAAAACTAACTTTTTACTGTTTAAATATTTCCAGACTTCATTACAATAGCCGATCTTTAATTACCATTGTTCCGGCTATTTTATCATGCAGGCACTGTTGCTTTTTGTCAAAAAATCCGGACAGATAGCCAATACCAACAGTGAGCTTGCTTACCAGTTTTGCCATGTTTCGAACAAGTGCTTTATTTACCGATAGCCTCCCTCCAAGTTCATCAGTTACTTTCAGGCCCAAAAGTGATTTTCCATAAGTAGCCTGACGTATGGAAGATTCCATTAAGGTGCTGTAGAATATTTTTGTTAGCAGGGCAAGCGCTAATCCTAATAAGGCAATAATGATCTTTTGTTGCCTCTCATCAAGAAAAACAATAATGGTAGTAACCAAAAAAGCATGTAATGCTAAAATCAGAACATAATCTATAGCTACTGCAAGAAAACGTATATCTAAAGTAGCGAAATATTGAGGCTGCACTGCAATTTTACTGAGCCCTAAAAATACGCGAAGCTCTGCAACCTCATGTGCTTCTTTATAATCATCCATTCCTGGGGTTTTGACAAACGTGCCAGAGCGGATATTCATTTTTTCTAATTGCTTAAAAGTGAAAGGACCTTGTGGTTTACCTTCAATTACAACCAGGTAACTGTCTGCCATATGTTAATAGCGATTTACCTCAAAGTCAGAGATTCCGCCTTCCAGATTTATTATTATTCTTTTGGATGACGAGCCATAATTATCTGTGATATATGTATTATCGTTTTGTTTATTAAATCCGTCGAAGTCATTTGATGACAATCCGGAGTCCACTTTAATTAGACACCCTACCGAAGAAGGTACAGAAATTTTTACTTTAGAAACTCCCGTTTCCACAGTAACATTGGTACTGGTTTGCGGTTCACCTAATTTTATTTGAAACGAAGCTGCCCCTCCTTCAATATTAAGCCTGGATATCTTAAACTTCGACAAGTCGAAATCTGCTTTTCCCGCTCCCATTTCGAGATTTATATCCCAAACAGGTTTATTATTTAGCTTCATTTCCACTTTATTCAGATCAAAATTCCGGGAACCGCGTGTGTGAGCGCTGTCAGGCATTTTTAGAAATAGAACCTCAATCGAATCCCTGGTTGTACGGGTTAAGGAATAATTTCCAAACTGTTGCTTAATATCTGCATCAAACAGATTGGAAGTACTGTCTTTCAATCGGTATGTGGTTGCACCTCCGGTGATGTTTAATTCAGCAATTTTTATCGAATCAGAAAAAGGCTCTGAAAAGCTATTGGATTTAAATTTTGCAGAATTATGAACCCTGCCCCCCCTATTCCATTTCAAGTTTTTCAACCAAAGACTGTCATCAGAAGCATGGGTGGCTCCGTAATAGCCTGCAAAAATTAGAGCTACCAGAGTTACTACACCTGCAATCCATGGACCAGCGGGATTATTTTTACCCGAAAACATCAGCTCAACACCCCAAATAATTAATAGAAGGGGCCATAAACGCCAGACCGCCCCCCATGAAAAGTCAATTACACCAAAATTATCAAGTAACAGGATACTACCTATAAATACAAATACGAGGCCCCAAACTATTTTATCGCTTTTCATAATGTATCATTTATGGGCTTATCTGGACTGGTTTGCGGATCAGGATCTCTATATTCTCGACTCTGATCATCTGATATTTTGTCAATAGAATATGATTTTTTCTTTCCCGCCTTGGAAATAATAAGTACTCCCAAAATTATAAATAACAACGGCCACAGTTTATGAATCTCAAGCCAATAGGGGAAAAAATTAAATTCATCCAACAGACAGTACGTCCCGAAAAAAACCAGGATCATTCCACCTATTAAACGGGTATTTCCATTATTATTCTTTTTACTTAAATATGGCGGTGGAGGTGTTGTATATTGGTTAAACGCTGCTTTCTGGGGATCATATGATTTATCTTCATAAACCCTGTAATCCGTATTGTATGATGAAAAACCTGCCACATTAAAAGGTTTTGCAGGAATGACAATCCATAAGATGATATATATAATTACTCCTGAAAAACCAAAAATTGCAACAAAAATTATCCTTACCCAGGTTACTTCCATATCAAAATATTCGGCAAGGCCGGATGAAACTCCTGCCAGAATTTTTTCCGTTTCGTTGCGATAAAGTCTTTTTTCCATAGCATTCATTTTTAATGGTTTAAATATCTCCAAGCGTTGGTCGTATAATCAGTTGATCAATATTTCCACCTTTTGAGGTTTTTAAGCATGATATCAGCGCATCGGCAACATCCTGTGGATCTACAAAGCATTCCGGAGGGAGCTTGGTACCTTCCCATGATGCCGTTAACGTTGAGCCGGGTAATATGGCTGTTACTTTAATTCCAAATTCCATTAGTTCTTCACGCAGTACTTTGGTTAGACCTAATAACGCAAATTTTGTTACAGAATAAGATCCTGCACCGGTAACGGGGTTTATTGATGCTATGGAACAGATATTAAAAATATGCCCTGAACGTTTTTCACGCATTTTTCTTCCAAAAAATTTACACAAGTAATGTGGTGTCAATAAATTAACCTGTAGCTGTTGGTCGAGTGCGTTATTGTCTTCATTCAGAATTTTTGAAGGTAAATACAACCCTGCATTATTAACCAGTACATCAGGGCTGTCCATACAGTCTGATATTTCATCAGCAAACCGCTTTACTTGTTCTGCGTCGCTACAATCTGTAACCGAAGTAAAAACGTGTATCCGGGGGTTTCTTTCTTTGAGCTCTCTTTTCAAAGAAATTAATTCTGCGGAATTCCTGGAACATAAAAAAAGATTATAATTATTTGCGGCAAGAGTGAAACTGATTGCCTTTCCAATACCTTTGGTTGCACCTGTAACAATAGCATTCATTTTTTGTAGAATTTAGCCGAAGTGAAGATAAAGCAAATTTGGTTTCACACAATTTTCGAAAAAGTTAGTTTTAGAGAAACAAATCCATCAACATATTACAAATTCTTTGTGTTATTTTGCAATTATACTTTAAATTAAATGTTCGAATCATTAGGAAAATATATCCTGTTATTGCGTTCAGTGTTTCGCAAGCCGGAAAAGTGGAATATATACCGTAAGGAGATTTTTATTGAGATGAACTCCATAGGGGTTGGATCTCTGGGTATTATCAGTTTAATATCTGTTTTTTTGGGGATGGTTACAACAGTACAAACCGCTTATCAATTGGTTAGCGATTTGATACCAAAGTCAACGATAGGATTAATTGTACGGGATTCTTCTATCCTGGAATTAAGTCCTACTATATCAGCAATAGTATTAGCCGGAAAAGTTGGGTCAAGTATTTCATCGCAAATTGGAACCATGCGTGTTACCGAACAAATAGATGCCCTTGAAATTATGGGGATTAATTCGCCCGGCTATCTTATTATGCCAAAGATCGTGGGTGCCATGGTAACCATACCTATGCTGGTGATTATCTCTATTGGTCTATGTATTTTTGGCGGATTTATAGCTGGTACGCTTTCAGGAGCAGTTACAGCTCAGGATTACATAACCGGTGCTACACAGGATTTTAGAGGTTCTACTGTGACCGTATCCATGATCAAAGCGATTATATTTGCTTTTATTATAACATCTGTGTCTGCATACCAGGGTTTTTATACCGCTGGCGGATCTCTGGAAGTAGGTATTTCCAGTACCCGTGCGGTAGTAGTAAGTTGCGTTATGATTCTATTTGCAGATTATCTTGTTGCTCAATTACTTCTATGATCGAGATTAAAGACATTCATAAAACATTCGGAGAGAATTACGTCTTACGCGGAATTACATCTGCTTTTAAAGACGGCATGAATAACCTGATCATTGGCGGATCCGGTTCAGGTAAAACTACCTTACTTAAGTGCATGGTTGGTTTACATGAACCTGAACAGGGCTCTGTTCTTTATGATGGGCGTGATTTTACAAAAATGAATTTTGAAGCGCGTATCGAAGTTCGTAAAGAAATAGGTATGCTGTTTCAAAGTTCTGCATTATTTGACTCAATGACCGTGGAGGAAAATATCATGTTCCCCCTGAATATGTTTACTGAGCAGCAGCGCAAAGAAAAATTGGAACGTGTAAACTTTTGTCTGGACCGGGTAAATCTGGAGGATAAAAACAAATTATACCCGGCGGAACTATCCGGAGGAATGAAAAAAAGGGTTGGTATTGCCCGGGCCATAGCCATGCAGCCTAAATACCTCTTTGTAGATGAGCCTAACTCAGGACTCGACCCTAAAACAGCCATAGTAATTGATGAGCTGATCAGGGAGCTCACTGAAGAATATAATACGACTACAGTAGTGGTAACCCATGACATGAACTCGGTGATGGGAATTGGAGACAATATTATCTTTTTGCATGAAGGTCAGAAATGGTGGGAAGGCTCAAACAAAGAAATCGCCCATACAGACAATCAGGAGCTCAATGACTTTGTATTTGCCAGTAAATTTATGGAAGCGGCTAAAGAAAAGTTATGAGTTAGGAATTAAGCAGAATTATTGCTCGGCATCTCTCTTCAAACTCAAAACCAATAACTAAACTTTAAATGATTCAACTGCTTACGCCAACGCACTGGAAAGATTATGAGCTGATAGATTGCGGTGATTTTGAAAAGCTGGAAAGGTTCGGAAATACCGTACTGATCAGACCAGAGCCTCAGGCAGTCTGGAAAAAGGTGTTAACAGAATCTGAATGGAACAAGCTCCATGACATCCGCTTTAAAGGAAGGTCTGCTACTTCCGGCGAATGGGTAAAAAAAAATCCACGAACTCCTGACCGCTGGCATATTCACTACCAGAATAATGATGTAAAAATTAAATTCAGACTCGGCCTCACTTCATTCAAGCATGTAGGGATATTCCCTGAACAGGCAGTAAACTGGGATTATATTACAAACAACATTAAGCAGTTTAAAACCAGGGAACCTAAAGTACTTAACCTGTTTGCATACACAGGGGGCGCATCACTTGCTGCGCGGGCCGCCGGGGCAGAAACTACCCACGTTGATTCCATCAAACAAGTGGTAAGTTGGGCTAGTGAAAACCAGGAACTATCGGAATTAGATAATATCAGATGGATGGTAGAGGATGCTTTAAAATATGTTAAAAGAGAATTAAAACGAGGAAAAAAATACAATGGGATCATACTTGATCCGCCGGCTTACGGCCATGGGCCAAACGGTGAAAAATGGAAACTTGAGGATCATATTCAGGAAATGATGCGTGATGTAGTTCAATTGCTGGACGAAAAAGAACATTTTTTAATTCTTAACACATACTCTTTAGGGTTCTCCTCATTAATTGTAGAAAATCTGATCAGGTCCTCTTTTCCGCAGGTACAAAACCTGGAAACAGGTGAGCTTTATCTGGCGGCTAAAAGCGGAATTAAGTTACCTTTGGGAGTTTTTGGAAAGTTTGTTAAAACATCCTGATAAAATTTAACTTTTCTTTATTTAAACAACGTAAGTTATTGCTGTAAAATTTTTCATGGGTAAATACATATTAGTTCTAGCAATGCTTTTCCCTTTTCTGGGTTATGGTCAAAAGCGCGCAGATATCCTGATAAAGAATGGGAAAATAATTGACGGCACCGGGAACTCTTGGTACTACGGTGATGTTGCAATAAAAAAAAATAAGATCCTTGCCATAGGTAACCTGGAAAAATATAAGGGTAAACGAATAATAAATGCAAACAGGCAGGTTATTTCTCCGGGATTTATTGATGTTCATACGCACATTGAGGGAAACGAAAAAACTACTCCAACAGCCGATAATTTTATTTATGACGGTGTTACAACAGTAATTACCGGCAATTGCGGCTCATCCAATGTCGATCTGAAAAAATATTTTAAGATGCTTGATAGCTTAAAGACCTCGGTTAATGTAGCTACTTTTATTGGTCATAATGATGTCCGGCAGGCTGTTTTAGGCACCTCTGCAAAAACTCCTGATCAGGCAGAGTTAAAACGCATGCAAGATTTGGTGGAACAGGCTATGAAAGAAGGGGCAATGGGTTTTTCTACCGGTTTAATATACATACCGGGCACCTATGCCAAAACCGAAGAGGTAATTGCATTAGCTAAAGCATCTGCAAAATACCAGGGGGTTTATACCTCACACATCCGGAATGAAAACAAGCATGTTGTTGCCGCAATAAACGAGGCCCTTAATATTGGAAGGCTAGCCAATATGCCGGTTCAAATATCCCATTTTAAGCTAGGTAATACTATGTGGGGACAATCAGACAAAACTCTGGGAATAGTTGAGCAGGCTCGTAAAGAAGGTTTGGACGTAACAATAGATCAGTACCCCTATACAGCCAGCAGCACTTCATTAAGCACTTTAATTCCGACATGGGCTTTAGAGAACGGTAAAGATTCGATATTATGGAGGTTAAAAAATCTACAAATAAGAAAAAAACTAATCGATGAAATGATAGTTGATATGAAAGGGCGTGACCGGCCTGACTTTAGCTATGCAGTGGTAGCATCCTACAGTACTGATCAAACATATAATGGCAAAAACATCTCACAAATAAATACACTGATGGGGCGCAAAAGTACTATACCTGATGAAATAGAAACCATTCTCGATCTTATGGAAAAGGGTGATGCAGGTATGGTTTTTCATAGTATGAATGAGGCTGATGTAGAGAATATTATGCGATATCCTTTTACAATGATTGCATCTGATTCTGCAATAAGGGAATTTGGTGCCGGCGTTCCCCATCCGCGGGGTTATGGTACCAATGCCCGTGTGTTAGGTAAATATGTTCGTGAGCAAAATATTATTCGTCTGGAAGATGCTATTAGAAGAATGACCTCGCTTCCTGCACAAAAATATAGTTTTAAAGACCGTGGTTTATTAAAGGCAGGAATGATTGCAGATTTGGTGATATTTGACCCATCCACGGTAACAGATGTTGCAACTTACGAGAAACCACATGCCTTTTCCAAAGGATTCCAGTATGTGCTGGTAAATGGAAAAGTTACAGTTGATAATTTTAAACACAACAAAACCCGTAATGGGAAAATTTTATACGGACCAGGATACAAGAGAAACTAATGATGAACTTAAAACAAGTTGCCCTAACTATTGGCTTTGCAGGCACGTGCATTGCATTTATTAATTGTTCAGAACCAGGGACAAAAGCTAACCAGAAAGCCTCCGCAAAGGATACTACAGGCAGTGCCACTGAAACTGAAGAAACTGCTGGCACTTCAGGCGGGCCGGTTGATACAGCAAAATACAATCAAAAAATGCGTGAACTGGTTAATGGCGATACTACAGGTAAATGGCCTGTAAAAAATCAGCCTTACCCTTTGCCCGGCGCTATTTTACCCTATAAGCGCATAGTTACCTTCTACGGGAATTTGTATTCAAAAAAAATGGGAGCATTAGGTGAATATGCGCCTAAGGAAATGCTTCGTATGCTGTACGCAGAAGTTGCTAAATGGGAAAAAATTGACCCTAAAACACCGGTTCAACCCTCTTTGCATTATATCGCTGTAGTAGCAGCAGGAGATCCGGGCAAGGATGGAAAATACCGTAACCGCATGCCGGACAAACAGATAGATTCGGTATTTAAAATTGCCGCCATGAAAAAAGACATGATCGTTTTTCTTGATATTCAGGTTGCATTAAGCACCATCCGCGAGGAACTGCCCCGCCTGGAAAAATACCTGATGAGGCCAAATGTACATTTAGGTATAGATCCTGAATTTTCTATGAAAGGCGGCATTTTACCGGGTAGAAAAATAGGAACTTATGATGCTTCCGAAATTAATTATGCATCTGAGTATCTGGCAAACCTTGTAAAAAAGAATAATCTCCCGCCCAAAGTGTTTGTAATACATCGTTTTACAAAAAAAATGGTAACAAACTATCAGAATATTAAATTGCGCCCAGAGGTTCAGGTGGTAATGCATATGGATGGATGGGGTGAGCCCGATTTAAAATTAGGCACATACCGGCATTTTATCCGGGCAGAGCCGGTACAGTTTACCGGATTTAAAATATTCTACAAAAACGATTTAAAGAAAGCTCCTAACCGTCTCATGACACCTGCAGACCTCATGAAGCTCAAACCCTTACCCAGCTATATTCAATATCAGTAATATAAATCCCATAAGGTTTTCGAAACCTTATGGGATTACTACCTTTAAAATATGGCAATACAAAACGCTACATTCGGTGGTGGCTGTTTCTGGTGTACAGAGGCTGTTTTTCAAAATTTACAGGGTGTAATTAAAGTGATATCCGGATATATGGGTGGGGAAACCAAAAATCCAACCTATGAAGATATTTGCACGGGTGAAACAGGACATGCCGAAATAATCAGAATAGAGTATGATGAAGATCAGATCTCTTTTGACGAGCTTTTACTTGTATTTCTTAAAACTCATGATCCAACTACGTTAAACCGTCAGGGAAATGATAATGGTACGCAATATCGCTCCGTAATATTTTATCATACTCAGGAACAGAAGAAACAGGCCGGGGAAATGATTGATAACCTCACCAAACAGATGGTTTTTGACGGCCCTATTGTAACCGAAATATCGCCTGTTTGTGAATTTTACCAGGCAGAAGACTATCATCAGAATTATTACAACACCAACCCTTATAAAGGGTATTGTGCCTTGGTTATACAGCCTAAACTATCAAAATTTACTCAGCAGTTTAAAGAGAAGCTAAAAAGCTGATTTAGGCTGGATTGGCTCTCTTATAGAAAGTTTGACCTACCCTTTCTATATGTTCAATAAGATCCTGATTGCTAATCTGCCTGAAAATGGAAAGGTCAAAAATATATGGCAAGAGCAGATCATCAATTTTCAGGCTAATCTGATTTAGGAAATGAAGGTTTAATTTTTCTCCCTTAATAGTCAGATCGATGTCCGATCCGTTTCTGTAATTCCCTTTTGCTCTGGAGCCATAAACTATTACTTCATCAATTTGATTAAACTCTGCAAAAACGGAATTTATTTTTTTTATTGTTTTATCTCTCAACCCAAATTTCATCCTTGATCTAGCTGCCTTTGTAATTTATCCTTGAGAGCTATAAAAGCATCAAAATAATGATCAAAAATATCTCTGGCTATTTCATCTGCGATTTCTTCATTATAAGTGTGAGATGTTTTAACACGACTTTCAATCATCTTCATCCAGATCTCACCATCTTCCAACAGCTCCCGGTTAAAAGCTAATCTGAAAGCATCTCTGCTACCCTGAATTTCTATTACTCCCTGGTATTGATAATAATCCTTTATCACATTCCATGCTAACTCATATGTATATTCGAAGGCCTGGATTAATCCCTGTTCTTCAAGCTCATTCAGTTCACCCTTATCAATAAATTTTTTCAGCTGTGACAGGGCTTTCTTGTAATTAGCAAAACGTTGATGCCAGCGGATATCTCTTTCCATCTTTGATATAAATATAAGTTAAATCAAAATAATCCAAACTGTCCCTTATCATCAATATCTACATCTTCGGGATTAGTGATCTCAAAATCTATTTTCTTGGCCTGAAGTTTTTCTGCCTTCACTTCAGTTTCTGGCATCTCTTTTAATATTTCCAGATCATCCGGCAAGGATCGATTTATATCATCTTCAGATGAGGTTATTTCCTTTTCTGCTTCGCTATCCAGTTTTTCCTCCTCTATAACCTCTTCCAGAGTAACCTCGGGTACCGGATCCGGAACATCCGCAGCGTCATCATGTTCGGTAAGCAGCTCAACAGATTTTATTTCCTGTTGCGACAACCGGTTTCCCTGGGCCTTCATACCTTTTACATCAATAGCTTCGGCCAGGTTTATTTCAATAGTTTCAGGCAACAGTGCCTTGCCTTTCAGCAGATCAACTTTTACAACAGGCTGTGCTGCCCCTGAAACCAGCACGAGTTTGGAACCCGCTTCTTCGTTTATAATACTGGTTTTTCTGCCGATAGTTGAATTTTCGAATATAAACCGCTTAACAAAATGTGTTTTTGTTTTTCCGTCCAGATGAATAACAGAATAGATCTTTTCAGGATCATATTTCTCCATCAAAACCAGGTGATCATCAAAATGATTGCTTAATTCAAAACTGGAAAGCTCATAGATACCCGCCTTGTTCATGGTCAAAATTTTATCCTCGCCATCAAACTCTCCTAAATATTTCCCTCTTCCGTCAGCATTCAGACGCTTTAAAATTTCATCGAACCATATTTTCCGGCCTGCCAATGTAGATATTCCTTTCGTTTTAAGGATAATTTTCTTTACGGGATATTTAGTGACGGTGTTCCCCTGTGAAGAGCGCCCTTTAATTGCAATTTCTGCAAAATCCAGGTCGAGCTGAAGCTTTCGAAGTTTAGCATGAGGTTTTAGCTGAACATTAATCACTTCTGCCTCACCATTGGGGTTGGGGGTGAAATATAAAATTTTAGAATTCTTTGAGCCCTTAGTCAGGTCATATTCTTTATCGCGGGTAACTCCCAAAACTGAAAAGCGCTTCACATAAGCGGCCCCGGTTTGCCCGTCTTTATAAATTAAATTATAAACAGTTCTTTCATCATTCTTCTTAAAAACCTGCGCATGGATAATTTCCTTCCCTACAAAATTCTTTTCTGCAACTTTGGTAATTATACATTTACCATCTTCACGAAAAACAATTATTTCGTCCAGATCAGAGCAATCGCAAACAAACTCATCTTTCCGCAATCCTGTTCCAACAAACCCATCCTCGCGGTTCATATATAACTTCACATTCGCAAGCGCCACTTTAGAAGCCTCTACCCTGTCAAAAAGCCTGATTTCCGTTTTACGTTCACGATCCTTTCCGTATTTGGCTTTCAATTTTTCGAACCATGCAATGGCATAATCAGTTAGGTGCTTTAAATGATTTTTAACCTCTTTAATCTCATTCTCCAACCCTTTCATCTGCTCGTCCGATTTTTTAACATCAAAGCGGGTGATGCTGCTCATCGGTTTATCTATCAGTTTTTTATAGTCCTCAGGCAATATCTGACGATAAAACTGTGTAAAGAAAGGCTCAAATAGTAAATTTAAAACCTCAACCACGCCCTCAAAATTTCCGGAACTTTCATAGTCCGGATGTTTATACATTCCTTCCTGAATAAATATTTTCAATAGTGAACTGAAAAATATTTTTTCTTTCAGCTCTGCCAAACGAAGTTCAAGCTCCATTTTTAACAGCCCTTTGGAGTGTTCTGTACTTTCTACCAGGATATCATTCACACTCATAAAGTGTGGCTTATGGTCCTTTATCACACAGGTATTGGGTGATATAGATACTTCGCAATCCGTAAAGGCATATAAGGCGTCGATGGTTACGTCCGGCGAGATGCCGGGAGCAAGATGAATAACGATCTCTACGTGTTGTGCGGTGTTATCTTCAATCTTTTTTATCCTGATCTTTCCTTTATCATTAGCTGATATTACGCTGTCTATCAAGCTGCCTGTAGTTGTAGAAAAAGGAATCTCTGTAATGGCAAGTGTTTTTTTATCCCGCTCAATAATCCGGGCACGTACGCGTATTTTACCGCCACGCTGACCTTCGTTATAATTGGAAAAATCGGCCATACCCGAGGTTGGAAAATCAGGCAAGAGATCCGGGCGATTACCTTTTAAAACTTCAATGGATGCATCAATGAGCTCATTAAAATTGTGAGGCATAATCTTGGTGGCCAGTCCTACTGCAATACCCTCAGCACCCTGAGCAAGTAAAAGTGGAAATTTAACGGGTAAGGTTACAGGTTCGCGGTTACGTCCGTCATAACTTAAAGACCACTCTGTAGTATCAGGATTAAAAACTACATCAATGGCAAATTTGGATAACCTGGCTTCGATATATCGGGGTGCGGCGGCAGAATCACCCGTTACCGGATCACCCCAGTTACCCTGGGTATCAATGAGCAGATTTTTCTGCCCGATCTGAACCATGGCATCACCAATAGAAGCATCACCGTGGGGATGATATTTCATGGTATTACCTATCACATTCGCGGCTTTATTAAACCTGCCGTCGTCCATTTCTTTCAACGAATGAAGAATGCGTCGCTGAACAGGCTTTAACCCATCATGAATATGCGGCACGGCACGGTCAAGGATAACGTATGATGCATAATCTAAAAACCAGTTTTCATATAAACCACTGATTGGTGTTACTGCATGCAACGATTCTTCGTCTCCAGAAATGTTTTGTTCTAAGTCGTCACTCATCCTTTTCTTAACTCATTGAATGAGGTAAATATAATGTATAGCCTGAAATTTGAGCAGGGAAGTTTTTAACACCTTAGATGTCTGACACTTCTAAAGTGTCTGACATCTGATAATTCTTATTACTTCTCCAACCTGCCTTCATCGAACAAAAACGGCATAAAACTTTTAACTCCCCTGGTCTTAATAACCGGTCCATCAATACAATGCAGGATAATATCAAAGGGGGAATTCTGTTTTTTCTCACTTTCAACCATAACCTGCAGGCAAGAGCCACATGAAGTAACCGGAGAGGTTAGCTTAAACAGGTCTGTTTGTGCTGTTACTGCCATAGCAATAATGGGATCTTCCGGATAATTTGCTCCTGCTGTAAATAAGGCTACCCGTTCGGCACATAAGCCCGAAGGATATGCTACATTCTCCTGGTTGCTTCCATATACAATCCTGCCGCTTTTTAAACGTAAAGCTGCACCAACCCGGAACTTAGAATAGGGCGAATGCGAGCTGTTCAACGCATTTTCAGCTTCCAGACAAAGTTCCTTATACTGATCCGGCAGCTCATCTATGCCTGAATATTCTTCATAGTTAATCGTAATTTCTTTGTTTATCATTAAGTGTTCTTATAGTTTATTGTTGGGGAAAACAATATAATACTTTTTTGATAAAGAAGGCATTGTTATGCGAAAGATCTGTTATTCGTCCTATTGATTGAGAATTTTATACTCCCGAAGTATTCTTGGTCGGCCCATAAAGAGATAAAGAAGCCCTGTAATAAAGCTAAATAAAATGAAGCCAATAGTCCACATTACTTTTTCATTTTTTGATATTTTACCGGAGCCGTAAACTTCGTAAAGTCCGCTTACTATATATACCAAGGTTAAAACAACACCAATAATTATAAATCCAATAAGTCCCGGTAAATGCATAATTTTAAAAAACGATCCAATTATACCCACCAATAAGCTTAGTAAAAATGCGGGTTTGAAAAGAGATGATTTTTTCATGTTATTGTTTAAGGTTTTGTTGGTTGTTTAAGTTTAAGGATAGCTATACTGCTTCTGCCAAAGGGTTATCCCCATCTTCAGCAACGTCAACCTCAAATCGTAAGTTCTGTATAATATGCTGCTGGCGATCAGGCGTGTTCTTACCCATAAAATATTCTAGCAAGCTTTTAATATTCGAGTCTTTCAGGAATACGGGATCAAGCCTGATATCCTTACCTATAAATAAACCAAATTCATCCGGCGAGATTTCACCCAAACCTTTAAAACGTGTAATTTCAGGTTTATTTCCCAATTTATTTACTGCATTCCTCTTTTCCTCTTCACTGTAACAATAAATGGTTTCCTTTTTATTTCTAACCCTGAATAACGGGGTTTGCAGGATGTGAATATGCCCGGCTTTCACCAGGTCGGGGAAAAACTGGAGAAAAAAGGTCATTAATAATAACCGGATGTGCATTCCATCTACGTCAGCATCTGTAGCTATCACAATGTTATTGTATCGCAGTCCATCCAGTCCGTCTTCAATATTTAACGCATGCTGGAGCAAGTTAAATTCTTCATTTTCATACACAATTTTCTTTGTTAGACCGAAACAGTTCAACGGTTTTCCTTTCAAACTGAATACGGCCTGCGTCATTACATCCCGGGATTTGGTGATAGAACCACTGGCAGAGTCGCCCTCAGTAATAAAAAGTGTGGTATCCTGTCTGCGTTCATGGGTGTCTTCAAAGTGGAGTTTACAGTCCCGGAGTTTTTTATTATGTAACGAAGCTTTTTTTGCACGCTCATTAGCCAGTTTTTTAATCCCGGCAATATCCTTACGCTCACGTTCAGATTGCAAAATTCGTTTTAGCATAGCATCTGCTACATTTGCATGCCGGTGCAGATAATCATCAAGTTCTTTCTTTAGAAAATCATTTATAAATGTTCGTACAGACGGACCATTCGGACCCACATTCTGAGAACCCAGTTTTGTTTTAGTTTGCGATTCAAATACAGGCTCCTGCACACGAATTGAAATTGCCGCCACAATAGATGCCCTCACATCGGCGGCGTCAAACTCTTTTTTATAAAACTCCCGGATAGTACGCACCACGGCCTCGCGAAAAGCAGCCTGATGCGTACCTCCCTGCGTGGTATGCTGACCGTTAACAAATGAATAATATTCTTCCCCATAAGATTGGCCATGGGTCAGTGCTACTTCAATATCATCGCCTTTAAGATGTATTATAGGATAGCGGATATTTTCCGTGTCACTATTTTTAGTTAACAGATCATAAAGCCCGCGCTCGGAGTGAAACTTCTGCCCGTTAAAACTTATAGTTAGTCCTGCATTTAAAAAAACATAATTCCAGATCATATTTTCTACGAATTCTGGAATAAAGCGATAATGCCTGAAAATGGTTTCATCCGGATAAAAGACTACGGAAGTACCGTTTCGCTGGGTGGTTTCAGATTCAGGCAGGTCATTTACCAGTTCGCCTTTCGCAAACTCAGCGCGTTTGGATTTACCATCGCGGTAAGATTGAACAACGAAGTTATTTGATAATGCATTTACCGCCTTTGTACCCACACCGTTTAACCCTACTGATTTTTGAAAAGCTTTTGAGTCATATTTTCCTCCGGTATTAATTTTAGAAACACAATCTATTACTTTTCCCAGCGGAATGCCACGCCCGTAATCACGGATACTTACTTTCTGATCAGTGACATTAATTTCAATGGTTTTGCCAGCCCCCATTACAAACTCATCAATAGAGTTATCCATAATCTCTTTCAGAAGCACATAAACGCCATCGTCATAAGCAGACCCATCGCCCAATTTCCCGATGTACATCCCCGGACGAAGCCGGATGTGTTCTTTCCAATCCAGGGAACGTATACTGTCTTCGCTATAATTAATAATTTCTGCAGCCATTTTAGTAATGATAATACAAATTTAAAATTTTACTACGCATACCGACAGGTAAACTTTCCACACTGTAAAAGCACTTTAGTATCAACTAGTATACACAAAAAAATGATGATGTATATTAGAGTGTACGCAAAAATTGCACTTATTAGAAAATTAATTACTGAAAAAGAAAATATCGTTGCTTTAAAAATTAGTCAAAATTATTAAAAATGGGTTCCTGGTAATTTTTGGGCAATTCTTTAGGTGTTTCTCAACCTTTACTATCTGCCTAAGAAAATTTTGGTACACATTTCGAGTATACTTAATCACAAACAGGTTTAACAATGGTAGTCATCAAAAAGAAAATATTAGGTGAAGACCCGAACAAAGAAAAGCAAGAGTGGGACAATCCCAACAACCCGGAAAAAGCTACAGACCAGCGTGACTTTGAACAATTAAAACGCCAGGCCAAAGAAGCTGAACGCCGAAGAGAAAATTTAACAGATGATCCACAGGATCAGGAAAAAAAATAAAGACATAACGAATCACAAAAACTAAACCCACACAACATGAAAAAGCTAAACACAACTCCTGCAATGAAATTAACTGAAAGATTTGATCAACAGTTATTAGCACTATTAACTAAAGAATTAAAATCCGTTAAACCCGGAAAATAATAAATCATATAGTTGACGTTATTCAACAAACTGTTCTTTATCTTACCTATAAATAACATGTAAGTCTCCCTTTGGGGGACTTATTTTTTTGCCCTGAATTTTTATTATCATGAAAGGATCAATCAAAAAGAGATATTCATTTCTGTATCGAAATGGCCTCACAGTTTTTTTTATGACTTTGATGATCCTAACTCTTTTCGGGCAGGCGTATACAGGCTGGAGAGAGCATAATAAAGATTTGCAGGAGGCGCAAGCTGCGCCCATTGAATTTGGAAATTATTTCATTACCGGGCATTTTTACCAGGCAACTTTTGAGAACTGGGAAAGCGAATTTCTTCAAATGGCGATGTATGTGATGCTAACCATTCATTTACGTCAATTAGGCTCATCTGAATCGAAAAAACTGGAGGGGAAAGAAGAAGTAGACCGTGAACCCAAAACTCACCTTAATGCACCGTGGCCAGTTAAAAAAGGCGGTTTGGTTTTAAAATTATACAGCTACTCGCTTTCCTTAACATTTTTAATACTTTTTGCAATTAGTTTCTGGCTGCATGCCGAAGGAAGTTTGAAAAATTATAATGAAATCCAGCGATTAAAGAAAGAGCCCATAGAAACGATGAGTGAGTTTATTATCGGTAGCAGATTCTGGTTTGAATCATTTCAGAACTGGCAAAGTGAATTTCTTTCTGTGGCCTCTATTGTTTTTCTGTCTATATATCTCCGACAAAAAGGATCTCCGGAATCAAAACCTGTAGATGCCCCTCATTTTCAAACCGGAGATTAGCTCAGGCTTAACGGCCAAAGTCATCCTGAACGCGGATGATATCATCTTCATCAGAAGGGTTGTTTATATCGGTATGTTGCCATATTTCAGCGAGGATTCCCCAATCACTAAGTCCGATTAAACGATGGCGCTCCCCCTGTTTAAGTGTAATTATATCTCCGGGACGGCATTTCTTTAATTCACCTTCTGTATCAGTATCACTGGTAACTAAGCCAACTTCACCCTCTACTACAATCCATATCTCTGCACGGCGATGATGATATTGCCAGGATAGCCTTTTACCAGGAGCTACTACAAGTATTTTAGGACTTAATTTGCCTGAAATTTTTAATTCATCTACCGGAATACTGTTAAAATAGGTATCTGCAAATTGCTGAGCCTGGCTTTCAGCTACAACAAAAAACCCTCCCCATGGCCGGGTATCATCCTGCTTATCAACAGTAAAGTTGTGTTGTTTTAACTGGCCTTTAACTCGATTGAATAGTTGTGATTTGGATTCTGGTGTGCTCATTTTGGTACTTAAGCAAAAAAGCAGCATCATGCTGCTTTTAATTGTGGAGAATATCGGAGTCGAACCGATGACCTCTTGCATGCCATGCAAGCGCTCTAGCCAGCTGAGCTAATCCCCCCATTGTTGGCGTAAAAGTAACAAAAAGGAGATTAGAAGCAAAAAATGCTTGAAATAGCTTTCTATTAGTTCAATTTGTTGCTAATGAAACCTATCAAATGGATTATTTCCATACTATTCTACTTTAAAAAGTGGTAAAGAAAGCTCTTAATTTGTAAATACATATGTGAGTAAGTCCATTGGACAAAACTCCTAATTGCTTGGTAAGTTTTCACATACAGCTATAGGTTACATCCAACGCTTATTTCCCGGAATCCTTCCTGATTTCAACAATATCTTGAATGTTCCTTGGGAGCCCTGATAGAATATTGAACTTAGTTTCAGTTTCAATATCTCTCACTGTAACAATGTATTGCGTCCAATCCGGGTTGACTGTATGAGTATTTGGTGTATTAATCGCTATAACCCTGGAATCTGAACTAATCCTGCTCAAGTCATTTGTTCCTGCAGGAATTACAACAGCAACCTTCCAAACGAATGCCGGGATCGTGATATTACCTATCTTGCTAAAGGCACCTTTAGAACTTGTTCCACCAGCACCATAATTACCCATCACTACATAAACCTCATTTCCGGAAAGTACAAGAGATCTCAAGTAATTTTCAAAATTACTCCACACACCTTGATTGTTGGTGGAACTTTGAGGAATCATGTTGGTCATTAAAAAGGTGGAGGAATTTGCCTCAGTTGAAGAAGTTCTATCTGCTGATGGACAATTATGCCCCCTGTCGAAGCCGTATGTAGCGTAATTGTAACTGTTGCTTTGAACCTGAAACCAACCTGACGGGAGACCAGACCATGCAGCAAAATTATCCTGACGTGGAGCTGATCCTATATTTGCAGCATCCAGGTGCCAGCTTACCCAATTTGGTATTGCCTTCGAGCTGCTGTAGCTTTCAACAAAATATTTATGATCAATTAAGTAGTTATCTGCAAAAAGCATGTTGATTTGAGCCTCCGAAGGATTTCCTAATAGAATATTGCCATTATCTCCCATAAGTGGGGGAGCATCTGTACCCGCTACTACGTCTCTGGGAATATTAGGAATTCCGCCTGCCGCAGTTCCTTCATCTACTCCTGTGTCGGGTTCGCCCACTACTATCCCCGGGTCTCCGGTACCTTTGAAGGTGATATTATCAATATTTATACGAGCTGTGGACGTATTGACGATTTTAAACCTGACCTTTTCAGTAACAGTTATAGCAAATGAATCAAGCTTAAGATTTGTATTATCTTCTAAAACGTCGTTGCCAATCTGTGTATAGGCTCCACCATTTACAGACATTTGCAGCTGCCAGCTTGTATTAGCATCAGTACCAAATTTAGCATGAGAGATATAAAGCATCTTTAGACCACGTACATCGAAATTCATATTTACGCTACCCGTACGAAGTCTCATAGACTTAAGACCTTCTTTCTTATCAGTTGCAAGATTACCTATCAGCGCATCATTAAAGTTCCATGACCCCGTAAGCAATATCAAATCAGCTGCTGCATAGGCACCTTTTATTCCCGTTTCAAAAGTCTCAACAATCTTATATGGAGTTGGAGCTTGCACCACGACAGGCGCGACTTCATCAGGGTGGGCAATACTTCTCTTTGAACAAGAATTAAAAACAAGAAGAATGCCGCAACCAAAAAGTAGAAGTCTTGAAATCATAAGAGGTTTTTTTATAAAGATATCAGGTAGTATAAAGGATTGCTATCGCACTGCCACACTTATCTACCACTAAACAATAATAATAAAATGTTTCAACTCGCCATTCATGAAATCTAAAGGGTATGTAAAATAAACTGTGTCATTAGTCTCAAGCCCCCAGCCCTCCAAGGCTAAGGGGGCGGTGCCAGTCAATTCAAATCTAGCTTCATTCTTCCAGGAAACCAAATGGCTAGTTTTTGAGCGGTCTGTCCCCAAT
>DATLXK010000015.1:0-53773 GCA_035575925.1 Sphingobacteriaceae bacterium
TCATCGGCAGATCCGTAAAGTGACTAAAACAAAAGGGGCTTTCACCTCAGATATGGCACTGCTAAAACTGATGTATCTGGCCCATAATAATATTAAACGAAAATGGACTATGCCGTTAGCGAACTGGGGACAGACAGCTCAGAAATTAGCCATTTGGTTTCCTGAAAGAATGAAGTTAGATTTGAATTGACTTTCACCGCCCCCTTAGCCTTGGTGGGCTGGGGGCTTGAGACCTATGACACAGTTTATTTTACATACCCCCGCAAACCGTCCACGTGTTGCATTACTTAGAATGTCAGAAACACTCCAACGCCAAAAGTCTAGCAAAGAGAAGTCCAATTGATTTCCATTATACGTCAGTTGTTCGTTTCCTGTCTTTAGTGTAGCTTCAATTTTGTCTAGTGACATAGGTTAGGGTTTTATTTCATTGCAGTTAACGTTTAGGTATTTATGCAGGTGTGGGATTGGCAGAACTACTGTTGATTGAAAATATAGTGATGCCGTGATATTCTTCCGCCCAATTTATAACGTCCTGCCACACTTGCATAAATACCCATGTTGTGCGTTCGCCTTTTTTAATTCATAAATCGTCTTGCCGTAACAAAAATAAAGTCTTGGGCAAGCATTAAAGTTTCTCCTTCAAAACAAGATGATGTAAGCAAGGATTTCTGCATGTCAACAAGTTCTTTGTCCTGTGTTATTATTCCATATAAAGTTCTAACAACTTTGAAAAACCTTTCGTATTCGCCTGTCCCTGGAATATTCTTGGCTCGGACATGTTCCATAAAAGTTTTAAATTCTGTGAATTTGTAAATGGCATACTTTTCAGGAAAGCGAAATGCTAAGTAAAGAGTAATCATTCTTTGTCCATCGTGAAAATGACTTTTAAAGGTTGGTTGTTCTGCTGCCACGATTTTTAAAAGTTCGTCACAATGCCAAACAAAATGGTCAATGCGCTTGTCAATCAATTTGTCTTCGTCAAAAAGTTCCCTAAACATTGTCCGTACTCTTTCTTTATCAAGCTCAATAAAAGTCAACATAACAGATTTAGGAAACCAATGAGGGTTCGCCCAAAGATTGTTAAGTTTATTTTTAAAGCTATTGTCAAACATCAAACGGAAGTCCGTTGCTTCAATGTTCCAATTTTCTTGAAAAGTTTGTAATGCTTCCCACTTATAAACTTCATCAAACTTCCTTGTCGAGTTTATAAACTCTTTGTACTTCTCAATGTCCTCTCTAATGATATCTAAAGTCATCGGGTAATTTTCTAAGGTGACGCACAACTTACTTATTGGCGAAATACTCCATTCTATTATTTCGTATATTCTCCGGTATTGTAAAGATAAGCGAATGTTTTTGTTAAAATTGTTTCGTTTTACTTAATAATTTGCTATTCATATTAGCTATTCAATAGTTATTGAAAATTCATAGCTGTTTTAACCGTTGTTGGCAATTGTTTCAATCAGGCGGTTTTAAGCCCCTGATTTCATAGATTTGCAGTTTAAGAATTACCATTGACAAAGCCCATTCTTGTATTAAAATTCGGAACAGCATCTATTACCACGCCTTACGGTGAATTGGATGAGCAGGTTATTAAGGATATTGCCAGGCAGGTAGCATCTATACATAAACAGTATCATTTGGTGCTCGTTTCTTCAGGTGCTGTAGCCGCGGGTAAAAAGTTTCTTAAAAATTATACAGGCACGCTCAGTGAGAAAAAAGCCGCCGCCTCTGTAGGTAACCCATTGTTATTGAATAAATATTCCCAGTATTTCTTGCCGTATGGTATATCCATTGCCCAGAGCTTATGTGAACGGCACCATTTTTCAAACCGCCACCAATTCCTTCAGCTAAAAAAAACGTATGAGGAATTGTGGGCAAGCAACATTATTCCAGTTGCTAATGAGAATGATGTGGTGAGTAACCTGGAACTAAAATTTTCAGATAATGATGAGCTGGCCACCCTGATAGCTACAGGATTTGGTGCTTCGTTACTTTTGTTCAGCACCTCGGTACCTGGCGTGCTTGATAAGGCCGGGAAGGTGATCTCTGAACTCGATACGAAAGATAAAGCGGTATTATCGCTCGCCAATAAAGAAAAGTCTGCCTCGGGGTTAGGTGGGATGACCTCTAAGCTAACTTTCGCAAGACTGGCTAATTTAATGGGTATTAAAGTGGTTATTTTTGGTATAAGAACCGAAGATGGAATATTGGATGCCATACAGGGCAAAACCGGAACAGTTTGCATGCCGCAGGAGCGCAATCTTTCTGCCCGTAAAAAGTGGCTGGCAAGTGGTAGTCTGGTAATAGGTCGTATTCAGATTGATGCAGGAGCATGTAAAGCTTTGCAAAATCGCCGCAGCTTATTAGCTGTAGGAATTAAAAACGTGTTGACCGGTTTTGAAGAGGGAGAGATTATCGAGATTATTGATGAGCTGAATAATGCAGTTGCGGTCGCAAAAGCAAAAGTATCTTCAAAAAGTCTGGATGGAAACCTTAAAGTGCAAAATATGGAAGTAGCCCATACTAACGACATTGTTTTATTATAGAAGTATATAAATGGAAAACATCCAATCTTTACTTGAAAACGCTGCAAAGTGTACCACTGCAGTAAAACTGCTTTCGGATGATAAGAAAAAACAGATTTTAATATTTCTCGCTTCAGAAATAAGGAGCAAAGTGCCATCCATTATAAATGAAAATAAAAAGGATCTGGATCGTATGCCTGATAGTGTTCCTAAAAAAGATCGTTTATTGCTTACGGACGAGCGCATAGAAGATCTGGCAAAGAGTATGGAGGTTATTTCTGAGTTAACTGACCCCACTAATCAGCTGCTTTCAGAAAAAACCATTTCCAATGGCCTGTTCATTCAAAAAAAAACAGTTCCGCTTGGTGTGGTTGGGGTTATTTATGAATCAAGACCTAATGTAACTGTTGATGTTGCTGCGCTGTGTATACGTTCAGGGAATGTGTGTGTACTGCGGGGCGGCACAGATGCTTTTTTTACTAACACCTGTCTTGTAGAAATAATACAAGGTGTGTTAATGAAATTTGACCTGGATGTAAATACAGTTCAATTATTACCCACTGACCGGAAATATATGCCGGAATTATTGTCTGCAACTAAATATGTAGATATACTCATTCCACGAGGCTCCCAGCAATTGATTGATTATGTGCGGGAACATGCCCTGGTGCCCGTAATAGAAACAGGAGCGGGAGTATGTCATACGTATGTGGAGAAAACAGCAAACCTGGAAAAAGCCTCAGAAATAGTTACAAATGCAAAGGTTTCACGTCCTTCTGTTTGTAATGCGCTTGATTCGGTTTTGATAGACCGCGAAATAGCAAAATCCCTTTTAACCTTATTAGCTCCTAAATTGGAAGCTTATGATGTGGAGATATTTGCAGATGCAGTCTCATATAATATCTTACAAGAATTACATTACCCCTTTTTGAGTACAGCTACAGATGAGGATTTTGGCAGGGAGTTTCTTGATTTCAAATGTTCTGTTAAAATAGTAGAGAACACTGACGAGGCCTTGGCTCATATCCGGAATTTTTCATCCAAACACTCTGAAGCGATTGTGTCAGAAAATGAACTTGTATGCGAACGTTTTATGACTGAAGTAGATGCTGCTGCAGTATTCACTAATGCATCTACCCGGTTTACCGACGGCGCGGTCTTTGGATTAGGTGCAGAAATTGGTATTTCCACACAAAAGCTTCATGCCCGCGGTCCATTTGCACTGGAGAAGCTGGTTACAGAGAAATGGTTTATCAGAGGCGACGGCCAGGTACGATAGAATGTGATATTTTTTAAATCTAGGTCCCCTTCTATTATTCATATTATCAGCATGGTTTGCGCTTTGTTCACGAGGTTGAAAAGCTTAGCTTTAGAATGCTGTTAGATCATATCAAATTGGATCAGCATAATATATGAGAATCCTGTTTTTTTTCCTCATACTGCTTTCAGGGTTAACTATTATATCCTGCGGGAGTAAAAAAGTATTTACTGATTCGCGCGATGCTCGTAATAAAAAAATTACGGGGAATGTGAGGGAGCGATACGCTGAATTATTAAACGTGCCTGAAAAGGACATCAGGGATGAAAAATTATATAAATTTATTGATAACTGGATGGGTGTTCCTCACCGCCAGGGGGGTATGGATAAAAACGGAGTAGACTGTTCGGGGTTTACAACTGTTCTGGAGAAGGAGATCTACAGCCGTACAGTGCCTCGAACCGCTAGCCAAATGGCCGAAAAGGTAAAACGCAAATATGAAGAACAATTAACGGAGGGTGACCTGGTATTCTTCGATTTTAACGGACAAAAGTTTAGTCATGTGGGTGTGTACTTACAAAACAACAAGTTTGTGCATGTTTCAACTACCAGAGGCGTAATAATCAGTAATTTAAAAGATCCATGGTATTATAAATATTTTTCCAGGGCAGGTAGTGTGGTGAAGTAAAGTAAAATTTTGCCATATTAATTTGTGGTTGATATTTGACTGCTTGTAATACGATGCAGTTTTTTATATACTAACTATAAAATTACTTATAATTAAATTAAACCTTATAGATGAAAACCTATCTATAAAACTTAAGATATCACAATACCCACCCAGTAGCTATAAATTACGGTTAATGAAGTTTATTCCTATAATTAAAATTGCAGCCTCTTGCTTGTTTATAATTAGCGCTGTTGCTGTAAATGCTCAAAAGAAACCAAAAGATATACAGGAAAACAGCTTATTTCCTTCAGGAATCATAAAGATCGATGGTAAACTGAATGATTGGCAGGATTCTTTGCAGGCATATAACAGAACCACATCTCTGGGCTACACCATTGCAAATGATGAAAAAAATATTTACCTGGCTATCCGGTCCCACGATCCGATTACTAATTATAAAATCCTTGCCGGGGGGATAACATTTGCTATAAATGTGGAAGGGAAAAAGCAAGAAAAAGAAGCATCTAAAGTCACCTTTCCGATATTAAAATCATCTCCACGCCCCCAAATTCAGTCCGGGCAAAGAACAGCGGGTGAAAGGCAAGCTGGTCAGGGTGGGCAGGCGAGAAAACAGATGCAGGGAACAGATGCCGAATCTATAGAAAAACGTAAACAGTTGTTAGCACAGTTTAAAGAAATTAAAGTTTCTGGATTTAAAGATATTACAGACAGCCTTATTTCTATCTACAATGAGTATGGCATAAAAACAGCTGTCAGTTACGATGCCAAAGGCAATTTCATTTATGAGCTAGCCGTCCCTCTTAAATCCCTGAATATTAATATAGATACTAAAAAAGAGCTGGCTTATAACATAAAGATTAACGGAAGGCAGTTTCGTGATAGGGAGTCAGGTGGTGGAACTAACGATATCCGAAGAGGGGAGAGTGCCGAAGGTCGAGATCGTAATAGAGGTAATTTTGGAGGCAATCAGCGAGACGAGAATATCAATAGAATCTCTTTCGCAGATCCGGTAGACTTTTGGGGCAAATATTCTTTAGCAAGACCATAGTTAGTCATAATGAAAAAAATTTTATTTCATCTGGGTTTGATGTTGTTATGCGGTCAGCTATTTGCTCAAAACATAAATCGGGAAGTCAGCGGAATGGTTAAAGACACTACTGATAATTCTGTAATAGGGTCAACAGTAACTCTGACTATGGTAGCATCTCGCGATAGTGTAAGAATGAGTACAAATACCGATGGGATCTTTGTTTTCAAAAATGTTCAATCAGGCCAGTTTATTCTTACAGTGAAAGGAATTGGTTATGAAACATATACCAGAAAATATCTTTATAATGATGCTACGCAACGGATTATACTTGATCCTATTACTCTTAAAAACTCTTCCAGAACACTTGATGAAGTGGTAATTAACGGTACTCCAAGTATTACTTACAAAACAGATACGGTGGAATATCGTGCAAGTGATTATGTAATGAAACCAAATGCTACGGTGGAGGACTTAATAAAAAAAATGGAGGGTGTTGAAGTTGGAACTGATGGCTCAGTAACTCATCAGGGCATAGCTGTTACCAAAGCAAGGGTTAATGGGAAAGATTATTTTGGTGGAGAGATAGAAACTGCCATTCAAAACCTGCCATCCGACATTGTAGAAAAAATTCAAATGGTAGATGATTATGGGGATCAGGCTGCTAAAACCGGAATTAAGGATGGCGAACCACAACGGGTTCTGAATATTGTAACAAGGGCAGACAGATCTGTTGGTAACAGGTTGCAGGCTAACGCCGGTGCAGGAAATAGCGACAGGTATGAGGGCCGTCTTAACTTAAACCGATTTAACGGTAACCAACAAATGGGTTTACAATCCAATTATAATAATACAGTTACCGGTATTGCAGGCATTCAGGGATTTGGGAGTAGTTCTGAGGGGCAGGGCAGCGGAAGTAACCGTAATAATAACGGGCACCCAGATAATAATAACTCCGGTAACAAAAGTGCCGCGGGTAGCGGAGGAGTAAGCGAGTCTGTTAGAACTGCACTTAATTATGCAGATACGTGGAATAAAAATTTAAAATTTAACGGCAGTTATTCATTCAACACACGCAACAGTAATTCCTTAAACAGCAGCATTACCCAACAATTTACCCAAGGTTTTGGAACTGTTATGATTGCTAACGATGGTACAACTGACAGTGATAATAACAGTCATAATTTTAATGGAAGGTTGGAATACGATATTGACAGTGCTAATTATTTACAAATCACTCCTACATTCGGTATGTCGGCTAGCGGAAATACAAATGCATCCACAATTTTTCAAACCGGCGGTATAAAGCAAGATCGGATAAATACAAGCGGTACAAATACATCAGCACCTAATTATGGCCTTATTGCGTTATATACCCATTCTTTTGCTAAGCCAAAAAGAAATGTATCGCTTCAGCTAAGTTTTAATCAAACCGATAACGAAACAGATAGGGATACGGAAAACTCTTTTAAATTTTATGATCCTGTAAGCGGAAATTTCATTAAGGATTCATTGGTTAATCTTTTGTTAAATAATGGCAACATATCTAAAAGCTATAGGGTAAGCGCAACCTACTCTGAACCTTTAAGTTCAACTTCAAGACTTGAGTTTAATGGTCAGATCAATAATAGAATTTATGATAATAGTCAGATTACCAATCAGTTTGTTAATGGTGGATTTGTACGATCGGATGCATTAAGCAAAATCTTTAATTATTCTTTCACTGAGCAGCGGTTGGCCTTAAATTACAGGTACCAGAAAGGGAAAGTTAATTTATCGTTGGGTATGACAGCCGTTCCGGGCCTTTTATCCGGCACATCAGAAACACTTAACTCCACCACAGAACGGGAGAGTTTTAACCTGATACCTATTACTCGTTTTACATACCAATGGAGTCGTCAGAAAAGCTTTAATCTATATTATTCCGGCCAGCCTTCCGAACCATCATTTAACCAGATTCAGGACGTGCCGGACATCAGTAACCCCCAACACCCTGTAATTGGTAATCCGAACTTGAAAGCATCATTCAGGCATTCTATAAATTCAAACTTTAATAATTATCTAGCTAACTCCAGGATAAATATTTCTGCTGGTGTTCAAACATTGTTCAATCAAAATAAAGTCGTGCGAAATACTTTAGATATAGATCGCCGATCTGGTAAACGGGAAACTTACTATTTGAATGCTGATGGGGATTATTCAGTTAACGGAAATTATAATGTATCCAAGCAATCAGCTGATCGAAAATACCGCTTTGGGTTTAACGGAGCTGTTAATTTTCTCAATGGGATATCCATGAACAATAACTTAACAAATGTTGCTAAAACATGGACATTTAATCAGCGGTTGAACTTGCAGATGGAGCCTGCAGAATGGTTTGAAATAACTCCTAACATTCGTTATACCTATCAAAAAACCGATTTTAGTTTACCAATTTCAAAAGATAGTCAAACTAAAAACTGGGCATTGAGCCTGGATGGCCGGGTTGATTTTTTAAAATCTTTTGTGTTTGGATATGATTTGAGCAAAAATTTTATTAGCGGCATTAATGCAAATATTAGCAGTAACCCGTTTATAATTAACTCATATTTAGGCAAAGATTTCTACAATAGAAAAGCAACACTTCGTCTCCAGGCCTTTGATGTTTTAAATCAAAATAATTTTATCATTCGCCAGATAGGAGACAATTCAATTACAGATGTCAAAAGCAATGCCTTAAGCCGTTACTTTATGTTCAGCCTTACCACGCGCCTGCAAAAATGGACCGGTTCTCCCAACAAAAAAGGCAAAGTTATGAAGCGTAAGGGCGATGGAAGTTTCATTAATAATTAATATTTAGATACATACATCTAATACTGCTCTAAATGGTCTTTCGGTCACGATAAAAGAAAAATAGAAAAATGCCTGAGCTAATACTTTTGTAAAGCCTAACTTTGTGAGGTTGCCGGACTGATAAAATTCGGATCAAAAGATTATGAAATCTGCCAAAGAATATTCATTCTGGACAAAATATAAGCACTTTGCGACAACTGAAATAGTGATGTATCTTATCATGATTGCCGGTATTTTATTGGGCATACTGATTTTTAGCTAATACTTATGAAATTAAATTTAAAGCGTCCACTGGCATTTTTTGATCTTGAAACTACTGGAGTTAATGTAGCTTCGGATAGAATAGTAGAGATTTGTATCCTTAAAGCGATGCCTGATGGAAGTGAAGAGATTAAGACCATGCGTCTCAATCCCGAAAGACCAATTCCGCTTGAATCATCATTAATACATGGAATTTATGACGAGGATATTAAGGATGCCCCAACATTTAAACAGGTGGGGCAGGAACTGGCCGGTTTTCTCGAAGATTGTGATCTTGCAGGTTATAATTCCAACAAATTTGATATCCCGGTAATATTGGAAGAGTTTCTTAGGGCACGAATACCCTTTGATTTGGATAACCGCCATTTTGTAGATGTACAAAATATATTCCACCAGATGGAGCAGCGTACATTACGGGCAGCTTATCAGTTTTATTGCGGTAAAAGTATTGAAAATGCTCATTCTGCTGAGGCTGACATCCGTGCTACTTATGAGGTATTACTGGCGCAGCTTGATAAATACCAGGAAACTGAATTTGAAGATAAAAGAGGTATCCGGTCAACGCCTGTTATAAACGATGTAGAAGCATTACATAAATTTACAAATCTTCACAGGCCGGTCGATTTTGCCGGAAGGTTAGTTTACGATGAGGAAGGAATTGAAGTGTTCAACTTCGGAAAGCATAAAGGAAAATGTGTTGAAGAGGTTTTTCATGCTGAACCAAGTTATTACTCGTGGATGCAGAAAGGTGATTTTCCCCTTTACACGAAACGATGCCTGGAGAAGATCTGGATTAGATGGAACGGTAAGCGTGAAGAGTTAAAAGTGGAAACAAAAACCACCGTATATAAATCGCCGCAACAAAACCCACGTGTGCAAAACCAATCAGAGGCACAACCAAAAGAAGATGTCATGCCTGTTAATACTGATATGCTGGAACAGCTAAAACTTAAATTCGGTAAATAATCTGGCCGCCATATTAACCGGGAACCTGAGGAATAAAAAAACCGCTATTTATTTATTATAACCGAAAGATTTTGAGCATAAGCATCGCTTACAGGTATTTTAATGCCGTTTATGATTAACTGGTGCCGCTCAATTTTATCAATTTTATCTGCAGCTACGATATAAGATCGGTGAACGCGGATAAATTTCTCTTCCGGTACCAGACTAGTAGCTTCACTGAAAGTGCTTCGGGAAAGTATACTTTTATCTTTTAATGCAAACGTTACATAATTGCCGGAAGCCTCCAGGTAAAGAATGTCATTAAAAAAAACCTTAACCTGCTCAAAACCGGTTTTAATGAACAGATGATCGGAAGCTTCATCAGAGTTTCTGAAATTATACAATTCAAAGGCCTTGTTACAACCCTTAATAAAACGGGCCAGAGAAAATGGCTTGAGCAGATAATCTACCGCATCAAGCTCAAAACTGGTTACAGCGTGCTCGGAATAAGCGGTTGTAAACACAACCAGCGGTTTTTTGGTCAGGCTGTTAAAAAAGTCAATCCCTGAAATATCAGGCATTTTAATATCCAGAAAGATAAGATCTACAGGTTCTTTCTGAAGGAAATCAAGTGCTTTAAAAGCATCTGTAAAACTTGCCGTAAGATCTAAAAAGGGCACTTTTGATGCGTGAGATCGTACGATTTCTAAGGCTATGGGTTCATCGTCAATAGCTATGGCTTTCATTTATATTATTTTCGATATACAATAGTACTAAGCTTAGACTAATTGTAAGGTAAGATGAATGAAAAATTCTTTTCCTGTCTCCCTGATAATGAGTTCATGTTTATTGGGATATAAAAGACGTAAACGCTGCTTTACATTGGTTAGCCCAATTCCGCTTTTAGTTTTTTCCGGGTCATTTTCCGGTTTAGGATGGATGCTGTTATGCACATCGAAATATAGTGTGTTCTCTTTGGTTTGCAGGGTGATCTTAATGTGAGAAGGCTCTCGCAGGCTTATACCATGCTTAAAGGCATTTTCAACAAAAGGGATTAACAACATAGGAGAGATTTGCGCATTACTCACCTGTTCTTCAATTTCAGTCTGTATAATTACTTCTGGTGAAGTATCTGTACGCAGCTTCTGCAAGGTTATATAGTTCTGCAGGTATTCTACTTCGCGGGTAAGCGAAATTTTTTCCTGCATGTTCTCCTGCAGCATAAAGCGCATCATGTCTCCCAAACGTTGAATACCTTCGCTGGTCCGGTCGGCTTTTTCTTGAATTGCAGTGCCGTAAAGGGTGTTCAGGGCATTGAATAGGAAATGGGGGTTTATCTGCGACCGCAGAAAATCAAAATTTGCATGTGAGCGTCCCAGTTCTGTTTTTAAAATATACAGTTCCTGATCTCCTGCCATCCTCTTCTTATAAATTGCCCATGCTAACGGTGCCGTAAACAATAACTGAAATCCTACATTAAAAAGATTAATTATTGCAGCCATATCATTACCTCTGTTATAAATAATTAAAGCGAGGAGCGAAATTGGCAATATTGCAATAAGGGATATAAGAAGCACATTGAAAATATATCTTAAAAAGGGCTTCTTTTTTGTAATCACTTTGGGAATTAAATTATAAAAGGAGTACCAGTATAAACCGATGCCAAAAGGGATAATAACAGCCCATACAGCAATTACGCCTTGGTCTGCATTACTGATTAATAAAAGGAATATACTGATCATCCAGAGCACAAAAGCTATTAACCCTTCATGCGAAATAATCTGGTATTTGGACTGAATGAATTCAGAATTTAGTAATAGATACTGCGCGGTATATTTAATAACAGAATACATTCCAAACATCATTACAATCCAGAATGTATAAGCAAAACTGCTTTGGAAGATATAATTATACGCTTCCTGGAGTGTTTTATACTTTACAAGTAAAAATCCTTTTAAATAAGTATCTGTAATTCCTAAGGCTAATCCGATAGCAAATATGGTTGCCACAACCAGAAGAATAGTTGGAATGAGTTCTTCTTTTTTTATTATCCGCGGGGCGACATAAAAATTGAACAATAAAAACCCTGCATAATAGATTGTATACTTACCTATTTGAGGAAAGAAATAATTGCTGTAAAATGTATACTGAGCATTAAATTCCTTAAAACCCCATTTATATGGTGACCATTGTTCGTCTAAACCTGAATTACTTGCCGTGGCTACTAAAAAAAACACTGCGAAAACATACAGGGTAGTTGCAGCCCAAAATTCTATCTTGTTTAAGTTTAACGGGTTTTTTATAAAATCTTTCATTTTGTGTTATTTGATAGGACAATGATACCTTAACAGGATGTAAGGATATAATAAATGTGTTATAAAGGTCTAAAAATGTGACGAGTAGCTTGTGCTATGATTTTGAAAAATATAAAAAACCGTTACAGATGATATAGCGGTTTGATTAACAAATAATAGAATATAGCCTACTGTGCCGAATTATTTGAAATATCATCATTGCTGATGCCTCTTTTATTTTTCTTTATTGTTCCCTTTAATTTTCCGAAGCTATAATTCAGGCTGGTATTAAATGACCTGTAAAAACTCTGGTTGTTATCTGTTTGTGTAAAGTTTGGCCCAAACGTTTCTGTACGCTTGATTCTGTATTTGCTGAACGGATTATTTGCCGAGGCAGAGAATGATAGCTTATCCTTAACTATATCCTTGTTTACGCTAAACGTGGAAAAAATAAATGAGTTGGAAGTGCCTTGTATAGATAAATTTGGGCCATTTACATTTAAATTCGCATTAACGCGCCATCCTTTTTCAAAACGATATCCGCTGGATGAAGTAAATCCATACATCACTCCCTCATTTTTGACCAGTATATCATTAATTAATCCCTGAACCCGCCCATGAGATATGCGTCCGTTAAAACTGAAATTCCACGTTTTAGTGAACGGGTAATTTAAATTAAAGTTAACGGTTACCAACCTGGCTCTGCCCGTATTGTCATAAGAATTACGTGTAATATTAGTAACCGGATCAAAAACAAACACGGGCATAATCAGATCGTTAAAAAACGTATAACTCAGAATAATATTCATAGACCCCTTTTTGGATTTACTATATCCTAACTGAAGCGAGTTATTTAATGTGGGATGAAGATTTGGATTGCCTGTTGATTCGAAATTAGGGTTTGACCGGTCAACAAAAGGATTAAGCTGATAAATTCCGGGACGATTAATCCGCTGAGTAAATCCAAAGTTTAAACTGCTCATATCCTTAAATTTTCGGTTAATACTAACTGATGGAATTACGTTTAAATATTCCTGCCTAACCTGGGATGAAGTAGTAATGAAATCGGCATCAATAATGGTTTTTTCAATACGCGCACCTGCTTTAAATCCCCAGTTCTTCAGGTTGTATTGATAGGTATTATACGCTCCGAATACAGACTGGTTATTATCAAATATATTAGTGCGTGCAGGATCTGATTCAAACTGGTTAGTTACTGAATTAAATGCCTGGTATTGAAAATCACTTTCGTTATTCCGGAGTATTGCTTTTATTCCGGTTTCTATACTAAGCTTCTTTACCGGATGCACATAATCAAATTGGAAAGTCCGCTCAGAGGAACCACCATCGTTAACCTGGCGATAATCAGGTATTGGATAATTCATATGGTTTGTGATGGCTAAATTGGTATGCTGTTCATTGCCGAAAGTAAAATAGCGGTATGAAAAAGTAAGAAGCCGGGCTTTACTCTTCTTAAAGCCTAATTGATAATTAAATGCAGCATCCAGTCCGTTTCCTGTGCCTTCGTTCATGTTGGTGAGGTTATAAGTTTGTAAAATTCCGCTTTGTCCGTTTAGAACTGAACTCTGATGGTTTGCACCTTCAGATCGACTTCCATTAACATTAAATTGAGCAGAGATCAGGTTCAAACTGTCAATTTCATAGCTTAATTCAGTTCCTAAATATCCATTCTGATTCTCAGACTCTCGATTGCCCACTTGAGCCAGAGTTGTCGCATTGGTACCTGTAGAAATGCGGTTGCTGAAATTCTCTGTCATAGGAGTACTGGAAAAACTTGCACCACCGAAAGCGGAGATACCTACCTTACCTTGCTTGAATGTAAAGTTTCCGCCCGTTCCGGGTCCGCCAACAGGAAAACGTTCATTAATATTTACAGAACCATTATATCCATTATCCACTTTTTTATTGGTAACGATATTAATGATGCCCGCCAATCCTTCTGCATCATATTTAGAGGGAGGGTTTGTAATTACCTCTATTGTCTGTATGCTCGATGCCGGCATACTCTTCAATATATCTTTGGCATTCCTTTCCATCATACTCGAAGGTTTTCCATTGATGAATATTTTATATCCGGTATTTCCTTTTAATAAAATATTATCATCCCCGTCTACTGATAGTAATGGAACTTTGCGCATCATTTCCAGAACATTATTAGATTTGCTTTCGGGGTCGGCCTGCAAATCATAAGAAATGCGGTCAACCTCCTGCTTTATCAGGGGCTTATCAGCAATTACAACCACCTCTTTCAAATTATTATTTTTTGTATTAATATAAATTGGTCCCAGGTCTTTAAGTTTTTTAGTACTGTCGATTAGATCCACAGTAATTGTTCTGGTTTGATATTCTACAAACACAATGGTTAAAATGTATTTAGAAGGCTTCAGATTATTAAATACGAAAGATCCGTCCGCTGATGTAAGTGCCGATTTAACTGGCAGGTTTTTATCTGTTTTTAATCCTACTGTAATGTAGTCAAGGGGTTTACGACTGGCAGAATCTGCAATTCTGCCTTTAACTTCATGTAATACAGCTGTCAGGTTTTGTGCTTTTGAAATCATTGTAAAACAAGTGATAAGCAGCAGTAATGGAATTTTCATTTTTTAAAATTTAGGTTGTTTTATTACAGACTTTAGTGTTATCTCTAGCAAGGATAAAGCGCGAACGTGTGAAGCAATAAGAAATGTGACGGAATGCCTGGAAAATGTGATGGATAGGTAATTAAGATATACAATATCTTACCAACCTGAACATTTGCAGAGATTTTAATGAACTATTTTGTGGTTTGTAATTCAATCTTACTCGCGAGGTTTGAAAACATAAAACGAAAACCTAAATATCAGGTTATTAGATTATGGTGAATAAAGATCGTCAGATAAAGGAACTTATTGAGCTCAATGATGAGCTTGAGAACTATTTTACAAATACAATCATTCCGCAATTATTTGTAGATGCTGATCTGATTCTTCGAAAATTTACTCCACCGGCCATGAAACAATTTTGCCTGGTTAAGACTGACGTTGGGAAATCTATTAATGATATCAAGGATAATTTTAAATTTCCATCCATAGTAAAAGATATAAAGGGTGTAATTGATTGTAATGAAATACTTGAAAAAGAAATTCAAACAACTGACTCCAGATGGTATCAGATGAATATTATACCCTATGTTACAATAAAAAATAAGAAAACAAATGGAGTGATCATAACATTTGTTGAAACTACTATGCGTATCAACGATTTAAAGGAGTATGAAAAACTGATTTCAGATCATGAAACGTTGTTAGATACTATTTCACATGATATTAAAACTCCTCTAACCAGTTTGATACTTACAGTAAAGCTATTGAAGAATGTACCTGCCGTTAATTCTGAAAAGTTCGAATCACTTATTAATATAGTAGAAAACGGTATAACGAAAATGCAGGATATAATTGGCGAACTGACGGATACCAGAAAGCTTGGATATAAATATAAAGCCGAAGTAGAAAAGTTGCATTTTGAAAATATTTTAGAAGATGTGCGCCTTACTTTGGCAGGAAATATTTTAGAATCTGGTGCGGTTATTACTCATAAAGTTAATGTATCAGAAATAACCTATTCCAGGCGTAAATTAAGAAGTATAATTTATAACCTGGTAAACAATGCTATTAAATTTACACCTAAAAGCCGCATTCCTGAAATTTATATTAAAACAACACGTGAAAAAGAATTTATAGTAATTTCTGTAAAGGATAAAGGTATGGGCATTGACGCAAGTAAGAAAGATGAAGTTTTTTCAAAATATTTTAGAGTAGAAAACTCTATTGAAGGATCAGGTATTGGATTGTATTTAGTAAAAGAAATTGTAACGAATTCAGGTGGAAAAATTTCCTTAAAAAGCCAGAAAGGTAAAGGGTCAGAATTTAAAATATATTTAAAAGCAAAATAATGTAATACAGGTAGTTAATTATTTTGTGGATCTGTTTTAATTTGCAACAGAAGGTTGTTCAGACGGCAGGCTGAAACAAAATGTAGTTCCTATTCCAAGAATGCTGTCTACCCAAATCCTGCCATTATTTTTTTCGACAAAATCCTTTACCAAGAGCAACCCAAGTCCGGTGCCTTGTTCATTTAGAGTCCCTTTCATAGAAAAACTTCCGGGCTTAAATAGTTTACTTATATCAGATTCAGAAATTCCTACTCCTGTATCAGTAATGCATAACGTAGTTTCACCTTTATTTACTTCACATGATACCTGTATCATATCTCCTTTGCTGCAAAATTTTATAGCATTTGAAATCAGGTTTCTGTAAACTGCCTGGATCATATCTTTATCTGCATAAGCGTAAAAAGATTCAGATAAATTATTTTCTAGACGTATACCTTTCTCTGAAGCTTTATCACTGAAAGTTTGTATAATAGATCCTGTCATCTTTTGAAGATCCAATTTTACAGGCTTGGTTATTTCTCCCTTAAGCTGACTTTTTGACCATTGTAAAAGATTTTCCACCAAGTTGGTAGTATGTCCAACATCTTTTTTCAATTGCGGTAAAAACATACGCAGCTCACTTTCTGAAATGTTACCATCGCTTGCCAAATTCAAAATTTCAAGGAGGTTTATTAAGGGTGAGCGGAGGTCATGCGCTATAACGGAGAAAAGCTTATCTTTTAATTCATTTAAAGAATTAAGCTTTTCTTCATTCAATTTTTGCTCAGTAATATCCTTAATAACAAATATTTTTCCATTATCACCTTTTTTATCATCCAGTAGTGGTGTTATGGTGACTGCATAATGCTTCTGATGGTTTCCTTCATTTACACACACTTCTGCCCCTTCAACAGATGCATCGGTAATTTCCATATTCGATTTCTTCATAATTGAAATTAAATCGCGAAATTTAAGACCAATAATATTTGTGTTATAAGGCATTAACAGGTTACGCATAGATGGATTGACATCAACAACTCTATGATAATTATCTATGACTAACACACCTTCGCGCATAGCTTCAAAAATACGTTCGCGTGCAATAGGTATAATATCAAAAAGGCGGTAGCGCAATAAACCTACGGCAATTATAATAGAAGTGATTATAAAAGAAATGGGGGTTATGTCAACCCCGCCCAGCGGGCGAAATCCAAAAAGATATATTAAATTAAATAACCATGGAAAAATGCTTCCCAAAAGAATGGTCTTGTATTGCTTGTTATAAATTTCATCATCTTTTCTTCTTTTTTTCAGCAGGAGAAATACTCCGGCTACCATCATAAAATAAAAATAGATTAAATGAATATAATACCATACGCCCTTATCTATCACGAGCAGAAAGATTTCCTCTCGTTGGATCACATTTACTATAGTCATTTGAAGGTGATGAAGGTCATTAGTCCAAACAACTATCAAAGTTAATACGGGCTCTATAAACAGCAAAACTACATTTATAGGTGTCAGCCATTTATCTAATCCAACAAATTTTATTAAAAATACTATCCATAAAGTCGGAATAAACGCTACTCCAATGTTTAGCACCTTAATCCACATCAGTTTCTGATCAAGGGTTGTACTGCCCAATTCCATACCTGAGCCTATTGCCCATATAGTGGCAGCCATCATAGTAGCTACGCCAACAATCCCTATGCCTTTAACTTTTATTAAAAGAAAGAGAGATAATATAAAAGCTATGAAGCCAGAAGCGAAAAGTATTAAAGAATAAGGATTTGAAACAAACTCCATCTATGGCTTTAAAGATATAATTATTGTATTGCTATACATAATTTGTACTTGAATTGTTTGGTTATTAACTTATTAATGAACATATTATACCTGCCCGCGTGCTTATCGTGGTCATTATAATGGGGAAGCAATCTTAGGCATTAATTGAACGTAGCATGCCGAAGAGAACTGAACCGGAATAATTTGTGGATTATATTCTGTAGCTTTGCAAATTATTTTTTAGAAGCGTTGCAATGGTTAATACTTTAACATTCAACGATAAACAGAATATCTGATGAAAAAAATTGTCGACTACAGAAAGCTTTTAGGCGTACAGGAAGCAGCAGAATTGCAAGAGTTAAAGACGGTATACCGCAGCTTAATGAAAAATTGGCATCCTGATAAATTTCAAGATTGTGTAGAAAGCAAGGCAAACGCTGAAGAAAAAAGCAAAACTATAATTGAAGCGTATCACTTTTTAGTAAGCATTGCCCCCGAAACCCGTAACCAGTCTTTAGCTGAATACACCCTTACTACCACTAAATCCAGTATCTCCAATTTTGAATACAGCTCCCAGGTACTGACAGTTAATTTTATTGATGGCAGTATATATGAATATTTCGACGTGCCAAAGGCCGTTTATGTGAAACTAATTAATGCCGATTCTCCGGGAAGATTTGCCAGAAGGCATATCTATAACTCGTATGTATACAGAAGTACAAGCAAACTGGTAGCAACTGCTTAGTTTACAAATATTTCTAATCTTTAATCGCATTGTAATCTATTGGCTTTAAAAAATCAATATTACGTTTTAGCCCTTTAAATTTAGTTCTTTTTACCGGGGAGTTTTTAAATACCCGTTTAAAAGTTTCTTCGGTAACCTCTTGCCAATCCTGTCCGGATATTTCAAGAAATTCTTCACGTGGATTAAAAGCTGGTTCATTGTGAATAATTGAGAATTTGTTCCATGGGCATACATCCTGACAGATATCACACCCAAACATCCAGTTATTCATTTTGTCGCGGAAATGTGACGGGATCTCGTTTTTTAATTCAATGGTCAGATAGGAGATGCAGCGGCTGCCATCAACCACATACGGAGATATAATTGCCTCGGTAGGGCATGCATCTATACAGCGTGTACAAGTTCCGCAATGATCATAATTAGCCGGGACATCATATTCTAATTCGAGGTCAATAATCAATTCTGCAAGGAAAAAGAAGGATCCCGAATTTTTATTGAGCAGGTTTGCGTTTTTCCCAACCCACCCGATCCCACTGCGTTTAGCCCAGGCCTTATCCAGTACGGGGGCAGAATCTACGAATGCACGTCCGTGAATATCTCCAATCTTTTCCTGAAGGGTTTCAAGTAAAATTTTTAATTTTTTCTTAATTACATCATGATAATCATTTCCATAAGCATACTTTGAGACCTTTGGTGCAGTAATGTCAGTTTGCCGTTGTTCGGGATAGTAATTTAAAGCCATGGATATGACAGATTTAGCACCTTCTACTAACTTTCGCGGATCCAAACGTTTATCAAAATGGTTCTCCATGTACTGCATTTCGCCATGAAAACCATTACGGAGCCAGGATTCTAGCTTAGGAGCCTCATCCTCAAGAAATTCTGCCCTGGCAATCCCACAAAACATAAATCCCAGCCTTTTAGCTTCAGCTTTAATCAGTTGTGTGATGGATGACCGGTTTTGCATAATGTCACGCAAAGATAAGGAAGGATATGAGAGAAATTTTAATGTCAAAACGTAAGTTCTGGGCAATTAATATAACTCTTAACTCTTTGATTAAGTTCTATTGTTAACATGTTGAAAAGTGCGCGTAACCTTGGAAATAATAAATTTTACATTTGACCCATCTTATCAAAAAAGTGACAAACATATATGCTAGATTAAATTGTTAGTGTTTTTTTCTTATTCTATTTAATAAACCCTTAATTATGATTTCAAATTATTTAAAAACATCAGCCATAGTATTAACTATGCTGGTAACCGGAAGTGCATATGCACAGGACGTTGTAACAGGAACTTATCCTAAACCCTTTTCACCGGCAAGCTCGTTCAGAACCTGGTCAATAGGATTAAACGGAGGGGCTTTAACCCCAACAGTTCCGTTTGGTAAAAATGATTTTACAAATTGGGAGACAAATATTGGCTATGGGGCGTATATTAAAAAGCAGATTTTGCCGGCTTTGGGAATTCAGGCAAATTTTTTAAGAGGGAAATTAAATGCAGACAATACAGAGTTGTTGGGAAATGGCACCAAATCTCCTAATCCATTTAAGTCTTACGAAACTGAGGTTCATTACGCAGGTAGTTTAACAGCAAACCTGAGCCTGGCAAATATATATTGGATGAACCGTAAAAGTGTTATTCAGCCATTTATAACCGGAGGTGCGGGTATGACGGGATATAATCCGATACTTCTAAATAACGCGGGGGCATCCATAGAATTTAAACCTGGCTCAGAAGATGTTAAAGAAGTGTTTTTTCCACTTGGCGCTGGTTTGAAAGTTCTTTTATCGGAAAGCATCAATCTTGATCTGGGGTATACTATGAATTTTGTTGATGCCGATAACCTGGACGGTTATCATTCAGGCTCTCAAAATGATAAGTTTTCTTACGGACATATTGGCCTGGAGTTCGCTTTAGGATCAAAATCTAAGCCCCAATTAGCAACTTATAATCCGGTTGCCGCATTAGAATATGATTATATTATGCGTAATAAAGAACTGGTTGATCAGCTTGCAACAGAGCGTTCCAGAAATGCAGATCAGCTTGCACAAATGGCTACTGACTGGGCCCGGTTTAAAAACGATGAAGACAAAGATGGTGTGTCTGATTATTTTGATAAATGCCCAGGAACACCTGTTGGAACACAGGTTGATGGTGCAGGTTGTCCTATTACGGTAGTTGTTAATAATCCTGTACGGGTTATAGTAACCGAAGAAGATAGAAGGGTTGTTGCAGAAGCAATACGCAACCTCGAATTTGACTTTGGAAAAGCTACCATTCGTTCCTCCTCATACCCAAGTTTAAATAGAGTTGCTGACCTGTTAAAAACAAAAGATTTTAGCCTTAAGTTGGCCGGACATACTGATAATGTAGGTAGTGATGCTGCTAATCTTAAATTATCAAAAGACCGGGCTGAGTCAGTTAAATCTTACCTTGTTAGTCAGGGAGCAAATTCCTCTCGCATTGAGGCTACAGGATACGGTGAGAGCCAGCCTATTGCCACCAATAAAACAGATGCTGGCCGTCAGCAAAACCGCCGTGTTGAATTTACCTTATATTAATAGCTGTTTTTAACGCATAGAGTATGCAGAAGGGAGACGTAACAGTCTCCCTTTTTGTTTTAGGAAGAGGAGAGGATCCTTTATTTAACTTATTAAGTATATAATTTGCTTTTATATATTTGGAACGATGGATTTCCATAAAATTTACCTGCAGGGATATACGTGGATAACTGTTCAGGGACTAAAAATAGTTATCGCTTTTATTCTATTATTTATTGGTTTGTGGCTTATTGGTCTGGTATCAGGCTGGATACGAAAGCACATGGACCGGAGAGAATTTGACCCTTCATTAAAGCCCTTCCTATTAAGTTTTCTGGTCATTTCGCTCCGGATTTTGCTTGTCTTGGGTCTGATGCAGTTTATGGGTGTGCAGATGACCATTTTTGCCGCTGTAATTACATCATTTGGGGTTGCTGCTGGTTTAGCTTTATCAGGAACACTGCAAAATTTTGCAAGCGGGATACTCATTCTTTCATTAAAACCTTATCGTGTAGGTGATAACATTCTGGCACAGGGGCAGGAGGGCACCGTAACTGAGATACAACTGTTTTATACCTATGTTAATACTTATGATAACCGCACAGTAATATTTCCGAACAGCAAACTGTCAAATGAAGTAATTATCAATATAAGCAGGCAGGGCAAGCGAAGATTGGATATTGAGCTGAAGTTAAATTACGCGGTTGATTTTAATCATTTAAAGATCGTGATTGAGAAAACGATAGCATCCCAATTAAAGTTGTTGAAAGAACCAGCTAGTAGTGTAACTGTTTCAGCTTTAGATGCTGATGGCTATAAAACCCTGATTAGTGTTTGGGTAGATGCACATGGCTTTAATGACGCAAAACTTGTCTTTCAGGAAAAGCTGATTAATGATATTAAACAAGCAAGTATACAGTTGCCGGGAATACCTGTAGAGCCAGGTGTATAATAAAAAATCACCTGAAAACACAGGCTTAAGTACTGGCGGTTATTATTCTGTAATATCCTGTCCGTAATGGACTTTATTTACCGTTTTATCTATCTGCCAGCGTCCGCTTCCTTCTTCACCAATAACATCAAACAGTTCAAGAATTCTTCTTGCTACATACTCCTCTTCAAGCTGTTCGTTCAGGAACCATTGTAAAAATTGAAGGGTTACAAAGTCCTTTGCCCGTAAGCACCGGTCGGCAATTTTATTAAATGACTGAGTTACAAATATTTCCTGCTGCAGGGCTTGTTCAAATATCCCGCGGAATGAATCAAATTCCTGGGGTATATTTACTACTTCAGGTGATACCGCTCTTCCGCCCGCATCATTTACATATTTAAAAATCCTGAGCATATGCACTCTTTCTTCAGCAGATTGCTTCTCAAAGTAGGAGGTACTATTGTCAAAACCATTTCGGTTGCACCATGAGGCCATGGACAGATAAATTGCTGATGAATTGGCCTCAACTTTTATTTGTTCGTTTAAAAGAACTTCTATTTCTTCTGTCAAAGAAGTTCTGAGTCTGAGCAGATCTTTCATAATTATATTTATATATAAATATAACAGAAGCTATGCCAAAACAGCTTAAAAAGAATAATACATAATAAATCTAAATAAAATCAGGTCAGATTTACCTGGAGGCATTCATATACCATGCTGTTCAGTTGGATCGTAAAGGCAGAGCCTTCAAGAAGCTCTTTAAGACGTACAACCTTGGAAGGAGTTAAAATAAAGCAGGTAGTAGTGTAATGAGGCATGAGAATAGCAACATCCGTGCTTCTGGAGGTGCTTTGAAGCATTTCTTCCAGATTAATATTTTCAACTTCTTTTTTAAAGTAAAAGAAATCAACAGCTTTAAATATGGAAAGATGCCCGTCAAAATCAAGCACATACTGGTTAAAGCGGTTACACTGATATACCGTTCCAGCTGATGTTGCAAATAATTCTTTAAGATCGTGATCTGTCATGTGCTCTAACAAAAATAATTATTGTTTATAATTAGACCAAATAAGATTGAATAAATTATTGCGTAATCTTAAAAAAACCTCATTTTTGTCTATTAAAATCTAAATTGAATATTATGAAATTAAGATCACTGATTTCGCTGGCTTTTTTACTGGTAGGCATCAATTGCTTTTCCCAGTCATTTAAATTTGCTTTTGTAAGTGATACACATATAGGTAATGAAACTGCCGATGAAGATCTGGAAAGAACTGTAGCCGACATAAACCTGCAAAATGATCTTGAATTTGTAGTAATTACCGGCGATATAACCGAGATGGGTACTGATAAAGAATTGGCACTTGCTAAAAGTATTTTCAGTAAGCTAAATAAACCGTATTACATTATGCCGGGAAATCACGATACCGGTTGGTCTGAATCAGGCGGGGTTAGTTTTATAAGGGAATTTGGATACGATAAGTTTGTATTTGATCATAAAGGATATCGTTTTATAGGTTGTGCCTCCGGGCCATATGTACGTATGTCTGATGGGCATATCCCCAGGGACGCCGTTGTTTGGATGGATTCTGTACTTACGGCAACTCCTAAGGATCAACCTATTGTTTTTTTAAATCATTATCCGTTAGAAAATGCGCTCGATAACTGGTTTGAAGTTATAGATCGACTAAAAAACCACAACACACAGTTGGCTCTTTGCGGGCACGGGCATGGTAATCGCGAGGTTAATGCAGAAGGTATTCCCGCCGTAATGGGCCGGTCCAATTTGCGGGCTAAGGCGCTGGTTGGTGGATATAATATTGTGGAATTTGCCAATGGGGTAGCATCCTTCGCAGAGAAAACACCGGGAAAAGAAGGGCAACGCTTATGGAAATCTGTAAAACTTCAAAAGCAGGATTATAAAAAAACAGGTTATCCGCGTCCATCTTTTGCAATAAATGATCAATATAAATCTGTCAGGGCAAAATGGACATTTCATTCTGACGCCAATGTAATATCAACTCCTGTATTTGCTTCAAATCTGGTGATCTATGGAAATAGCATTGGAGCTATCGAGGCGCTTTCTATTAAAAATGGTAAAAAGCAATGGACTTATAAAACGGGCGGTGCTATTTACTCGTCGCCGGCAGTTTCCGGGAATAAAATGATAATCGGTTCGGGTGACGGGAATATTTATTGCCTTGATACCAGAAAGGGTAAACTCTTATGGAAACTTAATGCAGATGCTGCAGTTCTTGGAACTCCTATAATAGAGAATGATATAGCATATATTGGGGGCAGTGATCATAAAATGCGCGCAATCAACATAAATTCCGGTAAAGAATTATGGGCTTTTGGAGGTCTGGAAGGTGCTGTAGTTAGTCAGCCTTTAATTTATGAAGGTAAAATAATTTTTGGGGCATGGGATCGGCATTTATATGCACTAGATAAAAAATCAGGTGAGTTAATCTGGAAGTGGAATAATGGCCATACAAATCGTATGTTTTCTCCTGCAATGGTTAATCCGGTTGCTACCAAAGGTGTAATTTACATCGCTGCACCTGATCGGTACCTATCCGCTATTGATGCAATAAGCGGTAAAACTTTATGGCGTACAAATGAGGCTACAGTCAGGGAATCCATCGGGATATCTGCCAATAAGGAACTGATTTATGGCAAAACCATGAATGATGAAATAGTCGCATTTAAGACAGGTGGGGAAAGAGCGGAACTAGCATGGAAAATGAATGCAGCATACGGTTATGAACACGTACCCTCTATGTTAATAGAAAAATCGGGGGTAGTTTATTTCGGGACAAAAAACGGGACGGTTTATGCTATTGATCCCTTACAGAAAAAGATTAACTGGGCTCATAAAATAGATAACTCTATGATCAACACTGTTAATGTGCTTGCTCCCGGTAAGGTTATTGCGGCCACAATGGACGGTAAAATTGCTCTGCTGGAGGCAGTAAATAAATAGCTGCCCATCAATTCAAACAGTACCTTTCTTATAATTGAATCGTCATTTTTAATGTTGAACAGGCAATTTTAGTTTTTATTAAAACATCTGAAGGAATATCCCGGTTTAAATAACTCTATGTTAAATCGTCTAAAAATTATTTATCTTATTTGTGGTGTAGTTTTACTTTTGGTAACTTCCTGCGATAAAATAGAGTATAACTCAAATCAAAAATTTGACAGAAATTCTCCCCGGAATACTAATTCTATAAATCTGCAAAAGCTTTCTCAAAGTCAGGGAGATAATGTTGTACGCTTTATTTTGTTAGGCGATACACAGCGGGGTTATGGAGAATCAGAGGACTTTGTAAAAAAAGCCAATACGATGCAGGGAATTGATTTTGTAGTTATTGCAGGGGATATTTCTGATTTTGGACTTTTGCAGGAGATGGAATGGATTGTAAGGATATTTAATGGGCTAAAAATGCCATATTTAGGCGTTATAGGAAATCATGACCTGACGGCAAATGGAAAAGAGGTCTTTCAGAAAGTTTTTGGCGAATTAGATTATAGTTTTGTTTACCAGGGTGTGAAATTTATATGTCTGAACACCAATGGCCGGGAAGTAAATTTTGACGGTTCTGTCCCGGATATTAATTGGTTGAATAAAGAAGTAAAGTCTCAGGCAGGCGTAAGCAACATCGTCGCGATATCGCATATAACACCAAATTCGACAGATTTTGATAAAAAATTGGAACTGCCATTTGTGGCGGCACTTGAAAGTTCAGGTAATTGTGTGGCATCACTTCACGCACATGATCATACTCCGGGTTATTATACCCCGTATGCAAACGGTATTCCCTTTATAGTGACTGGTACCATATTAAAAAGAACGTTTACAATAATTACAATAACAAATGGAGTGGTGGGAGCTGAAAGGGTTTTATATTAAGGGTTTTATTATTTTACTGGTGCCGTGTTTTTTATCTGCACAGGAAAAGCCTAAATTAATACCCGATGCTGCACTTCTTCAGCATGCTGGTAGTATTGGCTATCTAAGTGCAGGGGTGGGGTATGATCTTTTTAAAAACAAAAAAGGCAACCTTGATTTATTATATGGGCATGTACCTGAATCAAAAGGAGGCACATTGAATGTGGTAACTGCTAAATTCGGATATCGGCCTTTTTCCATTAAAATTAAAGATTTCGCTGTTGTGTATCCGGCCAATCCCGGGATCTTTTTTTCATATACCATGGGTGATAACCTCAGTTTTGCCTTTAGCCAGAAACAATATCCAAAAAGTTATTATGGATGGTCAGAATCTTTCAGGTCGCACCTGTCAGTTGCTAATGAAATCGAATTCAACGGAAAAAAAATATTTGATCATAAGAAAGTTAAGGCCATTGTACTTTATTCTGAATTTAATGCCAGTGATCTGTATATAGTTAGCTGGGCAATCAACAACAAGGCTATTTCATTTTTTGAAATATTTAAGTTAGGATTTGGAGCAAAAGTTAAGTTTTAATAGCTTGGTTTTTGGATATTTTTTGGAAATCTATTAATGTTGCAATAATATTTGTTGGCGTTATGATATTAGCATCATTTAATTGTAATTAAGTGTGCGTATAGTAACCAGAAGATAATTTTTGAGGTGAATAATGAGTTATTAAGATGCGATGATACACGGAGATCAACTTTTTCAGTTCATTCGTGTTACATTAATAATTTTGGCTTTACACGCTTTTTATAAAGGGACAACTTATAAATGAGACAACTCAAGATCACTCAATCCATTACCAATCGTGAATCTCAATCATTAGATAAATATCTTCATGAAATTGGTAAGGTAGATTTAATTACAGCAGAAGAAGAAGTAATATTAGCCCAAAAAATCAGAGAGGGCGACCAGGCAGCCTTGGAACGGTTAACAAAAACCAACCTGCGGTTTGTAGTTTCTGTGGCCAAACAATATCAAAATCAAGGTTTAACTCTTGGCGATCTTATAAATGAAGGTAATCTGGGATTAATAAAAGCTGCCAAACGGTTTGATGAAACCAAAGGTTTTAAGTTTATTTCATACGCGGTTTGGTGGATCCGTCAATCTATACTACAAGCAATAGCGGAACAAAGCCGTATAGTACGTTTACCTCTAAATCAGGTCGGATCATTAAGTAAAATAAGTAAGGCATTCTCCAGATTAGAGCAGGAATTTGAACGGGAACCTTCTCCTGAAGAACTTGCCGATACCCTTGAGACCACCGTTGATAAGATATCTGATACATTGAGTAATTCTGGCCGCCATGTATCAATGGATGCTCCGTTTGTACAGGGCGAGGAAAATACATTGCTGGATGTGCTCGAAAATAAAGATCCGAATACCGATAGTATTCTGATCAATGAATCGCTTTCTGAAGAAATTACACGGTCTTTATCAACGCTTACAGAACGGGAGCGCGAGATTATTGTACTGTTTTTTGGGTTAAGTGTAATGCAGCAGCTTTCTCTTGAAGAGATTGGTGAAAAATTTAACCTTACCAGGGAACGCGTACGCCAGATTAAAGACAAGGCTTTGCAACGTTTACGTCATACATCCCGAAGTAAGATACTTAAGACTTATCTTGGATAACACTTTATTTTCTAAATAATATTAAAAGATCAGGATTGAGCCTGATCTTTTTTATTTTTGGCATATCTGGTTTCAGATAATTAATGTTTTTGCCGATATTATTCCCATGAACGTATATATGGTCACCTTCAGATTGTTTTCACCCTGGTTTATTATTGTGCATTTGATTGGGATCTTTATATTCTTTTCAACCAACCTCTTTTTGGGGATAATTACAGAAGTTATTTGTACTTTGGCTATTTATTTTCTTGCTCAGCCTGCAATTAAGCGATATCAGTATTTCTTTAATAACTGCGGATATTCATCTGTGAGCATGTTTGTAAAAACTGCAGGCGCTCATTTACTGCTTTTTTGCATGTTTATATCTGGCATTTACTTGTTTAATAATGCTTGAAACAGATAGTTTAGCACTTGCTTTTTGGGGTAAACAAGTATTATCAGGATGTTATATAAACTGCAAACCGGGCGAAGTTGTGGGTTTGCTCGGTAGAAATGGTTCAGGTAAATCCTGCCTGCTAAGAATAATTTTCGGCTCACTAAAAGCTGATTTTAAACATCAGCGTATTGATGGAGAAGTAATCGGAACAGGATTTAAAACAGATAATATCGCCTATTTGGCACAGGACAATTTTTTGCCTCCATTTCTCAAGGTCAGCGATATATTAAAAACAGTGATTGATAACAGGGATTTGATTCTTGGGAATGAAGTAATCAATAAAATAATAAATTTAAGAGTCCGGGATTTGTCAGGTGGAGAACTACGGTTTATAGAATGCATTTGGATTTTAAATCATCAGGCTGCATATATTTTATTAGATGAGCCTTATTCAGGTCTGTCACCTATACAAATCGAATTTTTACAGGAACTTATTAAGCAAGTCGGAAAAGTTAAAGGAATTATTTTAACTGATCATATTTACAGATCGCTTATACAGATTAGCGACAGAATTGTCTTATTGCATAATAACGCAGTTTACAATATTAATGATGAAGCGGATTTGATTCGTTACAATTACATACCCAACTACGCATGAAAACAATATCTATATACCAGGCCGATGCATTTACCGATACATTATTTGGAGGTAATCCCGCAGCAATCTGTCCGCTGCAGGAGTGGCTCCCAGATGAGTTGATGCAAAAAATAGCGGCTGAGAATAATCTTGCAGAAACTGCTTTCTTCGTTCCAAAAGGCCATGAATTTGCAATCAGATGGTTTACACCTGAATATGAAATTGATCTGTGCGGACATGCTACATTGGCTTCTGCGCATATCATTTTTACCCAGCTAGGCTATCAGGCAGACACTATATCCTTTCATACACTAAAAGCAGGAATATTATCAGTATCAAAAAATGGTGATTTGTATACCTTAAACTTCCCATCACTTTTGCCGGTATCTTGTGAGGCACCTGCAGGCTTGCTGGAAGCGCTTGGAGGAAAGCAACCTATAGAAATTTTGCGTGCAAGGGATTACTTTGTGGTTTATGAAACAGAGGAAGATATTCTCGCAATCACTCCTGATTTTAATGCTTTAAAAAAGATTGAAACTGTAGGTATTATAATTACTTCAAAGGGGAAAAACTGTGATTTCGTTTCGCGATTTTTTGCACCGGCCGCAGGTATCCCGGAAGATCCGGTAACCGGCTCTGCGCATTGTAATTTAATACCTTATTGGGCCGATAAGCTCGGTAAGACCACGATGCATGCCTTCCAGGTTTCATCACGTAAAGGAGAATTATGGTGCGAATTGAAGGGTGAGCGGGTGCTGATGTCGGGAAGGGCAGTGACTTATTTGAAAGGGGAGATTTTTGTGTGAGAAGGAACAGAGAGTGAAGAAGAAGGAACTGAGAGTAAAGAATAAGGATTTCCAGACTTGCGTTAAAAATCCTTATTCTTTGATCTTTTCTATTAAAAATTAGGTTTCAATACATATTTATCGTAGAAACGGAAAATATGTTCTGTAGCTTCCTCTGCGGTATCAACCAGCCTAAACAGGTTCATATCTTCGGGACTAATGTTTTTTTCTGTTTGCAGCATAGTATTATTAACCCACTCCATTAACCCGCCCCAATAGGCAGTGCCTATAAGAACAATAGGAAAGCGGGCAATTTTGCCGGTTTGAATAAGGGTTAAAGCTTCAAACATTTCATCCATGGTGCCAAAACCACCAGGAAGTACTATAAAACCCTGTGAATATTTCATAAACATTACTTTCCGTATAAAAAAGTAATCGAATTCCAGCATTTTATCCCGATCGATGTATTTATTATGAAACTGTTCGAAAGGAAGTTCAATATTTAATCCTACAGATTTACCGCCGGCCTCATAAGCTCCCTTGTTAGCAGCTTCCATAATTCCCGGGCCACCTCCAGAAATAACTCCGTATCCGCGTTCAGTTAATATTTTGGCACATTGCTCAGCCAATGTGTAATAATTGCTTTCATTAGGAGTTCGGGCAGAACCAAAGATGGATACGCACGGCCCTATTTTAGCTAATTTTTCAAAGCCGTCAACAAACTCAGCCATGATCTTAAAGATCTGCCAGGAATCAGTAACTTTAATTTCCTGCCAGTTCTTATTCTCAAAAGCATTTCTTATTTTATCATCACCCGTCATATCACATAAGTATAAGCCTGTTAAAACTCCGTTTTTGCCGTAGTTGGCCTGCTGATCAGTAATAAGCCTATAAAAGTGATTAAACCATTAACTACGATCAATTCATTATCAAAAACATAACCACCCATTAATGTTTTAGAATTGGCGTTAAGAAAATAACAAATTGCGGGAGATAATAGGCATATAAATGGAACAAGCTTATCTTTCACCCCCCTGTTTTTCATAAATAAACCGAACCCGTAAAGACCAAGCAGGGGCCCATAGGTATAGGATGCAACCGTAAAAATAGCACTTACTACTGCAGCGTTATTTACCGCGTTAAATAAAATGATTACCAGGAACATCAGCAGTGAAAATGCAATATGAACCGTATGTCTGGTTCTGACAGCCGAAGGTGCATTAACATCTTCTTTTTTAGAAAATCCTAAGAAGTCAACACAGAATGAAGTGGTTAATGCGGTCAAAGCCGAATCGGTAGTTGCAAAAGTTGCTGCAGTTAGTCCCAGCATAAAAACGATGGCGGGTACAACCGATAAATGATTAAATGCAATCTCCGGGAATAAGAAGTCGGTACGGGGCTTTCCTGTAATTGCGTCCAACGGTATTGCTATACCATTTTTATTTGCGTAGACATATAATAGTGCTCCTACACTTAAAAAGAAAATGTTAATTACCACAAATACCGCCGTAAAAGTAAACATGTTCTTTTGTGCTTCGCCAACGTTTTTACAGCTTAAGTTCTTTTGCATCAAATCCTGATCAAGCCCAACCATTGCAATGGTTACAAATATACCGCCCAACAATTGCTTAGTGACATGGAATTTGCTGGTTACAAAATCCTCATAAAAAAACACTTTGGCATAACCACTATTTTTAATTGTTTCAAAGGCTTCCGGAATATTCAGACCCAGACTACTGCAAATAAAGTAAATGGTAAGTATAACAGATGATACCAGGAATACGGTTTGTAGTGTATCGGTAATGATGATGGTTTTTAAACCTCCCTTATATGTATATGACCATATGAGGCCTAAAGAAATAAGCACTGTAGCCCAAAAGGGAACACCATATGAATCGAAAATAAATCGCTGTAATACAATTACTACTAAATATAGCCGAAAAGCAGAACCTATTGTACGGCTAAGCAGGAATATACCTGCCGCAGTTTTATAACTCCATGTCCCTAATCGCTCTTCGATATAAGTATAGATAGAGGTTAAGTTCATCCGGTAATACAGGGGCAGCAAAACGGTTGCTATAATGATAAAACCGATCGCATTTCCCAATACAAACTGGAAGTACTTAAATTCATTTCCCGCAGGGTTACCCACTTCACCGGGAACCGATATAAATGTTACTCCTGATAATGCAGTACCTATCATTCCGAAAGCTACCAGGTACCATTTAGAATTTTTATTAGCCGTAAAGAACGTGGAGTTATCAGATGATTTTCTGGAAGTAAAATAGGCTACGCCGGTTAATAAAAGAAAATACCCTATCAGAAAACTAAGTAAAATTGATGGTTCCATATGGTTATGTTATGTTTAAGACGGCTAAAGTAATAATTAAGTTTTTAAAATGGATAAAATCCTTTCCTTGCGGTTTTAACTTTAATTCGGGTGCTTTTCAACGCACTTTTAACTATAAATTTATAAATCCGGGATACTGAAGATTGAGTTTAAACTTTAAATTTGTACAATGAATTTTTCTTCAAGGCTGCTAGAGAATGCAGTAAACGAGTTTTCCAGACTTCCGGGTATTGGCCAGAAAACTGCTTTAAGGCTGGTGCTGCATTTACTTAATCAACCTATATCAGATGTAGAGAGATTTAGTAATTCCCTTACCAGTCTTAAAAACAATATCCGGTTCTGCCAAACCTGCCTGAATATTTCTGATCTGCCTGTTTGTGAAATATGTTCCAGCCATAAACGCGACAGGGTAACAGTTTGTGTAGTGGAAGATACCCGGGATGTAATGGCCATAGAAAATACAAGCCAGTTTACGGGTGTTTATCATGTGCTGGGAGGGTTAATATCCCCTATGGACGGTATCGGCCCTTCTGATCTGAATATTGAAGCCCTTATAGAACGGGTAAAACTGGGTGAGATAACCGAAGTGATACTTGCATTAAGTGCCACGATGGAAGGGGATACCACCATTTTTTACCTCTACAAAAAACTTAAGGATTTTCCTGTGCAGATAACCACCATTGCAAGAGGAATAGCATTCGGAGGAGAAATTGAATACGTAGATGAAATAACGCTGGGTCGTTCTATTGTAACCCGGGTTCCTTATGAAAATTCATTGATTAAGTAATATTAGACATTTTACAAGATGCTTCAATCTTCGTGTTAGCAGTAATTCTGGGCGTAAATCCTCCGTAGCGCATATCTGCAAAATTTACAAGAAATTCGCTTTGTCCACCCAAACTAACGCGAACACCGTAGAAAATCGATTATTCGTAGAGTCACGCAAGTTTCTCAGACTTGTTATAAACGGAAAACTCTATATTCTAAATTAAATTTGAGAAATAATCTCAATTATCATATTTTTATGAACAATTTTTTATTTATTTAGTTGTATAATTGCAAACAAATCTCAATAATTGAACAATGATAGTAGAATTCACAGTTGGGAATTTTCTCTCTTTTAATAAAAAAAGAAAATTAAATTTTAGAGCAAAGGGGATTTCGGAATTAAAAAAAAATATAACGAGTATTGAAAAACTGGTGCGTTCTGCGGTCATTTACGGAGCTAATTCCAGTGGCAAAAGCAATTTGATCAGTGCAATCCAGACCATGAAAGACATGGTACTTAGTTCTGTAAAACTTAATGATACAGAAGAACTTGAATATAAACCGTTCTTACTTTCTTCTGACAGTGAAGAAAAGCCTACATATTTTGAAATAATATTCTTGATAGAGGGTAAAAAATATCGATATGGCTTTGAATATAATTTATTTCAAATAATCGAAGAATGGTTATTTGAAATTTCCCCTACTAAAGATGAGAGGCCTCTGTTTCTTAGAACACTAGACGGAATAGGAGTTACAGATAAATTCAAGGAAGGAAAAGGAAAAGAAGTTTCAACCAATGATAACAGGCTTTTCATTTCTTTGGTCGCACAACTTGGCGGAAGTGTTTCAAAAAAAATAATTGAATGGTTTGACACTGGCTACAATGTTATATCTGGTTTGGATCATAACGATTATAAGGGCTACACAAACAGAATGCTTCATAAAAAACTAACAGGTTGCGACGAATCTTTGAACTTCTTTAAAACTTTAAAATTAGGATTTAAAGATTTATTAGCATCAGAGGCTGAATTTGATCCTTCAGAAGTTCCAGATGATATGCCTAAACAGCTAAAATCTAAGATAATTAAAGAACTCACTGGACAAAAACGAGTTACTTTAGATGCTACTCATAATAAGTTTGACAAAAATGGAAATATTGTAGGCGAGGTATTTTGGGATAGAGACGATAATGAATCTCAAGGAACAAATAAAATCATTGACTTATCAGGTCCGATATTTGACACTTTAGCTCTAGGAAAATTATTAGTAATTGATGAATTGGATGCTAAACTTCATCCATTAATAACAACTCACATAGTCAACCTTTTCAACGATCCGAAAAAGAACTTTAATAATGCACAACTACTATTTGCCACACACGACACTAACTTATTAAGCTCTGAACTTTTCAGAAGAGATCAAATTTGGTTCACAGAAAAAGATCGACTTGAACAAACAGACTTATATTCCCTGTATAACTTCAATCTTCCAGATGGAACAAAAGTAAGAAATGACGGAAATTTTGAAAAGAATTACATTAGGGGACGATATGGTGCTATTCCATTTATAACTAACTAAGATGGAATGGCAAGAGTTATCAAAATAGACAATTCTTTACTTAAACGGTTTCAAAAAAAGAGCCAAAAAAGAGATACGCCGAAAAAGCTTGTTTCTTACTTTTTGATTGTTTGCGAAGGAGAAAAAACCGAACCAAATTATTTCAAGTCTTTTCCTAAACAAGTAGGCAATATCGTTTATGATATAGAATTTGAAGGTGGTGGTATTAGCACTTTAAAAGTCGTTGAGAAAGCAATAGAGTTGCGAGATAAGTCTAAACAAAAATATGATCGAGTTTGGGCAGTTTTTGATAGGGATAGTTTTAAATCAAATCCTTTCAATAGTGCAATTTTTAAAGCTAAAGCGAATGGAATAGAGTGTGCATGGAGTAATGAGGCTTTTGAACTCTGGTACTTATTGCATTTTCACAATAGAGTAACAGCGATGAGCAGAGAGGAATACAAAAAGGCAATAGAAGATGCTGTTAATAAAAAAAAGGGCATTAAAAAAAGAGCTTTTAAGTACAAAAAAAATGATCCACATATGTATGCTCTTTTAAATAAACTAGGAAGCCAACACTTGGCAATTAAATGGGCTAGCGATTTAAATGACAAAATTGAAGGTCAGGCTTTTTCTAATTATAATCCGATTACCCTAGTGTTTAAGCTTGTGGAGGAACTTATAGGTAAATCACAAGAGTTAAATGATGAAATCATGGAAAAATATAATTCTGGCCAGTAGCTCTTTCAAATCAATTCTTTTCTTATTAACAACATAAATTTAGGTGAAATTAAAAAGGTAAGGCTTCAACTACTGCTCCTTATTAGCTGCAAAACGCTAATCTCATGTCTAACATCTCAATCTCATGTCTTTTAAAAACAAAACAGTAATTATTACCGGTGCATCGTCTGGTATAGGGAAAGCATGTGCTGAAGAATTTGCCTCACGGGGAGCAAATCTGATACTGGGCGCCAGGCAATATGTAACGCTATGTGAAATTACTACTGATCTGGAAGCGCGGTATAAAATTAAAGCTGTTGCTGTGCAATGTGATGTTTCAAAAGAGATTGAATGCGAATATCTTATAAAACAGGCACTGCTTACGTTTAATCGGATTGACGTGCTGATAAATAATGCAGGAATATCCATGCGGGCTTTGTTTAAAGATCTGGATCTCGTTGTATTACGTAATTTAATGGATGTTAATTTTTGGGGAGCAGTTTATTGTACCAAGTATGCCATGCCGGAATTACTTAAAAATAAGGGATCTGTGGTAGGAGTGTCATCCATTGCAGGTTATCGCGGCTTACCCGGACGAACGGGCTATTCTGCATCTAAATTTGCCCTTAATGGCTTTTTAGAGGCATTACGTGTGGAGAACCTGAAAACAGGCCTTCATGTGATGGTAGCTGCACCCGGGTTCACTGCATCCAATATTCGCCAGGTAGCATTGGTTAAGGATGGTACTGCACAGGGCGAAACCAGTATGGACGAAGGAAAAATGATGACATCAGAAAAAGTAGCGATTATTATAGTCGATGGGGTAAAGAACCGGAAACGCACCCTGATAATGACAAACCAGGGCAAAATGGCTGTTTTAATGAACAAACTCCTGCCTGCCTGGGTTGATAAAAAAGTGTATGAATTATTTGCCAGAGAAAAAGATCCCCTGATAAGATGATAATGCGTTACTTACTTTTATTTATGCTTAATCTCCTCTGGGTATTGCCTTCATTCGCCGGGATAATTCGCGAGAAGAACATTTCATATGTTAACCCTGCTACCCATCATAAAAATCTGCTGGATGTTTATCATGATAAGAACACCACATCCTCAAAAGACGTAATTGTTTTTATACATGGAGGCGCGTGGAATAGCGGAAAAAAAGATACTTATTTCTGGCTGGGAAAGAATTTTGTACGCAAGAATGCCGTAGCTGTAATTATTAATTATGGCTTAGCCCCTGATAATCAATATGAACAAATGGCCGGCGACTGTGCTGCTGCCGTTAAATGGGTGAAAAATAATATCAAAAAATACGGCGGTAATCCGGAGCGTATTTTTGTGATGGGGCATTCCGCCGGAGGACATCTGGCATCTCTTATAGATCTTGATCCTCGATTCTTTGCTAAACAGGGAATTAAAAATCCTATAAAGGGCGTGATCCTGAATGATGCATTTGGCTTGGATATGTTTGAATACCTGACTAAAACAGAACAGGATCATTATTACCGGTCATTTGTTAAAACGTTCTCTCCTGACCAGGAGGTTTGGAAGAAAGCTTCTCCATTAACGTATGTTTCAAATATTAAAAATCCATACCTCATTTTTGCAGGCGGGCGAACCTATCCTGCAATACAAATACAATCCAAACGATTGGCAGATACGTTAACAGCTACGAAACATCATGTTAAATACTATAAGGTTGGTAAAAAGAAGCATATCGGTATGATCACTCAGATGATACTCGGCAGCAACAGATTATACAGACAGATTTTTGAGTTTATGGCTGGTGTGCATTAGACTTGCTCATAATTACCCAAAGCGGTTAGATCAAGCGTCATTACCCCGTTTTGGTCGGATTCATAAACCGGTTTAAATTTTGCTTTTTGAAGCCTACATCATTTCCGTTGATTGCCGATGTTTTCATATTTAATGCAATGGCCGTTTTTTTATCATTCCGCCTTTTGTATCCGTAACTACGGTCATAAACATAAAAGCTTTGCGGTCTATGGCGGATACTTCCTCTCTTAACTTAGTCACTTCCAGGCGCGTAACGATAGTATAAATGATATCTATCTCTTTATTGCTATACACATTGCCTCCAAATCCACGCTCTCCTTTATATACAGTAACGCCGCGACCCAGGCTTTTTATAATTGCTTCTTTTACCTCCTTGCTTTTGGCAGATATGATGGTTACGCCGGTATATTCCTCAACGCCCTGTATAATAAAATCAATGGTTTTTGATGCAGACAGGTAAGTAAGAATAGAATACAGAGCCGTTTCAATGCTCAATACGAATGCAGCGCATATAAAAATAAATACATTAATAAGCAGGATAATATCACCGATGCTCAAAATGCTTCTGCGATTAATGTACACGGCCAAAATCTCGGTACCGTCCAGCACACATCCTCCGCGAATAGCCAGTCCAATCCCTGATCCCACAAAAAAACCTCCGAAAATAGCGATCAGAAGCTTGTCGTTAGTAACTACAGGGAAGGTGAAGAAGTAGATTATTAGTGCTAATAGTATAATAGCTCCTAGTGTCTTAACAGCAAAGTTATTGCTAATCTGGCGGCTGCCCAGGAAGATAAAAGGCAGGTTAAACACAATCAGACATACAGACACTGGGATATCAGTAAGCTGATTAGTAAGCAGGGAAATACCGGTAACACCGCCATCAATAAAGTGATTGGGGATCAGAAAGCTCTTTAATCCAAATGAAGCCAAAAGAACGCCTAAAATTATTAACCCCAGTTGGGATGCATTTAGTTGTAATCTTAATTTCCGCTTAGACTTTCGGGTTGCCGTCATGGCGGTAAAATAAATAAAATGCCTTGCGTTTAAAAATTACTTTATTCATCTTTGTTGAAATATGACATTAAACAGAATACATACATCATGGCGGTGGCAAATAATTTATTTTTGGCAGGCCGTATAGTATGTAATAAAATATAAAATTATTATACGAGGGATTGCCTAAAAGCAATCCCTTTTTTATTGAAGTTATGAAGCAGATATTAAATCATTTATTTGATCAGAAAACACTAAGCCGCAAAGAGGCACGTGGGGTGCTTAAAGATATTGCTACAGGAAAGTATAATAACTCCCAGATAGCAGCATTTATGGTAGCCTATTGTATGCGAAATATTACGGTTGAAGAGCTTGAGGGTTTTAGAGATGCAATGCTCGACCTGTGTTTAAAAGCGGACCTGGATGATTATGAGCTCATAGACCTGTGCGGTACAGGAGGCGATGGAAAGAACACATTTAATATTTCTACATTAGCGTCGTTTGTAGTAGCGGGTGCAGGTTATAAAGTTGCAAAACATGGTAATTATGGAGTTTCCTCAGGATGCGGTTCATCCAACGTAATGGAACACCTTGGCTACACCTTTACCAACGATCAGATAGAACTAAGAAAAAGTATTGAAACTGCAGGTATCTGTTTTCTGCATGCCCCTTTATTTCATCCGGCAATGAAAACGGTTGCCCCGATAAGACGCGAATTAGGCGTAAAAACTTTTTTTAATATGCTTGGGCCTATGGTTAATCCTGCCCAGCCTAAAAATCAGATGGTAGGAGTTTTTAGCCTGGAGTTGGCCAGGTTGTATGCATACCTGTATCAAAAATCGGATAAGCAGTATACTATTCTGCATGCACTGGAAGGATATGATGAAGTATCATTAACCTGTGATTTTAAAACATTCACTAATAGCGGGGAGCATATGAACACACTCAGCCAGATTGGATTAGCCAAAATCGATGCCGTTACTATTTCAGGAGGGGAAACGGTAGAGGATTCAGCAAAAATATTTTTAAGTATATTAAAAGGTACAGGGACAACGGAACAAAATAACGTGGTAATAAGCAATGCAGCAATTGCAATAAATACAATTAAACCCAGTACAACTTTTGCTGATTGTTTTTATGAAGCAGAACAGTCGTTATTAAGCAAAAAAGCATTAGATAGTTTCCAAAAACTGGTAGCATGAAGATAAAAGTTTGCGGAATGAGGGATGCTGATAATATCAGGGAGTTATCTGCGCTTCAGCCTGATTACATAGGGTTTATTTTTTATCCGCAATCCAAACGTTATGCCGGAGAAATAGAGGTTCGTATTTTAGCCGAAATTCCTTTGCAAATTAAAAAAACAGGGGTTTTTGTGAATGAAGCGCCTCAGATTATTATGGGAAAGATAACCCTATATAATTTACAAGCAGTACAGTTACATGGTGAGGAGTCTCCTGCTGTTTGCAGTCAGATAAAAGAAAGCGGAGCAGAAGTGATTAAGGCATTTGGTATCGATGAGCATTTTGACTTTGGTTTGCTTAATGCTTATATAAATGTGGTAGATTATTTTCTGTTTGATACAAAGACTCCGGGCCATGGCGGTTCAGGAAAGGTTTTTAACTGGAAATTATTGGATGGTTATACATTAAACAAGCCCTTTTTTCTTAGTGGGGGATTAAGCCCTGAAAATAGTGAAGAATTAGCTAAAATTACAGATGCACGGCTCTATGCAGCCGACCTGAACAGTGGATTCGAGATCCTGCCAGGTTTGAAGAATATAAAAGAATTAGAAAAGACAATTAATATATTAAGAAATGAATGACGGAACTCAAAATCCTAAACTCACAACTCCTAACTCAAATGGGAGTTATCAGGTAAATGAGAAAGGATATTATGGTGATTTTGGAGGGGCGTATATTCCTGAGATGCTTTATCCCAATGTGGAGCATCTCAGGCAGAACTACCTGGACATTATGTATGATCCGGCTTTTCAGGAAGAGTTTCAGCAGTTATTAAGAGATTATGTTGGCCGGCCATCGCCATTGTATTTAGCCGAACGGCTCTCTGCAAAATATGGTGCCACCATCTATCTTAAGCGCGAAGATCTTAACCATACCGGAGCTCATAAGGTAAATAACACGGTAGGACAGATACTTCTTGCGCAGCGGCTTGGTAAAAAGCGCATTATTGCCGAAACCGGCGCCGGCCAGCATGGCGTAGCTACAGCTACCGTTTGTGCTTTAAAAGGTTTGGAATGCATCGTGTATATGGGCGAGATTGATATTGAACGTCAGGCTCCTAATGTTGCCCGCATGAAAATGATGGGTGCTACCGTAGTTCCTGCTACTTCGGGAAGCAAAACATTAAAGGATGCTACCAATGAAGCCATGCGCGACTGGATCAATAACCCGGTAGATACACATTATATTATAGGCTCTGTGGTAGGTCCGCACCCTTACCCGGATATGGTTGCACGGTTTCAGGCTATTATTTCTGAAGAAACAAAAAAGCAATTGAAAGAGAAAACAGGATCAGAGCATGCTGATTATGTGATGGCCTGTGTTGGTGGCGGAAGTAATGCCATTGGGATGTTCTACCATTTTCTGGATGATGAGCAGGTAAAATTAATCGCGGTAGAGGCTGCAGGTAAAGGAGTTCATAGCGGGCATTCTGCTGCCACTTCGGCGTTGGGTAGGGAAGGGGTGCTTCACGGAAGCCGGACCATTCTTATGCAAACAGATGATGGACAGGTAGTTGAACCTTATTCTATTTCTGCAGGATTAGATTACCCGGGCATTGGTCCGCAGCATGCTCATCTTCATAAAGTAAAACGTGCACAATATGTTAGTATTACGGATGATGAAGCTATGGAAGCTGGTTTGCTTCTTGCTAAAATGGAAGGAATTATACCAGCCATTGAATCGGCTCACGCTTTTGCATACCTGGAAAAAATGCAGTTCAAAGGTAATGAAACCGTGGTAATATGTCTTTCTGGCCGTGGTGATAAAGACCTCGATAATTATATGAAACATTTTGGATTTTAGAGATAGTATTAAGTATAAAGTACTGAGTATTTAGACTAATGATACCTGTACTATTTACTATCTACTAATTACTAACTACTAAATAATGAACAGATTAAATGCACTTTTTGCAACTAAAAAAGAACCCATATTATCCATTTACTTTACTGCCGGATATCCAAAGCTGGACAGTACGCTGGATATAGCTGAGGCATTAGAAAAAGCAGGTGCTGATTTCCTTGAAATTGGGTTTCCATATTCTGACCCTGTTGCTGACGGACCCGTTATACAGAATAGCTCTCAAAAGGCACTGGAAAACGGAATGAACATTCCTCTTTTGTTTGAACAGCTAAAAGAGCTGCGCAGTCGTGTGACCATTCCCGTACTTTTAATGGGATATGTTAATCCCGTACTTCAATACGGTGTTGAGAATTTCTGCAGATCATGCGCTGAAGCCGGGGTTGATGGTGTTATTGTACCGGATTTACCCATGTATGAGTATGAAGAGCTGTATCAGGGTTGCTTTGAACAGCATAATATCAGCAATGTATTCCTGGTTACGCCTCAAACATCAAACGAGCGCATTCGTAAGATAGACAGCTTAACCAATGGGTTTATTTATTTGTTGTCATCATCCTCTACAACCGGGAAAAACCTTTCAGTATCTGATACGGTAGAAAACTACTTTTCACGCATCCGGGATATGGAACTAAAAAACCCCACCATGATCGGGTTTGGAATTTCTGACAAAGTCAGCTTCGATAAAGCTTCTCAGTACACACGGGGAGCAATAGTGGGAAGTGCATTTGTAAAACTTCTTGATCAGGAAAATGCGTTAAGCAAGATCCCGGAGTTTATAAAAACGATTAAAGGCTGATTGCAGTTTAATACTGAGTTCTTAATTCCGGTTTAGCGACAGATTACTACATTACAAAAGTTTCTTTGATCGCATCGTCATTTCGGCATCTAACCATATGTAAAACATCGTTGAGGGGAATTTAAATTATTTCGGGTATGTAAATATTCCCTTTTAAGGCTATACTATTTTTAAATTTAATTATTATATTTCCGGTGTGGTTTATATCAAACCAATTATCTGTTTCCGAAGAGCTTCTGCCAAACTTTTCGGGAATTTATTACTACGTTTTAAATCTACTTAAATAGAGCTTGTCTTAGAAGAAAGACAGGATAGGGAAAGTCGTAACCCGATAAATAGAGACGTAATTATAAACCAAAAAACAATCCATCATGAAAATGAAATTTTTAACTTACGGTATGCTTAGTGTACTGTTAATTGCGTCCTCTTGTAAAAGGCAGGATAATGAAGTCTTGCCAAATGAGGACACCCAGACGGGAGAGCAGCAACAGGTATCACAGGAATTCAAAAATCCATTGTCAGCTGTTCCTACAGACCAGGAATTACTTCAGCTGGCAAGTTCTATGATGAAAACACCTGTTAAAAGAAAGTTAACTGCTGATGGAGATGAATTACTTCAACGTGATATGACACCTTATCTAAAAGCAACTGTTCTTTCAAAGAATCAGGTTTCATCAAACGATCATGGCCATGACCATAAGGATGCTCAATTGGAGATCGCATTAAACCGCGCCCACCCATCTGTAAAAACAGTTCAGAAATATTTTAATGAAGCGGCTGCCGAATTTAATGTTCCGGTAGAGCTGTTAATGGCTATTGGGCAGGTACAAAGTAACTGGACCCAGGTGAGTGAATCCATGTATGGATCATGGGGAATAATGGGTTTGATAGAAAATAAATTTATACAGCAAATAACCCAGGCCGCCGGTATACTTAAAGTTAGCCCTCAGCAAATTAAAGATGATGCAAAAACAAACATCCGTGCTGCAGCAGCTTTATTAGCAAAATATCAGAAAAACCAAAGTGCTAATTCACTGGACGACTGGTTTGAGGCTACTAAAGAAGTTACAGGATTGCAGGTTCCTTTATATAAGGAACAACTGGCACAGCGTTTCTTTGAACTGATTAATAAGGGTTCTAAATCAGTTACACTATGGGGAGAAATCATAAACATCCCTGCTGTTAATGTTAATATCAGCCATAAACTGCAGGAAGCTGGAAACAAGCAGCAGGCCAATCAAAGTGATGTTAAAGGTGGCGGCGCTACTGTTCAGGCCGTACCTTCATCTGCTGCTGTTTCAGCGGTTGATTATCCTGGTGCTGTAGAAAGTTTAACCACATGTAATTACAGCAGCCGGAATGGCGCACCCATTGAATATTATTTTGTGCATTATATAGCAACTGGTACTTATCAGGGCGCGATCAACTGGTTTCATAACTGTAGCTCACAAGTTAGTGCACACTATGTAGTCCGCAATTCAGACGGGCAGGTAACGCAGGTAGTTAGAGAAATAGACAGGGCATGGTCTCAGGGAGTTGCATTATATAATGACCGGGGTATAGGAACCGAGCATGAGGTATTGGCTTCTAACTTGGCTATGTGGTATAGCGACCCTATGATGACTTCCGCTGGGAAATTGGCGGCGAACGTATGTGACCGCCGGGCTATTCCTAAGGTGCGTAAAGTAGCTTTACCAGGTATTAATGGTCATAGTGATGTAAAAGCAACGTCATGTCCTAATATGACACAGGCGGTATGGGACTTGTTCATGTCAAAAGTAAATCCTCCAACAGGGGTATTTGATAACTTCGAATCCGGTGTAGGCCGATTTAATTCCGCGCCAACGGCAAGTGGCAGTACGGTAGGCATAGCCACCACTTCCACCCTTACCCAGTCAAGCGGCGCGGCTCATGGGGGAACTTACACCCTCAAGGCGGTACTGAACGACAATACCAGCTCCACTGCTGCATGGACTGTTCGTTTATTATCCGGAGGAGGCACCGCTGCAAACAACGTTTTACTACCCAAAACAGGTTATATACGATTTTGGATGAAAACATCAACCGCACAGGCAGGAGCTACTGTAAAGGTTTGGGTGGATGACAGCGATGGAACCGAAGCGTCATCAGCAAAATCCGTTATAAATGATGGTGCGTGGCATGAATATGTATGGAGTTTGTCAAACTTCGGAGGTACAGCTGTTACCGGTAACGGTGCTATAACTGCTACAAATGTAACGCTGGATGCTATAGTTCTTAATCAAGCTAATACATCTGCACAATGGATAGCATACATTGATGACGTTGGTAAATAAACTTTAATTAATACAGGTTCCAGAACGGAGCCTGTATTATATTTATATACTCGCATCTAAATGAAAGAATTTAACTTGCATCATAGCATGTCCTATGTTATAAATTCCTGCAAAAAGCGATATAGAAACAGGCAGGGAAAGCCGTAACCCTGTAAAAGAGGCACAACTACTGAAATATAAGACTAATGAATAAATTAATTTTAAAGTATGGCGGCCTTCCCGGCATGTCATTCAGGAATTCTATGGGTACTGCAATGCATTTAAGACTCGTGGTACCTTTTTTAGCAGTAACGTTATGCTTTTCAGCATGTAAGCGTGATAAAGCTGAACAGCCTGAAGAGATCAGTGCTCAGGAAGCCCAGAAAGACGGATCGGTTTCAGCCTTCGTGACAAACGGTGTATCAGTAGCTTCTGCAACTGCATATTCCACCGCTTCCGGCTCTACAACTATTGGAAGTATCGATATCAATGAAAATTTACGCATCGGCAGTGTTTCCGGCAGCAGAACTTCGGTTACTTATCATACTACAGGTGCTGATAAAACCGGTTGGGTCGCTTCTTCGGCAGTAAAGCTGACGAGCTGGATGTGGCCTGTAGAGGCAGTAAGAACAACTCAGGATTTTAATAATTACAGTACTTCACGTAATGGATATCATTTAGCTATTGACATGACGAGTTTACTAGATAATGATAATATCAGTGCTACTTTCGGAGGTACTATTAAGTATGCCGGATATAGTAGTGGTAACGGTAATCATGTTATTATTGAGCATACCAATGGTAGCGGAGCAAAGCTTTATTCCTTGTATTGCCATATGATTTCATTTGGTACAGGCATATCAACAGGGAATTCAATAGCTAAAGGTGCTAAAATTGGTGTTATGGGCTGTACAGGTTCTTGTACAGGTAAACATTTACATTTTGCATTATATAAAACTAATTACAGTACAAATCCATACGGGTATACAAGTTCAGGTGGTACTCTAATTTCACGTACTGATAATAAGATCGTTATGGATTATTCAACCCATTATAATCCTGAATACGTGATCAGGAATAATGGCGCTACCCCATAACACCGGGTAACTCTTCAAGCTTACTATCTCAACTTATACCTTCTGCATCTTAATTGCAGAAGGTATTTTATCTTCCCATCCGCTTTCCGATAAAATACAAATTACTGTTTCTGAACATTATACGTTTAGTATAGGCATGATTGTTGTCAGATTTCTATCACACAACACACACTTTAACTTATTAAAATGAAAAAATTATTTATTATGACGGCATTAGGCCTAAGCATGGGCCTGATTGCATGTAACAAGAATGATAGTGGCAGCAATATGACTAAAGTAAATGTCAGACTTACTGATGCTCCCGGTGCTTATGATGCTCTTTTCTTAAATGTAAAAGAAATTCAGGTTTTATCATCAGGGGAACGATCTACTCTGGCTGTTAATAGTAATCCTTTCAACATTTTAAATTTTAGAATGGGCAAAGATACGCTGATTGCATCTCAGGATATTCCTGCCGGTAGACTTCAGGAGGTAAGACTTGTACTGAATGATACTGGTAATCGTGTAGTTGTTGACGGAATTAGTTATCCGTTGACAACCCCAAGCGGACAATCATCCGGTATAAAATTAAAAGTTCAGGATGATCTTGTAGAGGGAGTAGCTTACACGCTTTTATTAGATTTTGACGCTGCCAAATCAATAGTACAAACAGGTAACGGTAAATATATTTTAAAACCTGTGATCAGAGTGATACCTAATGCAGTTTCAGGATCTATAACAGGAGTTATTAATCCTGCAGCATCCAGTCCTAAAATATATGCTATAACCGGAACAGATACGTTAGGAGCTGTTTCTGATGCAACGGGTAAGTTCTGGTTCCCGGGTGTAGCTGCCGGTACTTATAAGGTTGAAATTGTACCAGTTAGTCCCTATAAAGTTAAAACAATTGATGGTGTATCAGTAGTTACTGGTTCTACTAAAGACCTGGGTACGATTATCATTACCCAATAAGTGTAATTTAATACTTGTAAAGCCCCTCCAATTATGTTGAGGGGCTTTATTATTTTAAGAATTCTCTAGGTTGTTAAAGCGCTTACGTAATGGGTATCATTTAGTTATTGACATGATCGGTTTATTAAAGCGATAATCTACATCAACAGTCGATTCAATCTCTAATCGTCAGCCGGTAAAGTGAACCAGAAAGTGCTACCCTTGCCCGTTTCACTATTTACGCCAATATCTCCGCCATGTTTTTTTATAATCTCTGAGGAGATATATAGTCCCAGGCCCAGCCCGGAGTACTGGCTTCCGCTGCTATCTACCCTGAAATACCGATCAAATAAGTGCGGTATCTTTTGTGATGAAATACCAGGCCCCTGGTCAGTAATCGATACCCTGGCCATGTCATCTGCTTTTTCTATATGTATAATGATCTCTTTTGAATCGGGAGCATATTTAATGGCATTGTTAACCATATTAATTATAACCTGGTCAACCCTTTCGGAGTCGGCTATTATTTGCAATTCCATATCTCCTGACTTGATAATGCTATAAGCACCTAATGCCCGTATATGAAGGCAGCAATCATCAATAAGTTTAGATACTGTAAACCGGGTTTTGTTTAGATGAAGCTGACCCTGGTAAAGTTTGCTAACGTTTAGCATAGGTCGAATTCATTTTTACCTGCGTCATCTTTTGGTTCGAAGGCTTCAAATAAACTCAATCCTACGATGTTTTTATCTACGGTATTGGTAGTAAGCTTATGCTGCTCATTTATTGGCAGCTATAGTAAAACGAGGGCATCAGCTTTAAGCACTATAATAGGCTGAGAAGAAAAATTAAATATGTTCTGAAACAGCTGGTCTTCAGTAGACTTTATCATAGATAATTAGCGTATTAAAACTTAAAATAAATGGTTTAACCCTAAATATACTCACAGGGTTTTTATTTAATGTACAAAAATTAGATGGGGTGCATTTAATTCTGAAGCCGTAGGATTCATGTAGAGTCTGATATCAGAAACATTGGCTGAAATTTTACTTTACACCTTGTGGAGATGTTAATAGATGCTTTTCTTTTTGGCCGTTATTTATTAATTGTCTAATTGTCGCTAAATGTGTAAATAAAACTAAAGGAACTATACAGGATGGTAACCAGTTATAAGGAAAATGTAAAACAGCAATATTGGGGTGGTCAAAAGCAAACTTCTGAAATGGGGATGGAGCTGATAGAGCAGCATTTACAACAATATTTATTAGAAGGGCTAAACAAATGAAATTCCAGATCAGGATTATTTTCCGGTCTAAATGCTTTGTGATATAACCGAAATAAAAAATTGCAGGTGCTGTAAGCCCTGATAAAATGTCAAAATTTCTACCTTCAAAGGTCATAAGCTCAGGAACGGTTTTGTTAAGAAATAGCCAGAAAAGAACTATTTCAACTGGAATTCTAATTATGTGTAAAATCGTCAAGGCCTTTGTATCTAAACTGTCAATAAAATGCCTGCCTTTTACAGTCGCAAAAAGTCCGATGATAAGAAGTAATGGAGGTAAAACTAAAATTATAAATCTGGGGGGTAAGGTGTCTGTCACTGTGTAAAAGCCCGAGAGCCCGATTACTGTCTGTACAGCTAGCCAGATCAATAAAATAATTAAAGTTTTTTTGGAGTGGTTAGTTGCCTTATAAAAAATAAAAACTGACAGGATTGTTGTTAGTCCGAAAACTATATTAATATACGCTGGCAATTTTTCCATTATTATGGCATCTTTAAATAACAATAAACAGGCATGGACTTGTTTAAGACAATATCATTAGGTAGTCTTTTTAACATTTTCAGATAATAAAAATATTACCAGGCTTATAATGGCCAATACAAGGCATAATGGAGAGAAAATCCGTGTGTCATTTATCCCAAACGTTGTTAGTTTTACTGTCTTAAAAAAACCTATAAATTTAAAATCTCCAATCGCTCTTAGAAAAAATATAAGCGCAATAATTAAAGTGCCATAACGAAAATACTTCCTTTCAATAAATCTGTCAAATAAGCCTATATTGCCAAGGGTTGTTAAGCCCAGAAAGAGCAGGACAAAAGCAACAATTAAACCTGCTGTTATACTGGGGTTTAATTTGTGCATCCCGTTTGAACTTGTCGGTAAAACACTGTTATACCAAAGTTTCCCGCCAAGCGCCCAATAGAAATGTAATATAGAGAGTAAGGTAAAAATTACTGCGTTGATAATAATTGGGATAATTAATTTACTTCGATTGAAAGCAAAATTTTTCATCTTAAAACGTTTCTGATTACTTCTCTTACTGTAGTCTGTTTCCGGATAACAAAAAACAAAATAATATATGTTAGCGGATTTATATTTTAACGTAAGAAGTTTTATAATCAGTCATTAGCCAGGTAAGAAATACAGCTGCTCCAATAGAAAGGTAGAAATTTCGGGCTAAGTCCCCTTCAATGTTTCCAAGATAAAATGCTACTCCAATTAAAACAAATGAGACTATTAATTCAATAATACCATGAACACTGAATGGAATAATCCTTATTAACCCATATTCAAAATTTGTTGTAACTGTTAATAGTAAATGAATTACAGCTAATACATAAGTAAAGATGGCAGTAGTACCCGGTAAACCAAATAGAGTAGGGGATAGTAATAAGAAAATAACTACTGCGTAATCAATAGCACCATGAATTTTAGAGTTGAGTTTCATATGATTTTTATTTTAAAGATATAGTTTTTTCCCAAATGGCGAAGGGCTTAAACTCAAACATTTCGGTAGCGATAATCAGCAAAGGTGGTACGCTGGGTTTCCTGATATCAACTGGTGCTTTTATCCATGATGATGGTCTGAGGCTATTGTTTTCTTTCTCAAACCTGAATACCTATGGGGATTATTACTAATCATTTAATCCTTTTCCATTAAGAATTTGCTGCATACATTTCTCAACTCTGGACTCACGGGTTTTAGGTTGCTTGGGAGCAGAAAAATGAAGAAGGTAGGCTCGTTGTCGCCCTGGCGTCAATGCTTCAAAAGCAGTTTTCAAGACTTGCCCTCCATCGGCGGATAATTTTTTTTGAAATTCTTCAGCTATTGGGAATTCTTCAGTCTGTTTAAGATCCACTTTCAAACCCGCTCTTTCCACCTCGATGGCTTCATAGATGTAAGCTTTTACGATGGACTCCCTCTCAGCTATTTCATTAACACTGATGAACCGCACCTGGCGGGCTGCCTGCACATTCTCCGTTTGCCTGGTCAGAATTCCATGGGCATCCTGTAACAAGACCCCTTTAAAGAATAAAAGCGCACAATATTCTTTAAAAACATGTATTAAAACGATGTTGCTTTCCTGAAACCTGTAACAAGGGACACCCCATTTTAATTCTTCGGTCAACCCGCAGTCAAGAACAATCATTCTCAATTTTCTGATCCCTTCCTGCCACTTATCTGCTTTACTAAAATAAAAATCAACTTTCGGATTCATCTTATTTTATTTATGGGGGTTCCCAGATTTTCGGATTCCACGATCCATTCTGTTTTGCCTTTCAATACTTTCGTAACCTCCCTGTGTTATAAGCGCCTCGTCACTTAATCGCTGAACCTTTTCTTGTTTATCTTATTTTCATTATATCTCACTATTGTAAACCAATAGATTCCTTGCAGATAACAAAATTAAATTTGAATAAGATGCTAATGCATATTCATACCCTTTGACTGACCTTGTTTTTTACCAGTTTGGTTTAAGGCAGCTCGAAGTCCCTTTGCTAATTGTTCTGCATTTCCAATGCCCCAATAATGAAGAAAAAAAATTTTTGGTTGCTCATGCACCATATGATTGTGTAACGCCACTACTTCAATGTCATTTTCAATCAATGCTTTTACCACGGGTTCAACTTCAGATTCAAGCATGGCAAAGTCACCCGCAACAGCTGCTTTATTAGGTGTACCCTGAAAGGCAGCCCATGTATTAAAGCCCAGGAAAGTAGATACCGGAACACCATGCTCCGTAAGCTTTACATCAGGGCGACCAATCGTATATTTATAAACCCCCTTACTCATTTCAGCTTTATAACCTAAAATCTCGTCGAGTCTTTTTGTGTCCAGGGTATTTTGAACACTTTCGTTTGAAGCAGTCCCTTTTGAAGGGTCACCGCCTCTTACTTCCTTCACCTTGTCCAACACTGCTTTTGCTTTTTGTGCCATCACTTCAGTATTTCCAGATCCTCCCAAGTGCATGAACATAATGTTTGGATGATTTCTGACAAAGTGGTTGTGAATTGCAGTACTTGTCAAGCCTTGCTTTATGATTTCTTGCTGCACAGGTCCTAAATCGGTTTCAGTAACTACAATATCTCCCATAACCATCACACCGTTCTTTGCAGGCGTAAACGCGACCCATGTACCCAATCCCATTGCTGGTATGATTTTAAATCCATCCACTATTACTTCCAAATCGTTTTGCGGAATACTTATTTTATACTCTCCGTTATTTGATTTTCCCTTGATGCCAATAATCCTCTCAATAGCGGTTGTATCAATGGGCTTAATCTTTCTGCTTACTTTGTTTTGTTTTACTTGTGCAAGTGTGGTTTGGCCTAATAGAATTATGCTAAAAAAAAGAATAAAAAGTTTAATATGCTTAGTTGTTGTATTCAATGCTTGTTTCATAATTATTCTAATGGTTGGTTATAAAAAAAAGCCATTGAGGCCAAAATGTATGGCCCGATAGGTTGCTGGTAATGTCGAATGTTTATACTGTGTCCGAATATAGCACTTCCTTATCACCTGAGTGCTAAAGTATATAAAAACACTGACGTTGTATAACTCCGATTGTGCAACTATGTCGAGTGGGTAGGCTTAGTTCGGCGGCGTAAATCGTATATATGCTGTTTAGGGCTTATAGAAGTGTTGGTTAGAAGCATAATGGCAACCCTTTCAGATTACTATTGTCTGCAACTGAAGCCCAAAAATGATTTAAAAGTTGAAGGTAAGAATTAAAGCTAAATTATTAACGTCCTGCCGAAACCGAAGCTGATAGCGTACTACAGCCGAAGCTAACAACGTCCCGCCCCAATAACGCCAAACTCCTTGTTATGTGCATACCCTTCTTCTTTTTTGCAAGGTTGGCTTTTGTGTGTCAGCTTTGTGTGCCTTGCAAATGTGCTAAAATGTGCGGTGGCTTGTTGAGTTCTTCGCTGTCAAACCCCAATGAAGAACGTACTGCTCAAATACCAATTCGTTCCCACCTACAAAAAGGGCGACAAAGGACAGTATCAACTAGTTGCAAAAGATAATAGTTGGAAGATCCTGAAAGATAAGCTCAAATCGGTTACGAGGAAAACCAGTCCGCTAAGTTTAGAGGAGCGTATCAAAAAGCTCAACGAAATCCAGCAGGGCTGGGTGAACTATTTCCGTATGGCAAGCTTAACGGGCAAACTGAAAGAACTGGATGGCTGGGTTCGCAACAGGCTGCGTTACTGCATCTGGCACGACTGGAAGAAACCGGAACGGAAACGGAAAAACCTGATCCGTTTGGGCGTAGACCCAGATCATGCCTATGCCTGGAGCCGAACCAGAAAAGGAGGCTGGGCGGTTGCTCAAAGCCCTATTCTGGGAACCACTATTACCCTGAAACGCTTGGCAAAACGAGGTTACCAATCCATGCTGGATTATTACTTGAAAGTTTCCCCATCAATTATCGAACCGCCGTATACGAGACCCGTACGTACGGTGGTGTGAGAGGCGCACTCCGTCAGTTAAAACTGGCGGAGCCGTCTACTCGATTATGTGTTGTGCTTCTTGGTCATCGCTTCAATAAGTTCGCTGATTTTTAAATAGGTCAAATTGGATTTTTCTATTATAATTAAGTCCTTCCAATCTTGGTCGGCTTTTGCCTGAAGAATTAGTTCAAAGTCCTTGCCGTCGAATACAATTCTTTTGTTTTCTAATTCCAAAACCCAAGAACCAAATGCTTGGTCATTATATTCGGCTAGGATAACTTCTTCGTGGGGAATGTTTAATAAACATAGGTCGTAAAGAAACTTGTTCCAGTTTCTAGAAACCTGCCTTTCAATTTCAAAAGCGTTATTAATTGCTTTTTCGATTGTTTCATTGGTCGCATTGTCGGTTACTTCAGCTTTACGTCCAAATTGGTCCGTAAGCACAACATTAAATACACCGTTAGAAACTTCGTCAATTTTGGTCGACCAGCCTGGAAGTGAGGTCATATAGTCGGGTTTTTATTAGCATTACACATAACGGTTACAGGTTTATATTGTGCCCGAATAAATAGCACTTCTCTGTCGACCGAGTACTAAAGTAATTAAAAAGCACAACAGAACAAGAACCACTTCACCGGGCATAATTTAAACCTGATGTTAGGTGCTGGCGTTTTTTGTGTTGTGTCCAATTTATTCAACTTTTCTGTTTTATTGCGTCCTTTCCGATAAGCAGTTTTAAGAGCCTAAAAGTGTCTGCATCATTTAAACTTTGCCAGTGTTTTTCAAAAACTGGGGTAAATCTGTCAAAGTGACCATTTTTTTCTTTATAAATTATCAATCTATCTTTATCACAAATTCCAAATATTGATGATTTCATAAGTCTTGCATATGATAAAGCTTGACTATATGACTTTGTTCTTTCAATATTAGAACTCATGTTGAATTTTGCTTCAATAACCAAAGGTGCATTTTGAAAATGAGTTTCTCCTTTAGGTAGAAACACGAAGTCAGGTATAGCTTTTTCATTCCGACCAGCTTTTTGGGACAATTGTCTTGACCAATCTGTATCTGAATAACCCAACTTTTCCAATAATGGGATTAGTAGTTTTTCTTCGACTTCTTTCTCGTTTTTTAATTGTCCTACAAACTCTAAATCTGGGTTATATAGCTGTGGTAAGACAGAAACATCAAATCCTTTGTTTTTTAATAATCGTTGCAGTTCCTTGTAATCTATTGCAGAAAATTGAACTCCGTTTACTCCTTGAAAATTTTTTCGTGTCAACGGTAGATTTGAAAAATAAGAGTCTGATTTTAATTCGTTTAATGTTATGGGTGGAATAACTATTCCATTTGTTGCTCTCGTTCTGCTATTATAATAATTAAAAGGCGTGTAAACCCCATCAATATCTGCTCGCCAAATGGATTGAATACAGCTATATGGAGAGAGAACATACATTACAATAATATCGCCTCGTCTAGTGTTTTCGTTACAAGTCCAAACAGAATTTTTGCCTTTTACAGGATTTTCTAAAAAGGTTTTGTAATCTTCTTTACTTCCTCCAGTCAGCCAAATATTAGTCGGTTCGGGCATTTCACTTTTTGTTTTATTTTCTTCTAATAACATAAAAGCAAAATCATAAATGCAAGCACAAGTTTCTTCAGATGTTAAGTCGCTTTCTTCGCCAAATTTTCTAATTACATTGCACAAATCATTATACAATAAAAGTCTTCCTCTTTTGTCAGCTTTTGCTGGTAATTTTGGAATTTGAATTTCCAAAACATCGAGAATTCTCATAAAGACATCAAACTGTTCACGAAAAAGGATTGGGAAAAATAGGTTGTCTCCAAAAAAATATAAAACAAGAGAGATTTCTGATAATATTGCACAAAATGTTTTATAATCTTTTTGACGTATAAATGGGTTTACCTTTTCATTTCTAACGAGATCGCCACTAGAATTTTCTTCGACATCAAAGACTTGGAGACTATCTATCAGCCTTATGAAATAATCGTTATTAGTTTCATAATCTTCAATAAATAATTGGTCAACAAGGATACTGTTAATAATTGAGAAGCAGTTATCCAAAAAATAGCTTTCATCTTCAATACCGCCAAAATATTGATTATATTTTTTAAAAATTTCTCCTGCCTTTATTTCTAAATCATCTTTCTCTTTGTCGAATGTAAACAATGAAATAGCTTCTTTGCCTCTCTCTGAATTCTTATATAAATCCCAAAAATTTTTATTCATCTTTTTCAAGTGTTTCTATTTTCAATAAATTCAGGGTTTTATGAGAAGTTTGTCGAGTTACGCTTGCACCTAACGCCGTTAGTTAGAGCTGAAGCGTTAATAACTTCTGCCTTCCGGTTTGCAATGAAAGTAATAAAAATTTGTTGCTTCCATAAACCGCGTTGCCTGCTTTTGCTTTAACTTAATGTTAGGCGCTGTTGTACTTATTCAT
>DATLXK010000016.1:0-3950 GCA_035575925.1 Sphingobacteriaceae bacterium
CGTGGTAAAACTTCTATTACTGGAAGTAATCAACCTTTGATAGTGCTTGATGGGCAGCCAATTGAATCAGGTTTAAGTGGTACAAACGCTGGTATTGCATTAGATGGAGGTGCAGAAATTCCGCCGGCTGATCCCTTGGCAAGTATAAACCCTAATGATATTGCATCTATAGAAATATTAAAAGATGCTTCTTCAATTGCTATTTATGGATCAAGGGGAGCAAATGGTGTAGTATTGATAACAACAAAATCTGGTAAAGGCGGAAATGATAAACTTACTTATTCCACCCGTTTGGATGTAAGCAGAATACCTAAAAAGTTAAACATGCTTAGTTCACTTGATTATGTAAATTACCGCAATGAAGCTTATTTAAACGATGGTGGGCCCGGCTTAACCCCCGGCGATCCATTAAAAAAGCCATATTCAGATTTTCAAATGGATTCTATTGCTAATACTCCAGGTGTTAACTGGCAGGATTTAATTTATCATACAGCTTTGTCCCAAGACCACCAGCTTTCTTTTTCAGGAAGAGATGCTAAAAGCAACTATTTAATATCGGGAAATTACTCCGATCAGCAAAGCATTATCAGAAATGCATCATATATACGATACGGCATGCGTGTAAATTATGAAAGGCAGGTATCTTCCAGGTTAACAGTTGGAATAAAAACTTATATGTCTCTTGCCAATAGAAATTTTGGTCAGCAGTCTAATTGGACAGGTATTTTAGGTTCTTCAGCCGTAATGGGTGCGTTATCTTTTAATCCATTGCTAACACCTTATGATTCCACAGGTGATATTGATGAGAGTTTAGTAAATAATCCGCTTACTGTAGTTAATTTAGTAAAAGACAAGACTCAAATTCGTACAATAATTGCAAATCTTACAATTGGTTATAAAATTAGCAGGAATCTTAAGTATGAATTAAAGGCAGGTGTAAATGATCTTAACTCGGTACGTAATCTTTATTATCCCACCGGCACATTTATAGGAAACACTGCTCCGGGTGGTTCGGCAACAAAAGCAGACAACAATAATTCAAATTACCTGGTTGATAATATATTAACCTATAAAAAAGATTTTAATCAAAAGCATTCCATTAATGCAGTAGCTGGTTTTTCTTATCAAAATTGGAGAAGCGCACAAACAAGTGTGACCAACTCCAACTTTCCTTCTAATGCATTATTATATAACAATATGCCAAGCGCAGGATCTCCAGGCCGTACGTATACTCAGGATAGATATAGGGCTTTGGCATCTGTTATATCAAGGTTTATCTATTCATACGACAGACGTTATAATCTAACACTCACAAGCAGATACGATGGAGCTTCCCGTCTGGCCGAGGGAAATAAGTGGTATTTATTTCCTTCCGTCGGGGTAGGGTGGAATGTTTCTAATGAGAAGTTTTTTAAATCCAAAGCTATTTCATTACTAAAATTCAGAGGTAGTTATGGGGTTGCGGGAAATGAAAACATAGCTATCGGCGCTACTCAGGCTTCTTATGGAATTAACTATGTAGTTCTAGGTCCTAACATTATTCCCGGCTACATCGTAGATAATTTTTCAAATCCTAATTTAGGTTGGGAAAAAACCAAACAACTGAATTTAGGAACGGATATAAGTTTCGCTAAAAACAGAATATCATTCACCATAGATGCATATAAAAAAAGAACTACTGACCTGTTGCTCAATCTTTCTCTTCCCGGCTCTGCAGGATATAGTGATTATTATACAAACATAGGTAAGATAGAAAACAAGGGTATTGATATTGAGGGAACATTTAAAATTTTAAATAATAAAGTAAAGTTAGATGCCGGGGCAAATTTCTCCATTTTTGATAATAAAGTATTGGATATGGGACCTTCAGGTATTATTTATGGCAGAGGTTATTTAGCCGGGGGAGCAGTATTATTAAGTCAGCCCCTGCAAGTTGCCAAAGTTGGGTATCCGGTATCCTCTTTCTGGGGCTATAAAACAGATGGAGTTTATCAAAATGCAGCTGAAGTAGCAAAGGGGCCTGAACCTCTTACGGCTAAACCAGGAGATGTGCGTTGGATTGATACTAATGGCGATGGGAAAATTTCAGACGCAGATAAAACCATAATTGGCAATCCCAGCGCAGATTTTAACTATGGTTTTAATACTAATTTCTCATATAACCGATTTACGTTAAGCATGACTATTTTCGGCAGTCATGGCGGCGATTTGCTTAATATTACCAGATGGATAGTAGGAGGAAATAATACAACCGGGAATTTTAATTTATTTCAAGATGCCTGGGATGGCAGATGGCATGGTGAAGGTACCAGTAATCTTTATCCAAGGGTAACTACTAATCCTGTCAGATTAAACCTAAGATTTCCTGATTGGATGGTAGAAAAAGCATCTTTCATAAGATTGCAAAGTATTACATTAGGTTACAATTTCAATATGAGAACCTCAAAAATCAGTTCTCTCAGAGTTTTTGCAACAGGTACTAATTTAATTACTATTACACCTTACAGCGGATATGATCCTAATGTAAATGCCTTTGGTCAAAACAGCATAAACAGTGGTGTAGATTTCGGAACACTTCCACAACCCCGTACATTCTCTGCCGGACTGGAAGTTTCATTCTAATAAAATAATAAAATAAAAATCATGAAATCATTTAAAAATATATTTATCGGTTTTTTTCTAATTACTATTTCTCTTTGCCTCACATCCTGTTTAAAAGAAGAAATTAAGGATACACCTAATCCTTCAGTAATTTTAAATGAGACCGATGTTAGAGCTGTTATTAATGGCGCATATTCCCAATTTAATGATGCCGCAGCTTTCAAGTTTCAGGGAATGATGATGTTAATGCTTTGCGCCGATGATCTTTATTCAGACGCCGGCGCAGAACTGGGAACATACAGCACCCGTATATATTCAGGCTCTAACACAACTCCATTTTGGAACAAGCTCTATTCTACAATTGCAAACGCTAATGATTTAATTGCAACACTTGACAGAGTAGAGCTTGATGCTACTTTTGAAAAAAGAGCTTATGGAGAAGCATACTTTTTAAGAGCATTTAGCTATTATTATCTTGTAAGATTATATGGAGGAGTACCTTTGAGACTTGCGGCAGTAGATGTAAACAGTGATTTTTATTTACCAAGAAAAACAATAGATGAAGTTTATACTCAGATATTTGAAGATTTCGGTAAAGCTTCTGCTATGTTGCCCTTATTTACAAAAATTTCAGCAACTGAATTAGGCAGGGCCTCTAAAGGAGCCGCACAGGCAATTTTGTCTCAGGCTTACTTAACCTATGGTAATCAGCTTACATTAAAAGGTCAAACTGCTACTGCACAATATCAAAATGCAAAAACTTATGCGGATTCCGTTATTAAAGGTGGGCAATATAATTTACTGGCAAACTATGGTGATTTGTTTGATATTGCTAAGGAAACAGGTGCTTATAAGGAAGTTATTTTTGGTGTGAGATTCCAGACAGATCAGCAGGCAAGAGCACAACCAGCTGCCGGGTCAGAATTGGCCTTACGCTTTGGTGCACCTAATACGCACTTTGTTAGTGGTAATGGCGCTACAGGGCAGGGGGATGGAACTATGAAGCCTATGCCATGGATAGCCGATTATTATCGTAGAGGTGATTATGCAACAGGTACAGGTACTTCTTTGGTAATTGATTACCGGAATGAAAAAGCTTTTATGCAAAAGGGTTTTAACAGCACTCAAAATAAGTTTTACGCTATTTATCCTAATATTCCGGCAACTACTGCAGAGGGGACTATCAATACACCTCTTATCGGGAAATACATTGATCCATCAGGTAAAGACGCTAGAAATAACGGGAATGATCTTTTTATTATAAGATTAGCAGAAGTATATTTAATAAGAGCAGAAGCAGAAAACGAGTTGAATGGGCCAACTGCCGCGGCCCTGGCTGATATTAATAC